>CBFDCR010000001.1:0-182164 GCA_965603365.1 uncultured bacterium
AGTATTCAAAAGAAAAGAACAGAGTCTCCCCCAACTCAACCGCAGTCAGGGTCAGATCAAACCTGGCTATCCCCCGGCGATGCCGATGGGGACGCTGGGCTCTCTCGCCGGGGAAATACTCAGAATATTCCCGCTGGTTCAGCAAATTAAACATCACGTCAAATAAGGGGTTACGACCGGTATCCCTGGGTACGGCTAAGCGATCCACCAGATCCTCAAATTGATAGGCCTGGTTCTCAAAGGCCTGAAGTGTCCGCTCCCTGACTTCGGCTAAAAATTGCCTGAAACTCTGATCCCCATGAGGATAATTCCGCAAGGCCAGGGTATTGACAAACATGCCCACAATTCCCTCCAGATCGGCATGACGGCGCCCCGCTGTCGGAGTACCCACCACGATGTCCTCCTGGCCGCTCAACTTCGACAGCAGCACCGTAAATATCGATAAAATCGTCATGGAAATGGTGGTCCCCTCCTGACTGGCCATCTCCCTCAATTGCCGGCTTTCCTTCCCAGATAAAATGAATTCCACCAGGCTGCCCTCAAAACTCTGGATAAAGGGCCTCGGATAATCGATGGGCACATTTAACACCGGTATCTCATCGGAAAATATCTGCTGCCAGTAGGACTCCTGGGTCTTCATCAAGCCCTGCTGCCCGTCGCTGTTCTGCCACCGGGCATAATCCCTGTACTGTAATCGCAGGCGCGGCTGTGCTTCTCCCCCATGCAGTGCTTTAAAGTCATCAATCAATATCGTCTGGGATACCCCGTCGGTGATGATGTGATGCATATCCAGAAAGAGCCTCGGCGCCGAAGATTCGCTCTTGATCAACACCACCCGCAGCAGCGGCGCCTTTGACAGATCAAAGGGCCGAATAAAATCTTGAAGAGTTTGAGGGGAATGCCCAGGCTCCTCTTTAACCGTTTGGCCCCGGCCCGCGGCGAGATGTCTATATTCTACTTTAAAAACGGCCTCCCGATGGATTTTTTGCACCGGTTCCTCATCGACTATGTCAAAGGAAGTTCGCAGACTTTCATGCCGCCTGATTACTTTTTTGAACGTATCCTCCAACTGTTCTCCATCGATATCCTCCTTGACCGAGATAAATACCGGTAAATTGTAGGCGGTACTCTTGAGCGCCATCTGTTGAAGAACATACAACCTCTTCTGGGCAGAAGAGAGAGGATAATATTCTCTCTCCTCGCAATTCTCGATCCGGGCAAATTCTGTCGTTTTTGAAGAATCGATAAGCTCTGCCAGATGTCCAATGGTGGGGCGGGAGAAAAAGTCTGCCAGCCGAAGTTCTACCTGTAACTCCCGGTGGATAATCCCGGCGATGTTCATGGCTTTTAAAGAGTCCCCCCCCAGCTCGAAAAAATCGTCGTTTATACCGATCTTACTTATCCCAAAAAAACTCTGCCATATCTTTGTCAGTGCTTCTTCTGCGGCTGTTGAGGGTTCCACGTAGGTTGTGGTTAACGCCGGCCGGTCGACGGCAACTTCCATCTCCTGGGGCCGGTCCGTCAGGCCGTCATCACTCTCCTTCGGCCAGCGATCATTCGTCAAAATGGCATTTAATTCCCCGGTCGATACCGCCAGATAGGGAAAACGACGGCTCAGGTGACAAAGTGCACGCCTGAAGACCTCCACCCCCTCCTCTGGGTTTATGCCGGTGTTAATCGCCTGTTTCCCTCCAGGTTGACCCTGCCTTTTCTTTGCGGCCGCCGCGGCCATGCCCACCTCCTGCCAGGAATCCCAGCCGATACTCTGTACAAAGGTTCCATTTCCGGCTGTCCTGGATTGGTAACGGGCAAAGGCATCCTGGAACAGGTTGGCGGCACAATATCCCACCTGACCAAAGGGAGTGACGATACCTGCCAGGGAGGAACAGATGAATAGAAAATCCAATTTCCTTCCCCTTGTCATTTGCTCCAGTGTTAGTGTACCGTAAATTTTGGCCGCAAACACTTTCTCGTTTTCCCCGAAGCTGCGATTTTGAATCACCCCGGCACTATCGGCCACACCGGCGGTGTGAATAATGCCATTTATCGGCCCTAACTGTTCTTCCACCTCGCTAAGTCCCCTCTGCATCCCTTCGGGATCGGCGACATCTGCCTGGAGATAGAGAATCTCGGCTCCCATCTCCTCCATCCCCAGAAGCTTGTGGATGATCTGACTGGTTTTGTCCTGGGGATCAGCCTCCACTAACCAGGTCTTCCATTCACTCTTTTTGGGCAGCCGACGCCTGCCGGTAAGAATCAGCCTGGGCTTCACCGTGCTGCTCAAATATTCGGCAAACACCAACCCCATCTCCCCTAAACCGCCGGTGATGAGATAAACCCCACCGGTTCTTAAGACCGCCGGGATCTCGTCAGCCCAGGCCAGTTTGACCGGCTCAAAGGTCTCAACCCAGCGATGCAGCCCGCGATAGCCGATGACCTGATTCGAGGTGTGATGGGTCAACTCTTCATAAAGCTGATCCAGGAGCCGATCTCTATCACTCCCGCCGCTTTCGGCTAAATCCACATCGATACTCCGGCAGGAGATATGGTTATATTCCTGCGGGATTACTTTTACTGCCCCCAATACCGTCGATTTTCCCGGGTCAAGGCGTTCGGTGCTGTTCACATCCTGCATCCCATCGCTAATGACATGGATATCGATGCCGGTCATTAGCCTTTGCTGACCGATGGCCTTAGCGATGTTTAAGAGGCTGTAAAAGCCGCTGTACTGGGCTTCACGAACTCTCTGCTGATTCAGGGTTTCAGCGGTCTCAAGGCCGCTGTTGGTAACATTCCACATATGAACGATCTGTGCAGGCAGGCAATCGGTATCGGCCAACCGGCGGAATAATTTTACATAATCGGCCTCTGACTCTGGGCAAATAATAAAAGAGGAGGCCGATGTCTCCTCGAAGACTGTTCCTCTCCTGACCGCTGCCACTTTGCCGCCCTGTTCTTCGACCCTGTGCCGTAACTCTGAACCGAGGCCGCAGTCATCCATAAAAAACAGATAGGTTCCCCTCTCTTCGGGCTTCTCTTCATCTGCCGGCAGCAGGAGTGAGCGTTTCCAGGAGGAGACGTAAAACCAGTCCGATACCTCCGTTCTTCTAACACCGGCCGCCCCGGGATTTATCCGGGATACTATTTTGGCGGCACTCATGCCCAGGGGATACTTGATCTTCTCAAAGGGATAAGTGGGCAGAGACAGGCGTCGTCGGCGTTCATCTTCGTAAAAACCGTTCCAGTCCGGTGATACACCGTACAGCCATAGGGTGCCGACTCTATTTAGTAGATAACGGAGATCGGACACCTGTTCCTGGGGGTGTCGGATTAGATGGTTGACCCGGCGGCCGCCGTCTTCGGTTTCAAAGCGGTGGACGAAAGTGGAGAGTGCTTTTCCTGGCCCCACCTCGACAAACAGGGCATTTTTATTTTTAATTAAATGTCTCAATCCGTCGGCAAAACGCACCGTTTCCCGAAGGTGTCGGCACCAGTACTGGGGTGAAGAGATCTCCTCAAACTCAGCCGGTCGACCGGTTAAGTTTGAGATGTAAGGAATGGTGGGTTTATTGAAGGTGATCGAATTAAATACCCCGGCAAATTCCGGCAAAATGGGCTCCATCATTTTCGAGTGGGCGGCATGGGAAATATGAAGCCGTCGGTGTTCGACTCCCTTTTGTTTCAGCCGCTCTTCTAAATCACCCACAGCCGCACAGGGTCCCGATACCACGCACAACGACGGGGCATTCACCGCCGCCAACGAGAGTTCACGGCTCTCCGGCAGCAGCGAAACCAGTTCCTCTTCAGAGAGAGAGACACTGAGCATGGCACCGGGGGGCACCTGCTGCATCAATTTTCCCCTCAGGGTCACCAGTTTCAGGGCATCCGTCAATGAAAAGAGACCGGATAAACAGGCCGCCGCATACTCCCCGCTGCTGTGGCCAATCATCACCTCCGGTCTGATCCCCCATCTCATCAAAAGCCTGGCCAAGGCATATTCAAAGAAAAACAGCAAAGGATGCGTATATTCTATCTGGTTGATTTGTTCCTCAGGCGATCTCGAAGAATTCTCCGGCGGCGCAGCTTTTTTTGTATCAGGATAAAGAACCTTCTTGATATCGAATCCCCCCTGGGCCTTATAAATTTCAAAACAACGATCCATCTCTTGACGAAATACCCTCTCCTTCTCATAGAGTTCTTTACCCATATTCAAATACTGCGAACCGCCGCCGGGAAACATAAATACAATAGATCGACTCTCCATTTTAACTGTGTATGTTTTCAGTCGATCCGATTCGGGAGAGGAGAGAATCCGGACGGCCTCGTCAATGTCCCGGCAAAGCAACATACGCCGGTGTGAAAATTCACCTCTTCCCACCTGAAGAGTATAGGCGACATCGGCAAGATTAATATCGGCATTCCGGGCAAGAAAATCCCTGTACCTGTGGGTCAGCCGCTCCAGGGCCGACGATCCCTTAGCGGAGAGTAAGAGGAGCTGGTATTCCCCACTGGCGGAGGAAGGCTCCGGCTCCGGCGCCTCTTCCAGAATCACATGGGCATTGGTGCCCCCGATCCCAAATGAACTGACCCCCGCCCGCAGGGGATAACGGTCATTTTCCCACTTCTTCAGCCCTGTATTGACATAAAATGGGCTATTTTCAAAATCTATTTTAGGATTGGGCTGCTTAAAATGAAGGGTGGGCGGTATCTGGCGATGCTTCAGGGCCAATACCGTTTTGATGAACCCCGCCGCTCCTGCGGCTGTATCCAGGTGGCCGATGTTGGTCTTCAGCGCTCCCAGTGCGCAATATTTCTCATTGGTCTTGCCAAATACCTGAATCAGCGCTTCGCTCTCTATGGGATCTCCCAGCGCCGTACCGGTGCCGTGGGTCTCGATGTAGCCGATACTTCGGGGCTCCAGCCGTGACATCTTGAAGGCGGCTCTCAGCGTCTCTGCCTGCCCATCCACACTGGGCGCCGTAAATCCCATTTTCCGGTCGCCATCATTGTTGAGGGCAGAACCTTTAATCACCGCCGATATGTGATCGCCATCGGCCACGGCATTTTTCAGTCTCTTCAACGCCACCACCGCTGCGCCATCGCCGCCCACAGTGCCTCCGGCATCGGCATCAAAGGCACGGCAGTACCCGTCCGCAGACGAAATCATACCTTCCTGGTAGAGATATCCCGATATGGAGGAATGCGACAGGGTCACGCCACCGGCTAAGGCCAGTTGGCACTCACCCATTAATAGACTCCGGCAGGCCAGGTGAACGGCAACCAGTGAAGTGGAACAGGCGGTATATACATAAACCGCCGGCCCCCTTAAATTCAATTTGTACGATATGAGGGTGGGTAAAAAATCCTTGTTTCTCAACTGGGCGGCCGTAAAGCTATCGACAGACACCGTGCCCTGGGATACGATGACATAGGCTTCCCAATTAATGTTTGCCTTTGCCCCGGCAAAAAGTCCGATTAAGCCGCGATATTTACCGGGGTCGTAGCCGGCATCCTCCAGGACTTCCCAGACACATTCATGAAAAATGCGTATTTGCGGATCCAATGTCCTGGCTTCGTCCGGCAGGTAGCCGAAAAAGGAGGAATCGAAATACTCTTTTCCGTCGACATTTCGCTTTGCCTTCACATAATCGGGGTGTTCGACCAGGCTTCGATCTATACCCGCTTTCAGGAGTTCTTCATCGGAAAAGAAGGTTACCGATTCGACGCCATTCTGCAAATTTTTCCAGAAATCATTGATGTGATTCGCTCCGGGGAATCTTCCGGCCATGCCGATGACCGCGATTTCCAGACCTGAATAGCGGGTCTCCCCGCTCGCGCTATCCACTATCGTCCTCCATCAACAAACTCAAGGTCTCATCCATTGTCTCTAACGATTCCTCCAGCATTTCATCCGAAACCTGGAGATCGATCTCCTCGTCGTTTAGATACTTAGCCAGAGCCCTGACCGTACTCAAGCGAAACAGGGTGGACACCGGAATATGTTTGTTAAAACTATCTTTCACCTTTGTATTCATCTTGATCAGGCTCAACGAGTGACCGCCCAAATCGAAAAAGTTGGAATCTATGCCGACGGCATCTTTTTCAATTCCCAGCACTTCCGCCCATATCTCAACCAGTCTTCCTTCACATTCATCCCTGGGGGGTACATAGGAATCCAGGGCGATCACTGCCGGCTCCGGTAATGCCTGACGATCTGTTTTTCCGTTTGCCGTTAGTGGAATCTCCGCTAAGGCGACAAAATAGGCCGGTATCATGTGATCCGGCAGTACCCGGGATAGATATTCCTTCAATCCGGTGTCAGGGGGTGCCGGCGGCAACGATTTTTTGTAAACGATATAGGCACAAAGATATTTCTCCCCACCCTCCCTTTGCCGATCCATCACGACCGCCTTCTCGATCCCTTCATGTTTCATTAACCGGGCCTCAATTTCGCCCGGTTCTATCCGGAACCCCCTGATCTTAACCTGATGATCGACGCGGCCCAAAAACTCGATGTACCCCGCCAACGACCACCGGGCCAGATCACCGGTTTTGTACAACCGATCGCCCGCTTTAAAGGGATTGGAGATAAACTTCTCCTCCGTCAGTTCCCGACTCCATAAATAACCCCTGGCCAGTCCATCCCCGGAAATACACAACTCCCCGGCGATGCCTATGGGGGCCATATGAAGATACTTATCCAACAAATATATATTGGTGTTGGCTAAGGGCTTGCCAATCGGTACATTCTTGTCCGCCGGTTCATGGGAATCATATCGGTAGGTGGTGGCGCATATCGTCGCCTCAGTCGGCCCGTACCCGTTCACCATCTGCAATTCCCGGTTCAACGTTAGATAATTTTCCAGGGTATAATCTTTTATCGGCTCCACCCCCACCAACATCTTGTTCAACGTCAATTTCGATTGATACAGTTTGAGATTTTCGTACACATCCTTTAATAAACCGGGGGGGATATAGGTAAAGGTGATCGATCTTTCAACAATGGCTCTGGCCAGTTCATGGGGATCAAAGATCTTTTCAAAGGGCAATACAACGATACTGGCGCCAAATACCAGCGGCATGAATATCTCGGCGACACTCACATCAAACGAGAAGTTCGTTAAGTTCAGGCAATGGTCGAATGGACTAAAGTCCATGTTGTAATCAGCGTACATGGAAAAAATGAAGTTTATCAAGGCGGAATGTTCAATCATCACCCCTTTGGGATTCCCGGTGGTGCCGGAAGTATAAATGACATAACACAAATCTGTTGGCTGATTGATCAAATTAAGATTCGCCGCCTCCCCCGCATAGACAGCCGCATCATCCAAAAAGAAAATGTGATCGGCAGACATATTTTGCCAGACCGCCCCATCATTCTCTCTATACTTCGTCTGGGTCAACAAGACAACGGCTCTACTGTTCTCAAGCATGAACTTTTTCCTGGCTGCCGGGTAGTTCGGATCTACCGGCAAATAGGCGCCACCCGCTTTCAGTGAAGCCACCATGCCGATAATCATCTCCAGCGAACGATCTACCGCCAGGGCGGCTATCCCGTCCGCCTTCACTCCCCTGTGCCTCAATTTCCCGGCTATCCGGTTGGCTTTCTCATTCAATTCCCCGTATGATACCTGATGATCTTCAAAGGCCGCGGCTACAGCCCCCGGTGTTCTCTTCACCTGCTCCTCAATCAATTGGTGAACGGTCTTATCCCCTGGATATTCGGCTGCGGTGGCGTTAAATTCATCCAGTATCCGGCGCTTCTCCCGGTGGGTGATGATTTCCAGTTGCGATATGCTGCTCCGGGGATTTTGAGTTAATACGAATATGATCTGTTTAAAATAGGCGATGAATCTTTCGATGGTGCCGGGTTCAAACAACCTGGTGCAGTATTCCAGTATAAAAAATAACCTGGTGCCAGCATCAACGGCGGTCAGACTCATATCAAACTTCGATATACCCTTTCGATGTTCATAAGGGCTGCGTTCAACGGTATCCGGAATTTTGTCACCATATTCGTCCGGGTTCAACAGGGTAAACATCACATCAAACAGCGGGTTGCGACCGGTATCCCGACGGACAGATACCCTCTCCACCAGATCCTCAAACTGGTACTCCTGGTTTTCGTAGGCCTGCAGCGTCCGCCTTTTGACTTCCTCCAGAAATTGGGGGGCCGTCTTTTTCCCGGCGGGATAGTGTCGTAAGGGCAGGGTATTGACAAACATGCCCACAATACGTTCCAGATCCGAATGCCGGCGCCCGGCCACCGGCGTGCCGACAATGATATCTTCCTGGCCGCTTAGTTTGGCAAGCAAAATAATAAATACCGATAACACAGACATATACAGGGTGGCATTATCTTCCCTGGCGAGATCCTTCAGGATTCGGGTTTCGTTCTCCGTTAATATAAACCTGACTCGACAGCCCTTAAAACTCTGGATAAAGGGCCTTGGGTAATCGGTAGGCAGTTGGAGCGCCGGGAGCTCGCCGGAAAATTCCCCCAACCAATATGCCTCCTGCTCTTTCAATAAGCCTTGCTGGTGACCGCTGTTCTGCCATTGGGAATAATCTTTGTATTGGAGTTTCAGGGGGGGCAAGCCTGCCTCGAAATAAATTCTCGACAATTCCTCGGCCAGAATCGCTTGAGATAGGCCATCGGTGACGATGTGGTGCATATCCAATAAGATCTTTGACTGCGAAGACGAGACCTTGATCAACACCACCCGCAGCAGCGGGGCCTTTGTTAGATTAAAGGGTTTTACAAAATCCCTGGTTATATCCCGGGCTGAATCGTCTAAGTCATAATATTCTACGGCAAAATCGACCGTATGGTGAACCCGCTGTACCGGTTCATCCCCGACTATCAAAAAAGAGGTTCGCAGACTCTCATGACGGGCGATCAACTTCCGGAAGGTGGCTGCCATTTTTTGCTGGTCTACTTCTCCCGGCAGCGGCAGGAACTGCGGCATATTGTAGGCCACACTGTCCGGTTCCATCTGCTGGAGAATGTACAACCTTTTCTGGGCAGACGATAATGGATAGTAATCCTTCCGCTCCACCGGCTGGATGGCCACGTAACGATCTTTTGCCGCTGCATCTATGTATGCCGACAGGGCCCGTATGGTCGGATTTCTGAAAAATTCCGACAGCGGCAATCTGACATTTAGTACCTGGTGTATCCGCGAAATTAATAGGGTTGCCTTCCAGGAATATCCCCCCGACTCAAAAAAGTCGGCATCGATGCCGATATGATCCTCTTCGATCTCCAATACTTCCGACCATAACTTTGCCAACGCCTGTTCCATTTCGTTTCGGGGAGCCACATACTCCCGGTCCCTCGTTATTCCCGGCTGCGGAAGCCTTTTTCTGTCCACTTTACCGCCCGGAGTAAGGGGTATCCGGTCTAATTGAATATAAAACGACGGAATCATATAATCGGGCAACTCTTTCGATAAATATTCCCGTAACTCACCTCTGGCAAATTCTCTATCGGCGACCACATAGGCACACAGATAACGCTGCTCTCCCCCCCTGTCCTCTCTAGCCAGTACCACCGCCTCCCGGATTCCCTCATAATTTAACAATTGAGCCTCTATTTCGCCGGGTTCCAATCTGTATCCCCTGACCTGCACCTGATCATCGATCCGGCCCAAATACTCTATATTGCCATCCGGCAGCCACCTGGCCAGGTCCCCTGTTCGATATAGACTCTCAGCCGTTATCCAGGGATTGGCAATAAACCTTTCCGAAGTCAACTCCACCCTGTTTAAATAACCCCGGGATAGGCCATCGCCTGAAATGCACAGCTCTCCGGCCGCACCCGGCGGAACCAGGGCGGTGTTACGATCTACAATATAGACTTTATAGTTGGTGATAGGTTTCCCGATAGGCGGATTCGCCGCATCCTCGTCAGAGCATCGATAATAGGTGGCACATACCGTTGTCTCCGTAGGCCCATACGTATTGTATACTCTTCCCTTCTCTAAAAGAGCACTCACATAATCTTTCTTAAGTACATCTCCGCCGTTAATAAAGGTGTGGATACCGTTCAGATCATCAAACTTATTGATCTCATTTAGCAATAACGGCGAGCAACTCACCATGGTGATACTATGCCGGGCCATAAAGAGCGCCAGTGCCCCGGTATCCATAATCACCTCTTTCGGACAGACGGCGACCCGCCCCCCTTTGAATAAGACAGGATATACCTCCTCTACAAAGGCATCGAAGCAGATAGAGGCCTGTTGAAGAAAAACATCTCCGGCGGAAACCGGGAATTCGCTGTTGAAGGCATAAACATATGAGAGCACATTCTCCTGTGCTATCAGCACCCCTTTGGGCGTTCCCGTAGTACCCGAAGTGTAAATGATATAAATAATATCCGCCATACTGTTAAGGGTCTCCGGATTCGCCGAATCGCATTCATAAATAGTCGTGTCACCTATCGCTATGACATCGCCGGCAAATCCCGGTACGTTTGCGGTTGCAGATTCACTACCGGTCAATAAAATTTCCAATCCGCTATCCCTCAATATATACTCCAGGCGCCCCTCAGGGTAATCTAAATCTATAGGCAAATAGGCGCTCCCCGCCTTCACCACTGCCAATAAGCCAGGCAGCATTTCACAAGATCTCTCCACCATCATGCCGACAATACCGTTCGGCGCCACGCCTTTTTGCCGCAGCAATCCGGCCAGTTGATTGGCCCTCGTATTGAATACCCTATAGGAAATCTGGCCCATCTGCCTCGAAGGAGACGAGGAGAGGTGCGGCCCAACGATGGCCAGATGATCCGGCGTCCTTTCAACCTGAGCCTCAAATAATTCCTGAACCGTTTGCTCTTTTACATATTCGGTTTCAGTCCGATTGTATTCATACAGGAGTCTCTTTCTCTCCTGGGGGGACAGTATGTCTATATCTATTAATCGAATATTTACATCAGAGAGCGCAACCTCTAAAAGGCGGTTATAGTGGTCAACAATCTTTTTTATGGTGTCTTCCTTATATAAGGCGGCATTATACTCCAGTACACCTTCAATCCCCGTATCACTCCTCTGGAGGGCAAAAAGTAGATTGTAGTTAATAGACTGAAGATATTTCCGGTCATGAATGTTTTCATGGAGCAGCACAACATCGACTAAGGGAACGTCATTTTCACCATGAAAAAAGTTTAACTGCTCGCTTAATATCTCGAGCGGATAATTCTGATTGTCGGTTGCTTCGATAATATTATCTCTGACTGACAATAATATTTCTTTGAATGCCATGTTTTCATCAATCCGGTTCCTGATCATCAAAACTGTATTCACAAAATCAATCTCAACATCCTGCTTATAAATAGGAATCCCGATTATAATATCCCGGTGCCCGCTGTACTTTTCCAGCAGCATCACCAATCCAGCCATTAATATCATATGCAGCTTCACATCAGATCCTCTGGCCATTCTCAATAATTCTGAAAACAGATCTCCGCTAAAACTAAATTTCAGTGGCGTAAGATTATAGTTATAGCCGACTTTATTATTGTAGTCATAGGGAAAGCCGCTCTTAACGAGATCTCCGGCTAATTTGTTTAACCAGAAATCCCTCTCTTTCGCATTCTGTCCGGCAGCCAGTACAAGCCTATCATAATCCCGACTGAGCATGTTGTGATCTCCAGAAAAAATATTTGTAAATGCCCCCCCATGAAGAAGCAATCATATAAATTTTAGTCGATTGGAATTTCGGGAATCACTATAGAATAATAGTAAATGGTGGTGAAAAACTAACAATGAATGAGAACTGAGATAATGGTTGAATGTATAGAATAAAACCCTGGGATTTATTCTTAATTTATAAACAACCTGGGCTTCCGCCCTCAAGATGTCAAATTCACTTTATAAAAAAAGCACTCATTATTATTACTGTTGTGGTATCGTATATAGAGACCCTTAGCAATTACGATGCCAATACGTCGCCAATGGGAAAAAGCCCATCAACAAAGGCACCTGGCTAAACCCTGAATCTTGTGCCTAAAGAATAATTCTGGATATTTTCAGAAATATTTTGTTAGTAGTAGGTGACTTTTAAAGAAGAGCAATATAGCGGGGTACACCATTCTGATTATTTTCATATTTATTCTGGTTATCTTCAGAATCTATTTATTGAGTCTGTAATCATTGATGAAATTTAAAAACCGTTTGTAATCTTTCGGCTCAATATTGAGCAAAGCCAAAATCTTTTTGTAGCCACCGCCAGCCTCCCTCTGCGCCAGCCTGATTAACGCCTTCACCTGACCCATGTTTAAAACCCGCCTCATAAAAGGCATCTTCACCACATCCCAAAAACTCTCGCCTGCCTGAAGACGATTCCACACCTCATCGACCCTCTCCACATCATCGCCAATTGCCTCAAAGGGAACTCGACCGCCGCGACCATAAATGATGCCCCGAATATCCTTACCCGTAATAGGACTCTCCAGCAATATACCCGCCCGCTTCAACACCGTAAACAACTCCCGTACATTACCCGGCCACGAATAAACCAATACCTCCGGCCAAAAATCCTCGCCTATCTCTTTACCCTTTAAATAGCCGAGGTTGGCTAACACCAACGGCTTGATATCCTCCTTTCGCAAACGCAGCGGCGGAATCTCTATCTCAAGAACACCAAGACGGTAATAAAGATCTTCGCGAAACTCCAACCTCTCTATGGCCCGAGGCAAATCTTTATTGGTGGCCGCCAATATCCGAATGTCCGCCTGCCGCTCGAACGATTCGCCCAATATCTTGTACTTACGGGTATCGATAAATCGCAGCAGCTTGGCCTGAAACGATAAGGGAACCTCGGATATCTCATCCAGAAGCAGCGTGCCCCCCTCGGCTTCGCTCACCATACCCTTCTTGTCCGACCGGGCATCGGTAAACGCACCCCTGCGGTGTCCGAAGATCTCGCTCTCAAACAACGTCCTGGGGATCGTGGGCATATGCGCCACCACCAACTTACCGGTTCGCCCCGAATAACGGTGTATCAATTCGGCCACATGATTCTTACCCACCCCTGTCTCGCCGGTGAGTAAAAGTACTTCCTCTTCAACCGAATATTTCAACACCAATTCCCTGACCCTCTCCATCGCCTTGCTCTTACCCGTCATACCGCCGATATCCGATTGATGGTGCCGGATGCGGGACACAATGTCTTTGAGCAAACTGAACAGGGTGGTGAAAACCCGAAGCTCCGACTTGCTGTAAGACCCCTTCACCCCACTGTCCAGATATAAAAAATAGAAATCGTCAATGGGTTCGATTAAAACACTCTTGATGGGGAAAAACAGGGCCGAGCTGGATAGAGAATCACGGCACGAATCGATCATACCTCCGCCTTTGCCCCCTGAACTCACCTCTGTCAATGTCTTCTGTATGAAACTCTTACAAAATCCCTCGCCATCTTCTACGTTTCTGCCTCTTACTTCCCGGCCGTAGTGCCAGAGAATATCGCCTCTGCGATCAAATATCATGGCCAAAGAGACCTGTTTCTCTCTCAGCAAATTCTTAATATTGTCTTTCACAATTTCAATCATGATGATCTCCTTATAAAAAAAATTATGCACTTAACTTTATCTTATTGGTCAGCTCATTGCAGCCCATCGGGGAGCAAAAGCGTTTTGAAAGGTCAGATTATTTCGACACGAAACTCACCTACTCACTCAACCAGGCCGATCATCATATAATATAAGAAAAATTTATCAGGGTGTTTACTTCAGATTAATATTCAATATCATCGGACAAACACAGCGCAAAATATATTCGGCATTTCTCATGTCGGATTCTCCGGGTATCATATGGGATTTTTCTGAAATTAACATTCATCGGCCAAATAAACGTATCATTTTACTTCACTTTTAACGATAAAAGAAGATCGGGCTTATTTTAGAACCACCAAAAAATAATTCCCTATACCCTATGAGTGGCTCTCTTCTTTCCTATACTCCTGAATTGGCTACGAAATAGAACGGCGCTGCGGACCTCCTTCATTTTGCCTACCGGAAGTGTAGTAATCAAACTACCTCATCCGGACAATGTCAAGTCCTGGGGGATCTCTTTGAAGTTCTGGAAGCTGATTGTATCAATGCGCCTGGCGCGATTCGAACGCGCGGCCTTTGGTTCCGGAGACCAACGCTCTATCCTCTGAGCTACAGGCGCATCAACCGGAAGTATTATACCAGAAACAACAGTCCGCCTCAAGCACCAAATTATTAATTTTCCTTGCCATCCCCCCGGTTTTAGTTTTAAGCCCTGTCAACCGACTAAAAAAAATCTATGCTTCCGGCTTTTCTTCATCCTCCGTTTTCCTGCTTTTTAACTTAAATGCTGATTACTCCCACTGAATTTATTTAGTATTTATAATTTAATTGGTGTATGATCAAAAAAGAACATCACATCTCTGGCTATGGAGAGAAAATATTGGATAGCTATATTTATCTGATCCAGAATTGGTCCGATGAAGAAAAAAAATAAAAAAGGAAAAGACTAAAGAAGAAATCCTGGCGGAGACCTACGGCAGTTTCATCTCCGAAAAAACAGCCGGTGAAATCATCGCAGAAATTCACAGTTCAAGGCATTTCAGAGAGAAGCCCCTCACCCTATGAAAAAGTGTCTACTTGATACCGACATATATATCTACCACATCAAAGGACTCTTCGACATCGACAAAAAAATTAAAAAAGTAGTGCCCGAAAATTTGTCGATCCCTTTTTACGTCCAGTGATTGTTACTCGATGACGAGTAAATATTGTCCGTTATCAGAAAAAATTTGTCCGATGACAGAGAAATGTTATCCACCAGGCCCTTTATGGTCTATGGTTTTTCGATCTCTTCACGACTTAAATTAGTATACCGAATGATTTTTTCAATGGACTCTCCCGCCGCCTTCATCGCCCTTGCCATTTTCTCTGCTTTCTTTTTTTCACCTTTCTGCATGCCCTGCTCTTCACCAAGCCTCATTCCCTTTTCCATGCCCTCCTTCATTCCCTCCTCAAAAGAGGTGTCCACCACTCCTTTCAAGTCCCGGTACACCTTCAAACTCTCTTCGTATTGGGCCAGCTGCTCCTGGCTGAAATTGGCAATCTCGACAACCTGGAAACCCTTGATGAACACATCCTCTTTCAATATTTCGGGAATATCCTCGAAATTCTCCAGGTGCTTCAGAAAGTACATCCACTTGTCTCTATGACTCTCCAGTTCACCTTCTGACTTAGTAAAACGCGGCATCTCTATAAAAATATATACCCGCTTATCGTAAAATACCTGGCAGTACTGATCTTTTAATTGCACATTGCTGATGAAGTCCTTTTGCGGACGATCCTCCCCATAGGTGAAGTCAAGGATGGCCACGCAGTATATCGGGGCCTGCTCACGGATGGGGAAGGTGGTGTAAAATATGGCCCGGTCTTTAAAAAACTTAATCTTGGCCTTCTGCATCTCCACGATGAATTTGCTGCCGGTTTCGTCCTCGCAGTGGATGTCAAAGATGGCTTTCCGCTCTGCCGCCACTGCCCCCAATTGTTCGGGATTGGAAAAGGTGAGATGGACGATTTTGTGTTCGATGGGCAGGAGTTCGTTGAGGAAATCGATGAGCAGTACTTTGCTTGCCTCTTCGCCGAAGAGTTTTTTGAAGCCGAAGTCGGTGTAGGGATTAATATACCGAGCCGTCATGACCGTATCTCCATTTTTCGTTTCCATCACTAATTATAAATGCAATCACCCAATTTTTCAACAATTTTTCTCACCCCAACGTTTGCACCTTCGCATCCGAGCTCGTTTTCCCTTTTCCCAAAAGAGTGTGGATGACCACCGGCAGGCGGAAGGGGGCATCCAGGTCTATTTCCCCTTTCTTTTTCACCGACGATGTCGAAAAAGATGCGGTTTGAAAAATCCAGTTGAGCAACATTATCCCCCGTGACATTTTCAACATCCACCACCTCTATCTTAAACAGGGTGGTCAAAGAGCCGTTTTTCATTAAGTTAGACACCGGTCCATTTTTGCAGGAGTTACCTCGAAATTTTAAATAGGATTAAAGATTTTTGCCTGGCCCTAATCCGTTTCACTTTAACTTATAAGATCATCACTTTTTGCTGCGGCTCTATGACTTTGGACGTCAACCCTGACACTCCGGGCTGCACCTTTATCAATTCGACTCACGCCGGTTCATGATTCTTCGGTTTCCTCTTCAGGATTTTCCGCTCGCCGGGCATAGGCAAACCGTCTGCCCAGATCCTCGGCAATGGCATCGCAGCCAGCAACACCGGCAGCCGACGTCTCCTGCACCGTCTTGTAAAAACAACGGGACACAGAGAATTCGCGATTTGATGAAAGTTTCCCCCATTTTTCAAAAGTCGCAGGGTCCTCACTTGCATAAAAAAGAGAACAAAGGTGCTGCCTGAGCTTTTATAGATGGGGGAGGGCTTGTGTTTTTGGGGGGGATGGTGTAAATATAGGGGTATGGCAAAGGTGAGGTTTGAGCGGTTTTATGTGGATGTGGAGGGTATACTGCGCTATTATTATTTGTATGTGCCCGAAGGCGTGGGAGAGGGTAGTGGCGTGCCGCTGGTGATTGTGCTGCATGGGGCCGGGGGCAATCCCCGTACCGTGCGCAATGTGACGGGCATGAACGAACTGGCTGAGGAGGAGGGTTTTATGGTCGCCTACCCCCAGGGCACCGGGCCCCATGACCGGCAGTTGACCTGGAATGCCGGGCAGTGCTGCGGCTTTGCCTATGAGAATGGCATCGACGATGTGGCCTTTATGGGTATCCTGATCGAGACGCTGTCGCTGGAATGGCCTGTTGATGACAGACGGATCTATGCGGCCGGTGTCTCCAACGGCGGCATGTTGGCCCACCGTTTGGGCTGTGAACTGTCCGGCCAGGTGGCGGCAGTAGCGGCGGTGGCCGGGACCTTACCCGGAGAAACTTGCCAGCCCCGGGAGCCGGTGGCGGTCATCATGTTTCACGGCACTGCCGATCCATTTGTACCCTTTGAAGGCGGTCAATCTAAAAAAACGCCTCTGCCCCAGGAGCCGGTCTCCCATACTTCGGTAAAGGAGACCCTGCTGTTCTGGATCGGCCACAACGGCTGCCGGGGGGAAGCGCAGGTAGAGGAGGCGGGGCCGGTAAAAAAACAGGTGTACGGCGGCGGCCGCAACAATACCGAGGTGGTACTCTATACGATTCACGGCGGCGGCCACACCTGGCCCGGCACCAATGTGGGCGAACCGGACGCTGCCGACCCCATGCAGCAGATTTCTGCCACCCCCCTCATCTGGCAATTTTTCCGCAATCACCCCAAAGCACGATAGGGTTATCAATGCACATTGCAAAACAGCCAGATCAAAATGCAAAATTAAAAAAGTTGATCAGTACTATTGCAATGTAAGGTGATTTGAATTAAGATATAGCTTAATATTGTTAAAAATGGAATTTGAGGAATTTGAGTATCACTTTCAGCGCTTATGGAGGAGGAAATAAAAATGTCAATTTTAGATGATCCCGGTCATCCCCTATACATTCCCGAAGAGAATCGGCAGGTGGCCCGCGGGCGGGCAGCGAAGTATGAGGACATGATTTCAGACTACCTGGCGGTCAAAGACCAGATCCCCACCGGCTTTAATCGTTATGATCGGATTAGAGACAATAAAAAGAGGATCTTGAAGGTCCTGGGGGGGACCGAGAAGGGGTGGGCCGACTGGCGGTGGCATATCGCCCATGCCGTCAGGGACATCCAGACGCTGGGAAAGTTGATCCGGTTAACGAAAGAGGAGGTCGAGGATATTGATAAGACCGCCACCCAGTACCGCTGGGCCATTTCTCCCCATTATGTCAGTTTGATGGACCCCGACGACCGGCACTGCCCGGTTCGCAAGCAGGCGGTGCCTACCATTCTCGAATATATTGATAAGGAGGAGATCAAGGATCCCTATGCCGTCGTATATAACTCCCCGGCCCCGCTGATCACCCGCCTCTATGCCGACCGTTTGATTATCAATGTGACCAATATATGCAGCGTGTTTTGCCGCCACTGCCTGCGCAAGAAGGATATTGCCCTGAAGGATCATATCTATCCGAAGGAAGATGTCCAGGCGGCCATCGATTACGTGGCGGCCTCACCGGCTGTCAGGGATGTGTTGATCACCGGCGGGGATGCCCTGATCTTAGCCGATGACTATATCGATTGGATTCTCAGCCGGTTGGAGAAGATCCCCCACCTGGAGATCATGCGGCTGGGTTCCCGGATGATGGCCACCCTGCCCCAGCGGGTGAGCCCGGGGTTGTGTGAGGTACTGAGCCGCCACCGGCCGGTATACCTCAACACCCAGTTTAACCATCCCCTGGAGATCACCCCGGATACCGAGGAGGCGGTGGACCGGCTCATCAGGGCCGGGGTCATGGTGGGCAACCAGTCGGTGCTGCTCAAGGGCATCAACAACGACAAGAATGTGATGAAAAAGCTGGTTCACCAGTTGTTGAAGATCCGGGTGCGGCCCTACTATATCTTTAATTGCAAGAAACTGCAGGGGATTCGCCACTTCCGGGCACCGGTGGGCGACGGCCTGAATATCATGGAGAATCTCAGGGGCTTTACCTCGGGGCTGGCGGTGCCCACCTTTATTATTACGGCACCGGAGGGCAAGGGCAAGACGCCCATGGCCCCCACCTATTTGCTTAATTACAACAAGGACGGCAAGATCCTCTTCAGGACCTGGGGCGGTTACGTGTGTGAGTACGAGGACGAAATCCCGGATGAAGATTGAAGACCGAATCCTCTCGCTGGTCGAGGGGTATGGCCCGGAACAACTGGACTTTGTCATCGCCCTCTGCCATCAGAATAGTTACTCCCACCACAAGGCCGGGGTGGACCGGGTGGCGGAGATGATAATGGATCGTCTGAACGGCCTGCTGCCGGTTCACCGTGTCAGTCCACAGGAACGGCTGGGCAATCACCATGTGTTGGGGACGCCGGCGTCGGCGTCGGCTAAATCGGTTTACCTGGTGGGGCATATGGATACGGTATTCCCGCCGGATCATCCCTTTCAACGGTGCCGACTGCAAGGGGAGCGGCTGCTGGGGCCCGGCAGCGGCGATATGAAAGGGGGGCTGGCGGTGTTTGTCTATGCCCTCAAGGTCCTGGATGAGCTGGACCTGCTGGACCGGTTGCCCCTGGTGTTGATACTGAACGGGGATGAGGAGCTTGGGGCCGTCTCTTCCCGTGATCTCTTCCTGGAGGAGAGAGAGAGGGCCGCGGCCTGCCTGGTGGCCGAGTGTGCCGGGCTTCACAACGAGGTGGTGGTCTCTCGCAATGGTAAGCTGGCGGTGCAGGTCGAGGTTTACGGCCAGGGCTGCCATGTGGGGCGCAGCTCTTATGAGAAGTCCAGCGCCATCCTGGAGGCGGCCCATAAGATTATCGCCCTGGAGGGGCTGAACGGCTGCCTGCCGGAAGTCAGGCTCAATGTGGGCAAGGTAGAGGGGGGGCTGGGCTCCAATGCCGTGGCCGCGGCGGCATCCTTTGTCATGGATGTCCGCTGGCAGCAGCAGGTGCACCGGCAGACGATACTGTCAAAGATCGAGCAAACACTGGCCAAACCCTGTCAACCGGGCTGCAACTGTCAATTCGAGATCATCAATTCCCGGCCCGCCATGCCGGGCAGCGCCGGGAACCTGGAACTGGCGCAGTTGATCCGGCAGGTGGGAAGACGTCTGGGACAGGAGGTCCCCGGCGAACACCGCCGGGGCACGTCGGATGCCAACTTTTTCGGTGCCTTTGGCGTGCCCACCCTCGACGGCCTGGGACCTGTTTCGGATGGCGATCATACGCCGGAAGAGTACATCGAGGTGGCCTCCCTGAAACAGCGGACCGCGCTGCTGTCCCTGTCTTTGCTGGAATACGGTGGGAAAATGGGCTGGATTTCATGAAATCGGAAGGAGCAGGAAATTGAAAGTCGTCGTTATTTTTAACAAGGAAGAGCTCAGGGATTCTGATGTCATCAATGTCTTTGGCATGCGCACCAAGGAGCGATATCACCTTAAGACCATCGAACTGGTGGCTTCGGCGCTGGAAAGGGGGGGCCACAATGTGCGGGTGATTGAAGGCAATATGCATGTGATCACCGAGCTGCAGAATTTTATGCCCAAGGTGGTGCGGGGTGAACGGCTGGGTATGATTTTTAATATGGCCTACGGCATGCAGGGGCAGAGCCGCTACACCCATATCCCCGCCATGCTGGAGATGCTGGGCATCCCCTATGTGGGCTCCGGGCCCGGTGCCCACGCCATTGCCCTGGACAAGGTCATGTCCAAAATCGTGTTTCTCCGCCATCAATTGTCAACCCCCGCGTTCTGGCTGTTTTCCAGTGCCCAGGAGGATCTGGGGGAGGTTCGTTTCCCGGTCATTGTCAAGCCCAAGATGGAGGCCATATCGATCGGCCTGCGGGTGGTGCACAGCAAAGATGAATTACGGGAAGCCGTCGACTTTATTACCAAGGAATATCAGCAGCAGGCCCTGGTGGAGGAATTCATCCCGGGTCGTGAATTTGCCGTGGCCCTGCTGGGCAACGGCGACAGCCTGGAGACACTGCCGATTGTCGAGATCGATCTGGGGGGCGACCCTGAGGCCATCCAGACACTGGACGATAAAATGCAAAAACCCCGGGGAAAGATCTGTCCGGCCTCTATTCCCCCGGACGCGGCCGATCGGCTGCGCCAACTGGCGCAGGATGCCTTCAATGCCCTGGGTCTGTCCGATTTTGCCCGGGTCGATTTTCGCATGGATACCGGTGGGCAGATCTATATCCTGGAAATCAACTCCATGGCCAGCCTCAACCCATCTGGCTCGTTCGTGCATGCTGCCGCGGTAGCCGGCTTAGGGTTTACCGAGCTGGTCAACCGGATGCTGGATGTGGCTGCCATTCGCTATTTTGGCAAGTCTTTTATGGCGGAGAACGACACGGCGGCGGAAAAACAGACCAGGAAGTCCGAACCCCTGCACATCCGGGTGCGCAGTTATTTGCGGAGCCATTTGCCCACCACCCTGGATTACCTGGAAAAGATGGTATCCATCCGTTCCAATGTCCACGACATCGAAGGGGTAAACGAACTGGGCAGTTGGCTCTCCAACCGTTTCCAGCAGATGGGATTTCAGCGCCAGGTTTTCCCCCAGGCAGAGGTGGGCAATATTTTTTATTTTACCAACCATCTCCAGGAACAGAATGATGTGCTGCTGCTGGGTCACCTGGATACCATTCACAATCACCAGAATTTTATCCCCTTCCGGGGCGAGCAGGGCCGGGTGTATGGTTCCGGTGCAACCGAGGGCAAGGGGGGGATCGCCGTCATTTTAGCCGCTCTCCAGGCCCTGCGCTTTGCCCGGGTGTTGAAGAATGTCCGCTGCGGCGTGCTGCTGACCCCGGACGACAGCCTGAACTCCAGGTTTAGTAAGGAGTTTATTTCCCGCTATGTCAGGCGCTCCCGCTGCGCCCTCGGCAGCAAATGCGGCGATCTGAACGGCGGCATCGTGGTCTCCTGCTCCGGCACCCAGCAGTACCACATCGATCTCAGCGTCATCAGGAGCAACAAATTGAAACATGTCCCGGATGTGGTCACCGCAGTCGCCAGGAAAGCGGTGGCCTGGCAGAAATTATCGTCGCCGGGACAGGGGATGGAGGTGTTGGTGAATTCCTTCAAGGGGGAAAGAAATTCCGGCCGCAGCCCCGATTATGCCGAGGCCCTGTTGACGGCCCGTTACACCGATCGGAACCAGATCGATGACCTGGACCGCCAGGTCAGGCGGATCGCCGAGAAAGAGGCCAACGGAGGGCTGCAGGTTCGCATCCGGGTGGTGGGGGCCCGTGCTCCTGTGGCCGACAGTGCCATCAACCGGGAGTTTTTCCAGAAGGTGCAGCACTGGGCCGAGTTGCTGGAGGTGAAGGTGGAGCCGATCCACCGGCATGTTTCTTCGGATATCTGCCATGTGCCGGAAAATGTGCCGGTACTGGGGGGCATGGGGCCTCTGGCCGCCGAGTGCGGCTCCCCGGAAGGCTACATCTTACGAGACTCCCTGCTCGACCGCTCCGCCCTGCTGGCCCTCACCATCTACCACAGCACCCGATAACATTGCCCATTGCCAAACAACCATTGCAAAATGCAAAATGAATACCTTAAGATTTCATTGGTTGTTGGCTGTTGGGTGTTTTGCAATTTGCAATCTACCGGTTTTGCCGGTGGGCCAGGATCTTTTGCCAGGTGTCGGTGAAGAGGTCGGGGGTGGGCAGGTCGTAGGGGCATTTTTCGATGCACTGGCCGCAGGCGGTACAGTCGGTGTAGGTCTTGGGCAGGGAGTGGAGCCGCTCCCAGGCCCACTCCTTCAGGTCGTAGCGGAAGTAGTAGGCCCCCAGCAGGTGGAGGAAGGGGATGTTGAGCCCTTCGGGACAGGGCAGGCAGTATTCGCAGCGGCGGCAGAAGTTGCCGCTCCACTCTTCCTTCTCTTTGTTGAGCAGGGCCAGCTCGGTGTCGTCGAGGGGATTGGGGTTTTCCAGGGCCGACAGGTTCTGGGGGATTTGTTCCATTTTATCCATGCCGGGAATGGCCACGTCGGCGCCGTTGGTGAGGATGTATCTGAGGTTCAATGCCACTTCCCGCAGCGCACCGCCGGCCACCGGCTTCATGGCGATGGTGCCGATGCCCTTCTCCTTTGCTAAGGGGATCAACTCCTGCTGGCAGGCGCTTTCGATGATATTAAAGGGGAACTGGATGGTCTTGAAGTCATAGGCTGCCATTGCCTGTTCCAGGATCCAGGGTTTGTGGCTGCTGATGCCGATGAAGCGGATTTTACCCTGCTGCTGTGCCTGTTCCAGGGCTTCTAAGGCGCCGCCGGGCGCCAGTACCTGGTCCAGTTCCTTTTCACTGCCGATGTTGTGGCACTGGTAGAGGTCGATGTAGTCGGTGCGGAGTTTTTGTAAACCGGTTTCTAAGTCCCGGCGGATATTTTCACTGTCCCGGGAGTAGGACTTGGAGGCGATCACCACCTTGTCCCGGTAGGGGGGCAGCACCCGGCCCAGTTTCTCTTCGCTGTCGGTGTAAATGCGGGAGGTATCGAAAAAATTGATGCCCATTTCCACGGCCCGGCCGATGACCCGGTCGGACTCCTCCGGCGTCAACCGCTGTATGGGGATGCCCCCGAAGCCGATGCGCCTCACTGTCAGGTTCGTTTTTCCCAGGGTTATGTCCTTCATGTTGCCTCTTTGGTTAATTGGACATTATATACATTTTGGCGCACAATACAAGTTCTATTTTTTCTTCCTGAAGTCTTTGATCTTTTCGAGGCTGACATTATACAAGAACCGCATGCCCCGGAAGATGTATTTGCCGAAAATGAGCATCAAGACACCCACCACCCCGATCAACATGGAGGCAATAAGCCCGACAATGCCCTCGGTAACGGGGCTGGAAAAGTAGAAGGGGTGCATGATTTCAATGCTCAATCTCTCCAGGAACTGATCCAGGAAGGCGGGATCGGCGATGCGAATGATACTGACCACCATGCCGAAAAACCCACCGGCGATCAGGCCCACGGCGGTGAAAAAGTAGGCGGCCACCAATGCCACCACCGCGCCCAGGATAGAGAAAATAATACCGATGCCGGTGACGCCGATGGGGATGCCGAAGAGGCCGATGAGGACGCCGCTCAAGATGTACAGGGGCAGATTCCGTGATTTCCCCATTTTGACTACGGTATCGGGCATCTTTTCCGAGAAGACCTTCGAGGGTTCGCCCAGTTTCCTGAGTACATTCAGTATGCGGTCCACCTCATCTTCGGTTTTGTCGTTGACGTAGGATTCGTAAATATGGGATTGGATCTCCTGCATCGATTCCTGCTGGTCCTGATCCGGCATCCCCTTTAGATGTTCCTTTACCCTTTCCAGGTAATCGTTGACAATCTTTTGGACATGGGGAGGATAATGGTTGTTCATGGTTGACTCTCCTTTTTAACCGTGATTTTTTTTTGTTTCGGCTCCCGAATACGTCGAGTGGGCCGGCTTTTTTTCTCAACCCTCTTGACCAGGGCCACCAATCGCTCAAACTCCTGGGTCAGGGCCGTCAGGGTTTCCTCACCCTTAGGGGACAGGGCGTAGTATTTCCGGGGAGGTCCCTGGGATGACTCCACCCATTCGCTGTTTACCAGGCCCTCTTTTGACAGCCTGGAGAGTATGGGGTATAGGGTGCCTTCGTTGATGGCGATGTGTTCATCTGCGGTAACGGCTTTGATGAGGGAGTAGCCGTATTGTCTGCCCTCTCTTAAGGTATTCAGGATCACCAGTTCAAGAATTCCTTTTCTTAGTTGCTTAATTTTATTTTCCATGTGCTTTTCCTTTTGCCAGGTACATTGTAATATATAGTATACGAGTCTACAAGGTATTTGGTTCTCGGGAAAAATAAATTTTTATAAAAAATTCCTTTACCACTCTCCCCCCGGTAACGAAGGGGTTGGGGAGGCTTGAGGCCTATCTTACATACAGTACCACCGGCAGGACGAAGTCGCCGTATATGGTGTCCCGCTGGGGCTGGCCGCCGTCGTCCTTGAGGTCGGTGCCGATGCTGTAGAGGATCTGTTTTTGGCCGTTCCAGATGTAGGGCTTGCCGGTGCAGGGGTCCGGCAGGTTCTGGTAGGTCTCCAATCCATTGAGGATCTCCTGTACCGGCCTTTCGGGACTATAATTGAGGTGCAGGTCTGCCGAGATGCGCAGGGATTCGTAGGTGGTTTTGAGTTTGTAGGATTTGAGTATCACCACGGCCAGGTTATGGCCGCCTTTGCGGGCAAAGCGGTCGATGATGATCTTGCCGCCGGGATTTTGCAGCCACCAGAACCAGCCCTGCCTGACCGGCCGATACTCGAAGGGGCTTTCCTGCCACTGGTAGGGGGGGATGCGTTCGGCCTTGATGATGCCGGCTATGAGGCGGTCCCGGTAATTGCGGGTGCGGTTGGGCTGGGTAAACAGTTTGTACCACAAGGCTCCGACGAAATTGAGATCCGGGTGGTCGCTGCGGAAACGCTGCCAGTTGTATTCCGGCCGGAAGCGGTACTCGAAGACCATGGCCGGGGCACCGAACTCTTCGAATTGCAGCGGCGGCGTACGCGCCAGCACCATCCGGAACACCTCTTTTGGGCATTCCGCCTGGTTCATCAAGCTGGCCAGCGCCTCGGCCGACATCCTGGCCACCGCCTTGGCCACCAGGTTGGCAATCAGGGTGCGGCTGCCCTTGTTGATCTTCTTGCCGGAATCCAGTTGATCCAGCAGGTTGTCGGTTGCCGACTCCCAGTTGCCCTCCAGGGCATCCAGCATATTATGGACGGCATACAGTTTGGCCAGCCGCAGCCAGGCCAGCAGGTTGGGAATGGGGATGTCCCAGCGGGGCAGGGTGAAGTCCTGGTAGACGTGGCTGTCGATCAGCCGGCGGTAGCGGTCCAACAGGTAGGGGAAATCCGCCTGTAACTTCCTGATGTCATCTTTGTCCGCCAGCGCCAGTTCGCTCCAGTCCACCGCCGGGTCATAGGGCGGTTTGCCCCAGTCGCCCTTCTCTTTGAGGGCCTGCTGCCACTGTTGGGCGAACTCTTTGTTCATGGCCTTGTAGGCCTTCTCGTCGAACGCCTTGATGGTCTTGTCGTTGTCGAAGCGGGGATCGAAGAGCCGCCGGTACTTGAGGATGACCTCGTCGGACTCGATGTCGGTGCCCGGCGGTTCGGTCAGTGTCCACAACCGGTAAAAGCCGTTGTCTTTGTCGTACACCCCTGCCGGCAGGCGTCCCTCGTCGCCGAATTCCAGCGGCAGGGGGCTGCCATCAAACTGGTTGAAGACCGTATAGATCACCAGCAGGGCCAGTAACACTAACAAAATTCTTAAAATCCACTTTTTCATGTGACCTCCTGATATACCAGGATAGACCAAATTTTAAAAAAAAGCGTCTCCACAGGGTAATAAAAAAGTAACCATTTGGTAATCCCGCGATCCCTCGCCCATCATTCCATCATTCCAACATTCCAATATTCCAATATTCCATCATTCCCGAATTTTTAACTTGTACCCCACCCCGTGCACCGTCAGGATGTACCGGGGCGCGGCGGCAGCCTCCTCGATCTTGAGCCGCAGCTTGCGGATAAAATTGTCGATGGTCTTGGGGGTGGGGAAGTACTCATCCCCCCAGACTTCGTCGATGATCCGTTCCCGGCTGATGACGGTATCGGGATGGTCGACGAGGAGCTTTAAGATGGCCTGTTCCTTGGGGGAGAGTGGATACTCCCTGTCTCCCCGGCTGATGGTAAAATCGTCCAGGTAAACGGCGGCGGAGCCGATGTGCACGGTCTGGCACGGTTGGGGAACCGGCGCGCTTCGCTTGAGCACCGCCCGCACTCGGGCCATCAACTCCCTGGCGCTGAAGGGTTTGGTCACATAGTCGTCGGCCCCCAGCTCGAATCCCAGCAGCTTGTCGCTCTCTTCGGACCTGGCGGTGAGCATGATGATGGGCAAGTGTCCCTGCTGCTGCCGTATGCGTTTGCAGATTTCAAAACCGTCGTGGTCGGGCAGCATGATATCCAGGATGACCAGGTCCGGCTTCCGGCCGGTCAGCAGTTCGAGTCCTTCGCTGCCGTTATAGGCGGCCAGGACCTCATAGCCGTGAAATTCGAGGGCGGTAGTCAGGCCTTCGACAATGGTCTTATCGTCCTCGATGATCAAAATCTTATTCATCCCTCTCCTCCGTTGATGGGCAAATATATGCTGAATGTAGTGCCCTCTCCCAACCGACTCTGGACGTCGATGCTGCCGCCGTGGGCGCTGACTGCGTGCCGAACCAGGAACAGCCCCAGGCCGCTGCCCTCGCTGGCCTGGACCCGGGGATCGTCGGCCCGGCCAAACTTTTCAAATATCCGCTGCCGCTCCCCTTCGGCAATGCCGATCCCCTTATCCCGGATTTCGATGACCGCCGATTGGCCGCGGCCTGCCACGGTGATGCCGATGTATTTCCCGTCGCCCGAGTACTTGAGGGCATTTTGCACCAGGTTGACCAGGACCAGTTTGATGGCCTCCCTGTCCAGCCTGAGGCGCGGCAGGTCGGGGGCGATCCGGACATCCAGGGTAAAGCCCGACTGTTTGATGTGGGCCGAATATTGATCGACGAAGGCGCGGACAATCTCCTGGAGGGAGGCCTCTCGCAGTTCGTACTGCTTTTTACCGGCCTCGATGCGGGAGAAGTCCAGCATGTTGTCGATCATGTCGTTTAAGCGCGCGGTCTCGGCCAGGATGGTATGAAAGAATTCCCGGCGCTGGCCGTCGTCTTTGACCCAACCTTGCTCGACATTTTCCGCCAGCAGCCCCATGCGGGTGAGGGGGGTTTTCAGGGTATGGGAGACATTGTCTACGAAGTTGGCCTTGAGGCGTACCAGTTCCGCTTCCCGGGCGATGTATTTATAGAAGAGGAGTATCCCGGCGATCAGGGTCAGGATGAGCACGGCTACCAGGCCGTAGTTGAGCCGCATCTCCCTCTTTACATATAGGGGGATTAAGTCTTCTCGTTGGGCATAGAGTACGAGGTTTTTTCCCGGGAACAGTTTTCCCAACGGCAGGGAGAGCAGTTTGTAGGGGTACTGGCGGTCGTTACCCGGCCGGTCTTCCCCCTTATCCTGGAGCCGGACTTGCAGCGCCGGGTCGTTCAGGTGTTGGGGCACGATGTCGGGGAGAAGGTGAGATCGCATATAGCTCAAATCGGGGGTGAAGCCGAAAAAGACATCGTCGTCGATGGCCCGGATGCCGATGGGCGGCGATGCGCCGCCGGCAGCGGTCTTGAGGCGGACGATGTCTTTGGGGGGAGCCGCTGCCGGGGCCCACCACCTCGACCGTTTGAGATCCCGGTAGAATTGCGTCTTCTCATCATCGGCGGCATAGAGGTCCCGGAGCCTGATCACGGTCGATGCCTGGCGGTTTCCCGGGGGGGTGCGGTTCATGTCGGCTTCTTCCAGGTCGAAGTAGAGCCAGTTGAGGGAGATATCCAGTGCCGCGGCCTGGCGGAATCTCCTGTTTTCGACTGCCCCGGCCTGGGCGTAGCGGTTGAGATAGTCCAGGGCTTCGTTTTGCAGGAACTCGAATCTCCGGGAGTTGGGCTGGCCCCTGTCGGCGACGATCGCTTCATACAACTCCAGGTAGTGGCGCAGGGCCGCCTCCCGCTGCCCCAGGAGTTTGTACGACAGGGCGGTCTGGCGCAGCACCAGGAAATAGAGACCCTTTGCCTGCCGGGACAGATGGGGAAACCGTCGGATGACGGCCCGGTAATACCACAGGGCCTGGGGGAAGCGGTTCATCTTGAAATAGGCGCCGCCAATGGCCCGGTAGATATAGGGCTGGACTGCCGTATCGCTGGTCTGGTTCAGGGCTTGCAGGTAGTAACCGATGGCGGTGGTGAATTTACGCTCCTTGAGTTCCAGGTCTCTGCCTTTGAGGTAGGTGTCCCGGATCTGGGGCTGCACGGCGGCCCGGTCGGGAATTTGGGTCAAGGGCGGTGCGGTGCGTCTCGACAGGGGAAACAGGAAGGCCCCTTTGCCCTGCCGGCGGATGAGGAAGGGGTATTGGACAATGGGATGGTTGAGCACCAGGTTCTTGATCCCCTGCAGCCGTTTGTCGGCATCGTCGAAAAAGGCGAGGTTTGCCGGTGCCTGCTTGAGTGTGTCTTCCATCAGGCCCCGGGTCCTGTTTTCGATATCGGTGCCGATGCGCCGCAGCCGTTCGCCCAGGTCGTTTTTCAGGTTAATCTCCCGCACCCTCTGCTGCTGGGAGACAAATAGGAAGGCTAACAGGCTGATGACCAGGCCCGATACCATGACCACAACCATCAGCATGAGGGGCAATCTCCTCTTGAATCTATGAATACCACCGACTTTCACCGACATCTATCTATTCCACCCCCCATTATAGTCCAAACCCCACTTTTTTTCCACACCCCCCCTTCCATCAACCGGCCGGTTCTGTATATGGTTATCTTTTTGGAAAAAAATGGGAAGATATGTTGAATATCATATCATGTTATGACATAATACACTTTAGAGGTAAGGAAATGCCGGCAGTGAGTTTTTATTTAAATCAGGATGTTCTGGACAGTGTGCGCCTAAAGGCGAAGGCAGAAAATATCCCGATTTCCCGGCTTATCAGAGAAGCCATCGAAAACTACCTGGGAGTAGAGAAGAAAAAAAAGGCCAGGGATAGGGTGTTACAAACTCTAATAAAAGAGCGCCCTCTGGGGGGCATGGAGGATTGGGAAGAGATTCACCGGCAAAGGACATTGGCAGATGCCGATCGGTGTTGATACCGGCTTTTTCTTTGCCCTTACAGAACAGCATCCCCTGGCAGTGGCGGTATGAAGACGTAAAGATCATCAACCTGAAAAATTTATGATCGGAATTTAGAGGGCCTTCACTCCAAACCCGCGGCGTCGAGGATTTGACGTACCCGCCTCATGTATTTTTATGATCTCCAGGAGATCAACTTTGTTTAATGTCAACGGCTTGAGGCAGGGAGGCGTAAAATGAGTGACTCGCCGTGGAGACTTCGGGATCTCCGATGTCCTTATACATAGGCAACATTGATTCTTGGTTCTGCCTTTGCTTTTGATTTGTGGGTAATTGTTATTTCAATGTGTTGGTCTAACGCTTCTAAGAGTAAAAATAATCGTTCGATAGAAAATCCTTTTAAGTTTCCACTTTTAAGGGCAGAAACCTTCGGTTGATTAAGACCAAGAATTTTTGCGGCTTCTTTTTGGCTAAGTCCTCTCTCTTCTATGATTTTATTTATTATGGCGGCGAGTTTTGCTTTTGCCAATCTTTCCTCCGCATCAGCAAATCCCAGATCCTCAAAAACATTTCCTGAACTTATAGTATAATCTTCCATTTTTTCTAACCTCTTTTATTTTTTGCTATTTCTTGTGCTTTTCTTAAACGCTGTTTTATAACCTCAATATCTTCCTTCGGGATTTTAATACCCTTCAATAATATATGAAAAACCAGTAAAATTCAATTTTATAATTGGGAAAAAGAACGGAAGATGACGGGAAACCGGAAGCAAAGCAGGGTGTCGAGGATTTTACGTGCCCTCCTCATATATTTTTATGGCCTTCAGGAGAATTGAGTCGATTGGGAATGAAAATAGGGAAAGCCCGGGAGTCGGCATTTATTGTTTTATTTTAAATATGAGAGAAATTCGTCTACTGTCAGTCCGCTGCTCCGGATGACTCCCCTGAGTAATCCGGGAGCCAGTTCTTTATGTTTGGGAATCGAGAGTGTTTGTCTTTGGGGATGAGATAAGATCATATGGCTGCCTGTTTGATGGTCCACGCCATAGCCTATTTTTTTGAATGCCTTTACAGCTTTTTTGCCTGAAATGTTTGATAATTTACCCAATAGAAACTTCTCCCAGGAAATAATTTTTGGGGATTGAGTATTCTGTCAGGCGGTTGTGTTTTCGTTCTACATAGAGGTAGCCTTTAATGGCATCTTTTATATTCTCTATTGCCTCTTCCATTGTCTTGCCCTGGCTAAAACACCCGGGAAGTCCGACAGCTTCGGCCACATACCCTTTATATTCTTCATCCCAGAAGAGCACCACACCATATTTCTCAACCATATTGACCTCCGTCGTCCCCATATTTTACACCATCTTTCCTTTTTTTTAAAGCCTCTTCCCCTCAGGAAACAAAAATAAGGAGAACACGGAAGGGAGGAATGAAAATAGGGACAGGGCGGGAGGCCGTACTAATTACCCTGGCGCTGCTTGCTGTTAACTATTTAGAACGGATTAAAAAGTCCGGAAAATTAGCGTCGTAAATAGGGAACCGACCTGGGGGGATTATGCCGGGTTCTCCTTTTTGTATTTGAAGAAGTAGACCAGTATCTGGTGGCGCAGCAGGGGGTCTTTGGCCATGTACTCCAGCAGCTCCCTGACATCCGGCGTGACCTCTTCGAGTCCCGGGATCTCGGTTGGGGCCGCTTCCGGCGGTGGGGATTCCGCTGTCGCCTCTTTTTCCTCCGGCAGCTCTTTTTGCCGGTAATACACGGGCCCCCGGTTAAAGATCAACCAGTCCATGGAGATATCCAGGTTCCTGGACAACCGGTTCAGGGTATCGATGCCGGGAAAGGTCTCGCCCCTTTCGTTCTTGGCATAACCGCCGCCGGTCACCCCGCAGAGGCCGGCCATCTCATCCCGGGAGTGGGCCAACTGTTCCCGCAGGCCCTTCAACCGGAGCCCGATCTCCTGCAATAGTTTTTTTCGCTCCATTTTCTCTTCACTGCTCCTCTATAGTAGAGTTGTTATACGAAAATATGCCACCGAAAGTTCAGGCCCTGTCCCAAACAAGAGCAAAAATACTCCTACCAGGAGCGAAAATGTCCTTACCAAGACCTAAAATGTCCCTACCAAGACGAAAGATGTCCCCACCAGGGACGAAAATGTCCCCACCGGGAGCTAATAAGTCCTTGCCAGGAGCGAAAATGTTCCCACCAGGACAAAAAATGTTCTTACTAAGAGCAAAAATATCCTTACCAGGAGCAAAAATGTCCCTACCAGGGTCAAAGATATTCCTACCGGGAGCAAGGTTGTCCCTATCAGGACTAAAAATATCCCTACCAGGAGCAATAATGTCCCGACTAAGGGCAAAACTGTCCCTGCCAGGTTCCATTTTGCCATGAAAATCTATTTTTCCCATCATTCCACCATTCCAACATTCCATTATTCCATTATTCCATTATTCCATCTCTCCCAGGGGAGGTTGAGTCGGGGAAGGTGAGGGTGTTCTCACCTTCCCTGACCCTTTCTCTCGGTTAAACTATATAAAACCTGCTCCCGGGGATGAGGGGCCACCCATTTAATCATCCCTTTGGGGGGGCAGGAAAAGGAGGTCTTATCGTGGCCGCTTGCCTGACGTAGAGGATGACCGGCAGGGTGAAATCACCGGTTGTGGCGTAATGTTGGGGCTGGCCGCCGTCGTCCCGGCGGTCGGTACCGATACTGTATAAGATCTGTTTTTCCTCCTGCCAGGTATAGGGCTTGCCGCTGCCGGGGTCCTTCGCCCGATAGGTCGGCAGCCGGTTCAAAATCTTTTGCACCGGTTGGTCCGGGGTGTAATTCAGGTGAAGTTCGGCGGAAATGCGCAGCATCTCGTAGAGGGCCTTGAGCCGGTATGATTTGAGCACGAGGGCCTGGAAGTGGTCGGGCCTGCTGATGTTGAGCGACAGCAGGCGCTTGCCCCCGGGGTTTTTCAACCACCACAGCGGCCCGGACGTGGGATTTTGCCAGGGGGGCATCTGCCGGTTCCAGCGGTAGGGGGGTGTTTTTTCATAGGTGACGGTTTCGGCGATGGTTTGATAGATGTGGTTCAGGGTGCGGTTTTTTTGCAGCAAGAGGGGGGCTGCCAGTTTGTCGAATCCGCCGGTTTTGCCGGTTTCGCCGGGCCAGCGATTGGCCTGGTCGATGCAACTGAGGTATTCGTAAATCAGGCTGTTCCGGCTGCCGTACTCTTCGTATTCCAGGGGCGGTGTCCGTTTTAAAACCATATTGAACACCTGGCCGGGACATTCCCGCTGGTTCAACAAATCCGCCAGTGACCAGATGGATAGGGTGGTGACGGTCCTGGCCACCAGGTTGATGAGGAGATGGCGGCTGCCCTTGATGGCCCGTTTGCCGAAATCCAGTTGATCCAGCAGGTTGGCTGTGCCCCGCTGCCAGTCGCCCTCCAGTGCGGTCAGCATGTTGACCGCGGTATAGAGCCTGGCGGCATGCAGCCAGGCCAGCAGGTTGGGCAGGGGCGCGTCGTAGTTAAGACGGGTAAAATCCTCGAAGATTTCGGCATCCATCATCCGGCGGTAGCGATCCAGGAAAATCTTTAAGGCGGGGTCCAGGTTTTGCAGTTTGTCTTTAATGGCCAGCACCTGGGCGGCCAATTCATAGGGGAGGTAAAAACGGGAGTTTAGATTGATGTCCCGGTATTTTTCCCCGTAATAGCCGTAATATCTTTTGTAGGCGGCGCTGTCCCAGTTTAAATAGATTTCCGGGGGCGCAGTGGGGTGGTGCAACTGCCGGTATTTTTGCCGGATTTTTTCTCCGTAGATATCTACTTCCGGGGGTTCGGTGAGGGCCCAGAGAATATAGAAACCGTTCCGGCGATCGAAGTTGGCGGCCGGGATATCTTGCCGGGTGAAGGCCGAGGGGTTGGCTCTGGCATCCAGTTGGTTGAACAGGATGTATATCGTCAACAGTGCCAGCGGTATCGACAGGAGGAGTATTAATGCTTTTTTCATGCCATTGTCTCCGGGGAGTCTTAATGTACCACGATTCCGGCGACAATGTGTCTTGGGATATTAATAAAAATGTCATCAATTTGTCATCGCCGGGGGATTTATTTTTTTGGCGTCCCTTCGCGTTCTTAGCGGCTTTCTTGTTTTACATCTTCAGCTTATACCCCGCGCCGTGGACCGTCAGGATGTGCACCGGGTTTTTGGGGTCCGGTTCGATCTTGTTCCTGAGTTTTAAGATAAAATTGTCGATGGTGCGGGGGGAGGGATAATAGTCGTCTCCCCAGACCTCGTCGATGATGCGGTCTCGGTCGATCACCTCATCGGGATGCTCCAGGAGGAGTTTTAGGATGTGACACTCTTTGGGGGAGAGCTGGAACAGCCGGTTCCCCTTTTTGATTTCAAAGTTTTTTAAATGGATCTCTGCCTGGCCGATGCCGACGGCCTCCGGGGTTTCTGCTTTCTCCCCGCTTCGTTTGAGGACCGCCTTGACCCGGGCGATGAGTTCTTTCAGGCTGAAGGGCTTGGTGACATAGTCGTCGGCCCCCAGCTCGAATCCCAGCAGTTTATCGCTCTCCTGGCTCCTGGCGGTAAGCATGATGATGGGCAGGCGGCGATTGTCTTGCCGTATGCGTTTGCAGATTTCAAAACCGTCGTGGTCGGGCAGCATGATGTCCAGGATGACCAGGTCGGGCTTCTGGCTGTGCAGCAATTCCAGTCCCTGCCGGCCGTTTGCTGCGGTCAGGGCCTCGTAGCCGTGAAACTGCAGGGTGTCGGTAATCCCCTCCAATATCGTTTTGTCGTCTTCGATGATGAGAATCTTAGCCATGTCGTTACTCCTCGTCAAACGGGCACTATATTTTTTCTTATTATAACATAAACTAAAAAAATTTTGGCCCGCCAGATTTTTTTTGAAATTTATTATTCTTATACGATGCCATCGTATGATTTGGTTGCATTCTATCCGATGGTATCGTATAATATGGCGGTGAGGTTTACATGGAAAAACAGGTATACTACCAATACAATCCCTGGTGGGAGGGGGAATATCGACCGGCAGGGCTGGTGGAGAGGAGATCGGTTTTGGCCCGGATGGAGAGGCGGCTGGATCAGGAGGGTATCGTATTGCTTACCGGGCTGCGGCGGATCGGCAAAACCACGCTCTTGAAGCTTTTTATAAAAAATATGATCTTGCAGGGGATTGATCCCAGATCCATCTTCTATGTCAGCCTGGATGATTTTGCCCTGGATAAAAAAACTATCCTGGATGTGGTGGATGACTTTAGGCTAATCCACAAACATTCGGTGGATAAGAAAGTATACCTTTTTCTCGATGAGGTGGCCAGTAAAGAGAAATTTCATCAACAACTGAAGACTCTTTTCGACAGGCAGCGGGTGAAGATATATGCCTCCTCCTCCAGCGCATCTGTCCTGAAGGATAAGCAGGCTTTTTTAACGGGAAGGGAGTGGGTGATCGAAGTGTGCCCCCTCGATTTTGACGAGTACCTGGATTTTAAGGGAATTACCCTAAAAGAGAGGGATGCCCGGCTTAAGGAAGTATACTTCGAGGAGTTTCTCCAGACAGGCGGCCTTCCTTTGTATGTGTTAAAGGGGGAGCGGGAGTTTTTAAAACAGTTGGTGGAGGATGTTATTTATAAGGATGTCATCGCGTTTCATCAGATCAAGAACCAGCAGCAGGTTAAAGACTGCTTCTTACTATTGATGACCCAGGTAGGGAGCTTCCCCAGTATTTCCAGCCTTTCCCGTTCGCTGGGGATATCCCCGGATACGGCGGCTCGCTTTCTGGATATATTTGAAGAGACATTTTTAATTCACCTGGTGCCCCGTTTCGGCAAAGCCAAACAGATGGTCAAAGAGTCCAAAAAAATTTATGCCGCCGATCTGGGCATCAGGAATCTATATGTGGGATACAAGAACCCCGGAAGATTGTTCGAGAACTACGTTTATTTAAAGTTAAAGAGCTTTGATCTGTCATATGTGGTTGAAAACAAGATTGAGATTGATTTTTTGATTAACCGGAAGATACTGGTAGAGGTGAAATACCATGAAGAGTTGAATGAGAATCAAAAAAGAGTGTTTGCCCATTTCCCGGCAGATCACAAGTTTATCGTTCGTGATCCCCAGGCCCTGAATGACCTGATCACCTTTTTAGAAGAAAAATGAATTTCCGTTAGGGGTGTTCGTTCGTGGATAGGGCGGTCAGGTTTTTTGTTTGGTTATCGGCAGGCAGATGGTGAAGGTGGAGCCGGCGGACGGTTTGCTCTGGACCTTGATGGTGCCGCCGTGGGCGGTGACCGCGTGTTTGACTAAGTACAGCCCCAGGCCGCTGCCCTCATCGGATTTGTTATCCCGTTTCCGGCCCCGGTAAAATTTTTCAAAAATGTGGGGGAGGTCCTGGGCGGCAATGCCGCTGCCCCGGTCGCAAATCTCTAGGACGGCGTTATTTTTATCCTGATAGAGTCGGATGCCGATCCATTTTTCCAGCGGTGAGTATTTTATCGCATTGTGAACCAGGTTGCCCACCACCAGTTTGATGGCCTTGGGGTCCAACTCCATGGGGGGCAGGCTGTCGTCTATATCGACCTCCAGGTGGAAATCCAGGCTGTGGAGGTAACCGGCATACAGGTCGATGGCGGCTTTCAATTGTTGGCCCAGGGACTCCGGTTGGAATTCGTAGGTTTTCTTTCCCGCCTCGATCCTGGAGAAATCCAGCATGTTTTCGATCATATCGGTCAGGTTGTCGGTCTCCCGGATGATGGTCTGGTAATATTCTTCCCTCTTTGCCCCGGCCTTTACCCAGCCCAACTGGAGTTTTTCCGCCAACATGCGGATGCGGGTTAAGGGGGTCTTCAGGCTGTGGGAGGCGCTGTCTACGAACTCCGATTTCAGGCGCACCAGTTCGGCCTCCCTGGAGAAGTATTTATAAAAAAAGTAGGTTCCCAGGATGAGGGTGAGCATCAGGGAGATGATCAGGATATAGATGAAGCGGATCTCCTTTTGTACCCGGGTTTCAAAGTAGTTTTTGTCTTTGGCGGCCATTACCAGGCGCTGGCCGGCCAGGGGACCTTTGAAATCGTAAGAGAGTAAAGGGAATGGGGCAGGGGAAGATGGATCGATCTGTCGGATATGGTTTTTTTGCTCCAGGATCAAGAGCCTTAAGTTGGTTTTGTCCGGGTTCCTCTCGGCGAATTCCGATAGGACAGCCGTGCGAATAAAATCCGACCGCACCATGAATCCCCAGAATACCTCCCCCGCTTGGCCGGTGGCGGCGACTTTTTTGAAGGCAATTTTTGCGCCGATATCGGTGCCGGGCTGCCGGATCGTTTTGATTTGCAGGGATGACGACTGGTTGGCCTGCCAGTCGTTCATGTTTTTAACGCTGCGGTAGAACCGGGCCCTGCGGTCGCTGGGGGCAAACAGCTCTTTCAACTTTAAAAACCGGAATTGGTCGTTGTTGTCTTGGTCCTGGCCCAGATCCCTTTCATAGTCCTCGATGTCGAAATAGCGCCACCTTAAGGCGATGTCCAGTTCGCTGGCGCCTTCGAGGCGGTCGATCTCCTTCATCCGCTTGAAACGCTGGCTGTGCGGCTCATGGGCGCGGATATGTTGATTGAGGAAATCCAGCGCCTCATTTTTGAAAAACACCAGGGTGCTGGCATCCGGTAAGATCTGGAATCTGGGAATTTCTTCGTATAATTTCAGGTAGTATTTCAGGGCGTTGGGAATGTCCTGCTTCTGCTTATAAGAGAGGGCCGTCTGCCGCAGCACCTGGAAGTAGAGGGAGCGATCCCGGGCGGTGATTTCGGGATAGTAGCGGAGAATCTCGCTGTAGTAGGCCAGTGCCTGCGAGAATTTTTTTAACTTGAAGTAACAGCGGGCAATGCAGTTGAAGATATAGGGATCGATCTGGAGCTCGGGTTTTTCCCTCAGACATTTCAGATAATAGGTGATGGCCTCCAGGTACTGCTGCTCTTTGAATTCCAACTCCTGGGCCCGGCGGTAGAGGCTTTCGATCTGCCTGTCGGGAATCTGCAGGTCGATGGTCTTCATGGTCGCGGCCACCGGTCTGCCGCTGAAGGGAAATATAAATTTGCCTTCGGAACTGATCAGGAAGGGGTAGCGGATGATGGGATGGGTTAAGCCGATATTTTTGACCGTTTCCAGCAGGCCGTTTTGATCTTTTATGTTGATGGGATTGGCTTCGATTTCCTGGAATACCTTTTCAATGGATTGTCGGACCCTATTTTCGATGCCGCCGGCTAGTTCGACGAGCCTTACCGAAAAATCCTTTTTCAACTCTTCTCCCCGGCTGATTTTTTGCTGGCCCACGAAATACATGCCCAGGATGCTGATAACCAGTCCCGAGGCGATTACCAAAATAATCAAGGCCCTGGGCAGCATTCTTCTCAGTTTGATGTTGCCAATCAACCGTGTCTTCATCATTCTTCTTTCTCTTCTAATTATAATGCATGCGCCTCCTTTTTTCTATTTTTTTGTTGCTTAAATTTTTGCCTGACATGAAAATAACATCTGGAGTCTAGCACTGACATGACCGGCTCTCCTTTTTCCTTTTGGGGATATGCTCTATGGAGTATATTGGATACTGGCTGGCGTATAGCCGTTTCCCCTGACGGGGTGGATATTGTAATTGTGGAGGGCGGCAATAAATCGTTTATATTCGGAATCCTTGATGTGCATCCGCCGGGACAACTTCTTGAAACTGAATTGACACCGTTCGTAGCTATCTTTTAAAAACGCACTGATTTCATCTCTGTTCAAATCTCTGCGGATAAAAGGCTGCCACACTGTTTGCCAGAAGCTTTTGCCGGTTTTGATTTCATGCCACAGTCGTTCTGTCTTATCATTGTTTTTGGGGAATAATTTTTGATACCGACTCTGCCGAATGATCTCCTGCATATCGCTGCCGGCGATGGGATCAGGGGCATGCATGCCGGCCCGGCTGAGGGTGGTCATCAACTCCCTGATATTGCCGGGCCAGGTATGGCTGTATAATGCATCCCAGAACCCTTCGCCGATTTCTTTGCCCCTCAAAAGCCCGGGATTTTCCTGCGCCAGGGCCTTGATATCCTGCCGGCGCTCCCGCAGAGGTGGAATTTCTATTTCCAGTACCTGGAGCCTGAAATAGAGATCCTCCCGAAACCGGCCTCTTTTGATTGCCTGCGCTAAATCGGTATTGGTGGCGGCCACGATGCGCACATCCGCCTCCCTCTCCATCGGCTTCCCCAGTACCTGATACTTGCGGGTATCCATAAACCTTAGAAGTTTGGCCTGAAAGGAGAGGGGAACTTCCGATATCTCGTCGAAAAACAGGGTTCCTTCCAGGGCCTCATCCACCAGACCTCTCTTGTCGGCCCTGGCATCGGTAAAGGCCCCTTTTTTGTAGCCGAATATTTCACTCTCGAAGAGGCTGGCCGGTATGGCCGGTGTGTTAACGGTAATAAATTTTCCCTTCCTGCCGGAATGGCGATGAATGAGCTCGGCGATACGGGTCTTACCGACACCGGTCTCTCCCAACAGCAGTACCGGCTCGTCCTCTAAAGAATATGTTAACGCCAGTTCCCGGACCTTGTTGATATATTCGCTGGTCCCGGTAATACCGTCGATACCCTTTTGTTGATTTCGGTTCTGGAGGATTATCTGCCCCAACAATTCGCCGATGACCTTGAATACTTCCCGGTCGGTTTCGGAAAAGGAGTCTTCGATCCCGCGGTCGAGATATAAAAAGAGCCGGTCGCCGACCGATTTGTTCACCGATCTCCCGATGGGCACGATACAGGTAGATGCAGACACTCCCTTCAGTTCCCTGCTCCCCCTGTGCCATAAAACCTCCCTCTTGTTGTTAATGAGCATGGCCAGAGATACTTGCTTCGCCTTTAATAACTCCCAGAGTTTTGTATCCATATGCTCAACCATTTTAATCTCCTTTGTTCTAGCAAAAGATCCATATACACGATACATTCTATTGAATGGCGGGTTAAATGCTATAAAAATCGTACCAAAAACTATAAAAAACGTACCAATCGACCGATTCGGTTCACCCTGAGACTGCTGCCGTGTTACCGTACAGGAACTGCATGGTATGTTCCGGTGCCAGGTACTCGAGCAGCAGTCGATTTGTGTCAGCGAGGGAAACGGCGTCGATGGCTGCCGCCATCTCCTTATAGAATTAAACCAGCCGGGTTACCAGGAAACCCAGCGGCAGTACCATCAGTGCCGCCAGGTGAATCTTGTACTGTCGATTTCGCCGGAAGGCTTTCAGCACAAAGTAGAAGATGGCCTTCTCGACCGGATCTCTCAGGTAATGGGTATTAAATGTCTTTGTCAGGGACTGTCGAAGACCGGCCAATCTCTTTTTTTGATCTTTGCGCCCGGCAGCCCCGGCAATGAAGCGGCGATTGGATAAACTCCTCAGCAGACTCTGGAGGAAAGCCAGCAGCAAAAATACGGATAGGCTGGCGGCAAACAGGGAGACGAATTGGTACAGGGCAAAGGCGAGGGCAGGGGCCGCTGTGCTGCCGGCCGCATAGTAAGTAAAGATAAGGACCGACGGCAGGCCGAAGATGAAAACAATGAGTCCCACGACGGCAAACACGCTGAGCAGTTTGGCCAGTACCAGTATCCTTAACTTTACCGGCAGCGGCCAGATATTCTGGATATCCCGGCAGTCCAGGAATATGCGGTCCCAGATCATCACCGACACGATACCGGTAAGGGCCATCGTCATGGCAAAGAGATGGGCCTTGGCCAGCCAGATATCTCCGGGCAGCATGGCGCCGGAAATAAAGGGCGACAGGATTTTATAGGAGATATATCCGCCGGTAACCATCAGGATGGCGGCCAGCGAAAACACCGTCACCCTTTGACCGGAGTCGAATTTTACCATGTCGTTGTCCAGCAGTCGCCAGAGGAAATGTTTCCACAGCATGATAAACTGCCGGCACTGCCCCTTTAGTTGGGCTGCCGCTTCTTTTCCCCCTTCCCTCTTTTTATTCGCCATTCTACTCTATTCCTGGTGGATTTTCATGATGCCGTGAATGGCATGGGCCACGGAATCGGAATTTTCCTGCGGCACCAGTTCCCGGAAAACAGACTCCAGGGAGGGTTGATTGGACAGTTCTCTTAGTTTCCGAACCGAATCGTGGGCCTGTAAATGGCCTTTGTTGATAATAATGACCGACGTGCACACCTTCTCAACGACCTCCAGGATATGGGAAGAGCAGATGATGATCTTCCCCGCTTTGGCCAGGAGGGAGATCAGATCTCTGATGACCAGGGTGGTACCGATGTCGAGCCCCAGCAGCGGCTCGTCCAGGATGAGTATGTCGGGGTCGTGGAGAAGGGCGGCGGCGATGAGAACCTTCTGGCTCATGCCCCGGGAAAAGACAGCCATGGGCTGATGCATTTCAAAGGATAGGTGAAACTTCTCCATTAAGCCTTCGATCTTCTCGATCAGCAGGTCATCCGGGATCAACCGCAGTCTGCCTACCAACTGGAGATATTCGAAGGCGCTGAGGTGCCCATACACCTGGTTTTGCTCCGGGATATAACCGACATGTCTCTTGTATTTCAGCTTACTATTCTCTTCGTAAATATCGTCTCCCCTGAACAATATTTTCCCGGAAGTGGGTTCCAGGATTCCGGCCAGCATTTTCATGGTGGTGCTTTTCCCGGCTCCGTTGGGCCCCAGGTATCCCAGTATCTCGCCCGGTTTCACGGTGAAACTGACCTTGTGAACCACCGCTACCCGGTTGTACTTCCTGGTTAACTCTCGTATCTCAAGCAACGTCTCACCTGCTTACCAATATTATGATCCCCATTTTACCAGCATTTCCTGATGTCAGGCCTCCATCCTGCACTCTCCATTGAACGAGCCAGTATGCCTCGCCCCGCTCTTCGAGGGTATACAACTTCCCATTTTTAAAGAAATAGTTGTTGTGGGCCAGGACCTGACCCACCCCCGGGTCATTCCAGTACTTTACATAGGGCAGGGTTATCTGGCCCAGGTAATTTAAATCCGGGTCAAAATAATCCGCCGGTATCGGACCTGCGACATCGGGATCGTAATTTTCACACCGGGCCACCGCAATGCCGCCGCCAATGGGCAGCATCCAGGCCGCGGGCCAGAGCCTTTCGGGGTAGTCCATGTTCTTCACCCGCTTGCTTCCATAAAATCTCTCCACCCACCTCTTTCGCTGGCCTTCGGAAAAACGCTTCGGTTCAAAGGCGATTTTTATTTTTTTGATTACTTTCCCGTCCACACTCATCTTGACGAGACGGTATTGCCGTTTGTCCAGGATATAGAGATGATCAAAAAAGCAGCCGAAATGAATGGGCTGCGCCGCCACCGTCTTTCTGTTTTTTCTATTTTTGACCCAGGGGGTCTCAAACAGTACGGTGCCTCTTGTTTTTCCGTTCTCCTCCAGTTTCAGGGAGTAAATCCGGGTCAGGCTGCGGTAATAATTGAGGAATCGGTAAAAACCGTCCACCACCAGTCGGTCTTCCGGCACATAACGGCCGCCGCTGTACAGAAAAACGCCCAGGTTTGCCAGCCGGTATTCCCTTCTAAAATGAAAGCGGGGATCAAATTCTATATATTTGAAGGCGGGGGCATCGTAAATAATTACCGAACGGTCATTCCCGCCGTAAATCCGGGGATTCTGGACTTCACCCGGCCCTACCCCTTTCTGAACCACATAGCGGTCGACCACCTCCAGCCGATTTTCATCTATTTTTAAGATCTCACAATCGTTGTTCCGGTTGCTCAGAAAGTATACGTACAGATGGTCGTCGTCTTCGATCTTCCCGAAAAAAGGCCCGTCTTTACTGACGATTTTAAATCGATAGTCTCTGGCCTTCTCTATTTTCAGCGGATATACCCTGCCGCTGTCTAAGGAGGTTTCCCGGCTACAACTGCTCCATAAACTCGGCAACAGTAGAATGGTTATCAAAAGAACGATACTTCTTTGCCTCATCGTCTTCTTTCATCTCCAGGTATTTTTGTTTTTTAAGTACACTCTTAAGCTCCGCCTTGCGAGATTTTTTACCACTTTTCAATAATGATGTCAACCCCCAAAACTGTGACCTTTGTCGCTCTCTTTTTATCTATTTCCAGATATTTTAGTGGTTGACAAGATAGGGCAAAGCTGGTATTTTGGAAGTGCTGATTCCAAAAATGGAGCAAAAATGGAATTAGCGATTCCAGAAAGTATGAATTTTGATGAAAACCGTAGACCGGCTTTTTCGTGATCCCAGATGCAGCTTTTTCCTTTTCGGTCCCCGGGGGACAGGAAAGTCCACCTGGTTAAAAATGAAGTATAAAGACGCCCTGACGATTGATCTCCTGGAACCGGATGTATTTCGCGGATACAGCGCCCGGCCGGAGCGGTTCAGAGAGGTGGTGAGGGGAAATCCAGACAAGAGAACCTTTATTATCGATGAAATCCAGAAGGTGCCGGAATTACTGGATGCGGTTCACGCCTTGATGGAAGCCAATCCGGATTGGCAATTCATCCTGACGGGGTCCAGTTCGCGAAAACTGAAGCGTAAAGGCGTAGACCTATTGGCCGGTAGGGCCCTGGTGCGTTCCCTTCACCCCTTTATGGCAGTTGAATTGGGAGATAAGTTCAGCCTGGAATGTGCACTCCGAGTTGGGCTCGTACCCTTGATTTTTTCTTCTGGAAATCCTGATGACACCCTTAAATCATATGCATCCCTCTACATTAACGAAGAAGTGCAGATGGAGGGGATGGTCAGAAATATCGGCAATTTCACCAGGTTTTTGGAGGTTATTAGTTTTTCCCACGGTTCTGTTCTCAATGTCAGTAATGTGGCCAGGGAGTGTGAAGTGGAGCGAAAGACGGTTCAGGGCTATATTGGAATTCTTTACGATCTTCTATTGGCTGTTTCGATTCCGGTGTTTAGCAAACGGGCCAGGCGGGCCACGGGCCAACATCCGAAATTCTACTTTTTTGACGCCGGGGTGTTTCGCTCATTGAGACCCGCAGGGCCATTGGATCGGCCAGAGGAGATCGAGGGCGCGGCCCTCGAAGGTCTGGTGGCCCAGCATATCAGGGCGTGGATCGATTACAGTGGATTCGCCTGTAAACTGTATTATTGGCGGACTAAATCGGGTACAGAGGTGGATTTTATTATTTACGGCCCAGAAGGGTTCTGGGCGGTGGAAGTAAAAAGTTCCGCTAAAGTCCGCACTATAGATCTTCGATCGTTAAAATCTTTTAAAGATGATTATCCCGAATGCACTCCCATTTTGATCTACCGGGGAGTAGAGAAACTCAAAATCGGCGACATCCCCTGCCTCCCCTGCGACGATTTTTTGAGAGACCTCACTCCCGGCAGCTTGATTTAAAACCCGATACCCCCCTTTTCATCTTGCCCCTTACCGTCTCCGGTTGTTTTGTGCCAGGGGTGGATATAAAAAAGATTTGCCTGGAGGGGGATTTTTTGTTAATATAGACGCCTGATGAGAAGGTGATAAGAATGAGTGTGCAGACAGAAGCGGTTATCGAGAGTCTGGGTGACGGTATTTATTTGGTGGATACCTTTTACCTGGACCGGCCGGAATTCACCGGCTGCTATATTATGGAAGACCACGGCGAGGTGGCCATTATCGAGACCAATACGAACCGGGCGGTACCGATTATTGTGGCCGCCCTGGAACAGTTGGGGCTTAAGAAGGAGCAGGTTAAGAGTATCATATTGACCCATATCCATCTGGATCACGCCGGCGGCGCCGGTCAATTGATGCAGCTCTGCCCGGAGGCGCAGATCATCCTCCACCCCCGGGGTAAAAAGCACATGGCGGACCCGGAAAAACTGATCTCCAGTGCCAGGGAGGTTTACGGCCGGGAGAAGTTTGATGCCCTTTATGGCCAGATCCTGCCTATCCCTAAAGATAGGATCAGGGCGGTAGATGAGGGGGAGAGCCAGAAAATCGGCGAACGGGAGCTGCTGTTCCTGGAGACCCCCGGCCATGCCAAACACCATATTGTCGTGTTTGACGATAAGTCCCGGGCGGTGTTTTCGGGCGATGCCTTCGGACTCGCCTACCCCCGTTTCATCTTTGCCGGTTTTCGCCTGGTTTTCCCTTCCACCTCCCCTGTCCAGTTTGAACCGGAACGGTCGATCGAGACCTATGGGAAAATCGTCGATTTAAAACCCACGGCAATACTGTTCACCCACTTTGGCCGATTGGAAGATATCCCGGCAGCCTATGCTGAGTTGCGCAGTTGGATCGATTATTCTGTTGAAGCAGCCCAAAAACGGTTTGCCGAAGGCCGGCGGGATGCTGAACTGGCGGATGCGCTGCGGGGCGATGTGCGGGCCTATTTTGAGGAAAAATTCCGGAAGGGCCGGGGAGGGGGCATGAGTCAAGAGGAAGAGGATTTCCTGTTCCTGGATATTGATTTGAATGCCAAGGGACTGGCCCATTATATCAAGAAGGTGAATTCATGAGTGATAGAATTCTTAAAACGTGGAGCTAATGGGACAGACAATATTAGAAGTCGAAGAGATCAGCAAGAGTTTCCGACTGCCGGATAAGTCGCCATTGACGGTGCTGCAGGCGCTGTCGCTAAAAGTGGAATCCGGCACCATGATTGCCATCACCGGTGTTTCAGGTTCGGGCAAGAGCACCCTGCTCCATCTCATCGGTGCCCTGGACCGGCCGGACGAGGGGGATATCCGCTATAAAGACCGGAGTATTTTAAAATTTAGTGATAAAATGAGGGCGGAATACCGCAACCAAAAGGTGGGATTTGTCTTCCAGTTTCACTACTTGATGCCGGAATTAAACGTGCTTGAAAATACGGCTTTTCCTTTTTTGCTGAGAAAATTCGATAAGGAACGCTCGTACGCCCGGGCCGAGAAGCTTTTGCAGGCGGTGGGGCTGGGGGATAAGAAACTGGTGATGCCCTTTCAACTTTCGGGCGGAGAGCGCCAGCGGGTGGCCATTGCCCGCAGCCTGATCAACAATCCCGAACTCTTGCTGGCGGACGAGCCCACCGGGAACCTCGACTGGAAGACCGGGGAGCGGGTGTTCCAGGTGTTCAGGGATTTGCTCGTGGACAGGGGATTGACCGCCATGGTGGTAACCCACAACGAGAAGCTGGCCGCGCTGATGGACAGGAGTCATCATCTGGAAGGCGGCAATTTATCTTGAAGTAACCTTTTGGGCGTCATTCCGTATCAATGAGTTAGGTTAAGCCCATCAAAAAAATAGACGGAGGTTTTTAGCATGAGAAAAATTGCGATATTTCTGGTGATTTTTTGGCTGGTGGCATTCGCCGCCGGCATAACCGCTGCCGATTTTGATTTTAGCCAGATCAAGGATCGGGTCAGCACCTTTACCCTTAAAAACGGCTTAAAATTTATTTTGTTGGAAGATCATTCGGTGCCCATTGCCCGCTTTGTCACCTATGTCAACGTGGGGGGCAGTGACGAGCGGATCGGCATTTACGGTATTTCCCATTTCCTGGAACATCTGGCCTTTAAAGGGACAGAGGAGATCGGCACCAAAGACTACCGGGCGGAAAAGAAGATCATGGACAAAATGGACGTGGTGTTTGAAAAGATACTGGCTGAAAAAAATAAGCTCGACCCGGATCAACAAAAAATCAAAGACTGGGAAGGGGAACTGGAAAAGTTGAAAGAAGAGGCAACCAAATATGTGGTGTCCAATGAGATCGATACGATCCTAAAGAGGGAGGGGGCTGTGGGCATGAATGCCGCCACTTCCAAAGATTTCACGATATATCTGCTCAGCCTGCCCTCCAATAAAATCGAGTTGTGGGCATATTGGGAGTCATCCAGGTTTATGGGCCCGGTGTTTCGGGAATTTTATAAAGAGCGGGAAGTCATCCGGGAAGAGAGGCGAGTCAGAAGTGAAAACACCCCCATCGGAAAGTTGGTCGAAGAGCTGCAGGCCTTAGCCTTTAAGGATCATCCCTACCGGGTCAGTCTGGTGGGGCCCATGAGTAATATTGTCAATATCACCCGGCGTGATGCCAGGGAATACTTTCGCACCAACTATACGGCCGGCAACATGGTGATTGCCGTTGGCGGCGATGTGACTCCCCAACAATTGAAGAAGCTGGCCAGGAAATATTTCTCAAAACTACCCGCCGGCCGGCGAAATCCGCTGGTGTATACGGTGGAACCGCCCCAGGCAGGTGAGAAGAACATGACCATGTACGAGGAGTCCCAGCCCTGGCTGATCATCGCTTACCACTGCCCCTCCGTCCGGCATGAGGATTTTACCAGATTTGAGGTGTTGAACTATATCCTCACAAACGGCCGGAGTTCCCGTTTGTATAAAAAAATGGTGATTCAGGACAAAACGGCCTTGAATATCGCCTCCATGACCGGCTTTCCAGGCAGTAAATATCCCAACTTATATTTAATATTTGGGCTGCCCAACAGCGGTCATACCACCGGGGAACTGGAAAAGACCGTCATGGAAGAAATTGAGAGATTGAAAAAAGAGGCGGTTTCGGAAGTGGAACTGGAATCGGCAAAGGTTCGCGCCAAAATGGTCAGCCTGGAAACGATGAAATCACCGCTGTATTCATTGGCGAATATGCTGGGAGCGGAAATTATGCTGGGTTCCTGGGAAAAAGCCTTTGATGAACTCAAAAACATCGATTCGGTCACTGCCCAGGACATCCGCAAATTGGCCAATCAATATTTTACCGGCAATAACCGTGTCATTGCCCGAATCGAGAAGAAGGAGGTGTCCAAATGAGAAAGACGGCTGTTATCATCTTTTTGTTCGCTTTTCTGGTAACGAATCTCGGCTTAACAGCCCAAAAAAAGGGCTTTGAAAAGATCAAATACCCGGAATTGAATCAATTTCAGTTGCCGGAGGTTCACAAGGCCCAGACCGGCAATGGTCTTCAACTTCGGTTGATCCGAAGCAAATGGCTGCCCTTAGTCGATCTGGAGATATTGATCCGGGGGGGCAGCGTGTATGACCCGCCGGCAAAGGTAGGCTTAGCCGGTATCACGGCCAACTTGCTGCGGATCGGCGGCACCGGGGATTTAAAGCCCGATCAGTTGGACCAGACGTTGGATTCCGAAGGCATTGACATTTCCATCACCTCCGGTAACGACTATTTTTCGATCAATCTGTCCTGTTTGCGGGAAAACCTGGATCAGGCGGTTTCCATCCTGGCCCGGATGATCAGGCAGCCGGGATTTGATGGTGAAAAATTGGAGGAGATCAAGACCCGGTTGGGCAGTACCATTGCCCGGCGGAACGATCGACCGGGCTCCATCAAAACCCGGGAATTCAACAAATTGATCTATGGCCAGGGTTCTCCCTTCGCGGCGGTGTTGGAGTATGAACATCTTGACAGCATTGCCCGCAGTGATGTGGCGGCCTTTTACAGGCGATTTTTTGCCCCCGCCAATATGCTGGCCGGCGTGGTGGGTCCGGTGGAGATCGGTGAAGTCGAAGAGATCTTTGAGAAATATTTCGGCGACTGGGATCACCGGGCCTCTGTTCCTCCTTATCCCGAGGTAAAAGAACCGAAATACGATTTTAAAGTGGCCTTTGCCGAAAAATCCAACCTCAATCAAAGCTATATCTCCATCGGCCATCCGGGCGTCAAGGAAGACCTGTCGGAACAGGCAAAGATCAAGGTATTTAATTTAATTTTCTCCGGCAGTTTTGATTCCCGCCTGAATACCCGGATCAGGACCAGGATGGGACTGACCTACGGCATTGACGGCGGCATCATGACGCCGCATCTCTATCCCGGCAAGACCTATTTTTCCACTTTTACCAGGTCCGCTTCCACCCTCAAAGCCGTTCAGGCCATTTTTGACGAGATCGACATCATTCGTAAGGAGAGGGTCACCGATAAAGAGTTATCGGATGCCAAAGATTATTTCATCAACTCCTTCGTCTTCAAATACAGCTCACCGGAAAAGATTTTATCCAGTGAAATGGAGCGGGAATTTTATGGGCTGCCCCGGGGATATGCCGAAAAGTTATTGGAAGAGATCAAGACGGTTACACTGGACCAGGTGCGGCAGGTGGCCCAACAATATTTACACCCGGAGAAGATGATCGTTTTTATAGTCGGTAAAGAGAAGGATCTGGAAGGTAAGTTAGCGGATCTGGGCAAAGTGAAACATGTGGATATTTCCATTAAACCGCCGGCCCTGAAGGAAAAGATTCCGCCCGCCACCCCCCAGATGCTGAAGAAAGGCAAGCAGGTCATGACTTCCCTATTTATGAATCAGTACCGGGGCTATAAGCGTCTCAAGGCGATGAGGGTCGTATCGGAGGCCAGCATGTCCATACCCCAGGGTACGTTTTCCCTTAACATGAAATCGGTTTCCCTCTACCCGGATAAGTTTTACAACCTGGTCTCTATCATGGGAATGAAGATTGAAACCGTGATCAATGGGGAGAAGGGCACCGTCAAGCAGATGGGGCAAGAGAGGCCCATGGCGGCAGAGCAGATCAAGGACCGTAGTTTCGGTTCCTTTTACGATATGAGCCATTCCCCCGATAAATACAGTTTCCAGTACCTGCGGGAGGAAACGATCAATGCTAAAACGTACGATGTCATCTATGTGTTTGATGGGGAAAAGAACTGGCAAAAGATGTTCATAAACCGGGAGACCGGGCTTTTGGAAATTGAAGAAAAGTTATCCAAAATTCCAGGTATAGGCGGCATTGCCCGGCAGATTAATTCGGAATTCAAAACCGTGAGCGGCCTCCCTATTGTCTATAAAAGTGAAACGTTTATCAAGGATAAAAAAGTCATATCCTATACAGTCAAAGAGGTCGAGGTCAATCCCAAAGTCGATCCTGCCCTGTTTAATATAGAAAAGAAATAAAACAATAAATCACCCGTAGGGGCGTTGTGAAGAGCGCCCCTACATTTCCGGGGCCCATCATCGTATTGACAACAGGCGCATTTAGTGCTATTTTCAATCCAGCGATCTCCCCGTTTGCGAAAGTGGCGGAATTGGCAGACGCGTCAGACTTAGGATCTGGTGCCGGTGAGGCGTGGGGGTTCGAGTCCCCCCTTTCGCAGTCAGCCTTTTGGGGGTTTTATGAGATTTAATCTGGTGCCGTTGTGACGTATTTGTGACATCGGTTTCCCATATAAATTCTGTGTTGATATTACTTTTTACTTAAAGTGGGAAATGATGAGATCATGGACTTGCGATTTTTCCCATTTATGGTAGTCATTACCTTTACAGGGCAAAATAAATAAAGAGAGGAGGATTTTGCCATGGGCGAGATCAACATCCTGCACCTGTCGGATATCCATTTTAAGAGAGACAAAGACGATGACAATCCCCCCTTTCGCCGGGACGTGCAAAACAAAATGGTCGCCGCCATACAGGACCATCTAAAAGACCATGACCCGCCTGATTTCGTAGCCGTCACCGGAGACATTGCCTTTTCCGGTAAAAAACCCGAATACGACGAAGCCCTGAAATTTTTCAATCAACTCAAACCGATATTACCCGGTAATATCGAATTCCTGGTCGTTCCCGGCAACCATGACGTAGACCGGAATCAAATCGATAAGTTTACTCCCCCTTACTATGTGGTTCAGAATAATATGATGGATAAATTCCTTGAAGACAGCGATCAGATTAAAAAGAAGATTAATGTCAACTTCAACGAATTTAGACAATTTGCCATAGGATTAAACCCTACTCTGCTCAAATCAAATAAGGATTACTTCTGGGTAAAAGACTTCCCGGCTAAAGATGTATCTTTTTTAGGCCTCAACAGCAGTTGGGCCTGTGAAGGGGATAAAGATCAGACCAATATTGCCCTGGGATATCCACAGGTAATGGATGCCCTGGCAGAATCCAGGATAGCGAATCGAATTCTTTTGATGCATCACCCGATGTCGGGTTGGTTTAATGAAAAAGATTTTCGTCGTTGGAGTGGTGAAGTAACCGCTAATTGCGGTCTGATCCTGCACGGTCATGAACATTTCGATACCGCCGGCCGTGTGACCACACCCTCGGCTTCCTATATTTGCCTGGGCACCAATTCGTGCTATACCCTTGAACCCAATAGTTATATAGGCTTCCAGTTTATCCGGGCCAATTTTCAATATGAAGGTCTGTCCGTACGGGTCGAAATCCCGTCCGAGGGGGTCAAAGTCCAGTACGGAGGGGGCAAAACCCAGAAGAGTGGGGAATAGATCTGTGCTCATCGATGGAAGATCGGGTGAAAGAGAGTCGATATCGGGGGCCGAAATTTAGGCTGGCCCTAAATCTACTAAATCTTCACCCCTGGTGGGGATTCTTCACGCCGGCGAATTGACAGGGAGGAAAAGCCTGGGGACGGTGGGCAAAAACGTATAAACTGTAGTGGGAGGGTTCCCGGCTTTTCTTCGTTTTCCGGTCTAAATCGCTCGATCGCAGTTTTGGGCTGCTATCCCGCAGTTCCGAACTGCTTCATCGTAGATCTGAACAGCTATATCGCTGTTCGGAGCAGCTCAATCGCGGCTCTGGGAGAGGCTTTATTCCAATATTCCAGTATTCCGGGAGGGGGGGATTTAAAAGGCGATGAGGGCAAGCAGGAGCAGGATGGGGGCGGCGGCGGCGAATACGAACTTGCCCAACATGGCCGGGGTGAAGGCCCGGGAAGGCAAAAATCTTTTTTGCTCGATTCTTGCCTGAATCTCCCTTTTTAACCTCTTCATCAACCTATGCACCGGGTGCAGGGGAAAATAGAAAAAGAAAAAAGAGAGAATCAGATATATGAAGAGGCCCAGATGAACCAGCCTGTCCCTGTGAAAATAGCCGAATTCGATACTGCGGTAAATCAACAGCACAAAACCGAAACCGCAGCCCATGATCAGGTAGGTAAACGTGAGTAAATAATCGCCTATGGGTTTTAATCCCCCACATTTATCCGGATGGAACATATTGATCTTCAGGTCCCGGTGCACGAGCAAGCGGTTAAAACTCCAGATCGACAGGACCTCTTTTAAGAAGATCACGCATACCATATACCAGGGGATCATCCAGGTGACGGGTATCTTCACCAGGTACAAGACCCAGAAATCGGCCGTGCCCGCCCCCCAGATCGAGGGATAGGTAACCGCCTTAGACAGATAGACAGAGGCCGTGGTAAGGGCCGCGGCGAAACTAAACATAAAGACCAATTTGTGATTGATGACATCCTTCGATAGGCGGGTCACCAACGTATGGTAACCCCCGGGCCTGCCCAGGGAAATGCCATTCCCGGACAACCTGAAAAAAACAAGAGGGGCGGCGGTGGAGACCCAGACATAGTAGCCGTAGATAACCGGAATCAGGCCAAAATCATAGACGATATCCACCGCGGTCCGGGTGATGCCGGCGACTTCCCGGTTTTGCAGCCAATGCAAGGCAAAACCAATCAGATAGGTCAGGCCGACAATCCCGGCGCCCAGCAAGGCGCTCTTAAGGGGAGACAGCTTAAATTTGTTTATCAGCCAGAAGGCCAGCGGGTCTTTTTGATAGGACTGCAGATAACTCTGCCTGGCGGCTTTAAAGATTTTGACTCGCTCTTTAAAACGTCTAAATCTTTGGCTCACCCCCGGCGACGCAGTTGTTTGATCAACCATTCACCCGGCCTCCTGCCGGTTCGTTGTACCGCCTGTTTTCATTCCTGAAAACAGCGCTCTTATGACCGGTTTTCAACCACTTTATGTACCTTTTTATGAGCCGGTGGGCCTCGGTGTTTAGACTGGCTATATTTTTTTGAGGGTATCTCGATTCCAGTTCGGTGAGCGATAGGTTTTGTTCCACTCGTTCCAGGAATATATTAACGGCCTCTTTTTTATCCGGCCATTTTTCCCGGCCGAATTTCTCTTCAATAAAAAAATTCACATCCTGCCGGGTCTCTTTCAGGTTGAATTGATGGACGTCATTCAGGGTTAAGCCAAACTTTTCCTTTATTTTATTGAAGATCTCAGCGTAGAAATGGTGACGTCCGTCCGCCATTTGCTCTACATGGACCCTCTCCCGCTCGTCTTCCAAGGCAGCGGCCATCAACTGGAAAAAGGCGGCCTTCTGCCTGTTTCTCTTTTTAACGACATTGCAAACCCGGTTTCGCATGGCCTTCTTCAAATAGTTATTCATTTCTGCCATCTCTTTGGCCTCTACTTCGGCGACCTTTTCCGGTTTGCGCTGAAAATAGTCCAACAGATCCTCCATGGCCCCTGAGGTCATATCATCGATATCTTCCGAATTATAGACACCCAGCCGTCTGGCTTCATATTGTCCCTCTTTAATCAGCGATGCATAGTGCTTCCATTCAGACAGGTAATCAAAGAGATCCATGCCTACCATTATATTTACAAATTAACAAGAATTCCATAACATTTTTGTTCAAAAAAAAAAATAAAATTGTATCGAATATGTAAAGGCTTTCAGGTATTTTATCAGGAGGAATAGATGAAGAAAAAAATCTGTTTATTGACTATCGGGGCCCTGACCATCGGGGCTGTTTTTTGCAGCAGTTGTAAAAAGTCCGCGGCCGTGCCCGCCACATTTAGCCTGACCGTTGTATTGGCGGAAGGCGCCACCGGCACCCCCACCGACGGCAGCCACACCTACAACGAGGGGCAAACGGTCCATTACGACTACAGCTTAGAGGATGGCTATAAAAATCTGGTGGTCGCCGTAGACGGCCAGGCCGCGGCCGCCAGCGGCAACCTGGTGATGAATCAAAGCCACAGCATCGAGGTAAAGGCCGACAAGATCCTCAATATTTCCGGTGTCTGGCAGATCACCATTCATTACCTGGCTGCCAAAAGCGACTGCAGCGGCTGGGCTACACCGGCTGACCCCGGACCCTTTGGCGTCGAAATCGTCCACGCGGGCAGCGACCTCAACCTGACTTCTCTGGATGCCGGCAACGATATTCAATTGAACGGCACCTTCCATGATGAGGATAACAGCTTCACCCTTACGGGAAATTGTACCTATACCGTAGATATAAATGGTCAGACCTTCATCCTGGATGGAACGATCACCTTTGCCGGCACTGCCGGCGAAACCACCCTGGAGGGAGAATTCACGGTCACATTGAACCACGAAGGCAGCACCTGCAGCCACGGCGGCACCTTTACCGGAGATAAATTAGATTAAAATAAAAACAGATCCTTCCAGGAGGCGTGGATGCGGCCCCCGACACGGCCGGTATAGAAGAGGACCAGGGCAGTCAGCACGACGGCGACAAACAGCAGGAAGGCCAGCAGGCAGACGGTCCACAGCAGCCGGGGCAGGGGGAAGGCCAGCAGCAGCACGGCAAACAAGAGGCCCAGCAAGAAGGCCGGAAGGTTGACTTTTCGGCGGCTGCCTCCAGGGGTCCCTCCCCTGCCCCGCCTTAAAATAACACGCATGACCACGGCCAGCAGCCGGAACGATTGGAAGAGCCATTGGCAGACCAGGCCAAAGACCACACCCCCCACCAGCGCGGCCATAACCCTACTCAATACATTTCCCGTATCCATCGGCTGTCCCTGGTGCCATTTCAGACTCTGCGGCTGTTCATTTTCATTTTCTCTCTATTCCTGGTATAATCAAACCGGCTGTAAAATACATGGGAAAAGATCAATCCAGACAACTCAGCGCCAGGATCAGGGCACAAAACCGGCAGCAAAAAGATCGCCGGAAAAAGAAACCCCCAGATGTGAAGCGGCCCGGCAACACCCGGCTGAGACGAATCGGCCGCCATCGGTAGACGATTTATCCGTGAAGTTTTTTGAGGGTTGCTGCGACCTTTTTGCCCAGGTTGACGGCGGTGCCGAGGCCTGTTTGGTCATGTTCGATGCCGTCGGGGTGGCCGCTCCAGAGCAGGCCGCCGAAATGGCTGGTGGGGGAACAATCGGGCACCACGATCATGCCGTGGATCAGGCAGTTCTTAACCAGGTCCATGGCCGCCAGTTCCTGGCCGCCGTGCCTGGACTTGCCCACGGTGATGACCCCGGCCACCCGGTCTTCAAATAAAAAGCCGTTGCGCCGGAAGGGCAGCGACCGGTCCAAGAAGGCCTTCATCAACCAGGTCACCCCGCCGAAATAGACGGGGCTGGCATAGATCATGCCCCTGACATCGGGGTCAGCCAATACCGGCAGGATGGCGCGCTTGAAATCGTCATCAATGGAGCAATCCAGCTTCTTTAGGCAAAGCCCGCAGTCCTGGCAGCCGGAGAAGGCATAGTCGGACAGAAAAAGCGTTTGTACCGCCAGCCCGCTCTCTTCCACTGCAGCCATGGCCCGGTTCAAGGCAAACCGGCTGGTGCTCTTCCGGCCCTTCGGACTGCCGCATATTCCCAATACCTTCATGTGTTTCTCCTTTTTATGGTAAACCTGTCAACTATAATCTCACAAGCTTTATGTTTAAATATTAACACCATGGCTATTGTATCATAAAAAAATATTTATTTAAAAGTAAAAAGAAATTGGGGACAGGCAAAAATTCCTCTCCCATACTCAAATTTTTTCATAAAAAAAATTCGGCAATTACTGGTTTGAAAGCGGTTTGCCCTCGTTCCTGGTAGAGTTAATCCGAAAATATCGGGTTGAGGTGGAGAAGCGGTTTTCGGCTCTTTTGACATCGACCGCATGCATGTGGTCTCCCTGTTGTTTCAGACCGGCTATTTGACGATAAAAGAGATCATATCAACCGACAGGGGAAAGAGGTTTTACGTTCTCTCCTATCCCAATGCCGAGGTAAAGGAAGCCTTTATGGAGTATTCGAAGCCTTGAGCCAGAGCATCGGAACCGATAGGCAATTAACGACGATCTATTTTTTGGGCTTTGGTTGTTTGGGGGGGGATTTTTTTCGGGGTCGGGTTTTGGGTTTTAAAGCCTTCTTTTCCACTCTCTTTTTCTCTGCTTCTTTCGGCTCTTCTTCGGTGCCTCTGGGTTCCGGTTTGGGGGGCAGGATCAGGGACTGGATGAGTTTCTCGTCTTTATGGAAAAATTCGGTGAGGGTATGGCGCACCGCCTCATAGGCACCGTCGGTATGGTAAACGGCACCACCGCCGGCAGGGATACCCAGGCCGTGGGAATACTGGCCGCCGTCCCGGACGATTCTACTCAGCCGTTCCCAGGAATTCTCTTCGTCGTGTACATCGATGACAATGGGTACCACCTGGAAGACGGTAAAGAACTCTTTGGGGTGAGAATTCTTTCTTCTGGATTCCTTCCAGCCTTTCATCCCCAATTGCACGGCTCCGGCGGACACGCCGATCAACAGGACGCCATTGTAATAGCACTCCACGATCTTTTCCTGGAGGCCGCTCTTCTGGATGACCTCCCAACCCTTTTTTATATCGCCGCCGGCCAGCAAGATTAGATCCGCTTCGGTTAAAAACTCAAAATCCTCGGTCACCGGGGACGAGGTGATATGGCGGCAGTCGGTAATATCGATCTGCTTCATGGCGCTCACAAATATATCGTAATACTCGGGCTTGTCTTCGTTGGAGGCGCCGATGTAGGCCGCTTTGAGGGCTTTGCCCGGCCTCTCCTCTTCAATGTAGGTGCGCGCTCTCTGCAGGAAGAGCCCCTCTTCCTTGCCTTGCCAGAACAACAGTTGACTGTCCGCCAGCAAAATAATCGGCTTAATGACTATTTTTTTCTCTTTTGAATCCGGTTTTGTCATTTTTAACCACTCAATTCCCCTGCCAGGATATCGTTGATAAAGTCGATAACGACCTCTGCATTGTCGAACAGGTAGAAATGGTCGCCGTCGAAGGCATGCAGTCTAAAATCCTGTTTGCTGTACTTTCTCCATTCCTCGATATTACTGGTGATCATATCATCCTCTTTCCCGTACATGGCCGTGATGTTGCAGTCCAGGGGTTTAATGCTATTCTCATCCTGGGCATAGGTTTCATTGTTTTTAAAGTCATTCCGGAGCAAAGGTAAAAAAATCTCCATCAATTCGGGATGTTCGAAGAATTCTTTGGGGGTACCCCCCAACTCGACTACCTCGGTTCTGAATTGTTCTTCGGACATGAGATGAAACATCTTTTCGTCGTCTTTGGGTACGTGCGGGGCATTTCGACCGGAAAAGAATATATGGATAGGCATTTTATGACCCTGGGCAATGATTTTATAGGTCAATTCAAGGGCAATGGCCGAGCCCATGCTGTGACCGAAGAGGGCATAGGGCACCACATCCAGATCTTGAACGATTTTACTATATACATCGTCGGCAGCCTCGGCAATGGAATCGTAATGGGGGTCCCTGATCCTTCTGCCTCTTCCGGCCAGTTCCATCGGCGCTAATTCGATATCTTTTTGTAAAAACTGTCGCCATTGGTTGAACACGGTAGCAGACCCTCCGGCAAAGGGAAAACAAAAAAGCTTTACTTCAGTCATTATTCACCTCTTTTTTTCGTACCTGGTTCACCTAATATTGGCGAATTACAACAGCATTAGAAGCTAAAAGGGTAATATCATATCAATGTTGAAGCAAAATTTCAATACCCTATTCAATCATTTTATCTTTTATGCCCACTGCCAGGCATCACCTGGTGGTCTGGTAGCTGGCGTCTACCTTCTCGATCTTGCCCAAGTCCAACTTGATGATTTTATCGGCCACATCAAAATAGTGATCATCGTGGGTGATGGCAATCACGATCTTGCCCTCTTTTTTCATTCGCTGGAGTAAATCCCGGTAAAAGAATTTACGAAATTCCGGATCCTGGTCCGCCGCCACCTCATCAAATAAATAGATCGGCGAATCCTCCAGATAACACTGCAGCAAAGCCAAACGCTTGCGCTGTCCGCCGGACAGGTCGATGGTGGTGAAGGCATTATCCTCTATATCGACTTTATCACCCAATCGCAGCATCTGCAAATATTCCTCTACCTGTTTTTCTCTCTTATCTAAATCCACATTGTATAACTTATTAAACAAATGATAGCCGCTGAAAACCGTGGAGAAATATTCCCCCAACCTGCCATCGGTTTTATCGACGCCCTCGATCGCCACCTCCCCGGCATCCGGTTTGTATAAACCGGTTAGAAGCATGGCCAATGTCGTCTTGCCGCTGCCGTTGCCGCCTATAATAAAGGTAATCTCTCCCTTCCTGGCCTCAAAATCCAATGGCCCAACCTTAAATTTCTCCTCTTCATTCTCAGCCTCATACTCAAACTCAACACCTCTGGCCTTTAAGTTTTCGACGGCTCCGGGTTTCGGATGTATGATTTTCAGGATAGAGGGTTCTATATTGGCCGGGATATCTTGCTCAAAAGTTTTGACCCGGTTCCAGGCGACCCGGATCTGTACGATCGCCGGTATCGAATTTAATATCCCGTTAACCGGACCGATCAGATACAGCAAGATCATAATAAAACTCATCAGTGTAAAGATGCTGATATCCGGGAATATCCGGGGGATGGCAAAACCCACTGCGCCCAACACAACGATCAACAACGATTCACCGATCAAGAAGGCATTGATAAATTTGATGATGGCCCGGCAGGTGGCCTTGCGAAAATCATCGCAGCTTTTCTCAATATCATCCCCGTATTCGCGCTTCTTGTTCACCTGGAGGCTCAATTCTTTAAAACCATCCAGCAATCCGTTCAGCAATCCCATATATACATTCCGGGTATCCCGGGCCTCTTCAAGGTATTGCCGTGCCTTCTGGCTGACAATGCCGTAGAGGGTGGCGATGATAATGACCACCCCCAATGTTACCATGGTGGCCCAGAAGGCGATGGTAAACAAATAGATAAACGCACCGGTAGCGGTCACCACACTGGTAATCAATTGCACGATGATATTGGCCGATTGACCGATCTGGCCGGTATCGTCGTTCAGGGTGGCATACACCCGGCCCCGCTCCATCTTTTCGAATCGCTGGTATGAGGTCAAAAAGACCTTCTGGATTAAACGCATCCGCAAATCATACACGATATCAAAGGTAAGCCGCACCAGCCTGGTTTGCAGCACCTTCCGTCCCAGGATATAGACAAAAAAGGCCATGGCAAAATAGTACAACTGGTAGACCAACTTCACGTTGCTAAACAGGGCACTGGTAATCAAAAATATCACCATTGCGTTGGCCAGGCCGGCCAGTAGACTCAAGATGATGATCGCCGGCATGGACCGGACATACTTATTTTGCTGGGGAAACAGGCTGGAAAAAAAGAAACCCACATAACTCATGCCCATGGCAGCCAGGATAAGAATCGCCGCCACCTGAAAACTGATGGGCGACCAGACCGCCGCCGTATCCCAGGATACATTGGACATGGCCTGGGGAATCAAATAGATTCCGAATAAGAATGGGATCAAGATGACCAGAGTGGCCAACATTTTCCCTATTTTAATCAGGTTAATACCTTCAAAACGACGTCTGCCCTTAATTAAATCCCAAACAATAAAAAGCAAAAACAGGACCGTGCACAATAGAAAAAAGACCATGATATAAGAAATCAAGGTACCGGCTTTATCCAGGCCGCTGCCCGGAATGTGGGGTATTTCTGCCTTTCCGTCTTTGATAAAATTCATAGCCAGATGGCCTATAACCGTGGTATAATTGCTGTTGGAATTGGTCAATACGGCTACCCCCAGCTTCTCTTGCGGATTAAAACCGATATAAGAGGTAAAATTGGGATTCAGGCCCCCATGGTCGATGAGGTGGCTGCCGTTCACATAGGCGAACCAGCCCATGGCATAGGAGGAAAAATCCTGGGGGTTCGGCGGCACATCCTCGTTCCGCTCATGGCTCGACTGCATCAAGGGATAGAGCGCCGTCTGCTTCAACCCCATTTGATAGGACAGCCACTCAGCGGTATCTTTGCCATTGGACACGATGTAACCGGCCGGGGTATTGCCCTGGTACAGGGGGGCCTCGTACGGCCGGGGCTTTGAAAAGCCGATTTTATACCCCCGGGCCATGTTGGGCTGAATCCTGCCCGCCGCCGCACCGGTATAGGTATCCGCCAGTCCAAGGGGCTCAAAGACTTTTTGCCGCATGTAATCCTGAAAACTCAAGCCCGACACCTTCTCGATCACCAACCCGATCACGTCATAATTGATGGTGGCATATTCAAAGCGGCTGCCGGGCACACGATTTAATTCAATACCCGAAAGCCTTCTTACTGTCAGATCCAGGGCGTTCTCGGGGGCTTCCTTAGGGATTAAATCAATACTCCGCCAGGGGATGCCGCTGGTCTGATGGAGGAATTGCCGCAAGGTGATATCATACTCTTTTCCTTTATAGGTGGCATAAAACCAGGGTACATATTTAGATATGGGATCATCCAGGTTGATGAAGCCCTCCTTCGCCAATTGCAGGGCAGCTAAGGCGGTAAAGGCTTTACTGCAAGAGCCCAGTTCAAACAGAGTCTCCGGGGCAACCGGCACTCTCTTTTCCAGATCGGCATAACCGTAAGATTTGATCAAGGGTTCCTTATTACCCTCCACCATGATCAGGGTTAATCCCGGGATGTCCCCTTCTTCCATCAATTGTTGAATCTTCGCATCCAACTTCCCCACTGAATCCACAACATTTTTCCCCTCAGCAGACAGGGAATAATTCAAAAAAACCAGGCAACACAATAGAACAATAATATTAAAATGAAAAAACCTCTCTTTTTTCATCATGCCTCCTTTTTTACTCATCGGTTTTATCTCTTTTTAAATAATATTAGATTAATTATACTCTTCAATCAATTCATCGACCTCTTTCTCGACGACCCCATCGGGGAAATGAGGGCGCCAGGTACACACGGCCAACTTATAATCCTTATCGATGTCGTACATCTTAAAAAATCGACGATCCTGTGGCTGCCCCTTCACCTTGAGGCCGATATTCTCTTTGTCCAGCGCACTGATGCTGAAGGAGTCGAGAGGGATGGAGAGCCCCATGCCTTCGGCCTTGATATAGCTCTCCTTCAATGTCCACAGGGTGAAGAAATAGGGCAACTTCTCCGATTCGGCACGGCTCATCAAATCGTCATACTCCTGGTGAAAGAAAAAATTTCTGGCAATATCCAGATCGATGGGCGCGATTTTTTCCACATCGATACCGATGGGGAAAGGGTCGACGGCGCAGGCAATCCAGTCGCCCGAATGGGATACATTGAAGTGGAAATCCGTGGCGTGATCGAGGCTCGGCTTACCGTACTCATTAAACGAAAAGGTGATATCCTCGTTTTTCATACCGAGTCTTTTCATAACGATATCCCGGATGAGAAGTTCGGCATACAATCCCCGGTGGGCATCCTGCCAGCGCAAAAACCGCCGGATTCGCGCCTGTTTCTCTGGGCTCACGTACCGGAGCAGCCGCTCAAAACGATCTGTCGCCAACCGTTCGCTAAACCTTAAGGCAAATATTTCGGTCATCGGCTCCATTATAAATATTCTATAAATCTTTTATTCAAGGCGCAACCCGATATTTCTATCCCGGGCCTGGTGAAAATAGTAGGCTGCCATCGCCATATCAAACACCGCCATGCCCATGGGATTGAACAGGATCGGCTGTTCCACGGGGTATTCGTTCATACAACGATGCACCACCACATCCACGATGGACCGGGTATCTTCTTTGTTTAAGCCTTTCTCTTTATGCAGCATTTCGATATCGGTCTTCTCCCGGCACACCTCCTCCCAATCGTCAACGATAATGGCATCCTTCACATAATCGTAGATATCCGTTTTGTAGTCCCGCAGCGAAACATTTAACTGCAAAGAGCCCTTCTTCGGTTCCCTGTCGATATAAGGAGCCTCCGACACCGTGCAGGCGATAAAAAAATCCGCCTCGAGATAAGCCTCCTGCCAGTTGTCGGTAATAACGATCTTTTCTTTCCCCATAAAATCAATGTCAGCCGGATTAATGCCCCTGATATCGTATAAAAAAACCTTTGCAATCTGCTCCCCAAATAACGCCATACACATCTTAAAATGGTGCTGGCCGATGGGCCCCCAGCCGACTATGCCGAGATTTACATGTCGAAGGGGCCTGACTTCATTGTAGTATCGAATCATCAGGCCGGTCACCGAAGCGGTGCGAATCACACTCAACAGCGCCGTATTGATGACGGCTGTCGGTTCACCGGTGTCGGCATGGTTTAAAATAACAACGCTGTGGGCCCGGGGAATGCCTTTTTCGATATTGCCGGGAAAACTGGCGATCCATTTGATGCCGGCCACATTGATGTCCCCCCCCACAAATGCCGGCATGGCAATGATCCGGTTCCTGGGGTCCCGGTACCTTAAATAGGGTTTAACCGGTTGAGCAAACTCGCCGCTGTGCAGACATCTCACCGCAGCTTCAGCCACCGTCACGGTTTCAAGCCAGGGAATTCCAATCTGCTGGACATGACTGGCATTCAAATAAATCATATCACACTCTCCTTACTAAATCTGTACCGGAAGCCTTGCCCAATCCTCCCCCTGTATTTATGAGGCCACGCAACTCCGGTATTTTCCAGGAGATGTGCCAAAATATTTTTTGAAAACAGCAATAAAATAGCCGGGAGTACAAAATCCCAATCTCTCCGATAAATCCTTTATGGTTATTTGCCTGTCCTCTTTTAAAATTAAGGCAGAGCGAAAAATTTTTACCCTGAGTATCAGGTCCCCCAGGGAAATCTTTTTATCCATCATGAACTTTCGCGACAGATAAGAGGGGTTGACTTCAAAGTTGCTGGCTATTTTTTTGACCGTAAGGGCGGCCAGTTCCCCATCATTTTGAAGCAGTACAAATTCAACCACCAGGTCTGACAAATTTTCTTTTCTCATTTCAGCTTCACATTAATTTATGCTATTGTCTGGATCACAATCATACACCTGGCTATCTGCCTGAATGATCCATTTATTTTTGAAAACTCGGCTTAAGGCTCCGCCATTTCAATAAAACTTACAACATTGGCATTCTCTTTGGTGTGTCAATCACATTGCGCTGCGTGTTGAACAAATAATCCAGATAAGAAGATATACTATCATAAAGGGGATCACATTTCAACATTTGTATGCACCAAACATATTTAAGGCGTTGCCGCAGCGTTTTTTAGGCTGAGGCTAAATTTTTGGAAAAATTTTCCTCAGGACTTTAAAAGACTCGGGAAACAACTGATCAATCGTGATATATCTCCATTCGGCATAAGCAATTTTCCAATTTTCCTGGATTTTCACCAATTCAAGGTTAAAGCGATAAAGCTGACCTGAGAATTTGATCAATCGCCTGAACATCTTGGCCGCCCCACTGGATAGGGAGATCTCCACCTCCACTTCCGCTTCAAGCCCATGAATAAATACCACTTTGGTAGACAGCAGATGAAAGACGATATTTTGATAACGCTGGAAATATCGTTCCACCAGGTCTTCAATATCTTCCCTGGATCGATCTTCAAAATCGGAAAAATCTTCGGAAAGATAATGGACAAGATTGGCGGTATTCTCCTGCTCCACCTGCCGGGCAATTTCCGCAAACATTTCCTCGATCCTATCCGCCTCGCTTTTTCCTTTACCGCAGTGGGAATGTACCAACAAAATCGTCAACCATAAAATCAACAGCCAATGGCCTCTTTTGAGTTTATATTTCACTATCCGCCATCCCTCCGTTTTCGCCGCTCTAATCAATCAAGATATCCCCGGTATCGCCAATCTTGATCAATTTGATCCGATCCATGGCCGCGGTTCCCAGATGATGCCGGGTGTCTGCCAGGAAGATATGCTTTGGCGGGGGAAGCAGGGGGCGCTCCTCCCCAAAGAAGGCATTTCGCTTGTTCTGTAAAATCCGCACACCCACCGCATCCACCGCCACCGGATCAAAGCCCACCAGTATCCCATAGTATTTCCACAAATATCTGGGATTAAAATCATGGGGCCCGACCCCGTGAAACAGGGGCGTCAGCATCACCAACACATTTAAGCGGGTCTTGCCCTCAACCGCCGGCAGCTTCCAGAGGGTGGCCAGGTCGGCACAGGAATCGCCGTGATACTCATAGGGTTTTTGTACAAAGGTGATATAATTTTTGATGAGACTCCCCACCCCGGACCAATGATGGGTTCTCATGGGTCTGGTGTTGATTAAAGCCGTGGCCTTCAAAAAGAAATCATCTTTATAGATGCCCCGGTCCTGAATTTTTATATTTTCCGCCCCCACGCCGGCGTCAAGAAGCCGCCTCTTTATGGCCTCTTCTAACGGGGCAGGGGTGGGCAGAAAGTCCCATTCGTTGCTCTTGACTCCCACCCTATCATGGGGCTTGACAATTTTTTTCCAGGCCTTGACCGGATCGCTCTCCTCCAGTAAGGCGGTCACCGCCGTATCCAGCATCTCCGATATCACCTCATATTTCGCATTCCCCGACTTATCCAGAACCTCTCTATTCCTGATGAGAGCCACCGGGGTCTGACCGGTTTCCGACCAGGCTGCCTGCGGCGAGGTGAGAAACAGGGTACTGCCGGCAGCACCGATGGCGGTGATGGAAGACTTCTTTATAAATGCCCGACGGGTCATTCCCTTTTTTTTCTTCATGGCGCGAACCTCCCATTTATTTTATCTTTTATAATCTTAAAGACCGCGGTGATGGTCTCTCTATCGGCGGCATTAAACATCGCCGTGATATACCGACCGAATTGGGCGGCGCCGCTCCATTTTCCATCTTCAATTTTTTCGATCCCCCCGGCATCGGCATCCGGAAGATAGTGCTTCATGAAATGGGTAAACGCTTTCCCGGATTTTTCCTCTTCCGAATACGAAACCAGCAGCACAAAGTATACCCCCTCCCCCGGCCGGTATTTTGCCAACACCGCTTCGGTACTCTCATCGAAAAGCAATATGTTTTCGGTGGAGATAAAATAATGGCTGTTGATCCAGATATAATGGCGGAAATAGCGGACACTCTCCGCCGCCAGTCCCTCTGGTGGTAGAAATTCAAGCATAGGGGGATAGGGGCCCTCATGTTTAATCGCCGCCGCCATAGACCGGCCCATCTCTAAAACTGTCCCCCGGGAATCCCGGTTCTCCGGAAACGAGAGTATGGAGACGTAATAATTGCCTTTCCAGAACGTCAGCAGCCCGCCGCCATATTCCGAATCCTGGCCGATACTTTTATCGTTGGTCTCCCGGCCGTGGGAAAAGACGCCAAAGGCGTTGTAGGAATTTCCCATATCAAAGATGTCTACGGCTATGTCCGGCTGCCCCTGCTTGAGGTACTTACAGGCCAGCAGATTTTGAAAGCCGTAGGACACATACAGCTCTGCACCGCCGTCGATATATTCAAACAGGTTGTCCGGCCCAAATACCTTCACCTCCTGCCTCTGCCAGCCGTTCATCCGGGACGGCAGCTTTTTTTGCCAATCGGATTCCATATCACCCATCAGAAACGCTCCCGGGCAAAAAAAAATCCACAGCCAAAGCGTTAACCGTCTCACTTTTAAATCTTTCGCAGCAACCGGGCGGGCAGGGTGATAATCGCCCGCAGTAATTCAAATACGGCGCTCACGGTAATACCCAACAGGCGAAAGGGCAGCAGGAGCAGCCAGATGAAGGGATACAGGATCAAGGCCAGCAGTGCCAGCGGCCAACAAAAAAAGAGCAGCAGCAGCCACAACAAAAATTTCATCATCTTTTAACCCCCCACATATTAACAAACAACAAAATAAAAGTCAAAATTTTATTCTCCGCTTCTATTCAAAACTTCTTTGATCTTATGGGAAAGCTCTTTCATGGTGAAGACAATGCCCCCTTCCCGTGTTTTCATCTCAAGAGTCAGGGGCTTTGCCTCACTATTCAGCGGTAATCGGCAGTCTCGATAAAAAAGAGTAGATTAACCGGGGGGATTAAGGGCCAGATGAACGTCACTCCAAAGCAAAGGATCTCCTCCACAAATGCAGAGTTTACCTCCGCCATAGAACCTGGCCTGGTCAACTTTTTTTAATTTCTTAATTGCCTCGAATTCTTGTTGTTGAAGGCCAACGAGATTCAACTTACGTTTCATGTTTTATCCTCCTGATAAAAAATTTAATTGCCTGAACCTTTGATGAATTTTACCAGAGACCTTTCGCCATCCTCATCTGTCACAACTACCCATAAATAATCTTTGTTGAATCGTGTCTTAGAAAAATCAATGACCGGCGAGGTCTCTACGATCAGTTCTACTCTATTGATGAAATGTCCCCCGGCGTCAAAGGCGTCAAAATAAATCTTTTTTTTGTTTTTACTGTCTGGATAAGGGAAAACCAGAATATTGTTGTCTGAATCCACCACAATATCTTTAAATGCGGGTTTAAATTTGGGAAAAGCGGTATGCTTCCTGGTGAACTCGTCCGCGCCCCTGCTGATACTATTGGCATCGCCGGAAATAATAGAGGCGAAAAACTCTTCTTTGTCTTCGTTGGTGACCTCTATGGGTGTGTACTGGTGCGAAAATGACGATATCTTTCCTCTCGCCGGATCGTGGATTTCAATCTCATATTTCCGTTGAAAGCCAACAATGACATTTCCGTTGGGGGCCAGGTCCCATGAAACAAGCGGTGCAAAGGGTATTGGTAATGTAGCTTCTTCGGGTTTTAATATATGCTTGAATTGACAGAACGAATGGCTGAACAATACCTTTACGAATTCAAAATCCCTGGAATATAGACCGATGACACTTTCCTGGTCTTTGCCGGTTCCAAATCTATAATTTACGGTGCCCATTATTATGTTATTATTTGAGGACACTCTCACTTTATTGATGAACAGCCTGTTTTTAATTTTAAAGAAGTTCAGGAATTCTCCGCTTTCGGAAAAAAGGGAGAATCTTTGATTCCCGGATTCCCAGACAAACACATCGTGGTTGATGCAGCCGAGTTCGCCGGGAAGATATAGATCCCCCGGGCCATTTCCTTTTCTGCCCACAGATTTTACGAATTTGCCGCTGGCGTCAAAAATAAAAATTTTATGCAGCCAGGCATCACTTATAAAAACAAATCCCTTCTTTGTTTCGGTAAAACGTGATATATCCCGCAGCACCTCATCTTCGGGTAGTGAAGAACTGTCAATCCTGAGTTTTTCATTCAATATGAGTTTACCGGCCTGATAACAATCTTTCCAGTATTTTTCGATCTGGCGGCCGGATAGAACGATGGAGGCTAAGATAAAAATCCCGATAATAAAAATGAGTGATTGCTTCTTCATCACCTTTCTCCTTTTTCGCTTCTGCCCATATAAATATTACAAAGATTATATCTTTTCAAGACATATTCATAATTTGATATAGGAGGACATAATGTATTGTATACACAGCTTTTGCAGGGGGAAACATATTTTCTCACCCGGTTCCATGACTTTCCATCATTTAACTCCCTGGCAATCGTCCGGGTGAGTCTATCTTTGCCCAAAATTCCGATCAGGGCATGATTCACATTGGCGTAAATACTGTTGTCGCTCCTGATCGATATTTTTTTAAAATCGGAGGCATTCAACTTCTCTCTGGTAAAAATCTCGTTCATCGATAAGCGGTTACTTAAAAGGTTCTCCTTATCGATAAAAACATGCTCTTTGAAAAAATCCAGGTTGCTGCCGTCAAAAAAAGGATGGAATCTGAATTTTTCTATTTGAAAATCTGATATCAACTGTTCCGATTGAGTCAGATTATCCTCGCTGTTAACCACAAAGTGAAATACCTTCTTCACCTTGAGTTTATTCAGACATTCGGCCTTTTGTCGAAATAGAGATCTGTCCATCGGCAGATGAACCAGTACATTCAACACATTTGATCTATCTTTTGAAAAAAAACCAAAATTGGGTTTCTCTTTTATGTTTAATATGTGAACATAAAAATGTTTATTCGTCTTAAAGCCATCCAATAACTGGAATAATTCAGCAAGCCTTGAATATCTAAAAATGTTGCCGCCAATAATATTGAGTTGAATAAGCCTAAATCTTTGCAATTCCTCAAAAAGCCCGCGTAAATCATCGATGTCTAGCTCGTTTTTGGCCCGGTCACTCTTATGGCAAAATGTAAACTGCCTGAAAGCATCGTTACAAAGAGTACAATCCAATCGGCAATCATCATTAATGTACAACGTAACATGATCGAGGCAATCATAAATTTCATCCATCTCCAATAGGGATTTATTCATTGAAGTCAGCAGCTCTATTGAGATTTTCTTAAGTTTTGGAATGGGCTTCAATTGAACCGGCTTATATCGCTTGATAGACGTATCAATTACATCACAAATAAAAAATCGCCGGATATCATGGATGAAGGAGTCCATTTTTGGGGTCAACTCACCTTTTCTGAGGCGGATCACATTTAAATTCCAATCATAATTTAACTTCCCGACCATTCTTTTAATATCAGAATCCCTGTATTCCAGTAACGCCCCATTGAGGGTATTGTAAAAAATTACGTGGCTTCTTTTATAAGACATATGAACATGAGGATGAATATAGAGCCAGAAAGAGTGATCTCCCCCCAATTTCAATGTCTGTCCCTCAATATTTCCCGGTAAAGCTGAGGAATGGCTTCTAAAGCGGATAATTTTTTTGACACCGCTGCCTTGTATTGATACAAATCCTTATATTCACTGCATACCATTTCGGCATCCATGAAATTGAGCTGCAATATACATTGTTCACAATAATGGCTTTGGTGACAACTCTTACAAAGTCTGCCGACTTTGCTGTAGAGATTGTTATATTTTGCGGCTATCTCTTCAAAATCTATAGATACGCCTGTATCATCCACCGAGCCAAGAGAGAATTTGTGGGTTACCTTCTCACAGGGAAGCAATTTCCCGTTTAATGTGATATACGTTTTTAAATGAAAAGGTTGACATGTTCCTGTAAAGTCGATGAATTGATCTTTGTTATTATATATGAGTTGATCGTATTTTGTGTATACAAAGCCACTGAATTCATTCAGTAAATTTTCGATTTCCACTTTCCCTGGCAGAGAGGATATTTTCTTTTTACTCCTTTTAAATTCTCTTATATCTTTCGGGGCAAAACCGTTTAGATGTTTCCGTATCTTACAAAGGTCATCTTCTTTCTCCGGTCTCACCCCGATCGTTGATAATAACAGCAAACGAGGCGTTTTTGAAAAATGACTATCCATAAAGCTCAATATATCCTTATAGGCGTTGCGGTTGTGCAAAACCGACATTATATTAATTCTTCTTCTAAAATATTCAGGATAATCGACCTTCAATTTTAAGATATTATTGAAGACTGTTTCAAAAGATGGCTCTCCGTTATGGAAGATACGATAACTATTACTGAATCTATCTCCATCGAGGCTTATGGACAGGAGGAAATCGTTTTTTGCTAAAAAATCCATATGCCTATCCAGCAGTACCCCATTGGTGGTCATCATGAAAATGAATTCATTGTGGGGTAATTTTTTCTTTTTAACATAATCAACCATCTCTTTCACAAAATCTATATTTAATAAAGGTTCGCCACCATAGAAACCGACGCCTATTTTTTTGCTATATCTATCGTTTAGCGGTGATTCTTTAAGCTCAAACACATAATCAAAAAGTGTTCTGGCCGTTTTTACGCTTAAATTCTTGCCTACCCGTTTATCGTAATCCAGGTATAAATCGCCGTACCCACAGTATTTACAATTTAAATTACAGGCGTCCGTTACCTCAAAGACAATTTGCTCGGTGTTTGCCATAAAGTATTTAATTTTTTCTCCTGAATATAGATGGTCAGGCAGCCCCACTCTCTCTAAATCTCTAAAATAACCATTGTCTTTTAACAGCAAAAGGTATTGATAATAATAGAGTAGTTCATCTTTTGCAGCTTTTATGTTGTCTTCGATATTTATCTCTTTTTTTTCGAGTGATTTAAGCCAGGAATCAATATCAATGCCCTGAACGAACTTTTTTATTAAATAGTTGAGGATCGGGTGTATTAACAAAATTTGGGGCTTACTTTTAGAGACCAGGTAGTTGTTACCCGCCAAAGAGTCACAAATAAAAAAGTCCCTCCTCTGGCGATAGCACACCACTTCTTCCTCCTTTACTCACTTAGACAGGTTTCACACTATTTCCAGATCTGGAGTTTAACACAAACAAAATATTTATGCAAATATTTAAAAATCATCCTCACTTGCATAAATCCAAAAAACCCTTTTTAATCCAGGTTTTGGATTTCAGGCTCTATTTTTTGGGGGAACTCCAGCTTATTTTTCGGGCTTATTCAAAACTTCTTTGATCTTATGGGAAAGCTCTTTCATGGTAAAGGGTTTCTGGATAAAACCGCTGGCACCGCGGGCCAATATGGCGGCGGCCTGGTCATCGATGCCGTAGCCGCTGGAGAGGAGAACTTTCCCATCCGGCGCAATCTTCTTTAACTCTTCAAACGTCCACTCGCCACTCTCTCCCGGCATGACCAGGTCCAGTATGATCAACTGGACCCGCTCCCGCTTCTGCCGGTACATTTCAATGGCCTGTTTCCCGCTTAAGGCCGTCAAAACTTCACAGCCCAACTTCTCCAGCATGTCCCTGCCCACTTCCAGGATCATCTCCTCATCATCCACCAGAAGAACAGTTTCGGTACATTCCCGGATGTCACCTAACGAACTCTTTTCAGACTTCACTCTCTGAGTTGAAGCGGGAAGATATATATTAAAAGTGGTGCCCACCCCTTTTTCACTCTCCACCTGAATCATTCCGCCGTGATTAGAGATAATGCCGTAAACAGAGGCCAGCCCCAGCCCGGTGCCCCGCCCCATCCCCCGGGTCGTAAAGAAAGGTTCAAAGATGCGTTTTCTTGTCTCTTTATCCATGCCTTCGCCGGTATCGGCGATGCTAACCTTTACATATTTACCGGGCCCCAATTGAAAAGGCTCCACCTGGTCCCAATCCAGATAGACGTTTTCGGTCTCTATATACAACTCTCCGCCCGTCGGCATGGCTTGCCAGGCATTGACATAGAGATTCAAGAGTACCTGTTCCAGTTGCCCCCGGTCCGCCTCCATTATCCAGAGATCTTTCTGCAGCTCCCGGAAAATTTTGATCTCTTTTTTGGTCCTGGCGAACATTTCGGAATTTTTTTCGATGAGCTCGTTTAAATCAGTGGTTACGACCTCATGTTTCCCACTCCTGCCAAAAGCCAGCAATTGTTCGGTGAGTTCGGCGCCGTTCTGGGCAAAGTGCTCAATATTTTTCAACCGTTCATAGTGTGGATCGGAAACGTCGCAATCCAGCATCATCATTGAAACGTTTCCGATTATACCCATCAGCAAATTGTTAAAATCATGGGCCAGTCCGCCGGCCAATGTGCCGACAGCCTCCATCTTTTGGGCCTGCAGCAATTGGGCTTCCTCTTTCTTTCTCTCGGTGATATCCAGGAGTTGGGCGATGGTGCGCAATCTTCCCGGTTCATCGGGAATCACATTGGAGCTGATTTCTATCTGTCGTTTCTCACCATCCTTCCTCATCATAAAAAAAGTGTAGCGACGGGGGACATCTTCTCCCCTCTGGCGGCGAATATAGCGATCGGTAACCATTTCCACCGACTCTTCAGCCAGAAGCTCCCTAAAATCTCGGCCCATGATTTCCTCCCCGGCATAGCCCACCATCCGGCAAAATTCATCGTTCACATACACCAGGTTAAAGTCGTCATCCACAATCACGATTCCCTCATGGGAGTACTCCACAATAGAGCGAAATCTTCGCTCCGACTCCCGCAGCGAATCTTCCGCCCGCTTCCGGTCGCTGATATCGACGATACTGACCAGCATATTATCAAATTTTTCTTTTTCAGCGGGAATCGCGGCTTTGACCAGAACATACAGCTTTTCCCCCGGAAGGGTTTTATTCACCGTCTCACTCTCAAAATAGGTCGTTCCTTCGGCAATGGCTGTCAATACCTTTTGAAAAACCGGGATCGACTCCGGCATGAATACCCGGTCCAGGCCGCCTAACAATTCTTCTTTATCCCGTGCTTCATAAAGTTGCAGGGCGGCAGGATTGACATCCTTTACTTTCACTGCCTTAAGAGCCCAGATCACAAATTCCGGGTGATCATTAAAATAGGCACGAAAATCCTCGACTCCCTTAGCTTTCAACTCATCGATGGCCGCCCTGACTTCCGAAACATCTTCTTCCCAGAGGGATATCAGTGCATTATCAAAGATGTAGCGATAGCGAGCCTCACTTTCCCGCAAGGCCTCCTCCACCCGCAGTCGCTCGGCAATCTCCCCTTGAAGCTTGCGGTTGACCGCCTTCAGTTCACCCGTCCTTTCCGCCACCAACGCCCTCAAATCACCAGGGGACGCATCATCTTCTCTTGACGACTGGCACTTTTTCTTCATTTCATCGGCCATCTCGGGCTCCTCTTCTACTGTAGCTTTGATTAAATTGTAACAACTCTTTCACAAATTTTCAACATTTATAGTCCAAAAAATTTTTATTTCGACTACTCAAACAGGGCCGCCAGATCTTCCTCGCTTAAATCCACGGTATCGAAATCCGACGGTGTAAAATGGACATTATCCTCCTGCTTGATGTGATCCAGAATTTCTCTTAGATTTTTCAGGTAATCTTCGGCAAAAGAGGCCATGATCTCCGGTTTGTATGCCTGCCGGTTGTAATGGATATCCACAGTCAATATTCCCTTCAGGATCATGGCATTGATCTCAACCGCGGCCGTCATGTGATTGTCCGGCGACACATCCGCTCCCGACGGTTGATGGCAATAGGAAAACAACGGGTTGTCCACCTCCTGGTCAAACTGTCCCAGGTAATTGAACCGCACGTTAGCGTTAGCGTTAACGCTTTTTGGCGGCTCCGCCTCTTCCGTGTCGGCCATGTATTTCAGGATACCGTAACCGATGCCGTGGTTGGGGGTTTTCCGTATGGCCTCCTTGACGGTTTTGATCTCGTCGCCGATGGTTCGGTCCTGCCGGTTAATCCTCAAGGGGTATATGGCGGTAAACCAGCCAATGGTGCGGGATACATCGATTTCCTCGATGTGCCGGCCGTGGTTTTCCATCTCCACTTCCAGCCTTTGCCGGCCGCTCCTCTGCCGCAGCGTCCGCACCAGGGCAGCCGTCACCAATATCTGGACATCGGTCTTGTATACGTCATGAGACTCTTTTAACAAAAATGCGGTCTCCTCCTCGGCAAACCGGACTTTTTCCGTACCCCGGTTCTTAAGACTCCAATCAACGGCCTGGCTGTCCTGGGGCAATCGAAAATCGATATCGGCGGTATCCCAATACTCCTTCTCTTTCTCCAGTTTCCCGGAATGCCGAACCATGAATAAGGCATCATACCACTCGTTCAAAGAGGCTGTTTTCTGTGAGAGTAAAACGGCCTCGCCCCGTTCCAGGGCCGTGTAAACCCGGTACAGGTCTTCCAGTAAAATCCGCCAGGACAGACCGTCAATCACCAGGTGATGGGCGGTAATCAACAATTTTTCCGGCTGCTCGCCGTCCAGGAACAGGGCGGCTTTTACCAGCAGCCCGTTGCAGAGATCGAAGCCGCCCTTGATCTCCCCTCCCCGCTCTTCAAGTGCGGCGGCCCGCTTTGCTGCCGGGACTTCGGCGAGATCTACTGTCTCTACCTTAAACGGCTGCTTTAATAGATCATTATTAAAATAGAAGAGATTCTCCTCTTGCCTGTAATTCAAACGCAGGCCGTCGTGATGGGCCAAAAGCTTTGCAAAGGTCTTCTCCAGCAGGGGGATGTCCATCTTCCGTTTCAACTGCAGGAGAACGGATTGATTGTAGTGGTGGGGATTCTTAAACCGCTGCCCCAGGAACCAGGCCTCAATCGGGGTAATACCTTTGTCACCCTCTACGATCCCCTGGTCATAGCGGCGGATATGGCTCTTGAAATCCACATTGGCGCAGAGGCGCTGGACGGTTTGATGCTGAAGAATATCCCTGGCATTCACCGATAGATCCCGGTCGTGCATCCGGGCCGCGATCTGAACCGCCTTTATGGAATCTCCCCCCAATTCAAAAAAATTATCCGCCATACCGATGTTCTCAAATCCCAACACCGCCGACCATATTTCTTGTATCTCTCTCTCCAGTTCAGTGGCAGGCATCATGCCGGCTCCTGTTTTTACCATGTCTCCCGGCTCCGGTAAAGCCTTCCGGTCCAATTTTCCATTGGGGGTAAGGGGAATCTTTGCCAGCGGTACAAAAAAGGCCGGCACCATATAATCCGGCAGACTCTCGCCCAATTTTTTTCTAATGTCTGCGGTATCGAACCGCTCTTTCTCCTCTGCCCCGGCTGCCTCATCGGGCACCAGGTAAGCACAAAGAGACTTTTGTCCCCCCTGCTCCTCCACCAAAACGACAACCGCATCCTTGATGCCCTCGGTCTTCAGTAACTGTTCCTCTATCTCTCCCGGCTCGATCCGGTAGCCCCTGATCTTGACCTGCTCGTCGCCGCGGCCGTAAAATTCCAGGATTTTATCCGGATTCCAGCGGCCCAGATCACCGGATCTATACATCTTTTCACCGGGGACAAAGGGATTATCGACAAATTTCTCTGCCGTCAACGCTTCGTTCTTGAGATACCCCTTAGCCACCCCGGCACCGCCGATATATATTTCGCCGACGATCCCCAAAGGAAGGGCTTTTCTATTCTTATCCAGTATATATATTTTGACATTGGCCGAGGGCCTGCCGATGGGCACACCCAGGCCTTGATCCCGGTCTCGATCATATTCATGAATCATGCAGCCTACCGCCGTCTCGGTGGGCCCATACTCATTGTATATCTTTACATTGCCCTCAAAATAGTCGTCGATTTCCCTGGCGGTATCGGTCTTCAACTCTTCACCGCCGACAATAAAACTCTTCATCCGCGACTCTTTACATTTCAACTCTTTGACCACCTTTAAATGAGAAGGCGTCAACTTGACGATATCTACCCTGTTTTCCTCAACGACTCTCTCTATCAGCAGACCCGCCTGGCTGTCCCGGTAGATGACGATTGTATTCCCGCTGATCAGGGGAATAAATATTGAGGTGACGGTTAGATCAAAGGATAACGATGTATACAGGGGAAAACTCACCTTCTCCCCCTTTACATAAAAACCGGCGCCCCAGCAAACGTAGTTGATCACATTGCGGTGCCTGAGGAGTGTGCCCTTGGGATTGCCGGTGGTACCGGAGGTATAGATGACGTAGGCCAGGTTTTCGCCGTTCAGTGCCGGTGGCTTGAATTCCCCACCCGCTGTCGCCTCAGTCTCCTCCTTCAGGCTGTGATAATCAACCACAATATTTTCAATATCCCGGTTGTCCCGGCACAGTTCGCCGGCCTGCCCTTCCAGTTCCTTGGCCGTTACCAGGACTTCAATACCGCTGTTTTCGACTATATAATTCTTCTTCTCAAGCGGATAGGCCGGATCAATGGGTAGATAAGCACCGCCGGCCTTCAAGATGGCCAGGATACAGACAACGGCCTCTATAGACCGTTCACACAGCATGCCCACAATGGAATCGGGCGCGATGCCGGCTGCCTGCAATCCGGCCGCCAGCTTGTCTGTTAGATCGTTTAGTTCTCCATAAGTTACCGTCTTCTCTTCATATTCCAGGGCGACATTTTCGGGGTTTTTCGCTGCCTGTTCTTCAAATAGTCGGGGAAGGGTTGTTTCGCCAGGAAAAGCGGCTGCGGTATCGTTGAGTTCAACAATAAGTTCTCGATATTCTGCCTCTTCAAGCAAGGCTAATGCCGGGATCTCCCTGTCCGGTTCCTTGACGGCCTGCTCCAGGATAACGGTCAACCTCTTGAAGAAAAAATCGACTTCCCGCCGTGCAAAAATATCTTCATGATAATCGACGGCGATCTCCAATTCCTGCAAACCCTTGCCCCTTTGCTGGTTCAGGTATATGGAGAGCTGGGAAATATTGTACTGGGTTGAAAAAAAGGCTCTCTTTACTACTTCCTCCTCACTGCCGCCGGGCAGTTCGATCAACTGGACATTTAACAAACCCGAGGTATCTATGTTTAAATCCTTTAAATCGTTGGCCAGGTGATTGTAGGGATAGCCCTGGTGCTTAAAATCTTCCCATAACTCTTTTTTGATATAGGCGATCAGATCGTTGGGGCTCCATTTTTCGTCAAACTTTATTCTAAAAGGCAGGGTCGATACAAACATACCGGCCATGTCCCGGAAAATCTTTTTGGAGCGGTTGTGTACCGGCATACCGATTACCATATCTTCGTGAAAGAAGAAGCGGTTAAAATAGATCGCCAGGGCCGCCATGAAGAGGACAAAATGAGATATCCGCTGACTGGCTTCATAGGCCTCCAATAATTCAATCATTGGCTGTGGGATTCGATAGGAGCCCCGTTTGACCTTTAAGCTGTTTTGTTTATTTTTATTTAATTCAAACGTGATATCTTCGCCGCCGAAGTCGGCAAACCGCACCAGCCAGTACTCCCTGTCTTTACTATATTTTTCACTCTCCAGGTACGCATGCTCGTCCTTGAGGAAATCGAGATAGGAGAACTCTTTTTGAATATGACCCGCCGACTTTTGATAAGCCTCGATGGCCTCCCGGGCCACGATGACGGCAGAGATGCCGTCGGCCACCAGGTGGTGGGCTTTTTCAAAGAGTCCGTATCTTTCATTATTGATAGAAAAAACCACGAAGGCACACAGATATTTAGCGGTGATATCGAACTGCTGCCGGTGTATCTCCTCTATCTTCCGGTATAAATCCCCCTCGTCAGCCGCTTCGATGATCTCGACCTCCACCTCTTCATAATCGGGAAGATGCTGGACCAGGTCGCCCTTATCTTCATCGGCATAGGTGAACCTCAACTGCAATCCCCGGTTCACCCTGACCACATCTTTTACGGCCCGGGCCAACCGTTCCAGGTCATATTTTCCCTTCAATTCGATCAAATAGCCGATATTGGCCATGTCCCGCCGTTCGTATAATAATTCGGTCCGCCATATTCGCTTCTGGGGATTGGATAATTCATAATATTCTACCGAAGACACTCTATTTTACCTCCTGTGTCGGTTTCCCTTTTTAATACAAATCTCAATGTCAAACGCCTCAACGATTCTATTTAAAATGCCTGCACTACCATTCACGGCCTTATATTAAATATTACTACACAAAACCCAAAACGTCAACTTCCAAAAAAAACTCCCCCGCCCTTCACCGCCGCCTATTCGCCTGTCACATGTTTTTGGCAATAATTTTATGAATAAATTCTAAATGCGGCGGTGAACGCAGCAATCCAGTACATCGAAACTGAACCATTCAGGGATTGAGGCGAACGTTTCGCCTCGCAAATACAAAAATTGTACTTTCATGGCGAACGCTTCGCCTTGACACCTCAAAAATTGTGCTTTCATGGCGAAGGCTTCGCCTCGCGACCTCAACATTTGAGCTCTCACGGCGAACGCTTCGCCTTGCAACCTCAACAATTGATCTTTCATGGCGAAGGCTTCGCCCCACGACCTCAAAATTTGTACTTTCATGGCGAACGCTTCGCCTTGACACCTCAAAAATTGTGCTTTCACAGCGAAAGCTTCGCCTCGCCACCTCAACAATTGAAGCCTAACTGGGTCAATTAAAGGAGGAGGGATAACGATTTGGGGGAGGGTTACCAATGGGGGAGGGGGTTAGTAGACGAAGAGGTTTTTGGAGGAGAAGTCGGGGTCGCTGGTCAGGTTGACCCCCAGTTTGCGCAGGCCCGCCTCATCCCCGGGGGTCGGCATATGGGTCGTGTGCACCTCACAGTTGCGGAGCTCCGGCAGCATCTCCACCGCAGCCTGGGCCGCCGGATTGGAAATGGCGCTAATACCTAAGGCGATCAATGTTTCATCGAGATCCAGCCCCACCTTTTTGCCCTTTAACACCTCTTTTTTCAGATGGGCCAACGATTCGGTGATATTGGCAGGCAGCAGGTGAATATGATCCGGGATCCGGGCCAGGAATTTGGCGGCATTTAACACCAGGCTGGAAGCCCCATGCAGCAGGGGAGAATTGCTGCCAGTAATGATCGTACCATCCTTCAATTCTACGGCGGCCCCGCAGTAAATCCCTTCATAGCCCTTTCCCTTCTTCCTGGCCGCCTGTGCCGCCTGCCGGGCGGGTAGGACGACCCGCCGGTCCTCCACCTGTATGTTTAAATCATCCATGATGAGTTCCAGCCTCTCCACCGTATCCCTCTCGGCAAAGCCCATGGCATATTCGCAGACATAGCGGAAATACCGGCGAATCACCTCCTGTCTGGCGGCCTCCCTGACCACCCCGTCATCCACGATACCGAAGCCCGCCCGGTTGACCCCCATATCGGTGGGGGATTTGTAAACCAGGGGCACTTCGGTAATCTTCTCCACTATCCTCTTGAGCAGCGGGAACGCCTCCAGGTCGCGGTTGTAGTTCACGGTCTTTTCATTGTAGGCATCCAGGTGAAAATGATCGATCCGGTTCACGTCTTTCAGATCGGCGGTGGCCGCCTCGTAGGCCACATTCACCTCGTGTTTTAAGGGGAGATTCCAGATGGGGAAGGTCTCGAACTTGGCATAGCCGGAATGGACGCCCCGCAGGTGCTCGTGGTACAACTGGGACAAACAGGTAGCCAGTTTACCGCTGCCCGGGCCCGGGCCGGTGACCACCACGATCGGTTTTTGGGTCTCGATGTACTCATTGGCGCCGTAGCCTTCTGCGCTCACAACGGTATCGATGTCGGTGGGATACCCCCTGGTAAACTTGTGGGTATACACCCTGATATGGCGGCGTTCCAGCTTATTTTTAAATAGCCTGGCGGCCGGCTGGTTTTCAAACCGGGTAATGACCACCGCCAGCGGGGAGATGCCCCATTCGGTCAGGTCATCGATCAGTTTCAGGGCATCGGAGTCATAAGTGATGCCGAAATCGGCCCGTACCTTCTTCCTCTCGATATCGCCGGCATAAATACACAGCAGCACATCGATATGATCTTTGAGCTCCTGCAGCAGTTGCAGCTTGACATTGGCATCAAAACCCGGCAATACCCGGGCGGCATGGTAGTCGAAGAGGAGCTTGCCGCCAAACTCCAGATACAGCTTGTTATCGAAACGTCTCACCCTCTCCAGGATGGCAGCGGTCTGCTCTTTTAAATACTTCTGATTATCAAAGCCGATTTGATCCCGCATCAGCGGACTTTATAAACCCAGCCGTGTTTATCCGGCAGGTTGCCGTACTGGATACCCGTCAAGGTATCGTACAATTCCCGGGTCCAGGGCCCCGGTTGCTCGCTAATGAGGTACTCTTTGTCCTTGTAATTAATTTTCCCCACCGGGCTAATCACCGCGGCCGTGCCGGCGCCGAAGGCCTCCGTCACAATGCCTGCCTGGATACCCTCTACCAGCTCATCAATGGACACCAACCGCTCTTGTGCCTCGATTCCCAATTCCGGTGCCAATTCCACCACCGATTTCCGGGTAATACCCCTCAGGATACTGCCGCTCAGATCCGGGGTAACCAGTTTATTATCGATCACAAAAAATATGTTCATGGCCCCCACTTCTTCAATATAGCGATGCTCTTTGGCATCCAACCAGAGTACCTGCCTGTAGCCTTTGTCTTTGGCCAACTTCGAGGCCAATAAACTGGCGCCGTAATTGCCGCCGGCCTTGGCCTCACCGGTCCCCCCCAGTGCGGCCCGGGTGTAGGTATCGCTGACCCACAGGCCCACCGGGTTAAATCCCTCGGCAAAATAGGGCCCGGAGGGCGATAAGATAATAAAAAACAGGTATTGATCTGCCGGTCGAACCCCCAAAACCGGCTCGGTGGAAATCGCCGTAGGCCGAATATAGAGGGCGGCTCCCTTCACTGTCGGAATCCAGCGCTCCTCCAGCTTGACCAACTCACACTCCGCTTCTAAAAAATCCTCTTCCGGGATCTCCGGCATGCACATCCGGCGCAGCGACAGGTTCATCCGGCAGGCATTTTCCCGGGGCCGAAACATCAAAATTTCCCCCTGGGGCGACTTGTACGCCTTCTGCCCCTCAAATACCTCCTGGCCATAATGCAGCACGCTGGCCCCCGGATCCAACGCCAGCGGTTGGTAAGGTTTAATCTCGGGATTCTTCCAGCCCCCCTGCCGGTCATACTCCATGGTAAACATATAATCGGTAAAAATCCGGCCAAAGGGCAACTTTGAAGCATCCTTATACAGGGGCTTTAGTTGGTCTTTTGAAAGCAGTGTTTTCTTAATATTCATAGTTAAGTACTTCCTTTAACATTTTGATTTTAAAATAGCATTACAGATAAAAATAATAATTATCGAACGATATGTCAAGGGCAAATCTATAAAAAAAGAAAAATTAAATCAGAAATCAGTCATTACCCGGGCATAATGGCATAGATTTTCCCAGGACACTATGATAAAATAGGGTTTTTAAAAAATCTGAACAAAAGATCTCGGTTCTAAAGGAGAACAGGATGAAAAAAGTATTGTTGGCACTTTTTATGACAATAACCATGACAGCAGTTGTTTTTGCCCAGGCTTTTACGATCTCTCTGCACGTCAACTCCTTTACCGCCGATGATGAAGATTACAAAATCATCTACGGCAAAGGAAAAATCCTGCCGGAAATCAAATTGAGCCTCAGACTCTACGGTAATATTCATTTATGGGGAAGTTACGGGCTGCTCTCCACCGACGGCTACAATTCGCTGTTGGAAGTAGATGCCACCTCCACCACCCACTTCATCGGCGGCGGTCTCATGTACCGCTTAGGATACATCGCGCCCCAGGAGATGGCCCTCAAGCTGGAAGTCGGGCTGTGCCACATAAAATTTAAAGAAGAGATCCCCCAGGAGACATATAAAGCATCGGGAACCGGGTTTCAGGCCTGCTTTGGCATCACCTACGGTATCTGGAAACACCTTTATGGCGAAGTCAACATCGGCTACAACTACGCCATGGGAGACATCGCCACTATCTCCTCCCGGCTGGGGGGATTCAGAATAGGCGTCGGCCTCGGCCTCTTTTTCGGCAAAACCAGGATGGCCAGGGCCGCCCCCCTCGAGAAATAGATTCGATCCATTTATTTTTTCTTGATCGGTACAATAATCTCGGTCTTCAGTTCCTCCGGTTTCACCTGCATGGGGTTGTTCAGGTAACGGTCATACACCGGGTAGACCGCCTCGTACCCCTGCTCCCCCACCCACTTTATCACCTTTTCCCAGGCCCCGGGCAGCCCGTCATAAGGCCCGGTAAGCAGGTAGACCGCCGCCTTCATCCCCTTCACCTCGACCCTCTTCAGCGGCTCCTTTACATCGACATCCTGGCCCACGGTGAAACCAAACTCCCACGACAGGTCTTCCTCTTTCACTTCCATTGGGGAGTTGTGATACACCGACAGCCCCGGTCCAACCGGCATCAAGCCCTGGCCAAAAAACTCCTGCATAAACCGGTTGATATTGGACTCCATCTGCGTCAGCGAACCCTTAAAAGCCATCGACACATACCAGAACGGCTCCACATCCTTAACAACCACCTCCTGGTCACCGCCAACCAGCGCCACACACATCAACATCACACCCACAAACGCCACTTTTTTCATCATCATTACCTCCCAAAGACCCAATTGTAAAACCCCTCCCCCCAAAAGTCAACCACAAGAAGGGAATGATGACACACACCCCGCCCTCCGGGCACCCCGCGCCAGAGGGGACACACACCCCGCCCCCACAAAAACGGGGCCACCCCTCTCCAGAGGGGATTTATCTTCACTCCCCCCACCTCCATGGCGAATCCGAATTAGCGTCAGTGTTAGCTCTGGCTCTCTTTCTACTTAAACATAGCAGTCCCCTATTTATATCCCTGAGAAACCACCGGATAAATATTGTCCCCCAATCCTTTCCCCCCAATCACTTTTTTAAAAATTAAAGAAAAAATAAAAAAATCATCAAACTCCTTGACATTTTTTTCCCACTTTGTTAAGTTGAAGTGTTAATTGGTTTACAGGGAAGGTACAAATAGGAGACTGTAAAAAGGAAACAAGGAATGAAGCTGAAACCAAGATGATGGTTAGCAATATTTCATATATATACATTATGTATCAGGGGATATCTCACAAGAGAGAAGATGGGGATAAGAGAAAAATTCAGGGAGCAAAAATATGAGCCAAAGCGATGAAAATGAAAACATTTATAAAGAGTTGAAACAACTGTTTTTATCAAACGACATTGATCAAGTCCCAGATAAATTAAAGAACAAACTTAGAAATGCAGCAGTATCAGATCGAAAAATATTCGAGCAAAGCCTCCTCTTTCTCGTCCAAGATGAGGATCTCAAGTTGTTCCGTAAAATAATCTACGAGATACTACCATTAGTGGACTCATTGTGGAGTGAAAATCTTCCCAAAGAAGATCTGATAACCAAATTTTGGATAGCTTATAATGAAAAAAAATATGAAGAAGCTGGCCAGATATTCCATGAATTAACCAGGCAAGGACTGGATTTTCTTGGCAATGTTTCCACAGGAGAATGCACACTCCTACCATTAGATATTGGAGAAGAACACAAAATTCTTAGATTCAATGAAAAAGAATTACATATTCTCAATCCTGATCTAAAAATTATATGCAAGACTGAGATTCCTAAAAATCAGAGAATTATCGATGTGCTTCCACCAGTTAAATATAATACCGATAGGCCCAATGATATAAACGATAGGATTTGGGTTCTATTGGAGGACGTTATCACTAATAGTAGAACGGTAGTTTCCTTAACTAAAGATCATGAAAAAATAGAATTTCGGAATAAAATAGAAATGTCAGGAGACGCAAAAAAGGCTAATAGACTATCCCGCTTCCAAAATCATCTACTGTTAGTATCTACCGATTCCATCTTTTATTACCAGGAAAAACAGGGTTGGGGAAAATGGATTAGAACAGTATCTGAAATAACATGCTTTGAGGATGCGAAAGTTCATTATTGGGTTGGCTTAGTGGATGGACATATAAGAATATTGCAAAGTATTAAAAATCCAGGATTACGAAAACCTTTTGAACGACATCCAGATTGTATAAAAAGCCTCCACAGTACAAATAAATTTTTAGCAATTACCAGTAAACACTATTTGAATGTCACTGACCTTGAGACTACCCCCATTTTAAGACCCATAATAATTGAAAGTCAAATCATTGATGCCCAAATTTTTCAAAATGAAATCATACTAATTCTGCAGGCCAACGGAAGGCTGGTGGGACGGGATCTCCACCAGGGAAATATCCTCTGGGAGATTAATCTTGGAGCGACTTTTGATTCAATACTGACAATCGATGACAAAATTTATTGTAAACAAAAAACCGGCAGAGCCATCTCTTTTCAATTTTATAAAACGGGCAGTATGATAAAATGTCTAGAAGAACAAAATATTAACATATCTGCTAAACCGAGTGAAAGGAATCTGGAAGCACCCATACTCTATTATTCGGAATTTATTGGAAGAGAGAATATTATAGAAGAAATTAAAAAATCCCGTAAATCTCATTTCCTCATTCATGGAGCTCCAAAAACTGGTAAGACTTCTCTATTAAACGTACTGGGAGATGTCCTTTCTATTAGCTCAAAGTCCTGCTACATTGACTTGAAGGAATTATTAGAAGTCTCCGATTCATATAATCATCTTGAATTCAATTTTATACAAAGATGCCTTACTCAACACAACATACCACACAAGGACTTAAAACATTCCAGTGGATATCTCGCATTAAAAGAAACAGGAGAAAAAATTAGAGGGGCAAAGGAGTTCTGTGTATTATGTATAGATAATTTTAATATTTCACCAAAAAGCGATCCCGACTGGGATAAAAAATTCATGGCTCTATTTAAAGAATTGTTTGTTAGTCTGAATATCCAGTTGATCATTACTTTTAGTGAAAAAGATAAAAAAAGAATTATGGATTTCTTCAGTGAGTTAAGTGCTACTCTTCCAGCAAACAGAGAAAAAAAATACATACCCCTTCCCCTCTTTTCTGAAGTTGAAGCAAAAACTGCTATCCGGAGAACCGGAGCTCTAACCCAACAACAGGTAGAAGAAATATATCATTATTCCGGGGGATTTCCTCACTTAATCCCACTCTTTCAAAATTGGAACCCGGAAGAAAAAAATATTAAATCCTATATTGAAGAAATCTCAAAAGAATCATGGGAAACAATTTTTGCCTATTTCCAAGAATTGAGTCCTGAAGCATATATACTTTTGATTACCCTTTTTTATAAAAACCAAATTTCAAGAAAAGTTGAAATCAAACGATTTTACAACGACTTCCCGTTAATGCAACAACTAATTCCCGGAAAAAATTTAAAAAAGACAATAAAGGAAATTGAAAATTACAACAAGAGATTTGATGTTAGTTGCGACGACGAAACTTTCACGATAAATGTAGAAGAAGCTGTAACATTATTCCACAAAACCTCTCAACATATCCCCTGGATTCAAATTCTTTTGGTTTTGTATAAATTCTGTTCGGTGCCAAATTGGAGAAACGCTGATGAAATTGCCAAAACTTATGGTAATTTCATCAATATTAGTTTCGAACCACATGAAGACCTCGAAGAACTAATCAGTCAACATAGAGATGAATTTTATATCAGACAACTAACCTGGGAAGGCCAGAGAGACCTGGGAATGCCATTGGCGACCTACTTTATAATACCTTTGAAGCCGTGGGCGGAGGGCAAAAGTCTTCGAAGCTTTAATTCGTTGCATTTATCAATCCAAGAATTTTTACGAAAGTCCAAGACTCTAATTCATGAAGAAAAGCCTGCAACAAAGTTTTATATAACTCTATTTTCATTTTTTGGAAAGAATTCTGAAGAGATAAAAAAAGAGATGAAGGGATTGGAAAGAATCTCGGTAATCGGTACTGGTAAGATGATCGATATACTTCTCTCCCCAGTACCCAAGCAGAGATCTTCTGAATATATAATCAATCAGCTAAATATAAGCGAGCGGTCACCCTATACTACTGCCGGAGCCGTACAAGATTTATTTTTCGGTAGAGAATTAGAAATTGCCCTGATCCGGGGATTACCAGAGAATATCGGGGTATTCGGTACCAGAACCATTGGTAAGACATCTTTATTGTTAAAGCTTTATCGTGAATTCAAAGAGCAAAAAAACTGGCGGGTGTATGCTCTTGATTGTGCGTTGATCGAAAGTGAAGCTTTGCTATTAAAAAATTTAGCCGAAAAAATGGAAATTTCTTTTAAAGAGATTCCCACAATAGAAAAATTCAGGAAATATATCACAAAAAAAGCCGAAGATGAAAATATACAATACCTTTTTCTACTCGATGAAGTAGATGGTTTGGTCGACTATGATGCCGAACATGAAGAAAAAATATTTAGGACTTTTAATAGAATATGTACGGAGCCATTAAAAGCAGGTGGAATCGCTGCAAGATTCGTATTGTTTGGATTCCAACGCATATACGAACAGATGAAAAATCCCAAGTCCCGTTTTTACAACTTTATGGTTTTTTTGCCCTTACAGCCCCTCGATAGACAAAGCGCTTTATCTCTGGTGACTTCCCCTATCAGGGAAATTCACATAAAATGGCAAGACGAAGAGAGAGATGCCAATTATTTAGTGGATCAATGTTCGGGACATCCATTATTTTTACAGGCTGCCTGTCATACTTTGCTTACTATTTTAGACGATAAAAGTGAGGAGAATAAAGGCATCATAGAAAGAAAAGATGTTAACCAGGTTTTTCATTCCAACAGATTTCAAGAACTCTGTATGAGGTACTATAATCCTACAACAAGAGAAAGTATTAAATCAGGAGGACTACTTCGTATTATCAAACGTTCACATGAAGAAGAAGATCCAGAATCTTTTTTAAAGGACATACACAAAATTACTATATTAACAGCAGTTATTAATTATGCTGAAAACAAAAAAGAATCATTCACCTTAAGCGAAATTCAAAAGGAATTGAAAGGATATAAAATTAACATTTCGCCAGGCCATATGAGAGAAATTCTAAACTTGCTATGCCTCAGTGGAACATTCCGTCTGATTGAAGAATCTACCTTAATCACCCCGAAAAGAAATAACATCCAGGCCAGCGCTCAAGAAGAAATAGATAAAATCCAAAATAAAAATATCGCCAAATATAAGAAATTAATAGTTGATAAGCCCGATGTGTATAATAAAAAAGATGAAACCTCTTTAAAATTCCAATATACATTTGCCATCAAGATATTCCCCATACTGTTAATCGCCAACTTCGATGGGATTGAGAATTGCAAAGATGAACTAAATAAACTTTTAAAAATAGGAAACTGGAAAAAAACGCTTCGGAGGCATTAATAATGGAAAAAACAAATATAAAAGAACTTTTGAATAAAATAACATTAAAGAGATTTGTAAATCTGCATTTCAATGGTTATCAGCAAGACACTGAAAAAGTAAACGAAATAATCAGAGAAATTGAGCAAGAACTCGGAAAAACAGACTTAATCGAAATTAATATCGAACCCTTTCCAAATAAAGAAAAAAGAATGATCCAAACTCTACTCAATATCATAAATGAAACTTTAACAAAAAAACAATCCAACCATTGGCTAAATGAAGCGATATCAATCACTTCTGTACTCCATAAACTTAATGAAAGATTGGAGAGACCGGCATTGATCATTTTTTATCAATTAAAACACCCGGATATTAAAAGGAATAGAAATGCTAAAAAAGAAAAAATTTTATTAACTTCTATCAGGAAATTCATACAAATGAAGGAATCACACCTTTTAGGTATCCTGGTTATCAGCAGCCATAAGACTGAGAAATGGAATCTTTCTCCCTACTCTAACCTGGATGAACGGTATATTGAATACTTCCAATTTCCAGAAACTAATAAAAACATAGGCTAATACAGGGCTAAGTGGGCAAGGGGTACGGTGAAAAAAGAAAAAATAAAAAAATCATCAAACCCCTTGACATTTTTTTCCTACTTTGTTAAGTTGAAGTGTTAATTGGTTTACAGGGAAGGTACAAATAGGAGACTAAATAGAAGAGATGTTGGGACGAAATTGATTTTAAAGGAAACTAGAAAACAAGAGAATGAGTTGCCAATGGTGAAGATCCTTCCAGAAGTATCTACCTCAGGGGAGTGTTCCGGGATCATAAAATGGGAAATAAGATCAACCAATACTCAGGATAAGCATAAGACGTTTAAAATAAGACCACAGTTATTCATAAAGGGGAATGAATATGAAACAAGAAGAAGGGGCAGTATTAACAGCCTATAACGAATTAAAGCAAGTACTCCTAAATACAAAAGGAGACCAACGGCTGGAAGCATTAAAAAACGAATTCCGAAATGCAGCCGTGAAGGAACGAAGGGCCTACAAACAAGCTCTTCTGAAATTTGCCCGGGAAAGGGATAGTGAACCGTACCACAAAATCATGTTTGAAACCCTGGCCTCCTTAGACACAATATGGAAAGAACACATCCCCAAAAAAGATTTACTCAAAAAATATAATCAAGCTTATGAAAGGGAAAACTACGAAGAGGCCGGTCAAATATGTTCCGACCTCATCAACCAGGGTCTTGACTACCACGGTACCGAAAACATCGGCCCTGGAACCCTACTTCCCCTCCATCTGGAAGAACCCAAATTTTTACAATTCAGTCAAAAAGAAATTAAAATCCTCGATGTAGATTTAAAGCTCATCCACCAGGTGGATATCCTGAAAGACAAAGTGATCATTGATGTATTACCACCGCACAAATATCGACATAACCAGGATACCGAGAAAGAAAATGAAGTGAATACCAGAATATGGGTATTGCTGGAGGACATTAACGACCGACAACGTTTAATTGCCCCCCTTACTCGGGACCAGAAAGCACTGGATTTAAAAAATAAAGTAGAAGTGACAATAGAAAAGTGCTCTGAATTTAATCGGCTCTCCCGCTTTCAGGGTCATCTACTATTGATCGGCCACACCTCCATTTACTACTATAAGCAAAATCAATATTGGGAAAAATGGCTGACCACTAAAGATAAAATCACCTGTTTTGAAGAAACAAAAGAGTATTATTGGTACGGCATCGTTGATGGTCATGTTCGCATTATCCACAGTATAGAGCACCCCGGTATCCGTAAATCCTTTGAACGTTTTTCCACCTCTATCAAAAGTATCAAAGGCAGCGAAAATTTTATTGTGGCGGCCAGTGAAAATGAATTGATGGTGACTACATTAGAGGGCGCGTCTATAATGGGACCGATTACAAACGACAGTGCCATCCACCAGGCCATTATACTAAACGACGAAATGATCGCCGTACTGCAAAATAACGGCCGCATTCTGGGCAGAGATGTCCGACAGGGCAATATTCTCTGGCAGATCAACTTAGAAGATCGATACGAATCTCTGATTATGCTGGGTGAACGGCTATATTGTAAAGAGGAAAAAGGTTCCACTGCCTTATTCACCATCCCCAATACTCAGGATTTAACAAAAACCTTAAAAAAACACAATATAGCCGTCACCGAAGGCAAAGCCGAAAGAGATCCAACCGCTCCGGTTCAGGACAGGGTGGATTTTAGCGGACGTGAGGACATTTTAAAAGATATTAAGGGATCTCCCAAAGTCCACTATTTAATAGCGGGGGTGCCCAGGAGCGGTAAAACCTCACTGCTAAAAATACTCCCGGATATTCTGTCTGCAAAATCCAGATGCAGTTATCTCGACATGGGACAAATTATTGAATATTGCGAAAGCCATAAAGATTTTGAGTCGAAATTGTTTACCCGCCTTCTGTCGCAGCATGGGAAAGCAATTAAGGAACTTGAAACTTACACAGGCCACCAAAGATTCAGAGAATTAATCAAAAGGGTGAAAGGAAACAAAGAGAACTGTGTGCTGTGCATGGACAATTTCAGGCTGCCGAAATTTAATGGTAGTCAAGATGAAAAAGAATTTAATCAGTTAATTAAAGAGATCTACATCCACCCAGATGTACGCATGATGATAACCTGCATGAAAAACGAGCAAATAAAAAACAAAGAATACTTCAACAACATACGTCATTCTACTTCTGGTCAAAAACAGATCCGTCATCTTGAACTGCCGCCATTTAGTGAAATAGAAGCCAAAGCCGCCATTCGTCAACTCGGCACGTTTCAGGAACAGCAGGTTGAAGAGATTTACCGTTACGCCGGTGGTTTTCCTCACCTGATTCGACTCTACAAAAAATGGACTCCTGAACAGATTGACATCCATAGATATTCAGAAAAAATCGCCGATGAATATAAAAAGACAATCCTTTCCTACTTTAAAGAACTTGATCAGGATGCCTGTCTGGTGTTAGCTACACTAATCCATAAAAACCTGATAGCGAAGACAATCGTCATTAATAACTTCTACAATGACTACCCACTCTTGTGGAAATTTATCGAGAGGGGCAGTCTCAAAGATATACTGGATAGTATTGACAATTACAGCAAAGGTATCAATGGAGAATATAAAAATGAAAATTTCAGGGTCGAGATAGTAGGCAATCCACGACTCTTCCAAATGGCCTCACAATGTATCCCCTGGATTCAGACTTTGTTTGCAGCATATCAATTCCACCAGAATCCCACCCTGGATAATGCCTATCGGATCATTTCAAAATACCGAGACCTGATCGAGATTCAGCCGGAAGATGAAAAAGATGACACACCTGCATTTGAGAAATTAAGGGGAAAATTTAAAGAGCATTTTTTTATCAGAAATATGAGCCCCGAGGCTCGCCAAACTCTGGAAATACCTTTGCCCACCTATATAATCATCCCCCTCAACCCCTGGAAAAAAGGAAAAACCATTCAACAGTTTAATTCTCTCTATATTTCACTCCAGGAACTGGTGCGACGGGCCAGAGAATCCAGCGAGCAAGAGAAGGCTGCAGCAAAATTTTATATCTTACTCTTCTCATTCGGCGATATTTCCTTTGAAGAACTCCAGGAAGAGATGGCGGGATTGGAGCGGATCTCCATCATCGATACCCAGAAAATGAAGCAGGTACTGCTGGCCGACAATCACACCATGAAGACCCGGGAAATCATCTTTCAACAATTGCGAATCAGTGAACGGTCCCCCTATATCTTTGCCGGGCCTGTGGACGAACTCTTTTACGGCCGGGATGTCGAGATCGCCCTAGCCAGGGGTCTGCCGGAAAATATCGGCATATTCGGCACCCGGACCATCGGCAAGACTTCACTGATGCATAAACTGGAGCGGGACATCAAAAGCATGGAGGGCTGGCGGGTATTTGCCCTGGACTGCAGCAGAATCGACAATGAAAAAAAGCTTCTAGCCAATTTAGCGGAAAAAATGAGAGTACCTTATCGGGAAATATCAAATTTAAGTAGGTTCAGGCAATATATCACCGAAAAGGCTGAGGAGGACGAGGTTCAGTATCTATTCTTGTTAGACGAGTTAGATGGATTGATTGCCTATGATACCAGACACGGCGAAAGGATATTTAGAACCTTCAATAAATTGTGTACCGAGCTCTTAGAAAGCGGAAGGGGCGCGGCCCGCTTCATTTTGCTTGGTTTTGCCGAGATGTATAAACAGATGGGAAATCCAAAATCCCGGCTATACAATTTCATGGTCTTTCTGCCTTTGGGGACGCTTGACAATGAGAGTGCCCTGCGCCTGGTTACCTCCCCGATGAAAAGTATCTTTATCAAGTGGCAGCAGCAAAAGGATGCCCAATTCCTGGTGGACCAATGCTCCGGCCATCCCATGCTGCTGCAAAACGCCTGCCATACATTACTGAAAGTTCTGGATGAAAAACCGGAAGAGTCAATGGATATCATTGAAACTAAGGATGTCAATCAAACCCTCAGTGCCCCTGATTTTAAAGATTTGTGTATGAGATATTACTATTCGATCACCCAACTGGATACGAAAACAAAAACTTTCTCAAGTAAACTCCAAAAATCACTTAGGAAAGAAAGGGAGTTCTTTTTGCAAGGGATACACCAAATTACACTATTAACAGCCGTCATCCTCCACCTAAAAAAGGGAAAACAGTTGTTCTCTTTAAACGACATTGGAGCAGAGTTAAAAGAGTATGGATTGGATCAATCCTCAGATATACTGCTCAGAATTCTCAACCACCTGTGCATGTACGGTACCTTACGGGTAAAAGGAGAACCTACAATTATTGCTAAAGAAAAGAAAGATAAAAGAGAAATAACAAAAATAATAGATGAAGTCAAAAAAGTGGAAGAGGAAATAAAAAAGGATGATGAGAAATCCTATGGGAAAGTAGAAGAACTTACGGTAAGTGAACCGGAAATTTTTGATCCCAAAAGGGAGTATGCAGTAAAATTTAAGTACGAATTTGCCATTAAGATATTCCCCAAAATCCTGGAGGCCACTTTGGGCGGCATCGAAAATTGCATGAAAGAAATCGAGCAAATAGCAGCAAAAATGCAAACATAGAAAAAATGATCCAAGAGGTAATCATATGGAAGAAAGGGCATTGAAAAAACTTTCAAACCGCATTGCGGTAACAAGATATGTCAATCTACATTTCGATGGCAAAGAACAAGATTCTGAAACAATCGCAAAAATCGTCGAAGAAGTTAAAAAAAGGCAATCTAAATCCTATTGTATTGCTTTTGATATTGTCCAGATCCCCAAAAAAGAATCGGAAGCAATTCAATTTCTTATTAACACAATCAATGAAACCCTTTCAAAACAGCAATTCAAGCACTGGCTACATGACGCCATATCCATTGATAGTGTATTGGAACAACTAAACGAGCGACTGGAAAAACCGGCTCTTATTGCATTTTATCATTTTAAAAATCCGGAAGATGAAAAAGAGAAGGAGCTTCTACAGTCTGTTAGGAAATACATTCAGACGAAAAGTTCTCTATTGCTGGGAGTTCTAATTATCAGCACTCACCCAGTTGGGAAATGGAATCTCAGCCCCTACTCTGACTTAGATCAACGTTTTGTTGAATATTTTTTCTATATATAGGTCTGTTAATAGCGGAGGGATTTAAATGAATGATTACACGTTGATAAAAAATAAAATTTTCGAGGGTAGCCTTCCTGGCCAGAAAATAGTCTACGAAGACTGTGAAATAAATAACGTTACATTTGATAAAAGATCGGATGTCGAAAAATGCTTTTTTATAGGATGCCCTATCCGATCAATGAAAATTATTAAATTGAAAGACAAAATGGAATTTACTTTTGTTAATTGTAGAATTTCTGATCTAAGAATCGAAAAGTCTAATATGCCTCATATTGAATTCATCGGTTGCCAAATTATCAATTCAAACTTCATAGATTCAAATTTAGCTGGAATAAAGTTCTCTTTAAAATTAGATAAACCCCCTGGATCAATAAAACCAACCATAATAGAATTCATTAAAAAATCAATTCAAGAATTAAAAAATAAAAAAAAGAAACTCCCTGAAGAATCATCTGTATATAAAACAAAATTTTTGTTTTGCGACATGAATGATATGCTCATTGATCATACAACTTTCTCCGAAACCGACATAAAACATTGTAACTTAAAAAATATGAAGATCTCCGAAAAGGTTACCATGCAATATGTCGACCTTCGGGGATCAAAAATTTTCAAATCTTGTTTGGGAGATTGCAAATTCCAGAACATCCGATTCAATAAAGGTTTCTTCATTGTTTACTGGATTGACGAACTTATATGGTTTATACCTAAAAGACTCTGGTATTTCAAATATTCGATAATGTGGAAAAAAAGATATGAAATAGAAAGAGCAAGCAAGCTAAGAATCATACAGGAAAAAATCTTTAGAATCCGAAGAGTCATAAAAAAAATAATGTACAGCTTAAAAATAGGAAGACTGCGAATAGACATCATGGCCGATCTACTATCTTCAACAGATCTCCAACAAATTCGCTATAGCAATTCAGACTTCCTTGATTCTTACCATTTCTTCTGGCACATCCAGGATCTCGATTTCATACATAACCTAAAGGGAAAACATCCATTTTTGGCGGGGCTGACGTTTTGGGCCAGTAATTATATGAGATCATTTGGTGCGTTACTGACTCTAAGTTTTATCATCATTTTTTTATTTTCTCTAATCTACTCATCAAGTTGGATTGACTTCGTCAATAATTCTGAATCAGGCACCCTCTATCTGAGCTTTAAAATCTTTTCAAATTTCGGTATAACTCCACTTTCAGCAAATAATGGAATTACAAAAATTTTGGTAACCTTTGAGATCATATTAGGATACTTTGCACTCGGGATCCTTCTTAGTATCATTGTATTTCCGTTCTCTCGCAGAACATCTCTGCCAATCAAAAATAAAAATCACGAAACCACCGATGATTAAAATCTGAAATTTTGGAGGCTGGGGGGCTAAGAAATCATTGCCAGACGACAGAGAAATGTTATCTAATCCCGGAGAAATTTTATCCGACGCCAGAGAAACCTTATCTAACAAACATCTACATTTTTTAACTGTCCCGAAAAACCGAAAAATAATCCTCAGATGACCACTTTTATTATCAAACCGAGCTCGGTGCAAAGGTGCATCTGTCCGTTAACCATGTTTAAGTTTAAAAAGAGAGGAAAGGTTAATTGACGAATAGTGAATTTGTAGTATACTAAAGAGGATGTGTGTACAAATCGTGTCGGTATTGGGATTCTTGGTCTCCCTCTATGCCCTCTATGTGAAAATTAAGATGAAGAGAGACCGGGACTACCGCCCCGTCTGCGATATCCGGGACAACATCTCCTGCACCAGGGCCCTGGGCAGTCGCTACGGCAGCACCCTTGGCCTGCCCAACCCGCTCTACGGCCTGCTGTTTTACCCCTTCGTGTTTATCCTCTCTTTTACCCAACCCCAATGGCTCATCTATCCCGCGGCCGCTGCCGTACTCTTCTCCCTCTACTTAGCCTTCATCTCTTACGTTATCCAGCGAAATTTCTGCCTGGTCTGCACCGCCATCTACCTCATCAACCTCGCCCTCCTCCTCTGCTGAAATGAAAAAGCCTCAAACCGACCCGTAGGGATTTGATCAATTCGGCGTTATTCTTAGATTTAAAAAATTTAGTCAATGGGTATTGACCAGATTTTAAAAGATTGACGGGGAGCCGTCAAGATGGTACATTATGAATGAATAATTCGGAATTCCGCAGCCAGGAGCTAAAATGAGGACTTACCTGGAATGTATCCCCTGCTTTATGAACCAGACTCTACGGGTAGGGCGCATGGTCAGCGAAGACGAAAAGCAGATCAAGCGGCTGTTGGACGAGGTAGGGATGATGATTCAAGACATCCCCCTGGCGCATACACCCCCGGAAACCGCCCGGTTCATTTACGGGAAAATAAAACAGATCACCGGCAAACAGGATCTCTTTGGCCCCATCAAAGAGGCGTGTACCCGGAATGCCCTTTTACTGTATCCCGGTTTAAAGCATAGGCTGAAGGCAGCGAAGGACCCCCTGCTTACCGCCATCCGCATCGCCATTGCCGGTAACATCATCGATTTCGGTGTGGGTAAAAAATTCGATGTGGAGCAAGAACTGGAGGCCACCATGACCAGGGATTTCGCCATCCTGGATTACCGGGATTTTCAGGAAGATTTGGCCCGAGCCGACCGCATACTCTACATCGGTGACAACGCCGGGGAAACGGTCTTTGACCGGGTACTGATCGAGGAACTGGGAAAGCCGGTGACATACGTGGTGAGGGCGGCCCCCATCATTAACGACGCCACTGCCGAAGATGCCCGGCAGGCGGGGATTGACCGGGTGGCAGCCATAATGTCTTCCGGCTGCGAGGCCCCGGGCACCATTCTCCACCTCTGCAGTGAAGAGTTTTTGAAGATCTATCGCCGATCCCCACTGATCATCAGCAAGGGCCAGGGCAACTACGAGGGTCTATCCCGGGAAGGAGGCAAGATATATTATCTACTCCAGGTAAAGTGCCAGGTCATTGCCCGGGACATCGGGGCCCCGGAAGGCTCTATTATCCTGAAGAGGGCAGTTTCCCCTGAAACCGGTCAGCCTTAAATCCAGGCCGCCAGTCGATGTTACCTCCGGCAGATTGAAGATCTAAATTACAAAACGCTGTACAGTGTTTTTATACACCTGCTGTACCATGCGGGTCTTTTCGCTTTGTCACCCCAATACCCTCCTGGAAGATCGGGATGGGTTACCACTTCCTTTACAGAGATATTATCTGTCTTCAGTTTTTTAAGTACCGATATCATACTTTCAAAAAATCCTCTCACCAGGATGATATGACTTTTGTCAACGACTCGGCCATGCCCCGGACATACTTTTTCTATATTTTGGGTTTCCCAATGTTTTAAGGTGTTAATCCAACTCTTCATATCAGTCGTAGGGTCACCAAAATACGGATATTGATCGACCTGTACAAGATCACCGGCCGCAAGAATCCCTTCTGACACGTAATCGGCGTAGGATGACCCGGCCGAGTGACCTCCGGTATTCCTGAACACGATCTTTTTCTCCCCTCTTCCCATTGATATCTCATTGTCAAACCAGGCTGTGGGCAGGAAGGGGGCGGCCGTTTTCAAAGACTCCCGGAATCCGGGAAATATTCCACTATATACCCGGATTTTTTTCTCGTCGAATTCAATCTTCAACTGCCTTTTAAACAAAGCCTTAGATCTGGATGAAGCGAGAATTTTGACATCTGAGAATGCGCCCATTCCAAAGAAATGATCGATGTGAGCGTGGGTAAGAAACAGAGCCAGTGTTTTCTTGTTGAATCTTTTCTCCATGTCCTGCCTGAATTGGGCAGCGACTTCGGTTTTCATTCCACAATCGGAAAAAACAAGCCCCTCATCGAGTTCAAAACAGGTAATATTTGCGCCGTATTCATGCTTTGCCATTACTACAGAACCCGCAACATCGATATAATCAATGCAGCCTGTGGCGGCAATTTTATCATCCCTGGCATAGTTACAAATAGAAGAAAAGAGAATAGACATCATCACCATAATGATGAAATATTTTACATTAGACTTTATGCTTCTTATAAGCATCCTCCCTGATAGAAAAATCATTTTTTCACCTCAAAGATATTATATATGAAACGTCTTAAATTTCAAATACCTAAAAGAAAATGACGTAAACTTGATAAAAACTCTATTTTTATCTACAATTAGGGCATGGAAATTATAAAAAAATGGTTTGGTAGAAAAACAATCCACAAGGGTAAGACTGCCATTGCCTTAGGAGGCGGCGGCGCCAGAGGGGTAGCCCACCTGGGAATTTTAAAATACCTGGAAGACAATGGTTACCACTGTGATTTTCTGGTGGGGACATCGGCGGGGGCCATATTTGGTGCCCTCTACCTGTTGAGCCAGGACAGCGATGAGGCCTACGAAAGGTTGAAAGATGCCCTGGAAAATCTTGAAGGCGGGAAAAAATTTTTGGGCATCACCAATAATAAATCCTCAGTTCTGGCCAACCTCAAAGAAAAATTGTACCTGGCCAAATCGTTGTTCTCCATCTCCATCCTGGAGCAGGAACCGCTGCAAAAATTTTTAACCGTTTTGATTGGAAAAGACAAAACCTTTAAGGACCTGAAAAAAACATTGTATGTGGTAGCCACAGACCTGAACACCGGTAAAGACGTGGTATTTTCCCAAGGCGAATTACTGGCCCCTTTGATGGCCTCCTCATCGCTCCCCGGAGTATTCCCCCCGGTTAAATTTCAGAATTACTGCCTGATCGACGGCGGCACCACCCAGAAACTACCCTCCAGAATCGCTTACATGTTGGGAGCCCAAAAGGTACTGGGGGTGGATGTCGGCAGTGCTATTTTACCTAAGGAAAATTTTTCCGGGGCGGCACAGGTGATGATCAGGAGTGAAGAAATCGCCTCCGCCATCCTGCACCGACAAAATTGCCGGGCCGCCAATCTCCTGTTGACCCCCTATTTCAATGACTTCAAATGGTACGATTTCAAGCGTCACAGCGAGGCTTTCGATATCGGCTACAATGAGGCATTAAAACAGAAAAGAACGATCGACCGGTTTTTTAAAAGGGATAAAAACAAAAATAGACTGAAGTTTATGCTGGGCGAGGAATCCGTTTTAGTGGAGTAAATATTATTTATTTTCTTTCTCGAATTTCTCCATAAAGCGTACCAATTCTTTGACACCCTCCAGGGGCATGGCATTGTAGATGGAAGCCCGGCAGCCGCCGACACTGCGGTGGCCCTTCAATCCGATCAGACCGGCAGCGCCTGCCTCTTGAACGAATTTGGCTTCCAGTTCCCCGGGCTGGATCCTGAAGGTGACATTCATCTTAGAGCGATCCTCTTTGTTGGCCGCCCCTTTGTAGAGATCGCTGTTATCCATATAATCATAGAGGAATCCGGCCTTCTCATTGTTCATTCTTTCAACGGCTGCCGCGCCGCCCTGGCTCTCGATCCAACCCAACACCAGGTCCACCACATAGATGGCGAAACAGGGGGGAGTATTGAACACAGATTTCTTGTCGGCCTGAACCTTATAACTCAACATGGAGGCCAGGTTATCGGCAGAGCGTTCCACCAGATCGCTGCGGATAATTACCAGGGTGACACCGGCGGGGCCCATGTTCTTCTGGGCACCGGCATAGATGATGCCGAATTTGGCGACATCCAATTCCCGGCTAAAAATGTCCGAGGACATGTCGGCCACCAGGGGTACACCGGCAGTATCGGGGAATTGCTGCCACTGGATACCGCCGATCGTCTCATTGGAGGTGATATGAACATACCGGGCCCCGGGAGTGAGTTTGAGGTCTCCGGGAATATAGTTGAAGTTCTTGTCTTCCGAAGTCCCGGCAACATTGACATTGCCGAATAGTTTGGCCTCTTTGATCGCTTTTTTGGCCCAGGAGCCGGTATTGACGTAATCGGCGGTCCCTCCCTGCAGTAAATTCATGGGCACCATGGCAAACTGCAAGGTAGCGCCGCCTTGTTGAAATAGTACCGTATAATTGTCCGGCACCCCAAACAGTTTCCGGACTCTGGCCTCCGCCGATTCGATGATGGCGATAAAATCTTTAGAACGATGACTGATTTCCAGGATCGAAAGCCCTATTCCTCTTAAATCCAGTAATTCTGCCTGGATTTTTTTCATCACCTCAAAAGGCAAAATGGCTGGGCCGGCATAAAAATTATACTTTCTATTCATGATAGTTGCTCCTCTTATTTGGAATTGATTAAATAAATTGACTATAATTATACAACTTCAGGCTAAAAATACAACCTTATTTCGTTAAATACCTCAATAAATTTATTGCCGGTTGGCTAAGTTGAGTATCACATCCGGGGTAAGAATTCTCTTCATGCCGCAATCGTGAATAGAACTGCGGGTAATATCTTTGATGCGCTCGCCGATAAAATCAAAATTGGTTTCCGGATCTTTTCCGGCCCCCTGCACATACATTTTACCCAGAATATCCAGTTGCCGGGTGACCTCATTATCGGAACTGAACTTCGACTCCTCTTCGACCTCTTTGACGCCTACTCCTACCATCTTCCTTAAATAGGCATCCCAGCGTTCCTCTTCCTCATTCTTCTTTTTCTTCTTATAATGCTGCATCACCATATAGGGAATGCCGTACTCCCCCGACTTTCGGATCTTATCATCCTCCACCACCCAGCCCAAATTGTGGATGGAAATTTTCCTGGACATCGATCGGCCGATCTCCTCCACCAGGGGCTTAACAATATTCTCGGCGGACTCTTGCAGGCTGTCGAACCGGTTCAGCACAAAATAGACCTTATAAGTTTTAACCAGTTGCTTCATGACATTCAGGACAGAATTTTTCTTAAACCTTTTTCCCATCTCCCTGAAGAAATAATCAAAATTGGCATTTTCCCGGTCATCGACCCCTTCCAACTGATCGAACTGGCGATTGATCTCGGCCAGCGTCTCTGTTCTTACGCCAGAAATATGCGGATTGGCGCGGGAATCCCGATTCAGTACCAGGCGGCAGGCCCTGAAGAGAGCGGCCCGGACCATTTCCGCCGCCGTTTTGGTGGCGGCTTTGACCCGGGGCGTAAAAATCAGTATACCGGTGTTGTTAACGGGTAGAAAATCCATCACCTGGCTGTCCAGGCCGGCCTTAATATCCATGATCACAAAATCGGCCCCCAGGGAATTGATCCCCCGGATCAATTTTTCTTTCATCGGTTGGCTTAAGTTTACAATCTCATGGATAAAACTTTTGGGGGAGGCCACCAACCGAAATCGCCGAAACAAGCCTTCCGGATCCAGGTTGGTGTTCAGGGGGGTCAGGCACGATTCGATGGGCACATCTTTTTTTAAAAAATGGTAAATGTCTTTCTCTATCGGCATCTTCAAGAACTTTCTCAGGCTCGAGGTCCCGGCATCCATATCGATCAGCACGGTTCGTTTGTATTTTGAAAGGGTCAGGGCGAGGTTGAGGGAGAAGGTGGTTTTGCCCACGCCGCCTTTGCCTGAAGATACCGGTATTATTCTCATCGGAATCATTTAAGTGTCCGCCTGTTAATTTTAAATCATTTTACTGAATTTGTAAAACATTTTATGGAAATCCATCATCAATTTGCGATTTTTTTTCACGTTTCAAACTTGAAATTGAAGGCGGATCATTATATGATTCAACCCTGGAGTTATAAATTGATGATTACCGTAAAAAAAAGAGTACTATTTCTGTTATTGATCCTGTGGGTGAGTTCCTATGTCACTGCATCGACGGAGGCCGAGCTGCAGATTCCCACCACCGTGTTTAAGGGGCAGGTTTTAAACTTGAAAGAGATCGGCGTCTTTGACCGGATCACCGTGAACGGCAGCGAAATGGCCGGCGACCGACTGGTCTTTGAAAGATGCGGCCGTTACGAAATCAAAATAATCAAGAATGGGAAAGCCCATGCGTTCGAGGTCTATTCCCTTCACGGTTTGCTGACCGTGCTGCCGCCCATCATTGCCATTATTCTGGCCCTGGTATTCAAAGAGGTGGTCATCTCCCTGTTCATCGGCATCCTCGTCGGCGCCTTGTTCATCAACCGCTTCGATTTCCTGGCCGCGTTTTTTAACGTGATCGATAAGTACATCATCGAAGCAGTGGCGGACCGGGAGCGGGCCTCCATCGTGATCTTCACCCTCCTTTTGGGCGGCATGGTGGGCATCATCAGCAAATCCGGCGGTGTCAGGGGCATCGTGGAGAGTCTCTCCAGAAAGATCAGATCGGCCCGGGGTACCCAATTGTACACCTGGCTGATGGGTATCTTAATTTTTTTCGACGACTATACCAACACGCTGATCGTGGGTAACACCATGCGTCCCCTCACCGACAAATGGAAGGTCTCCCGGGAAAAATTGTCTTACATCGTGGACTCCACTGCCGCGCCCATGGCCTCCATTGCCATTATCTCCACCTGGATCGGCTTCGAGATTTCCCTGATCAACCAATCTTTGAGAGCCTACCAGGTAGACTATGAAGCCTACCACCTGTTTTTGTCCTCCCTGCCCTACCGGTTTTATCCCATCCTGGCCTTGATGTTCGTCTTTCTGATCCTCTTCCTCAAAAAAGACTTCGGCCCCATGCTGAAGGCCGAAACAAGGGCCCGGAAGGGCAAGGTCTTAAACGACAATGCCGTGCCGCTGGCAGACTTTGAGTCATCGGGCTTAAATCCGGCGGGATCGACCCGCTGCCGCTGGTACAACGGCATCATCCCGATCATGGTGGTGATTCTCTTTACCTTCGGCGGCCTTTATATCTCGGGCAGGAGCAGCCTTCAGGCTGCCGGCAACCCGGTCTTTTCCGGCGCCGTCCTCCGGGACCTGGGAACCATTGTCTCCTCAGCAGACTCCTTCAAGGTGCTGCTGTGGGCCGCCATGATGGGTGCGTTTACGGCTTTTTTCCTGGCCTACTTCCAGAAGATACTCAACATCCGGGAAGGGGTATCCGCCTTAGTCCAGGGCATGAAATCGATGATGATGGCCATCGTGATCCTGGTGCTGGCCTGGTCTCTGGGGGTGGTGTTGGTGGAGCTGCACACCGCCGATTACCTGGTCTCCCTGCTGTCGGCCCGTCTGGATTACCACCTGCTGCCGGGGCTGGTATTCGTGCTGTCGGCCTTTATCGCCTTCTCCACCGGTTCTTCCTGGGGCACCATCGCCATCATGTATCCGCTGGTCATCCCCATTGCCATCGGCCTGCTGAAGGGGGCGCCGGATTTCAGGCTGTTCCTGGTGCTGTCCATATCCTCGGTGCTGGCGGGCGGGGTCTTCGGCGACCACTGCTCCCCCATTTCCGACACCACCATCATGAGTTCCATGGCCTCCTCCTGCGACCACATCGACCATGTCAAGACCCAGATCCCCTATGCCCTCACCGCCGCGCTGGTGGCCCTATTCTTCGGCATCCTGCCCGTCTCCTTCGGCCTCCCCTACCTTCTCTCCCTCACCCTCTCCATCACCATGGCCACCGCCGTCCTCCTCCTCTTAGGCAAAAAAGTCCCCGAATAAAATATCAAATTGGCGGCTTAACCATCGATCAAATCAAGCACGACATGGTATCGAAGAGGAGAAACGAGATCATCGCCGAGATGTTTCACCAGGTTCACTTCGTGGAAAAGTGGGGCCGGGGCATCGATTTGATCCTGTCAGAAGAGCCGGATGCCGATTTTAAGGTGGCGGCGGATATTTTTTTTACCACCTTTAAAAGAAGAAATTATAGGCCCGAGATTCACGATACCCAGCCAAAGACCGGCAGGAAAAACAACATAAATTTATTAAATAGAATAACAGGTCTGGTCAGGAGGCTATAGGCAAATTTTTATTTGCCCCTTGATTTTTTGGGCCATTCGGGATACATTATAAACTAAAATTACCTGGAACCGTTTCCTCTCAGGAGTATGAACAATGAACAGTCTGATCATTTTACTGGTCGCAGTGGTCTGGATCGTATTGGGCTACCATTGGTACGGCCGACGTAAAATTCAAAATAAATTGACGGCGCCGCTGGACAAAGCGCCCACACCCGCCAATACCCGCCGCGACGGGATGGATTACTCCCCGGCCCCCATGCTGGTGCTATTCGGGCACCACTTTTCCTCCATCGCCGGTGCCGGTCCTATCGTGGGCCCCATCATCGCGGTGGCGGCCTTCGGCTGGGGACCGTCGGTCCTCTGGCTGCTTTTGGGCGGCCTGTTTATCGGCGCGGTTCACGATTACCTGTCGTTGATGATCTCGGTTCGGAGCGGGGGATCATCTATCCCCGATACCGCCGATCAATACGTCAGCGGCAGGGCGCGGCTGCTCTTTTTAGTCTTCGTCTGGTTGGCCCTGATACTGGTGATTGCGGTTTTCGCCGCCTTCGCCGCCCAGATCATGGTCAGCAAACCGGAAATCGTGATTCCCACCTTCTTTCTCATCCCCTTAGCCATACTCTTCGGCCTCCTTTTAAAGAGAGGCTCCCTGCCCCTATCGGTCAATACGGTGATTGCCATTGCCGGTCTGGTGCTTTTGATCTGGCTGGGGTACCTGTTTCCCATATCATTCTCTATTAAAGGCCCCATACTGCTGCTGGGGATCAAACTATCGGCCGCCCAACTGGTCACCAGCATCTGGTTTATCCTGCTGATGATCTATGCCGTTGCCGCCTCGATTACACCGGTCTGGATACTCCTGCAGCCCCGGGATTACATATCCAGTTGGGTACTGATCATCGGTGTCTTATTGGGCCTTATCGGCGTGGTGGTTACCCACCCCACCATGCAGGCCCCGTTTATGACCTCCTTTATCAATACCAAACAGGGACCTATGTTTCCCTTTCTCTTTATCATCATTGCCTGCGGTGCGGTGTCGGGGTTTCACAGCATCGTGGCCGGCGGCACCACCTCCAAACAATTAAAAAAGGAAAAACACGCACTCCCCGTCTCCTATGGTGCGATGCTGGCGGAGACTTTGATCGGCATCATCTCCGTCATTATTGCTGGCGGCGCCATTGCCTGGGTGGGGACAAAGGGTCTGCACGGCCTGTTGGACAGCGGCAGTCCCCTGGGAGTATACGGTGCCGGTTTTGGAAAATTGACCGCCTTTATTTTTGGCGATAAGATCGGTGCCCTGATCGGGGTCACCATCATTAATATATTTATCATGACCACCCTGGACACATCGGTGCGGCTGACTCGATTTCTCACCGGCGAGATGATGGGGAAACGGCTCCCTCGGCTGCGAAAAAACAAGTTGTGGGTCACACTGATCCCGGTCATCCCGGCTTTCCTGCTGGGGATTTCGGGCAAATGGAAGACCATCTGGCCGGTTTTCGGTTCCGCCAACCAGTTGGTGGCGGCACTGGTGCTCATCATTATTACGGCATATCTTTACAGTAAGGGTAAAGCCGTCAGGTACACGATATGGGCCACGGTCTTTATGTTAATCACCACTGTAACGGCACTAGCCCTGTTGGCCAAAAAATTTCTACTGTCAAGCAGCCCTAATCCTGTCCTGGGTTTACTGTCCATCATCCTCATTGTTCTGGCGATTTTGATGGTGGCGGAAGGGATTAAATTTATCAAAGCAAAAAACAAAAAAAATGAATCAACAATCTCGGAGGTATGATCATGAAAAAGCAGAAAGCAACAAATGTCATCTGGCACGAGCACACGGTCAAGCGGGAAAAAAGGGAGACGCTGCTCAAACAAAAAGGCGTAGTACTCTGGTTTACCGGGCTGCCCTCCAGCGGCAAATCCACCATCGCCAACGAAGTGACCTACCGACTCCACCAGAGGGGACATTTAACCTATGTCCTGGACGGCGACAACATTCGCCACGGATTGAATAAAGATCTGGGTTTTTCGCCGGCAGACCGGGAAGAAAATATCCGGCGCATATCCGAAGTGGCCAACCTCTTTGCCGATGCCGGGGCCATTACCACCACCGCCTTTGTTTCACCTTATCGCAAAGACCGGGATTTTTGCCGGGAGCTCTTGGGCCCGGGACGCTTCATCGAGGTCTTTGTGAAGACATCCTTAGAAAGCTGCGAGGAACGGGACCCCAAAGGATTATACAAGCGGGCCAGAACCGGTGAGATCAAAGAATTTACCGGTATCAGCGCGCCTTACGAAGAGCCCCTTAACGCCGAAATTATCCTGGATACCGACCGGATGGATCTGGAAGAAGAGGTCAACGTCATATTGGATTATTTAGAAACCCACAACATAATCTAATCGGCAGCCAAAACAGGTTAATAATAAATCAGTTCTTCTCATTGGCGGTGGTGTTGCCGCCGCCGCTTTTTGAAGTCGAAGGACTCCCGCCGCGGCCTGAATGACCGGTCACCGAGGTGCCGACACTGCTGTCACTGACACCGGAACCGGAGAGGGAAGAGCTGCCGGAGTACATGCGCCGGAGAAGCGAAGATTTGGTCAGACCGCGCTCTCCCCTAAAAGGTAGGGTCCGCAGTTGGAATTTCTGCCTGTTGGTGATGGTCTTAGACGACAGTTTTAGCTCCGGCAGCAGTACGGCATTTCGGCTGCTGGAATAGACCATGTCTACACCCAATTTTTTGGCAACGGTACGATCGTGGTTCCAGTCCCTCTTATCGACCAGACTCTTCTTCACACTATCGCCAAACAACTTCTTGTCCTTGGGGACGAAATTATTCTGCCGGGCCAGGATATTGTTGCGGTACACCAGCCAATCCCGGACCTTCTGGATATTCCCCCCGGCATCCGGGTGTTTTTCGGCGGCATGATCAAAATCAAAGTGCCTGCCCAACTCGGCTAAAGGCGTCTTGTTCATGCGGTCCAGGAGACCGACAATCTGTTTGGGAACATCTTTGAAGGAGGGGCCGGGCACCTCGCCGGACTTCTTAAATCTCTTCTTGAAATCCACACTCCAGCCCTCCACACCTTCTCTTCGGTACGTCTCGTAACCTTGATAATCGCCATAAACGTGGTGGATCCAGTAATCCAGCGTATTGCAGCAGGACCACCTATAAGAGGGTGAATAACCTCTCCGGCTAAAATAAGGCCAGCCACCGGCATTCCACCAGCCATAGCGACCGCCGTAAACCATCCAGAAAAATTGGGAGCGATAACCGTTCATCATCTCCCACAGCCAGTTGACATCATACATGCCGGGAGTAAAGGCCGTGCCCGGTATCCACACCCAGCCGTTCTTTTTCATCCACACCCAGGTTCCCAAATGTGCCGGTACCCAACCCCAGGGCTGCTGCGGCACCACATACAACTCGTCCTTGATGCGCACGAAGTCGGCAAAGAAAAAGGGGCGCCGATCCGAATATTTAAAGCTCTCATCGTAAGGCTTCCACACATAACCGAGAAAATCATTGTACACCCACTCGCCGTACACACTGGACCACTTTTTGGCAAACTCCACCACAAAGGGGGGAAAGTTGTAGATGGGCTTGGGGACTTTGCTGATGCCGTAGTGGAGATCCTTAAAATTGTTGTTCACGTACTCGTTCCACATGTGAAATTCCGCATTGGGCCTCTTGTCGCTGGGCATCAACTCATGGGCCGGGGTAATGATATAACCTTTTTTGGCCCGGATAAACTCTTTTTTCAAGGACTTTTTCTCATCGCCGTAGAGTACGCCTATTTTTCCTTTTTCCACGTAAACATGTGTGCCCTCATCTCCAATCGAAACGGTGGTGGTAGAATCTTTACTCATTTTAAGAGCCGCTAAGGGGGTCACCACCTGGAACATCTCCCGGCTGTATGTGTTGTTCATCGAAAACAGACGGCCCGCCAACAACTCAAGGGTGGTGATTGTCCATCTGGTGGTCAGGCTGTCGGCCCGCAGGGTGTCTATTTTAAGCTTGCTGTTTTTGTCCAACCGCATGACGGTGCCGTTATCAAATTGGATCTCACATCTTCCCTTGCCTTCTGTATACAGAGTATCACCCGGCATGAGGGGGAAATTGACCACTGCCTTTTTCGGCTCCCCGATGCCCTCCTGCAGCACAAAGGCATCCTCCTCTACCAACGATACATAACAAAAGGCCGGGGTATCGTCGGCATAGGCCCGGGCCCCCAATAAAGACAGTGAAATTATTATAAAAAACAGAATCGTTTTATGCTTCATGGTGCACTCCTTAAATCTGGAATTTCTTTCATACCCATTTGGAGCAATTTAAATGCCAGCCATTTCCCAAAAGAATGTCCCTTTTTTATGACACTATTTCTCCGCCATCCTGGGCCCGTAAACCAGGGAGTCTCCTGACAGGATGATATCCTTACCTTCCCAATCCGTATAGGCGCCCTCTTGATCAAAACCGGCAAATTTGCCGTCACTCCCACCGCTGCCGATCCAGAATCGGCCCCCCTCTGCCTTATAATGGAGGGGATTTCCCCAGGCATCCCTGGTGGTTAAAGAGGCCATATACAGGGGGACAAAGTTTTTATAGTAGCGCAATTCTTCAAGGGAACCGACTTCCGGGGCATATTCATAATCCCCGACAAATGACTGAACGGCCTTTCCCGTAGACAGCAAGATGTTAATGGTGATTTTCATTTTAGACGTCAGGCTGGCCTGGCCCAATCTCCGGGAAAATCGTTCCAGCCCTTCGCCCCCTTTGATTTTCCCCTCTATTAAATTAACATATTCCTGCCTGACTTTTTCTCTATCAATCGTCGTTGCCTCCGGGTCCATTTTTATCTGGATATTGATAAGCGCGTCTCTGGCCTTCTGCACCTCCGGATCATCGGCAAACTTTTTTAGATCCATTGCCACCAGATTCCGGCGAAACATCAATACAGTCAGCAGTTTCGCCATTGTACGGCTTTCCGATTCAGTGGGTTTGGCTTCATCGGCAGAGAATCGAGCCAGCAGGCCGTTGATGCGGGAATCCAGCCTCTCCAACCCTTCCGAAAATGCCCCGATGGTCTCAACCGTCTGCTGAGGACTTCCCGCATTCCCTATCCCATCAATATAGTTCTCGATGAGTTCAACCGACTCCTCCGTCAGGACTGCTACTTCATCGACCTGGACCCGATCTTTCTTCTTGCAGGCCGTATTTAAGACCAGTCCCCAAAAACCAACCATTACCATCATAACTACCAGAAATCTTCTCATGACGCCTCCAAAAATCTTTTAACTTCTAATTAACTTTTTATATCAAGATTTAGAGAAAAAATCAATTGAAATTTGCCCCGGAGTGTGCTATAAAAAATCCGTAACGATAATCAGGAGAAAATCTTTGGAAAAAAGAAAAACCCGTCGCATCAAAAAGAGGGTCATGTTAAAGATAGACAACAAGTCTGCCATACTGGTGGATATTTCGAGAACAGGTATCCGCTTCTCCACCGCCACCCCCCCTAAGAGCCGCCAGGTAGACATTGTCCTCCATTTTGACGAGCAGACTTTCAATCTCAAGGGAACGATCCGCTGGGCAAAACGAAAAATCGCCTTACAGAAATTATACGACGTCGGCGTCTCCCTCGACGAAACATCGGAGGAATACAACCGTTTCATTGACGAACAAAAAGTTTAGAAGGGAGCCTCATTCTTATCCCGGTAAAAATAGTCCAGCAATTCAACCAGATGGGGCCCATATTTGCCGCCGCACTGCCGGCAAACCGGCCGCAGCGGGAACGGAGAGGAGACCTCGAAAAGAAACAGCGCCAACGGGGCCTTTGTCTCCGCTGTCCCCCCACAAACGGCGCAGGGCTGCGTCGTGGCCATATTATTGTGTTTGATCACCAGTTGCGGATGTGCCTCATATTCAAAATCCGGGTCAACCACCTCAGCGCTGCTGCATTCCAGTAAACCGCTGCTGCCGGTCTCGAACAATTTCGTATAATACCGGGTCTGATCCCAGGGGGCTTGAGACTCGACATATTCGCTGGCCTGGGCCATCCTTTTAAATTTGGTTTCGCCAAATTTGTTCTCCCAGTTACTCAAAATGGTCACATCGATGTCCCGGTCAATTTTTACCTGCCCCACCCGACAAATCAGTTCTCCCAACTCATTTTCTACCCAATCCACCCAGCCCCGCCCCTCCTGCGACTCAAAGATCAGATAACCGTTCAAGTTATAGTATTTATCCATTTCAGGCTCCCAGGTTTATTTTATATCACAAAGAGTCGTGGTAATCAACATATCATCCTGGTGTGGGTAAAATAAAACGAAATAGGCGGGGCTTAGATAAATTAAGGGTATTTATAGTTATTCGATGCCCAACAACTCAGCCTCATAAATGAGGACGGCATGGGGGCCGATTGAGGGTGACTTCCCGAACTCTTTATAAGCTAAGGCCGGCGGGATAAAAAACCGGTATTTCGAGCCCACCTTCATCAAACGAAGGCCCTCGTTCCAGGCAGGCAGGGATCTCTTGACCGGCAGCTTGACGGGGTGACCCAGTTTGTACGTATTAAAGACCTCTTTGCCTTCGATAAGGCTACCCCGGTAGTGCAAAATGGCGATATCCGTCTCTTTGGGAATGGGGCCGTCCCCCTCACGAAGAACCTCGTACTGGAGACCGCTCTCGGTGACGACGATTCCCTCTCGGCCGGCATTCTCCTTCAGGAATTTTTCTCCCCCGGTCTTGTTTTTGTAAGCCAGGATTTTTTGCCGCTCCTGCCGGCGCCTCTCCATCTCTTTATTAAACCGGCCGTAAATCTTTACCATCTCGCTCTCCGGCATCTGCGGTCGGGCCGAGGCCGCATCCTTAATCCCCTGAATGGCGGTATCTAAATCGATATCGTTATCCTGTACCAACGATTTTAACCGTAAACCCAGCCGGTAGCCCACCGAGTAACTGACCTGCTGCCGCGGGCTCTCAAGGGCAGACTCTTTTTTTGATTTTCCCGGCGCCTGCGAATAGCCCGCAGCCGCGGCGGCCAGCAAAATCAGCAAAACCATAAAAATGTTTTTCATCTTTTATTCCTCAAGAAATGAGTTGGCCGGATGACGGGCATCCGGCCAACTTTAATTTTAGCGATTATTAAGCATAAATTTAGCGGCAGCCGGGTCACTTATTACCGGGAACATCCAGTTGGCACTGTAAGTACCGTCCACCGTGGTTATTTCTCCCTGCACCTGGAGAGCCGGTTCAATCACCCCCAGGCCGTTATCATAGAGGACCGGATCTGCCCTGGTAACGAGAACGGAAACCGAATCGTCCAGCCGGGCTTTCAGTTGAGCCGCCAGGTAATCTTTAACCCTGAATTGGGCGACTTTTCTTTCTGCCCCTTCCGGTTGGACATCCAGCCACCTGGCGAACAATCCTCCCAGGTTTCCGTTGGCACCCATCATGACCACCAGCCGGGAAGCGCCTTTTACCGGCAGGCCGTTTAATTCTCTCTTGAAGACCACCACTCTCATCTTTTCAACGATTTCGGTTGTCTGTCCGTCAAACTTCGCCTCCTCGAGGGTGGTGACGAGTCCCTCGTCCATGTTGTCCTTAAACAGGCCGAGAGTCTCCAGATGCGCCGCGGCGGCCGCGATCGAATTGTCTTTAGTGGGCAGCCCCGGGGTTTGGCCTTCGTTATCGACATGCCGTCGATAAAAAATATCCCCTGTCAGCCGGTTGATCTTACACTCTTCCAGATTGTCGAGGCTGCGGTAGAGCTGGGTGTTCTCAACGGTATTTTGTTCATCCAGGTAAAGGTGACTGCCGGTATAGGCACATATATTCTGGGCGAGGTAATCGGCCTGTTCAACACTCAGGTTGGGCAATTTCCCCTTGAAGGAGTGGGTCAGGATCTCGGTCCGGGCCTCCCCAAAACTGGGCGCAAACGCGACCTCCACTTCGCCAAACCCGTAACCTGCCGCCAGCAGGAGGATTGATACAAAGATTAGAATACTCTTTTTCATTTTTCACCTCCCTTTTTAATTGATGTACCTGCAGTAGAAGCCCGATTCCTGGGTTTCGGATGGATCTGAGGCAAAGCTGCTCACCGTATCGTTTCGGCAACTGTAGTAGTATACCGAACAGCCTCTATCCCAGCCGTTGCCGAAATCCCCTTCGGCATAGATGGCGTCAAACCAGGAATACAGGACTTTTCCCCCGCCGTTTAAGCGTTGGGCATAGTCGGTGGCCACCTCGTCGGCACAATAGACCCAGGCACTGGTACGGAAGCCGTTGACGATATGCAGGCGATCAAATACATCATAAGTCTCATCTACCCATACCGAATACCAATTGCTCACCTCCAGGGGGGAAGCCACCACCAGGCACGAATAGATTACCGCCCACTCCATGTCGCTGTCGCCCCACCCCTTATGGGAACTGCTGCCGAAAGAGGAAGAGGCAAAATTGACGTTTCCGCCGGACAGGGCAAACACCCAGCGGTTGCCGTGGGCACAGACAAAGCCGATATCCCTGGCATCCCAATAGCTGTTGTTGCTGGTATCGAACCGGTTGGGATAACCCACATAAGGCCCATTCTTGTAACTGGCATAGATGGTGTTGATGAAGGCCTGGACCGGCGGCTTGCAACTGGATGAATCCAGTGAACTGTAATAGCCAATCACTTCATCCACAGTGGCCGAGTACGCTGGAATGCAGATGCATACCGAGAGCATCAAAACAATTAACAATCGTTTCACATACATCGTATGTTTCCTCCTTTTATTTAAATTTTTGTTTTCACCTACTACTCCGGGATTATAACATTAATCGGTACACCCTATCTTACGGCAACGGCGGCGACTTCGATTTTGGCACCGAGGGCCAGGCCCGCCACCTGGACCGTGGCCCGGGTGGGTGGATTTTTGGGAAAGTTTTTTCTAAACACCCGGTTAAACTCCCCGAACTCCTTAAAATCGGTGATAAAGGCGGTGGCCGATACCACGTCGGAGAGTTCCATGCCCGCCTTTTTTAGTAAGACCTCGATGTTCCGGATCACCATCTCGGCCTGCCGGGTCATAGTGCCGCCTTCAAACTTGCCGGTCTCCGGGTCGGTGGCCAGTTGGCCGGAGATGTAGAGGGTATCCTTTACCAGAATCGCCGGGCTGTAGGGCAGATTCGCCGGTTTCTCGGACAAATGAAAGATCTTTTTTGCCGCCCCTGTAGCTTGGGCCACCGACTCCGCACCCAATGTAATGAATATGCCCAGCCCCAAAACAAAAAACATTTTAAAAAACCTCTTGCTCATCACGCCTCCTATTCGCTTCAATCAAATACATTCTTCTCACATTCTCACACTTTGCTCCCCCCTATTTTATCCGACTCAGCCCCTAATTTCAAGAGAATTTAAGAAAAAATATTTGAGATCATTTTTCCCGATTCCATCGGTAAGTGATAGGGGGTATACCGAAGTAATATGTTCTAAATAGTTTTCTCGTTTGACCCGGCTATCGTTATTCCATTTGCATCTACTGCCGAAAATTTATAAGTGTATGATTTATCTTTATCCAGATATTTATCGACATATGAATAGGTGGGGCCCTGGAATTGAGAGCCTGAAATCTCTATGAGGGGCAGGAAATTTTCCCCCGACTCCTTTCTATATACGACATATTTTGACACCGGCAGATTTCCTTCATTCTCAACCGTTAAATCCACTTTTCCATACTGCCGCCTGATCAGCCATGCCCTCTCGGTCTCCCTGGAGGCCCGGAGAGATAATACAATGTAATAGGCTGTGTAATCCTGGTTGCCGATGTCTGAAATCACCGAATCGTTAACCCGGTTTACAGGCTCGAATACATGTCCTGTCTTTGAGGGCGTTACGGTACCGGACCAGTTATAGGGAACGGTCCGGCTGTAAGTGCCGCCCTGACCGGTTAAAACTGTACCGCCGCTGCCCGAAAAGGTGAGGGTCACATCCGGGATACCGGTGCCGCTGCTGCCGGTAATGGTACCGGAGATCGAAGGGTTAGATAGGGTTTTAAATGTCAGGAGCCTGCCGTAACCCGTGCCGGCGGAATTGCGCGCATAGGCCCGCACATAATATGTCGTCCCGGGAGTGAGGCCGGTGATGGAACTGGTAAAAGGGCCGGTTCCCCTTCCGTCAGTGGTATGGTTGTCCGAAATGGTAGGATTTGCCTTCTCGCTCCAGCACACGCCCCGGGCAGTCACCGCAGCCCCGCCGTCATCGGTCACCCTGCCGCCGCCGGAAGCGGAAACCGGGGTTACAAAAGACACCGCCGCAGTCATTACCGTAGGTGGAGTGATGGTAGAGAGAGTTAGCTTTGTAATAAAGATATCTCCATTTTCCTGGTAATCCTGGAATTGATTCAGGGTGGGAAAATCCGTACTATCCGTATTCCCGGTCACATAGACATCGCCGCTCTCATCTACAGCTATTCCCCAACCTTCGTCCCAATCATACCCGTACCCTCCCAGATAGGTGGAATAGATGAGACCGGAAGCACCACTCTGAGTGGTATCTAACTGTGTTACAAAGGCATCTGAAGTATATTGATCTGTCTGATATTGATTCAGTGTGGGGAAATTCTGACTCCAGGTATACCCGGTCACATAGGCACAGCCGTTGTTATCAACCGCTATACCATTGCCACTGTCCCTATTGTCTCCGCCAAGATAGGTTGAATATATGAGACTGGCAGCTCCGCTACGGGTGGTATCGACCCTTGTCACAAAGGCATCTGAATCGCCTCCTTGATATGTACCCTGGAAGGCATTCAGGGTGGGAAAATCCGCACTATATGTTTCCCCGGTCACATAGGCACTGCCGCTGCTGTCCAACGCTATTCTCGAGCCATAGTCCTCTCCACTACCCCCAAGGTAAGTGGAATAAATCAGGCTGGCGGCACCGCTACAGGCAGTATCGATCTTCGTCACAAAGGCATCACCATTGCTGTCAGCCGGATCCTTCTGGTATTGATTTAGGGTAGGGAAGTCTGTACTCCCTGTATTCCCGATCACATAGGCACAGCCGCCGTTATCAACCGCTATACCTCGGCCACCGTCCGAACCATCTCCGCCAAGATAGGTTGAATATATGAGACTGGCAGCACCGCTCCGGGTGGTATCTAACTTTGTCACAAAGGCATCATACCAGGCATCGCCTGGATCTCCCTGGTATTGATTCAGGGTGGGAAAATCCGTACTATATGTATCCCCGGTCACATAAGCATTGCCGCTGTCGTCCACGGCAATACCACAACCCAAATCTTCATATCCACCTCCCAGATAGGTGGAATAAATCAGACTGGCGGCACCGCTCTGAGTGGTATCTAACTTTGTCACAAAGGCATCGTAATAGCTGTCACCCGGATCTTTCTGGTATTGATTCAGGGTGGGAAAATCTGTACTACTTGTACCCCCGGTCACATAGGCACAACCACTGCTGTCTACCGCTATTCCATAGCCATAGTTCCATCCATTACCCCCCAGGTAGGTGGAATATATCAGGCTGGCAGCGCCGTTTTTGGTGGTGTCTATCTTTGAAACAAAGACATTTATATTATCCTGGTTTGTCTGGAATTGATTCAGGGTGGGGAAATCTGTGCTCTCCGTTTGTCCAACCACATAGGCACAGCCGCTGCTGTCTACCGCTATATCCGTGGCATGATCCCAATATCCACCCCCCAGGTAGGTGGAGTAGGCCAGGATAACCGGATCGATAATTAATTCTCGACCCCTGTCGTACTTGCCGACCCCAAAGCCGTAGGTGTCGGTAGATATTTTTTTGAATTTAACATTGACGAGGGCTTGCCCTTCATTACCAGGACCGATCACTTGATAACCCCGGGGCATTTGATGTACCCATTGCCCAAATTCCGTCTCTATCACCAGGCTGCCTTCTTCATCGAGGCGGGTACTTTTAACATTGTTATACCGGAACCTGATATCTTCGGGATTGCCGCCGGGCTTTACGATCCAGTCGTATTCAACCCGCTTCTCCACCCCATACACTTTTAAATCGATGTTTTTGTAAAGGCCTTTGTATCTAACCGCCGCCGAAGTGGGGACATCGCCGTGCCATCTGGATGGATCACTGCCGATAAAGTAGTTCACTTTGAGTTTCGCCACTTCTTCTGCCGCCATCTCCGGACTCTTGCGGCTGTTTAAAAATACAAGCCGGGACACATCCCGGGTTTTCTTCTGAACTCCTGATTCCGATTCCCGACTCCCGATACTGTCGAATACCAGTCCCTCTTTTGTCAACCAGAGGGTATACCCCGAAGCCCGGGCATAGAATTTTGCCGTCCCATTCACCTGCCCTTTATTGGCGATAAAGTACAGCAAAACATCCTGGAACTTCCCATTATTACCAGCCCCGGGGACAAAAATCGGAGATAGTCCCACACAGTTAATTAAAAGTAGAAGAAAAACCTTTTTCACGTCAACACCTCCTTAAAAAAACCCACCGTTTATCGTTTTAACGTTTAACGTTTAATGTTTAGTGATATTTTATATCACAGCCAATTTAATTTATCAACCTCTCGGAAAAAATATTCTGGATGGTCTTATAATCTAAGAGGCTTCGGGGAAGAGTCTATCTAAGAATCGATAATAATCAGGCTCGGCCGCCTCGATGGATATGCCCATCTCCTTGAGGTTTTGCACAAAATATTTCCGGTTAATCCAATTGATATAGCCTTTTAAATTAAAGATACGTTTATCCGCCTGGAGCCGAATATCCACCCTGCGCTTTTCGGGAACCATGGCGGTGGAGACCCGGATGCCGGTTCTGGAAATATCCAGCAGCAATCCCGGCTGGTTATTGATGGTAACCAGAATTCTCCGACTGAGCCTCATGTTTTTTCTTCTATCCGCCGCGGCCATTTTCCTACCCTTGAATAGATATAATATCATCTTGCTAAAAATTCAACCGATAAATCAAAAAAGGCGTATCGAATTGCAAAAAAGAATCTTGTATGTTAAACTACAATATTGAGACATTAATGGTAAACGTTCTGTTAAAGAAAAGGAGTGCTCAGATGAAAAGATTCTGTGTTATCATGCTGTTCCTATCATTATTTCTTTTTGTTCATGCCGGAAAGGTAGCAACACTAAAAGAGGTATTGAAACCGGACGGTATAGCTATTTGTAAAGACCATATCTATGTTACCGAGAAAGCGAATATTTATCTTTATTCACTAACAGACTACCGCTTCATAAAAAAAATCGGTAAAGAGGGTGAGGGGCCGAAGGAATTCAAAGTTAATCCTTTTGGGCAACCCCTGATCATTTACCCAATTGATGATAAATTTTTGGTAAATAGTTATAACCGACTCTCTTATTTCACTTACAATGGGGAATTCATCAAAGAAAAAAACATAAAACCCTTTTGGCTTTATCAGCCCCTCGGCAATCAATTCGTGGCCATGGGATTTGTAGAGAATGAAAAAAGAAGGCATGTGTTCGGTGTGATTTTATGTGATGAAAATTTGGAGAAGATAAAGACCCTTTATACTTCTGACATAAACATGGGATTTTCAGGCAAATACAGGTTCCCCATTTCTTCAATCTCTTTTGCAGTTCACAAAAACAAAATATATATCGCTCAGGGAGACGAATTTACCATCGAAATTTTCGATAGAAAAGGGAATAAATTAAAACGCATCAGACACCCCTATCAAAAAATACAACTAAACAAAGAATACGAAACAAAGACCATAAATTCATTTAATAAACCCGGTTATCGATGGTTTGGGCCCTTTCTGAAAAACCGACTCGAATTTAAATCTCATTTCCCGGTTATCCAGGATATGCACGTCAAAAATGACAGAATTTATGTCATCACTTATAAAATGAAAAATGACAAGACCGAATGTATTATCCTGGATCTGCAGGGAAATGAACTAAAAAGAGTATTCATTTCGTTTCCGATGATATATGGCTTCGATTTTACACTCCCTTTCTACTTCCATGATCACGTCTATTACCGGTTGGTTGAAAACGTAGATGGGGAAGTCTGGGAGATCCACAAACAGGTGTTATAAACTACCATTCGGTCGCCAAAAACGGAAATGCTACTTACGAGTGTTCAGATGAAAGAAGTAAACGTGGGAGTTCACAAGAAGATACCATAACCTAAAGGAGGTTCAAATGAATCACAAAAAAGTCAACCTTGAGGATAAAGTCCTCAGAGAAGAATTGTCGATGCAAAGTGTTGCCGAAGATTCTTCCGCCTACAATTGTTCCGGCTGCAGTTGCAGTGATGCTGAAGCGGTAGCCGCAGTCGATGAGATTCCCGCCGATTGCGTCGAAACTCTCTAATCACTGCTGAAGGAGTTTATTAAAAAAAGGGAGGTTTTGATTTTTATAAAAATCAAAACCTCCCTCCCACCCATGTATCTCAAGTTGGGTTGAATTCTTGGGGTTTTTGTGTTAATTTCTGTGGATGGCACAAGAACATTTTGGTTTAATCATGGCCGGCGGCCAGGGCAGCCGCTTCTGGCCCTACAGCACCGAAAGAAGGCCCAAACAATTTTTAAACATCATAGGAAAGGACTCCCTGATCCGGCAAACCTACCAACGGTTGGAGCGTTTTATTCACAGGGAAAATATCTTTGTCGTGGCGGATAAAAAATACCTGGACCAGGTTGTAGAGTCCATACCGGGATTTCCCCGGTCCAACTTTATCGAAGAGCCGTGCCCCCGGAACACCGCCCCCTGCCTGATCCTGGCCAATATTTTCCTGTCCCGGATAAAAGAGGATGCCAATATCCTGGTAGTACCGGCAGACCACTATATTCCCGATACCGATATCTTCGCCGGCCAACTGCAGGATGCCCTCTCTTTTGCCGGGCAAAAATGTATCGTTACCTGCGGCATTAAGCCCCACATGCCCCATACCGGTTACGGGTATATCCGGTTTGAGCAAAAGGCATCTGACCGACTGAATCAAACGGAATTTTTCACGGTCCATACATTCAAGGAAAAACCGGAATTAGAGGTGGCCAAAGGGTATTTAAAAGCCGGGAATTATTACTGGAACTCCGGCATGTTTGTTTATAAATTGAAACACTTCAAGGCTTTCCTCGAGCAATACTCTCCTTACTATTATGAAAAGTATCTGGAACTGGCGGGCACCTTTGACAGCAAATCCCAGTTCAGAGAAATTTTCAGCGGTATTAAACCGGACTCCATCGACTATGCCCTGATGGAAAAGGTCAAAGAGGTCAAGATGTTTGCCGCCGCCTTCCCCTGGAGCGATGTGGGATCCTGGTCCAGCGTGTATGAATTGAATCCCAAAGATGCCCATCACAATGTAAACATAAAAGAAAACTGCCTGCTAGATACCAAAAATTCCCTGGTGTTTTCCACCGAAGACAAGCCCATTGCGGTGATCGGCCTGAAAAATGTGGCCGTCATCCATACCGAAGACGGCATACTGGTGGCCGACTTAGAAGAGGTACAGCAGGTAAAAAAGGTCCACGAATTATTAAAAAAATAATCAGGTCTTAGGGCCCGCCACTTTGGCGATGCCGATGCTCAAGAGATAGAGCAGGATCATGGGCCCGGCAAACATGGATTGGGTAATAATATCGGGGGTGGGGGTAATGACCGCGGCAATCACGAAAATCAGCACAATCGCATACTTGAAGTATTTAACCAGGAATTTGGCCGTCAGGATGCCCAACCTGGCCAGCATGAAGGCCAACACCGGCAGCTCGAAAATCAAGGCGATGCCCAAAAGAATCCGGAAGGCCAGCGAGAAATACTGCTGGATGGTAATAATGGCCTTGAAATCCTGGCCCACTTTCAGGAAAAACCGGCAGGCCCAGGGAAACACGTAGTAATAGCCGAAGGCCCCGCCCAGGAAGAAGAAGAAGGTGGTAAAAAACACGAAGGGAAACACCAATCTCCTCTCTTTTTTGTAGAGGGCCGGTGAGATAAACAGCCAGAACTGGTGAAATATAAAGGGGGCGGCGGCGAACAGGGCGGCGATAAAGGAGAGTTTGATGTACATCATGAAGGGTTCGGTCAGGGCGGTGTAGGCCAGTTGTTTCTCCCCTTCCGGCAGGAATTGGAGCACCGGTATGGAGAGCCAGTGATAGAGTTCATCCACAAAATTCCAGGCGGCCATGAAGAAGACGAGGATGAAAACCGCCGAGTATATAATTCGCTTGCGCAGTACACCCAGATGCTCAAAAAAGGTCATCTCATCGGCTTTTTTACTTTTTTCTTTTTTTGCCAATCCCGGTCGTCCCCTTAATCTCTTTGATATCTTTATCGATCTCTTTCAAATCGTTATAGATATCCGGTTTGCCGATGTCGGCCATGTCCCGGATATCGTTGTCGATTTCCTTTAAATCTTTGGTAATATCGGCCTTCTCGATCTCCTCCTCGATGGTGGATCGAGCCTCATTCACGGTCTCCCGAAAGTCCCGGATGGCCTTGCCCAACATTTTGGCAAAATCCGGCAGTTTCTTGGGACCGAACAGCAGCAGCACCACCACGAAAATCATGATGATTTCAGGAAAGCCGATAGAACCAAACATGGTACTCTATTCTATCCCTTTCACATATTGCTGTCAAGAAAAAATTATCAGCAGTTCCCCCCCTCATAGTTAATGCACAGGCCTTTTCATCCTGTTTTCCGCTAACTCTTTTAATTCAATGGGCTTAACAAGGTCTGCCCCGTTTTTTGCCATTCCGTTTCCCCTGCCAGAAGGCAACGGCATCATCCTCACCTCCTAAAGCAGCCATGCACCTTACCCAGAATATACTCGCACCTTCGTAATTCTGAGCAGGCATGTGGTCTTCCCGGTCTGGTTTGCCAGAGTGTAAATACGTTCCAGACGTTGGGCAATCACCTTCCGCTGTAAGCTGCCTCTGCCAAAATGGCCCATCACCTCAGCAAGGGTTGCACGGTGAATGCCAACAGGTAAGTCACCACTCTCATTGAATTCTGGCCATTCTTTCATAATAGTATTATATTCCAGGTTCTTTAATATTTCAACTCTATAACATCTTCGACCGCACCCCAGACGTTACGGGTACTCCAGGGATCATTGATCCCCCTCTCCGGGACCGAAGTCTTATGGGACGCAGATCTGCGTCCCCTACATTTTATTTACCGTTCTCCCCAACGAACCACCACTCATCGTCACTTAACTCCTGCCTGGATACTTTCAATCACTCATAGTTACGCTAAAAACCATTTTCACCGTAAGCATTAAACAAGCTGCATAGCGAACAAAGGGCGGACAGGTTTGATGGTTGGGGTATGGATTGTAATAAAAGAGGAGGAATTGTCTCATCCGGTAGGAAGGGGTAGAAACTGCGTAGGAGTAGGTCAAAGTTGCGTAGGGGCGGGTCAACATGCCGTAGGGACGCCCCAAAACTGCGAAGGGGCGGGTCAACTATCCGTAGGAACGGGTCAAATATGCGTAGGAACGCCCCCAAACCCCGTCCGAACGGGTTAAAATCCCGAAGGGTGGGGGTTTTGAGGGATATGTGCAAAAATGGCAGGGGAGGGGATTTAAAGTTTCGGGGTAACGCCTGGAAAGGTGGGCGGTGGTATTTCGGTGGGAAAAGGTGTACAATATGTCCTTAATGGAACCGTCGGATTTTAGAGTGAGACTGAAACGATGAGGACACATATTGAGCTTAATAAAGCGCATCTGCTGCACAATTTGAAGTTATTCAGGGAAGTGAGCGGCCGGAAATTGATGTTTGTGGTCAAGGCCAATGCCTATGGCCACGGGCTGGCGCAGGTCATTGCCATGACAAAGGATTGGGAGGGCATCGACTATTATGCGGTGGACTCCTTAGAGGAGGCCCTGGTAATCCGCAGAGCCGACCCCCAAAAGAAGATCCTGGTGTTGGGCTGGGCCGATGACCGGGAACTGAAAGACCTGGTGTTAAACGGCATCGAGATGGTGGTGCCGTCGGCGGACTATCTGAAACGAATCGACGAAATCGCCGGAGAGTGCGGCCTGAAGGCCCGCTGCCAGATGAAGCTGGAGACCGGGACGTTCCGGCTGGGCATGACCCCCGAAACTCTATTGGATGTCATCCGTCACCGGACTTATGAAAATATTGAGATTACCGGCATCTATTCCCACTTTGCCAATATCGAAGACACCAGCGACCACGGCTATGCCCGGGAACAGTTAAAACGGTTCAACGCCTTCCTGGACAAAATTGATCACCGCCGCCTGCTCAAACACTTTTCCTGTTCCGCCTCCACCCTGTTATTTCCCAGGACCTATTTCGATATCGTCCGGGTGGGGATCTCGGCTTACGGCTATTGGCCGTCCAAACAGACCCTTGTCTCCTACCTGGAAAAGATGAATCACCCGGAACCGGAAAACGGCGACTTTAAACGGAGGAAGATCGAATTGAAACCGGTGTTAAGCTGGCACTCTAAAGTGGCCCAGGTCAAAGAGGCGGGCCGGGGGACCTATATCAGTTATGGCCTGACCTACCGAACCTTCAGCGATGCTAAAATCATCGTGGTACCGGTGGGTTATTACGACGGCTATGACCGCCGGCTCTCCAATACCGCCAATATCATCGTCAAGGGGACAAAGGCACCGCTGCGGGGCCGGGTCTGCATGAACATGTTCATGGCCGAGGTCACCCACATCGACGGTGTCAGGGAAGGGGACCGGGTCACCCTGTTGGGTGGAGAGAACGGCGAAGTCATCAGCGCCGATGACTTAGGCGAATGGGGCGGTACCATCAATTATGAAGTCCTGTCCCGGATCGGCCCCCACATTCCCAGGATCGTTAACTAACGGGGTATTGGAATGATGGAATATTGGAATAATGGACTAATGGGGAAAATAGATTTTCATTGCAAATTGCAAAACAGCCATGGCAAAATGCAAAATAATCGATTAAGAGAATGGGATGGTTGGGGAAACAGGGAGAAAACCTGCCACAGAGTAACAAAGTAGTATTGCACCGTGCAGTTTTTAGACACGGGGATAAATATTATCGGTGGTCAGTAATCCCCTGGCTGCATGAAATATGGCATAGTAGGAACAATTGAGGGATTTACTGAATTTTTTGTTGTTAAAAAGTATTCTGGCATTATCCAATTCGTCATCCGCCTTTTCCAGGCTGTAGATACATCTATCTAAATGGCTAGGCGGCATAGATATCTGTGCCTTCCTGTTCCACATTCATGAGCAGGGGGGATGACTCCCTGTATAAATTAAACTCGCTTTTGGTTTTCACGATGATCGAGACAAAGATGCCGTACTTCCCGGTCAGGTCCACGATCATGTCCAGTATGGGGTCGTCATATTTTGCTAAATCATGATCGTTCACCAGTACCATGATATCGATATCCGATTCCTTATCATAGTCATCCCTGGCATACGAACCAAACAGTATGATTCTATCCAATCTCCGGCCAAAGAGATCCCTTAGCGTCTCCTTGACTTCGCTTAACAGGTTATCGATCTTCGCTTCCATTCTTCAGATTAGCCGGTACTCAATACCTCCGGGATTATTATAAATTTAATGCCCCCATCGGTCAATTGTTGAAAAAAAAGAAACCCACAACAGCCAAAATACGCTTAACTTAAATCTCTAAGTGTTTCCTCTTGGAGTTTATCGACACCCGATTCTTTTCTTAACAAATTTATCATATCACCAAAGTCTTCCCGAATTTTAGAATAATTTGGAGTTTCTCCATTTTCGGGGATTCCATATCCCCATAACGCTTTAACAAAACTTCCCGGATAAAATATCGAATTCTTAACATGGTTATCTCTTATTTTACAAATAAAAGGTTTTATATTCGCATCTTTCTTTGAAGCTTTTTGCCTAACTTTGTGTAGATCGTCAATCAATTCTGGATATAGTTCAAATTGTTTTTTATACAGCTCAGAATAGAGGGTCATCCTCCTTGATTTTCTTGCTATTAACCAAACAATAGTACTGCTAATAACAACACCAATAATACCCCCTATCATAGAACTACAAAACTCAGTCGTCAACATGGTAGCCTCCTTTATTAACGTGCCACATTATACCATATTCCCAGGTTTCTGTAAAAGTCGGCCAGAGTGTTCTCCAGCAATTCTAGAAGAGACACGGGACAGGCAAAAAACTGGTTAACAAAATAACGCACCGTGCAATTTTCGGGAAGGAAGGGCGGAATAGCTGTTTGGGTATCAATGGCTTTTGTGATATAATGAAAAAAGAGGTTGGTCATGAGTATACATGATATTTTAGCCGACATTCATGCGCTGGAGGAAGAATTACTGGAGTTCGAGCGAAAGTACGGTATCCGCTCCGAGACATTCTATGCGGCGTATGTGAATGGAGAGGAGCCTGAGGACGATAACTGGGCATTAGACTTTGGAGAGTGGGGCAGTGTATACCGTACCTGGCTGTCCCGACAGGCGGATTATCGCAACGAAATCCAGAAAGTTCAAAGAGACGCCCCCAGTCTCTCCGGATTAGTCCGAAGATCTTTATGACCAACGTTTTACAAACGATTGAAGACTATGAATTGTTTCTGTATACCCTTCAGGATCAATTTACATCCATAAAGCGATCCACTATAGCCCTGATCCGTAAAGGGTCAAGCCTGGCCCGTGTAAGCGGTGAAATTTTCTTTGCCAGCGAATTCCGAATTGTGATTCGTGAACGTATTCTGTATCACTGTACACCGATTGTTGTTGATTGGTATGGATATGAAATATGGAAGGGGGATCAAAAACTATGCCGTTATGATTGCCAACCCCATCCTGATGATCCAGAGCTAAAAATATCCTACCCTCACCACAAACATATCCTGCCCAATCTGAACAGGAATCGAATTCCGGCCCCTCATATGAGTTTTAACCGGGCAAATATTCCAGGGATCATTCAAGAAGTTGAAGAAATAATAAAAAAAGAAAAAGACTAAAGAATAGCGGAACAGGCGAAGACAGCGTCCGTAACTCAAGGGGTGAATTAATTTTTATAGGCATAGTCTTGCACCATGCATGGTTCGCATGGTTCGAATGTAGGGGGCGCAGATCTGCGCCCCATCCCCATCTATTTTTTACATCTTTCCATTATTCCAACATTCCATCATTCCAATATGGTCGGTTAAGAGAATGGGATGGGGGGAAGAACTTGTGGGTAATTTGATTTTTACTTGACTTTTTGGGGTACTTTCTTATAATTTTACTTTGTGTGTGAATAAAAAAATAGGAGATTAGCAATGGGCATATTTGATAAAATCCGTGGGGAATTCATCGATATCATCGAATGGCTGGATTCATCGCACGACACCATGCTCTATCGATTTTCCCGCTACGGCAACGAGATCAAATACGGGGCAAAGCTCATCGTGCGGGAGTCGCAGGTGGGGGTCTTCGTCAATGAAGGACAGATTGCCGACCTCTTTGAACCCGGCACCTACACCCTGGAGACCCAGAATTTACCGATATTGACCACCCTGAAGGGCTGGAAATACGGTTTTCAAAGTCCCTTCAAGGCGGAGGTCTATTTTGCCTCCACCAGGAATTTTACCGATCAGAAATGGGGTACTAAAAACCCGGTGATGCTGCGGGACCCCGAGTTCGGCCCCATCCGGCTGCGGGCCTTCGGCAACTACGCCCTGCGGGTGGCAGACCCGGCGACCCTGATCATCCAGGTGGCCGGCACCGACAGCCGCTTTACCACCGAGGAGATCACGGCCCAATTGAGAGACATCATCGTCACCCGCTTCTCCGACCTGCTGGCGGAGAGCAAGATCCCGGCCATCGACCTGGCGGCCCAGTACGATGAGATGTCTAAGATGATCAAGGATAAGATCCAGCCGGAATTCGACGAATACGGCCTGGAATTAACCAAGTTTTTGATCGAAAACATCTCCTTCCCGCCGGAGGTGGAAAAGGCCATCGACAAGCGCAGCAGCATGGGCATGATCGGCAACTTGAACAACTACATGCAGTATCAATCGGCCAACGCCGTGGAGCAGGCGGCTAAGAATCCCGGCGGCTCGGCCGGTGAAGGCATCGGCCTGGGCATGGGTTTTGCCATGGCCAACCAGATGGCCAAGAGCTTTAACCAGCAGCAGGGGCAGCCGCCTCAACCGGGGCCGCCGCCGGTGCCGGGCACACTCCAGATATACGTGGCAGTGGGCGGTCAGCAGACAGGCCCCTTTGACGAACAGGCATTGAGACAGATGATTGCCCAGGCTAAATTGACCCCCGCTTCCCTGGTCTGGAAACAGGGCATGGCCCAGTGGGGCAAGGCCTCGGAAGTAGCAGAGGTCGCCAAACTCTTTCCCCAGGGACCGCCGCCGATTCCGGGAAAGTGATACAAAGGCTAAAGTGGTCGAGTGATGGCGTGAGAAAAAAATGGATATAGACGAAAAACATGAGAAGGTCAGTCATGAACTGAATTGTACCGGCTGCGGGGCCATTTTGCACTTCGAACCGGGCACCACCAGCCTGAAATGCATCTACTGCGGGGCCGAAAACCCCATTGAACCGACGGATGAAAAAATCGAGGAGATCGATTACGAGAAATTCCTGCGGCAGCAATACGACAAAGAGGAAAAGATCGAGGTGGCTTCCGTTAAATGCGATAGCTGCGGGGCCATGGTGACTTTGAAGCCCAACGTCACCTCCGACCAGTGTCCCTACTGCTCATCCAGTCTGGTGATCAGCGGCGGCAGCACCAGCCTGGTATTGAAGCCCAAATCCCTGGCCCCCTTTAAGATCGACCGCCGGACGGCCGGTGACTCCTTTCGACTGTGGATCAAGAAACGCTGGTTTGCCCCCTCCAAACTGAAAAAGGTCACCAGCCACGACCGGATGCAGGGGATCTATGTCCCCTACTGGACGTATGATGCCGATACCTCCAGCCTCTATACCGGCCAGCGGGGGGATTACTACTATGAGACCCAGACCTACACCACCACCGAAAACGGCCGCACCGTGACCAAACAGCGCCAGGTGAGACGCACCCGCTGGACATCCGTCAGCGGCCACGTGTCCGCCAGTTTCGACGATATCCTGGTGGTGGCCAGCACCTCCTTGCCGGAGACCTATATCCGGCGCCTGACCCCCTGGTATTTAAATGAACTGGTGCCCTACGACGACCGTTTTCTCAGTGGGTTTCGCAGCGAATCCTACCAGGTGGATGTGGCCGGCGGCTTAGAGGAGGCCAGGAAGGTCATGGATTCGGCGATCAGGGGAAAAGTCAGGCGGGATATCGGCGGCGATGAACAGCGGATTTTTTCGGTCAGGACCGCCTACAACGATATCACCTTCAAGCATATTCTGCTGCCCGTCTGGATCAGCGCCTATCGCTACAAGGACAAGGTGTACCGCCTCTTGATCAACGGCCAGACCGGCGAAGTACAGGGCGAACGGCCCTACAGCGCCATCAAGATCATATTGACCGCCCTGATCGTCATTGCCCTGATTGTCGCCGCCATCCTGCTTTTCGGAGATTAGTCTATATTATACCAATATTTGCTTTCTAATTTCTGCGATTTTTTTATCCCATCTATAAGCCAGCCTGGAGTAGGAATGATAGGTAAATCTGCTTCCGCATCCTTCCATATATTATTGCCTACCAAATCGCTTAATCTTGAAAAATGAGTATCCGCAACAAGTCCTATTAAAACGGCTTTTAAATCCATGGGAGGGGTAGGAATTCTTAAAATATTGATTTCTTCTATTTTATTTTCATATGTTCTTTGAATTATTCTTTCATCGATAGGGTTAGGCCCTATATGTGTGTGAAAAACAGGATGCGCTGTTTGATTTTCTATGAAATCATAACGAACCACCCCTATAAGATTACATTTTGAGGGTTGGTTTGGATCTTTAGAGTCTTTTACATGTTTCAAATATGTTACTGTGATATCGGATCTGGTAAAGTAAGGCTCTTTGCCTTTTTCAACTTTTATTTCCTGATTCGACAATTCGATAAAGATATCCATTTTTTTTCCACTTTTCCGGGGAGAATAAGACCAACCTTTAAGCGAAAGGCATTCAGTATCTTTCAACCTTAAAACGCTTACTCTTTCATCAAATTTATAATTAATATTAAAGACTTTTGGCTCAAGCTTTGTTGCGAGACCAGCGCATGCTTTATAAAATGCTGACCATAGTCCCCCATAAGCATTATCTATTTTAGAAATTATCCTCATCGATTACCTTCGAGTTAGAATCCAAACCAGGGGCCAAGTTCTTCCCATTTGCTATTGGAGATTCTCGAATAAATCGCGCCTGCCGGTAGCCACGCGATATTGCCAGTCGAATGTTTTGCACAAACCGGTTTTTTTGTAAGAATACAGTAAAACCCGGCGCCCTCATGGTCGCCCTCAACACACCGAACTGGCGGGACATTAATATTTATGCCTTTTTGCTTAAGAAGATTTCGAACGGCCACTCCTTCCTCATCATCCCCTTCAAATTCAGAAATTAACTCATCCAGAGTGTCTTTCCACCAATAAGGTGCTATCTTATTGAAAGGCCCCTTATATTTTGCTTTGCCAAAAACACCTCTTACATCTTCATTTCTTTTAAAAAACTCTACATCGATATTGAGGTACGAAGCCGCTGCCGTTTCATTCAATATGACGCCGGGGAATCTAAGCAGCGAATTATATAGCCAATACCCTAACAGTACCGGGAAAAATCGAATACGATGGTCATTATACTTTAAACGGTCTCCCATCAGGCTGAAATACCCGGTTGTATAGTGAACAATTTGCGCCTCCGCCCCTTCAGGCGCTTTCATAATCTTTGAAATTACTTCGAGTGGGCTGGAGATCTTTTGCATGTTCACCTCTGTAATTTTTTCTTTAATTGCCTGAAATCCATCAAAGATGTCCGCACATTGTCTGGCAATATAACCTATATTTTCATTCATATCAAGCACAATATGTCTTTCAGACCAATTCCTGAATCTTTCCATTTCGTATTCGTCTGTAAGTTGACTGTACAAGCAGATGGGGATGCCTAACTTATCGCAGATATTCGATATAATAGGTTCGGAGATATCGTATTCCTGGTATTGGGATAAATCCAGATCTACAATAACCATTGATATTAGATTATTTTTGTCATCATCTAAAATTTGCTCTAATTGTTTATGAATCTTATATTCTTCTTTAAATTGAGGCTTTTTATCTTCATATAATTCATTGAAATCAACAATATCCACCGCCTTCCCAGATAGTAAGCTTTTTAATTCATCCCTAAACTCACTAAGATTTTTGGGCTTATCTTCAAATATAACGATTTTTTTATTCCCTTTTGTTCCCTTATTCATTTTTTTTGCTCCTTCTTTTTAATCGCACTTCGAAACAAGTAATGAATCCTTTCGGCGGCGGCACCAATTCAATTTTTCCTTTTATGCTGTTGATAAGTCGCTTCACGATTGAAAGCCCCAACCCCATGCCTGAACCCAATGGATCTACACCGTTACTTGTAGTAGAAAACAAAGAGTCCCATATCCTTTCAACCAGGGATGGCGGTATTCCCACGCCGTTATCGAGAACCTGTACTACATGCCATCCTGTTTCGTTCCAGCCGCGAAATTGGATTCTGCGAGGTGTCCCGGGGTCTGTACGAGATCAAACTGCTTTTAGAGCATTTGTATACAGATTTAATAAAATCCCGCTATATATTGTAACCAGGGTCGGGGCCGTAACCACATCAGGACCAATTTTGTTTTCAACAATTATACCCCTCCTTTTGGCAAAATTACCGAACTTTTGTATGATACGACCCACCTGCGGAGATGCCCTGAATTCCTGAACCTCTCCCCTATGGATACCTTTTATAAAAGTGTTTGTATATTCAAGATGTCCATGCAGCTCTCTTAAATTTTCTTTAGACTGCGATACCAATTCCAGTAACTCTGCATTACGGTATTCCGATGCAAATACAGAGAACTTTTCGATCAACTTCTTCATGACGTCAAAAATAGTCTGACTTTCGTGAGTCATAAAACCGGCAACGGCTCCCAGAGTACCCATCAGTTCAATGCTTTCCCTTGCTTTGATATGATATTGATCAAGCGCCTCATGCTGCGTCTCAATCCTGCCAAATTGCTGAATTAACTGCCTTTTGACGTTTGCTGACATCTCCGTACTAGACTCAACATATTGCCTTGCTTCAATAATCGTAGTTTTGAATTTTTGGCGTTCCTGCTCCACCCGCAATTCTTCTCTACGCAACTGATCCTTTTTATCTGTAACAGCAAGAAACTCGACTCCTGCTCGTACAATATCCTGTAATTGACGGAAAGCTTTGTTTTCCACATAACCTTGCCGATCCATTGCGGGTATCAGCATTTCTGTGGATTTGTTACTCTCGGCCTGGTGACTTTCAAGAAATACGGCTCCTACAAGTTGGTGGTTTGCAGGAAGAAAAAGGGAGGGATCAAATCTCTCGATTCTAACCATTGTCTCTGAAGGAAAAACCTTCTCTGTTATTTTGCTTCTCCATCGTCGGCGATTTGATGCTTTATCGGATGAGAGATTCAACCAATCGTCGTCTTTATATCCATAGGGGGGCATTCTAAAGCCATGATCATATATTGCTATTCCTGAATTATCTTTTACCCATTCTAATGCCTTCCGCCCTTTAACATTCGGAATGTCGCCGAATACCCCTTTCCGGTATGGAAAAAATCGAATATCCGCGAATAATCCCTCCAGATGATTTTCATCAAGGGGAACATTATACTTAAATCCTGGAGCGTCGTCCCGAAATGTTATATTGTAATCCACTGAGTTGTCCACCATTTTAATGGTTAGACTTGCCCATGAATAATTGATCGTATTAGCCGCCTCTCCGATATCGTCAGCGATAGCTTTTCCAGGGGGAGAAAAAAAGACATCAAATCCAGGGTCCTTTCCATCCGCTTCCTTTTTGTATGGTCCTGCCTCAAGCCCGCTAATTGGAGAGGTAATCTTCAGGACATTATTTTTAACGTCATTGAAAACTTTATCATCCCATTTTTCATACAAATCACTGATTATTAGATGGGTTCCTTTTTGCTTACCACTATCCAATCTCTTTAGAGAATATGGGACTTTGACTTCTCTCAAATCTTTTCCAGCTATGAATTCGTCCCAATCAAATTTTGCAGTCAACTGGGTTTTTAAATTCCTTTCCAAATCCTCGGCAACGGATTTCAATTCAAGCTTTCTTCCAAGAAAGCGGACAGCAAATCTCCCAATACCTTTTGCGCCAGTCATTATTCTTCTGTATACACGTGAATAACGCTTTTTACTTTTTTCACCAGTAGCTATAGTCATCCAATTTTTTTTAAATTCCTCTAATGTGATGCCGTGACCCTCATCAAATATGTGTAGAACTATTTTACCGTTCTCAGCTTCCTGCCAGACCCGGCAAATCGGAGAATCTGCATCATATGCATTTTTTATTAATTCTGTTATGGCAACTTCACGTTTTGCCACCAGGCGCTCACCCAATTCCAATAACAGCCTGCTGTCACTGTGGAAGAATTCTTCTCCACTTACTAATTCGACATTATTTCCCATTCTGAACTCTCATAAAATTATTAACCACAGCATTCATTTGTCTAACTTCAACTTTAATGAGGGTTTTGGCATGCCGAACAACTCTGCTTTCAAAATCATATTCGCTTAGATATGAAATCATTCTTCTAATATTAAACTTTCCATTTTTACTTAAGATCCCGTGAACGGAGCCGAGGGGGACGGCACTAACTTTATTTTCAACAAATTTCGGCCCAAAGCGTATGAAACCAGAAGAGTAAAGGATTACCGGGACTAGTGGATCTCTATATGAATACCATATGTCTCGCTTACAGCATGTGTACCGTTCTCTTTCCTCTTCAGACACCTTTTCAAAATATCCTAAAACCCTATCGCTTAGTTCTCCATCAGATCTGAGCAACCAACATTTTTTTTCAGCATTAATAAAGTATTTTTTAAAGGTACTTTTGCTCAGTACTCTAAAATCGCCTGGAAATTCTCTAAACGATGTTACGCAAGGCATTACATCGGCCGTGCTAATGCCATTTTGCAGTCTCTCCCTTTCTGTCAATGCAAATATTTTTTGAGAACCAGGACTAAATCCACGTTGAGCATATATATCTCCTCCGTTTTCATATGGAATTACGTTTTGCCCTGTCCCTGTAATACCTTTTCTCCTGGTTATCTTTAAATCTTCATTGATATCAAAATAATTCCATTCTCCAGTTGCTAAGGACTTGTCGATAACAGTAATGGAAGAAGTTGTTAAAACACCAGGAAATATTTCCTTTTCGTTTTCAAATCGATAAACACTTACATTCCATTTATTTTTAATAATAAATTTACGTAAGGATTTGGAGGAAGGCCTCGAAACCCATTCATATGGAACGATTAAGGCAACTATACCTCTGGATTTTGTTCTTAGCAATGAAAGCCAAAGAAAATAAACGTAGAGATTGGCCAACCTATTTACAATAAATCCTGTTTCACTGCGAATTAATCTGACAGCCTTCTCTTTCCAGACTGTATTGACAGCATGATGGCGAAAATAAGGAGGATTTCCAATACACGCATCATATCTATCTTGTATATTTAAAATACAATCATATTTCAGCACAGCATTGGCAGGCAAATCGTATAAAGGGGTTTGGGCTTTGTCTATTTCTATTCCCACATATTTCTTGTAACTACCTTCCAGGGCAAATATTCCGTTTCCTGCACCAAAATCGGCTACTTCATTAATCGAGTTCCTATACTGACTAAGAATACTCCAGAGAAGCCTTACAATTTTTCTTTGCGTTTTAATCTGGCATCCATTCAGCCCATTTTCGATATTGAAAATATCGAGACCATTTTGAGTTTTGCTTTCACTCAAGGATCCTAAATTGTTCATTCGTTTGTATGACACCTAAAAAGACTCCTCTTTATTTAACGACGAAATTATATAATAATTTCTCTTTACTGTAAAATATAAAGTATATATTACTTGATGGATTAGCAAAAGGTGAGGCTGGGGCTGGATTCGAATTAACGCGCAAACTTTACCAAAGGCCTGGAAATCGCAGAAACTCTATGTCTCGGAGCGGGGCAGAGAATACGATTGTATATTGGAAGTCAGAATATACAGGCGGAGTCTTCTATACAAAACCGGCCGCTGCTACTGCCGAAACCCCGCCGTCACCCTGACCGGTACCTATTGATTCAGTCAAGGGTAAAATGATATAATTTTGTCGAGGTGCTGCAGTGAATAACAGAGAGGTCAAGACAAAAAAATTGGGCATCGGCGGCCATCTGGCGGCCCTGCTTTTGGGGGGCGGCATATTTGCCGCCTGTTTCCTGCTGCTGAAAATTGGCATCGTCTGGTGCATTGTCCTGGGGGTGGTGGGTTATCTCATTACCGCCGGGCAGCTCTTCTCCAGGAAGATCAAGAGGGAGAGGGGCGGCAAAAAGCTGGATGATACCCTGAAAGAGGGCCAGATGAAGCTGCGGGAGATGCGCAGCTATACGAGCAAGATCCGGGATTACCGGGTGCGCAAGAAGGCCAACGGGGTGTACCAGGCGGCCAGCGACATATTTGAAAATTTCAAGGACGATCCCCGGGACATCAAGAAGGCCCGGCAATTTCTAAACTACTATTTCGACTCGGCCATTACGATTCTCAAGAAGTACATCGAGTTAAAAGACAAAAAAATCGACAGCCCGGAACTGGAAGAGACGCTGTCAAAGGTAGAATCCACCCTGGATACGGTTAAGGCGGCCTTCGAATTACAGTTGGCCAAATTGCAGGAGAATGACGTCATGGATCTGGATATCGAAATCGAGGTGCTGAAGAAGACCCTCCAGGCCGAAGGCTTAGGCAAAGATTAAAGAATAAGACATCAGGATTTGAACGACGCCTTCAGGCTAAACCATAAAACCAACAGGGCCAGGACGACCCAGGCGATACCGATCACGATGGATAGCTGCGGTATCCCCATCAGCCGGGCAAGGGCATCGGCGTCGCTGCCGATGCCGCTGCGGTCGATGAGATCCTCCTTGATGTCGATGAGCACAAAGAGGCAACCGGTAAGGCCCAGGAACTTCAGGAAGAGATCGTGAAACAGATCGGGAAACCATTTGTAGGCCGCCAGCAGCATGGCGGAGAAGGCAAAACAGAAGAGAATCCCGAATAGTTCTCCGCTCTTGATCACAAAAAAGGAGAGGGCCAAAACGGTGATCCCGATCAAGAGGGTGATTTCTCGGTCACGGCGGCTGCGGGCCGCGGCGATGAAGATCAGGCAGCCCCAGAGCATACTGCCCAGGTAACCGGCGGAAGCAACGAAAGCCTGCCGGAAAAAACCGGCTGCTGCGGGTAAATAATAGACACAATAGCCGCCGATCCGGGCATCGATTTGAATCCGCTCGATTCCGCCGCCCATCAGGACCGCCGCCAGTCCGTGGCTCAATTCATGAAGCACCACCACGAACATCTTGACCGGGTAAAGGACAAAGGTATTCCAGAGCAGGGCAGAGATTATAAAAATGACGGCAGCGACGACGATCTTAGCCATGATGTTCCCCCTTTTGTCCCCGCCCTAAAGCCATACTGATGAGCAGCAGCAGGGCTGAGGCGGCCGAGAAAGCGGCCAAGAGATAGGTGATGCTTCGAAGTCCCAGTAAGGGCAGGAGTAGAGCCCCGCAAAACAATGCACCCAGGGCCGCGCCAAAGTGGTCGGCGGCATCGATGCGGCCGGCTGCCCGGCCAATGTCGCTGCCGTTCGCCAAATAGAGGTTGAGCGATAGGGGAAAGATCGCCCCCACCAGGGAGCCGATCAAGACGGTAAGGCCAAACAAGAGAACCTGGCTCCAGGGGCTGGCGAAGGCGAAGACCCGGATCAAATAGGGGAACAGCACTGAAATGAGGGCTAAGGCCAATTGGATGACGATCAGCATCACGGTCTGGGCTTTCCGGCGGTCATCACCTCTCTCTATCATCCTGCGGGAGAAAAACGCACCCAACGGCAGCCCCGCCATAAACAGGGCGATCAAGAAGCCGATGAACTGGTAGACATAGCCGAAGATGTTCTGGAAGACGGTGATGATCAGGAGTTCCAGTGCCATGCCGGCAAATCCGCCGGTCATGACGCAAACCGGGATATCCAGGCTGTAAAAACGCTCCTGCCGCCTCCGCTGCCGGAACATCCATACTAAACGAATGAGCAGCAGTACCCCCATGAATATAAAAATATTCTTTAACGTTAGTACTTCCGAGATCTCAAATAACAATCCCCCTCCCTCGAAGCTGGTCCAGCCCAAAATTTTATTATAGTAAAATGTGGACAGCGGAAGCTCATCGCTGTTGACCACCTCTAAAGGGTGCTGCTCCAGGGAATTCTTGATGAACCCCGTCTTCTCGGTGGGGTAAATGGATTGAAATATTAATCCCAATCTTTTGGGGGATACCCCGGTCTCCTCGTAGCGGCGGGCCAGTACCGCCGGGGAGTCGGTGACGATACCGGCTCTTTGAGAACAAAAAAAGAAATTGGTCTCCCCCGGCGATATGGCGATGAACGGGAAGACCGTCTTCAATGTACGGTATATCGAGGCGGTATAGTCGCTGACAATGCCGGCGGTATAGTTCTCCGAGGAGGTAATCCGAAGCGCCAACACCCCGTCCGGCGACAATACCCGACCCACATCCCGGAAAAAATCGAGGGTATAGTAGCGATTGGACAGCAGGCTGGCGGGTTCCGGCCTGTCGATGAATACCAGGTCAAAGCCATGCCTGTCCGTGCCTTCTGTTATCAAACTCTTCACAAACTTCCGGCCGTCTTCCAGTCGGCTGGAGAATCTTTTGTCTGCCATAACTTGCCGGTAAGAGGGGGGAAGATGACTGCGGATGGTTTTTACGTACAGGGGGTCTATTTCCACCGATATGAGTGTCTCGATATTATATTTCAGCAGGTGTTTGCCCAGGCCGGTCAACGCCTCGCCGATGACGAGTATCCTTTTGGGTGCCGGATGTTGACACAGCAGATGGGCGGCTAAGATCAGATTGTCGTTCTCCTCGGGAAATATCCCGGCCAGTTGACCGTTGGTATATAAATTGTACTGCCCCCCCATCTCCCCTAAGGCGATATTCTGATACCTGGAATCGGTGGAAAAGACCAGGTCACTGCCGGAAAAGCTCCGCCATCTTTGCCGTATCGTTATATGATCGAGCCTGGCATGACCGTAGGGGGTCAACACCAGAATATCCAGCACCAGAAGGATGAGGACAAGAGAAAATACCAGGGGCTGGCGCAATTTTACGTTCATAAGCCCCACGATCAGAAGCAGCGGCAGGGCCAGGAGGGCCTCCCAGAAATAAGGATTCGCCTTCCCCGCCAGCAGAAAACTGAATATCACGCCCCCCAGCAGGGCGCCGACGGATTCCACTATATAGACATCGGCCACATGCACCACCTGGTTTTGCCGTCGGGGCTGCCGGCCCGGTTTCTGCCGCCGGGAGACCTGGAGTCTGGCGGCCAGAGGAAAGGTAAAGCCGATGAAAAAGGCAAAAGGGACGATGAAAAGCCCCGAAAAAACGAACACCTTAAAAAAAGGAATATAGGTGCCGGCCGGGGTCTGGCTTAAGGGGTAGAGGTTTCTGATCAGGGTGATGAGCAGGGGGGGCAGCAGGCACATGGTCATCAGGGAAAGACTCAATACGATTATAGGCCGGCGGGACCGTTCGGCCGCCCGGCCGCCGGTCCAGGCCCCAACGAACACCGCCAACAGCCAATGGGCCAGGGAGATGCCGAAAATAACTTCATTGCCCAGCACCACCACCAGCAGTTCTCGCAGCAGTATCGATTGGCTGACCAACGCATAGAAGCCCAGCAAAAAATAGACGGTTAAAATGAAGGAAAACTCCTTTGAGCCGTCGGTCTTGAGCCTACCTGCCTGATCCATCGGAAGCGGAAGCATTCAGTTTTTCAAACGTTTCGTTGGTGGGGTATTGAAACACCCGGAGGTTGAACTCCCTCACCACCGCCAGCAGGTGGTCAAAGATATCCGCCTGGATGGCTTCATATTGTGCCCAACGGGTATCGTTGGCAAATACGTATATCTCGATGGGCAGGCCGGTGGGGCCCGGCTGCAACTGCCGGATCAGGAAGGTCAATTGTTGGCGGATCCGGCTGTGATTGCGTAAGTAGGCCTGGATATAGGCCCGAAACGTACCGATGTTGGTCAGATGTCTGAAATTGACCGTCACGGCCGGACCGGCTTCCAATCGCCCCTTGTACTCATCGAGTTCCTCTCTCTTTTTCTTGAGGTAATCCTTCAGCAAATGGATCTGCTCAAATTTGGCCAGCATGGCCTCATCGCAAAAACGAATGGAGTCGATGTCGATATAGATAGACCGTTTAATGCGGCGGCCGCCGCTCTCCTGCATTCCCCGCCAGTTCTTGAAGGTCTCGTCAATCAGCTTGTGGGTGGGAATCAAGGTAATGGTCTTGTCCCAGTTCTGCACCTTTACCGTGTGCAGGGCGATCTCCACCACATCGCCGTCGGCCCCATACCTGGGCACCTCGATCCAGTCGTTGAGCCGGACCAGGTCGTAGGAAGAGATTTGCAGGCTGGCGATAAAAGAAAGAATGGTATCCCGAAAGATCAGGATGATCACGGCAGTCAAGGCCCCCACTCCGCTGAGCAGTATCCAGGGGGGCTGGCCGGTCAGGATACCCACCATCACCAGCAGGCCCAGGATGTAGACCAGCAGGATCACGACTTGAACATACCCCTTGATGGGACGGCCCTTGAATTGTTCACTTTTCTCATAATGCTCGATTAAAGTCCTGAAAAAAGCCCCGATGGTCAGCAGCACGATCAGTACGATAACGGCCAGGCAGAGCCGCTGAATAAATAGGGCGGCGGCGGGAACCAGGTAGGCGGAATAGTAAAATATCAACAGGGGGGGAAGGTAGGCCAGGCGCCGGGATATCACGGCCTTAAAAAGTATATCGTCAAATTTGAATTTGGTCTTCTGGGCCAGGCCCTTCAACCACTTATCCAGCCATTTGATAATATATCTTTTGGTGATGAGATAAGAGAAGTAAGCTGCCAGAACCAGTCCGCCCAGAAGCAGCAGTTGCTTCACCACCGGGTAGGCCGCCAGCCATTCTATAATCCGTTCATACCACATCATTTCTTAGCTTAATACATTTTTGCCAAAATTTCAAACATCCAGGCATTTTTTATCCCTCAAAAAGCTTGACAAAATATGATTTTGAAATTATAGTAAAATCCCAAAGCCGATTGAAAACGTTGATGTTTTCGTAAAAAATAATGGTAAAACCCTGAAGGTTTCCCACCATAAGGAGAATGGCTGTGCCAGAAAAACAGAATGGGAAGCGTATTCCCTATACACAACTGACCGCCGTCACCCCGGATGAGCGGTTCAAGATTTCCGAAAGCGGGGAACCGGCCATGCGGATCGTGGATCTGATCGCCCCCATCGCCAAAGGGACACGGGGCCTGATCGTGTCGCCCCCCAGGGCCGGTAAGACCATCTTGTTGGAGCAAATCGCCGGGGCCATCCACGCCTGCGATCCCCGTACCCACATCATGGTGCTGTTGGTCGACGAACGACCCGAAGAGGTGACCCATTTCCGCCGCCAGGTCAAGGCCGAAGTCCTGGCCAGTTCCAACGACCGGGACACCCGCGAGCACATTGCCCTGACCCACAAGGTGATGAAGCGGATGACCCGGGACCTGGAATCCGGCCGCGATGTGGTGGTGCTGGTGGACAGCCTGACCCGCATGGCCAGGGTCTTCAATATGAAAAAAGCGCCGTCGAAGCTGAAAGGCCGTATCATGTCCGGCGGCCTCCAGGCCGGCGCTCTCGAGATCCCTCGCCGTTTTTTCGGGATGGCCCGGAATATCGAAAAAGGGGGATCATTGACGATTATCGCCACCGTGCTGGTGGACACCGGCTCCCGCATGGATCAACTGATCTTCCAGGAGTTTAAGGGCACCGGCAACAGCGAGATCATCCTGGACAGAAGCTTAGCCGAAGCCCGGGTATTCCCGGCCATCAACATCCCGGAAAGCGGTACCCGCAAGGAGGAACTCCTGTACACTCCCGCTGAACTGAAACAGCTCCACAATTTGCGGCGGGCCTTAGCCAGGGTCAAAGCCAAAGAGTCGATGGAGTTACTCCTCAAATTTGTACAAAAATACCCCACCAACGACGACTTCCTCCACACCACCTCCTGAGATCGAAGTATTCGATCAGAACAGATTATAGATTTGACTGGCGGCATAAACGGGAATGGTGGAGATTTTGTCATAATCACTGAAGTTCTGGTGGGAAAGGCGAATGCCTCTATTTAAATTCCGCTCCCGGAGGAAAATATGCAGGCTCTGCATCTGGCCCCTGGTGCCCGCCTTCACTTCTATGGGGATGATCTTCCCTTTCCCAGACACGACATAATCGATCTCGGCATTACTGGATCTGGCTTCCCGGTGCCAGTAATATAATCCCGGATGGAGATGGGGGGAACCGGCGGCGATTAATTCCAGCCCCACAAACAGTTCCGAAAGGTTTCCTTTGTTAATCAGGTCCCCGAAGTCGGAGACGATATAATTGGAGAGATCCAGCCCCAGCACCCGCTGGTAGACGCCGGTATCAAACAGCAAAACCTTAAACCGCTTCTCGTCAATCTGGCCGCCTAAGGGCACCCCCCGGGCAGCGGTGTGACAGACCTTGTAGGTCTGCCCTGCCTTGATCAATAACTCCAGGGCCTCTTTGTAAGGCCGGGTATTGCCGTTGGCAACATTTGTATACTTAAACTTGCCGCCGCTCTGATGCACGATGGAATTAAATACCTCCTGCAGCCGGCTCACCGGAACTCTTCTTCTATATTTGGCAAAATCATCAATAATGGTGGTCAATATGTTGTCGATCACAATCTGGCACTTCGGCAGGTTCCGTTCTTCGATATATGTCCGCACCACCTCCGGCATTCCCCCGATAATCTGGAAAATCTTCAACCTGTCCAGGATTTTGTCATGGATCACCGGGTCTACAGGATTGGCGGAAGAGGATCGCGCTATTAGCTGTTTTAAGTTTTGTTCGCCCAATGCGTCCAGGTACTCGTTAAAGGTCATGGGGTACATGAACACATTCCGGAGTCTGCCCACCCCAAAGGAGGGTATCTCTTCCAGCGCAAATTCCAGCAGGGAACCGGCTGCCGCCACATGGAGTTCCGGCATTCTCTCATAGAAAAATCGCAGCGATTTGATGGCGTCGGCACAGGCCTGTATTTCGTCAAAAAAGAGAAGCGTCTCCCCGGGGATGATGGGGGTGCCCAGGTAGATGGCCAATTTTTCACAGATGGGCCCCGGGTTCAGGGACCTTTCAAAAAAAGTGCTGATTTCCGGGTGCTCCTCGAAGTTCACCTCGGCAAAGTATTTGAAGTGTTGGCCCAATTGCCTGAGGGAATAGGTTTTGCCCACCTGCCGGGCGCCCCGGACCAGAAGAACCTTCCGCTTCTTTTCGTCCTTCCACTTCAACAGCTCTTTATCAATCGCTCTTTCCATGGTGCCGATCCTCGCTTCATCGTATTTTTGAAATTTTACAAGGCAATCATACCCCAAAAATGTCATTTTTACAAGGCAATCACACCCCCAAAACCACAAAAAATCAAACCAATACTTTTATGGGCATTGCAACGACAAACTCCTTGACAAAATATCACTTATATGTAATATTAAAAACATGAAGTGGACAGTCGATTTCTATAAGACCAGGACTGGAAAATGCCCGGTTAGAAAATATTTGCAGGGATTAAACGCCCGGCAAAGAAGTAAGATCCTTGAAGCGATGGAATATCTCGAGACTTTTGGTGTTGAATTGAAGGAGCCTTTTGTAAAATACATCGGAAATAAAATTTTTGAGCTAAGGGTAAGAGATCAAGATGGAATCTACCGGGTACTTTATTTCGCGGCAAAAGATAGGCGGTTTATAATGCTTCATGGGTTTACCAAAAAGACCCAGAAAACCCCTAAAAAAGAGATAGAGATCGCTTTAAAAAGGAAAAAGGAGTTTTTAAATGAGTGATTTTAGAGATTTTTTAAGTGAAAATTTAAAAAACGATCCCGAGTTTAGAAAAATCTGGAAAGAGAATGAGGAACGAAGAGAACTGGTGAAGAAGATTATTGCCCTGAGAATAAAAGAGAAAATAACCCAAAAAGATCTTGCGCAGAAGGTGGGGACAAACCAATCGGCAATATCAAGGCTTGAAAGCGGCCGATACAATCCCAGTGTCGATTTCCTCTTTCGGATTGCCAGGGCACTGGACAAGAAAGTCGAAATCAACTTTGTCTGATATACTCACTTTTCCTGACATCGTTTCCAAAAGGGCTGCATCGTGCATAAAGCAAGACTTTCCGATAGTCTCGTTATTTTTCAGACAGCCATTTCCATAAAGGCATAAATTGAATTTCCCCTTTCACCCCATACCAATCAAACGTTTCGATATTCTCATAATCGCCGGTAATGACCATAAGGCGGTCACATTTTAGTTTTTTCTGCCCGTGCAGCAGCGCCCTGATTTCCCTGGTTCTGGTCTTTTCAGCATCGACACTATAAGAGACCTGGATCATCTGGGTGATATCCATTCCCTCTTTCACCACGAAATCCACTTCATATCCCTGGGGGTTCTTGTAATAATAGAATTCCAGTTCTCCCTTCAACTCTCTCCTCTTGAGTTCCACCGCCACCATATTTTCATAGAGTACGCCCAGATGGGGGGAAAAATTGAAGGCCCTGGCGCCAATCATGCCGTTGTCGATGGTGTATACTTTTTTTTCCGATTTGATCTGTTCCCTGTATTTGTAGGAAAAAGCATTGAGTTTAAAATGCAGGAAGGCCTCTTCCAAATAATCCAGGTATTTCCCGATAGTGTGGGTGCTCTTTAAATCCACCATTTTTGCCAGATTTCGGTAAGACACAAAACCACCGGCATTGGAGATCAAAAACCTGGACAGGTCATCCATGGGTTTAGCTGACCTGATATTGTACCTTTTGACAATATCTTTAAATATGACCGAAGAGTGCAGGGTTTCCCCGCCCGCCGGGGACCGATAATCACCTTGATCATGTCTTTGTCTAGGTGGGCCAGCTCGATGTCCCTGGGTACATAGGGTTTCTGGTCGAATTTTTCCAGTTCCCTCTGCTGGGTTAGCAGCACATCGCGAATCTTTGTCATTTTGCGCACCATGATGCGCAAAACTTTAAAGTTTTGCGCATTACAATGTATTTTATACCCAGATTTTTAAAAAATCAACCCCCTTCACTGGTGGCCTGGCCCAACTCCCGGTCGATGATTTGCCGGTTCTCGCTCTTGAGACGCTGGAAATAGCTCAACATTGAATAGCGAACAAAGGGCACCGCCTCCATCAGATCGAGGAGCTCCGACAGTTCATCAGTTTTCCCAGGCCGCCCGGTCCCCGCCGGTTGGTCGCCGTAAAATAACGTGCCCCGGCCGCAAAAAAGATAGTCGAGGGAGACATTGTAGCGGGTGGCTAAGGCACTGAGCACCTTAAAGGGGGGATGGCTGTTCTGTCTCTCATATTTCCCATAGGCATCCTTCCTGAGTCCCAGGAGGCGCCCCATTTCGGCCTGGTTTTTGTTCAGCCGTTCTCTTAACTCCCTTAACCGGCGGCCGATTTCCTCTGTAGATTGACTTTTTGCTTTTTCCTTCATACACCAATGATAGGGGAACCCCCCCCTGTCAAGAGGATTTCCCGCTTCTAAAGAGGAATTTCCGAACCATATTCCGATTTGCCGAACCATATTCCGATTTTCCCAGATTTCCCCCCAAAATCCTACTTTCCTTCCGAAATTCCTACTTTCTTTCCCCTAATCCTACTTAAATTCCGATAATCCTACTTTAATTCCCCCAATCCTACCCTAAGGCGGAAAATCCCTCCCCTCTCTCAACCTCAAGTCTAATAATTGACATTATCCCCAATAAATATTACATTTACAACGAGGTAAAGAATGTCCGACAGGAGTCGGAGAATATAGATGAAACAACAGATGAAGAAATTGACGCCGAAGCAGAAAATTGATATTTTCAGGGGGCTTTTTAGGGGAAGGGAGGATGTGTTTGCGCTGCGGTGGGAGAAGAGAGATAAAAGTTCCAGTGGTTATACACCGGTTTGTGTTAATGAGTGGAAACCCGGGATATGCGTTAAATTGAATAAGGGAAAGTGCAAAGACTGTACACACCAGCAATATGCAGCGTTGAATGATTATTATATCGAACAACATTTGAGGGGATATAAAGTATATGGAATTTATCCGCTGCTGCCGGATAATACTTCCTACTTTTTAGCCTCGGATTTTGACGTGAGAACCTGGAAGGAGGACATATTAAAGTTTATAAAAAAATGTTCGGATTATGATTTGCCCGTCTATGCAGAGAGATCCCGTTCCGGCAAGGGAGGGCATGCCTGGATATTTTTCGTGGACAGATGCCCGGCATACATCAGTAGAAGTGTTGGCTATCATATATTAAAAGAGGCAAACATTATTGACCAATTCGATAAAGAAGACAGTTTTGACAGACTCTTCCCCAATCAAGATTTGTTGAGTGGGAAAGGATTCGGGAATCTCATCGCCCTGCCGTTACAAGGTGAAGCGAGAAAATTGGATAATACAGTCTTTCTTGATCCTGCCGGAGAATTAGTTCCATATAAAGACCAGTGGAGTGTTTTACTTGATGTGAAAAAGGTCTCCGTTGATAAGATGAAAGCCTTGTACGAACAGTTGAATAAAGGAAACGTAACTGGTGTAGCAGTACCGACAGAAGACCTGACCATTACGGTCAAAGATCACATTTTTATCAACAAGAATAATCTACCCAAAGTACTGGTGGATTTCCTAAGGGAAAACCTTAATTTTATGAATTCCGAATATGTGATAAAAAAAAGGATCGGCCTGAGCGTCCATGAAGTGGAAAAATATTTCAAACTGATTCAGACAGTCGAAGATCATATTTTGATTCCAAGAGGCTTTTTAGATCAGTTGAAAACATTCCTGGAGGAGCAGAATATTAAATTTGATCTGCTGGATAAAAGAAATAAGCTTGAGCCTGTCCATTATGAGTCTGAGATTAGTTTACACAACGATCAAATGGAGGCGGTTGAGAGTATGGTCAAGTCGGATAATGGAATATTGGTGGCTCCGCCGGGATCGGGTAAAACGATCATCGGTATTAGCCTGATTCTCAGGCTTCGTCAGCCGACGCTCATTCTGGTTCATAAAAAGCAGATATTCAACCAATGGATCGACAGAGTGGAAGGATTTCTCAGTATTCCCGCCCGGGAGATTGGCCAGCTATGTTCGAATAAGAAGACGGTTGGTGATAAAATCACGGTAGCGATGGTACAAACGTTATCAAGGATGGATGATATCCAGGATATTACCGACAGGTTTGGCATGATCATTGTGGATGAATGCCATCATATTCCGGCTAAAATGTTTAGAAACGTGATCACTAAATTTAATCCCTATTATTTATATGGTTTGACCGCCACGCCTGAAAGGAAACATAATGATGAAAAGCTAATATTTATCTATCTGGGTGAGATACTGCATACAGTTGACAGGAACACAGATATCCCCAACAGCAATCCTGAAATACTAATCAGGAAGACAGAGTTATCAGTGCCCTTTAATGTCACAATCGATAATTTTCAGATTTTATCAAAGATAATCACCTTTGATTCCAACCGAAATCAACAGATATTAGAGGATATAAAAAACGAGATAGAGAAAGGTTCAAAATGCCTGGTCCTAACCGAAAGAAAAGAGCATGTAGAGGTATTGGGTTACTATTTGAGGAGAGAATACGAGATTATAAAATTAACCGGTGATTTGACGGAAAAACAGAGAAAGACAAAGATAAAGCAAATTAAAACCGGAGATTTTCAAATTTTGATTTCGACAGGTCAGTTGATAGGAGAGGGCACGGATTTTCCCAACTTAAATTGCCTGTTTTTAGTTTATCCGTTCTCTTTCAGCGGGAAATTAACGCAGTACATAGGAAGAATACAAAGAGGCGATATGAAAAATAAAATCATCTATGATTACCGGGATATTCACGTCCCGTATTTAGAAAAGTTTTTTAAAAAAAGATTGAGATACTATAAAAAAAATCTCCTATGCTTGTCTGTGTGTTGAAGACTAAATAATAATTGGAGATTGAAGCAAAAATAAAGCCCACCTATTGAAATCCAATATCACTTTTTATATAATCAATTTGTGTTAAAAGGAACTTGTTGTCCGTCAGCAATGCAGGTAAGTAAGTCTATTAAACATAAAACACAAGATTTGATAATGCCCCAATCAAAGCCAGTTAATAAATTTAAGATAATCCGGAGAACTGATAATGCTACAGATAGGAAAATATAAGCTTGGCAATCTACTTGGTGTGGGAGCATTTGGGGAAACTTACATTGCAATAAAAGATGGAGAGAAATTTGCATTAAAACTTATAAAAGAGGAAGCTATACTAAAAGGTTTTGATATAAATCGATTCACAAGGGAGTGTAGAGCTTTGGAGAAGGTCCAGCACGGTAATATTGTAAAAATTATAGAATATGGGCAAGCTCCGGTTGGGAATGATCTGCGATATTTCTTGATAATGGAATATCTCGCAGGGAAAGATTTAGAAAAATATTTTCAATCAAAGTCGTTTGATATAGATGAGAAAAATCTGAAGAACATTTTAACCCAGGTTCTTTCAGGTTTAAATGCCATGCACAAGAAAAATATCTTGCACCGGGATATCAAACCACAGAATATTTTTATTACAGATGATGGAAAGATAAAGCTGCTTGATTTTGGTTTGGTCAAAATGATAGACTACACCACTTTAACAATGACGGGTGAAGGCCCAAAAGGCACACCTCTTTATATTCCACCTGAGGCAATAAGAGGAGAAAAATTGGATTATCGATCTGATCTATATAGCCTTGGGGTCATGATATACTACATCGTAACGAGAGGGCATTATCCATTTGAGGCTCACAATATTTTACAGCTTATCAATATGGCGTTAAACGAGCCCCCAACCGTTCCCAAAACTTACAATAAAAAGATTTCAAACGAATTTGAAAACTTAATACTCCTGCTATTAAGCAAACAGCCATATGAAAGAAATATTTCGCATGAAAAACTTGTGGAAGCCATACAAAACACCCCCATTTTCCTGGAGACCGCTATAAAATCTATCAGGAAAACTTATACTTTAAAAAAGGAGGTATGGTATCGTCTTTTACCCAATGAGAAATCCGAAATATTGGGATTTGTAGAAAAATCCGGTGAACTGAATGGCATTGAATATGTCGCAAATTATTTGCCAAGATATAAGAGAACACTTAATGAATTTCAAGAGAGAAATATAGACTATTTCTTTGACCCTGCCACTAACCGCCTTGCCTATTCCACTTTTTCACAAACAAAGGGGCTGATTAACCTACCATATTGCTGGGATAAATATAATCGCTTAACTCCCAATAAATTGAAAGACATTACTTCCATTCAAAAATATGTAAAGCAAGTTATTGACTGGCAAGCGCAGTGGAAAGTTGAATTCTTTGTTGCGCCATTCCATTATCACCGTAGTTTAAAAGATATATGGCTGGAGACTGATATAAAACTTCTCCATGAGGCGGTGGAGTATGTTAAAAGTAATTACAAAAATATGCAAATATATTCCGGTATATGTTTAAATATGGAGGAGTACACCACAGAGACAAATCGCATTGCCTTATTAAACGAATTCTCAATATGTAAACCCGATGGTTTTATATTCTATGGAGATGAAATTAACGAAACCACAATAAATCGCTCAAGGCTCTATGCTTATGTAGAAATAATACGGTTATTTTCAAAGTTAGGAAAGAGGATTGTGGGTGCCCGACTCGGGACATTGGGCTTAGGGATTCTAGCGGCTGGTGCTGATATAGTAACAACAGGGATTGCTTCTCTTACAGGATTTTCAGAAAGGGCCCTGTTGCAGGAAAGGGCGGTCAATTATTCCATGAAAACAAAGTACTATATCCCCCAATTGATGCTTTCATTGCCAGTAAACCTAGCTCAGGATATTATAAATACCGATAAATCTCTGGTATGTAATTGTGAATTTTGTAAGAAAAATCCAAATATTGAGGCATTTGCAAAAACTCATTACATGAGAATCCGGCAAAAGGAAATTGAAGATCTGAATTCTGTGGAAAATAAGCATAAAATAGAGTGGTTTGTAGACAAAACACAAAAGGCAGTTAAAAAATGTAAAGAATTACATCGTAATGTTAATGAATTGAGACCATCGTATTATGCTCATCTTAACGCCTGGCTGAGTGTTTTTGGGAGCTACTTGTGAGGGAAAACTGATGAGATATGAATCGGAAATGACACGGCCGTTGATCTCTTTTCTACTTAACGAACTCTATCTGGATGCGGTGGAGGAGGAATTCTCCGCCGGCTATGGAATTGCCGATATCGTAGGCATTAAATGCAATCGACAGAAGTTAAAATCTCGCCTCGAAGCCAATATTAAAGAACCCGTCACCAATATAAGAGAATTAACGCTTTTAAATATACTGCAAAAGCAGGAATCCTTTACCGTAGATGTTCTGGCGAAGCAAATTGGATTATCGGTGTCCTATATAAAAAAAGTTTTACTTAAATCCCTGGTCATAAAAGGATATGTCGAACGAGAGGGAGATAGATATACATTGATAAAAGATATTTTTTCTTATACTGACTTAGTGGTAAGCATAGAAGCCAAGTTGAAAAAATGGAGAGATGCTCTGGGCCAGGCCAGGCGCTATCAACACTTTTCTAATATCGTTTTTGTTGCCTTACCTAAAAATACCGTAAAAAACATTGACCGGCAACTATTTAGAAAAAACAATGTCGGCGTCTTATCAGTATCGGATCATTCAGTCAGTATTGAATTAAAACCCCAACGTATAAAGCCGAAAACCTTTACGATGTATCTCTACTGTAATGAATTTTTCTTAAAAAAACAGAAAATCCGGGAGAATGAATCGCCCGGGCCATGATCCTGTCCGAAAAATACTAACTCCAATTAGCCATAATCTATATTTTTGGAAAAATGGTGAAATTAACGCCGAAGCAAAAAATTGATATATCCGGGGTTGAATTTGGGGGGGATGTGGTACACTCTTAATACTAATCTGGATTAGGTCTAATTGGGATTAGGTTTGTTGATAGGGATGGCTGCCGGGCTGTCGGTAACAAGAAAACAGATGATTGTGGGGATGGGGGTTACTCGATTTCGAAGAGGAGGTGGTTGGCTAAGACGTTGTCGCCCTCTTTGACACCGATGGTCTTGATGGTGCCGGAAATGGGGGCCCGGATCTCGTTTTCCATTTTCATGGCCTCGTGGATCAACACGATGTTTCCTTCCTTGACCCGGTCGTTCACACTAAAAAAGATCTTTTTGACATTTCCCGGTATAAAACTCTTCACTATGCCGGACCTGGCCAATCTCGACGGTTTTTCCTTATAATAGAAAAATTTGTCGATCTTAAGGAGAGAAGCGGAATAGTACTCACCGTTGACAAAGATACCGGCGGGATAACCCTGGTCATCCCGGAACAGCTCGATCTGGTACAACTTGTTGTCCAGGAAAAAAGACTTCACCTCGTTCTCATCGTAATCGCCGATTAATATTTTTACGATCTCTTTATCAATCCTGACGGGACTTTCGGAATGGAAAGTCACGTTGTGGGCAATCTCGGCCTCAACAACTTTTTTATCCACTTGAAATTTATATTTCATGTCCTACCTCGAACTCTCATATTTAAACGCCCCTGAACAGACGTCTCAACAGACCCGGCTGTTTCATTTTTTCCAGCCTGGCCCGGTAATTTTTCTTACGGTTATCCACATGAAATGCGGCCGCCAGCAAGGCCGCGGCAAGTTGGAGCTCTTCATCCTTTTTGTGCCGTCTGGTAAAATCACATTTCAGATTCAGGAAATCATTAATCGTTTCCCCCCGGTGCAGCCATTCACTTTCCAGCAGGTGTTTCAGAAAAATCAGGTTGGTCTGGATGCCCCTTATATTGATATTATCCAGGAATGTTCGCATATCTTTGATGGCATTCTCCCTCTTGACCGCATAGGTAACAATTTTGCCGATATAGGGATCGTAGAGGGAAGAAATCCTGGCACCGCCGTAGATGGCGGTCTTGAAGAGATTGCGGATGGCGGAATAGTAAAAAAATTCCGTTACAGTACCGGCGGAAGGTCGGAAACGGTCAAAGGGATTTTCCGCCATCAGGGAGACCAGCAAAACATGGTGGGTGGGTTCTACGATCTTCATTCCCTCTACATCGTGCAGCAGCTCGCCCCGGGCCACGGCAAATTGCTTCTTAATGAAATTGGCGTTGATATGGATTTCCGGGATCAGGGTATTGATCTGAAAGGTGGGATTGATTTCGGAAAAGTAGGCCCTGTCGGTCTCCACGATGAATTCGATATATCCCAGCCCCATGTAATTGATGTGTTCGATAATTTTTTTAGAATCTTCATACAATGACTGTCTCAAATCTGCGGAGACATTCAAGGAGGGGGATTCTTGAAAGATCTTCTGAAATCTCCGCTGGATGGATGATTCAATTTCCGGCAGGAAGAGGATGTTGCCTTTGATATCCCTGAAGAATGGGATCTCAATATGGTGGGCAAAGGGTAAAAACTCTTCCACAAAAAAACCTTCCTTCTGTTTTTCACCCCGCTTCAACATTTCACTGATCAGTCCAATGGCTTCGGTTCTATAATCCGCCACCTTAATACCCATCCCCCCCAGGCCGCCCACCGGCTTGATGATAACCGGGAATTTAAATTCGTCGTCAACGGATTCCACGTCTAAGGGAGTTAGCATCGGTGCCGAGTGTTTTAACGTTTTAATCCTCAGTTCATTGGCCATCTTTTTTAACCTGGTCTTATCTTTTACAATTTTTAATGCCTCAAAATCGGGGCCGATAAACCTGATATTATGGTTCTGACACTCCCTGACAAATTCCGGGGTTTCCGCCAAAAAGCCGTATCCCGGGTGGATATAGTCTGCTTTTAACTCAACGGCCTTCTCAATAATGGCATCCTGGTCCATATAGCTGTCTTCCAAACGGGAAGAGAAAAACTTAAAACTCTTGTCCGCCAGTTTAACCGGCAAGGTGAGAGAATCTTCCGGCGAATGCAGCAATATCGTCTCCAGGCCGATGCTGTTGAGGGAATTGATGATGTCCAGGGCGATGACACCTCTATTGGGGATAATGACCTTTTCTGCCATAAAATCTCCTTATAATGGAATGTTTCCGTGTTTTTTCCGGGGAGTTTGCAGGTGCTTATGTTCCAGCGATTCCAGGGCCTTGATCAACTGGGGCCGGGTCTCCACCGGCATGATGATGTCGTCCACATAACCATAGGACGCCGGCTCCCTGGGGTTGGCAAACTTCTCCTTGTAGTCAAGAATCAACCGTTCCCGCAGTGTTTCCGGCTGCGCGGCGGTGGATAGATCTTTTCTGAATATAATGTTGATTGCCCCCTGGGGCCCCATCACCGCCACCTCGGCGGTGGGCCAGGCATAGACGATATCGGCACCCAGATGTTTGGAACTCATCACAATATAGGCGCCGCCGTAAGCCTTGCGGGTAATCACCGTCAACTTCGGCACGGTGGCTTCGGAATAGGCGTACAACATCTTGGCGCCATGTTTGATGATGCCTGATTTTTCCTGATCCCTGCCGGGCAGAAAACCCGGCACATCCACAAAACTTACCAGGGGGATATTAAAGGCATCGCAAAACCGGATAAATCGGGCGGCCTTAACAGAGGCATGCACGTCGATGGTGCCGGCATAGACATCGGGGTTGTTGGCAATAATTCCGACACTCTTGCCACCCAGATGGGCAAAGCCCACCACGATATTTTGGGCATAATTCTCATGGACTTCAAAAAACTTCTTATCGTCCACCACCAGGGCAATCAGTTCCTTAATATTGTAGGGTTTATTGGGATTGACCGGTACGATCTCGTTGAGATTGTCTTCCATCCGGTCATAGGGGTCATCGGTGTGAGACATCGGCGGCGATTCCAGGTTGGAGGAGGGTAAGTAGGTCAACAGTTCTTTGACCATATCCAGGGTATGTCTCTCCTCATTGCCGACAAAGTGGGCCACCCCGGATTCGCAGGAGTGAACGCCGGCGCCCCCCAGCTCCTCGAAGGTGACCTCCTCCCAGTTGACGGCTTTTATCACCTCCGGGCCGGTGACGAACATATAGGAGGTCTTATCCACCATAAACGTAAAGTCCGTGATACCCGGGGAATACACCGCACCGCCGGCACAGGGCCCCATAATGATGGAGATTTGCGGAATCACGCCTGAGCACAAAGTGTTGCGGTAAAAGATATCGCCGTAACCGGCCAGGCTGTTGATGCCCTCCTGGATGCGGGCACCGCCGGAATCGTTGATGCCCACCATCGGCGCCCCGGCCTTGAGGGCCAGGTCCATCGTGCTGACGATTTTTCTCGAATGCATCTCCCCCAGGGATCCCCCCAGTACGGTAAAGTCCTGGGCAAAGATGTACACAACCCTATCGTTTACCCGGCCAAAACCGGTAATCACCCCATCTCCCAGAAATCTCTTTTTATCCAGCCCATAATTACCGGATCGCAGTTGCACGTAGCCCTGAAGCTCTACAAAAGTGCCGGGATCAAAAAAGTATTCAATCCGTTCTCTAGCCGTCATCTTGCCCTGCCGGTGCTGCTTCTTGATCCGGTCTGCCCCCCCGGCCAGACTTTTTTCTTCTCTTAACTTCATCAGGTTCTTAATTTTCTTTTTCATGGTGACACCTTATCAAGCGGAAAGGAATCCCATTTTATACCTTTTCAACCAAAAAATCAAATTCCCCCCATCGTAAGTATAATGCCGCAGACTTGACAATTTCTGGAGGTTCCATTAATATGGACCCATGACCGACAATCCCTACCGCTACACCGGGCCGCTGAACCCTCTCGAAGACAAAGAAGTTTGTGTGCCGCGGGAAACAGAGATAGACGACATCACAGCCGGCCTTTTGCGGGGCGATTACTGGGCGATTATTGGTCCGAGGCAGAGTGGCAAGACCACCTTGTTGAGGCAAATAGTAAACCGATACCCGGATGCACATTATGTTTATGTAAACCTGGGGATCGCACCGCCGGACGAAAGGCAGTTCTACCGGTGGTTAATACGGCTTACCGGCGAGCAAATCCCTTCGGAATCGGCGGCAGCCGGGGATGAAGGCTGGGGAGAATCTTCCCCTCTATATCAATTTCGCCATTTTTTAAAGGCCCTCCGGCCCACAGACGAAAAAGAAAGGATTATTTTTTTGTTCGATGAGATCGAAAAGTTTTCCTTTACCGGCAATCTACTGCTTTTATGGAGAGGTATCTGGCATGAAAGAGCCTCTCATCCTGAATTTATCAGGTACTCAATGGTTGTGACCTCATCTATTGATCTGACCGCCTTATCCAGCCCCGCCACCTCTCCTTTCAATATCGCTAAAAATTTTTATATGAGGGACTTCTCGGACCAGGAGTCCCGGCGGCTAATCGACCGACCCTTTCAACAATTACACATTAAAATCGAGGCGGAAGCGAAAAAAAGATTGTTATCCCTGGTATCCGGTCATCCCCAACTGCTTCAACATGCCGGTCATATCATGGTAGGGATCGCCTTAAAGAGTAAACGAAGGCTTACCCGGAAGGATATCGAAGAAACCATCAACCTGCTTCTGTTAACCAATTCTGCCATCGAACTCTTGAGAAGGGATGTGCGGGTGAATGAACCGCTCCGCCAACTAATCCGGGAAATTTTGACAGGGGCAAAGAAAAAATTTCACCCTTATAAAGAATTCTCGACCTCCGGTGCCGGTTGTATCGTTCCCGACAAAGATGGTCTCTGTGCCATACGCAATAGAGTATTCGATAGGTTCTTGCGAGATTTATTCGAGATGTCAGGCGAAGTGCCGTCGGTTGGAAAGCCTGGAGAGCATGAACCCAAAACCCTCCCCTATGGAGTGGGCAGTTACGAAGATATAAGGGAGAGCCGCCATTATTATGTGGACAAAACCAGGTACCTGGGTATGATTGAAGAGGCCGGGACGTATCTTGTCTTCATCCGGCCGCGGCGGTTCGGCAAGACCCTACTGATTTCGATGATGGAGACCTATTACGATGTCAATAAGGCGGAGGCATTTGATCGCTATTTCAGCGGCACCCACATCCATAACCAGCCCACCCCCGAAAGAAATTCCTATCTAATCCTGAAATTTGACTTTTCCCAGATTAAATCTTCCGTTGACCAGGTCGAAGACTCCTTCTATCATCATGTCTTCACCCAGGCCAAAATATTTATTTCAAAATACCACCAACTGCTGAAAGTGGACCCCGGAAGGAGCCTGGAAGAGTTGGCAGTCAGGAAGAATGCCTCGGATCTGTTGAGCAGTCTGCTGGCCCTGTGCCGGATAGCCGATCGAGAAGTATACCTGATCATCGACGAATACGATAATTTCGCCAATACCATCCTGTCCACCGCGGGGAGCCGCCCTTATGAAGATTTAACCCATGGCGAGGGATTTTTCCGGGAATTTTTCAAAGTAATCAAATCAGGCACTTCCGGCACCGACATTCCCGTTAAACGCCTGTTTATAACCGGCGTCTCCCCCCTCACGCTGGATGACGTAACCTCCGGTTTTAATATCGGCGAAAATATCTCCATCGATGAAAACTTCAACGAGATGATGGGATTCCGGGAACAGGAAGTCATCGATATGATCGAATATTACCGGAAAGCCGGCAAAATTCACCATGAAACAGGCCATCTCCTGGAGGTGATGAGCCGGTGGTACAATCACTACCGCTTTTCCCGGGAAACAACCGTCGAGGTATTCAACCCCACACTGGTGCTCTACTTCCTCAAAGAGTATTTCAAAAATCACCGGCTGCCCGACGAATTATTCGACCGGAACGTACGAATAGATTATCCCAAATTAAGACACCTGGTCATGGTGGACAAAAGGGACAGGCCGGAGACCAACGGGAATTTCTCCAGGCTGCGGACTGTGATTGAAAAGGGTTTTGTCACCTCTAAATTGGAAAAGTCTTTCCCGTTGAAACACCTGGGGAAGCCTGAAAATTTCAGTTCCCTGCTGTTTTATTTCGGCTTGTTGACCATCGATGGCACCGATGTCGAAAGGGAAGATAAATTGATCCTGAAAATTCCCAACGAATCGATCAGGAAACTATTTTACGAATACATCCGGGAAGCCTATATGGAAACAGAACTCTTCAGCCTCAACCATGAAAAATATTCGGAGCTGATGGAAAATATGGCCTACCGCGGAGAATGGCGGCCCCTGTTTGCCTACATCAGCCAACAAATGCAGTCCAGCCTCGGTTTAAGAGACCTGATCAGCGGTGAAAAGTTTATCCAGGGTTTCCTGACTGCCTACCTGGGGTGGAGCGATCTCTATTCAATCTGTTCCGAAACAGAATTGAACAAAGGCTATGCCGACCTGCTCATGGAACCTTTCCTGGCAAAATACGAAGGCGTCAGATACGCATACCTCATCGAAATCAAATACATAAAAAGCTCTGACAGCAAAAGCAAACAGCTCCCGGATCGGTTGAAAACCGAGGCAAAGGAGCAATTGAAGCGATACAGCCTGGATGAAAAGCTCAGGAAACGCCTCGAAAGGACGACTTTAATTAAGCTGGCACTGGTTTTTGCCGGGCATGAATTGGTCTATATCGAGAAAGTCTGAAGACCGACAGCCAGCTAACAACTTCTCCGGCAAAAGGCCGGTCAACTCTTGACAAAGAGTTGATTATCTTTTATGATGAAAGCTTGTTATTCATTTAGGAGGAAAAGGCATGAAGGAAGTTTTGAGTGATAAGTTGAGAAATATTGCCCTTGTCGGTCACGGCCAGACCGGCAAAACCAGCCTGGCCTCTGCCATCCTGTTTAACACCGGCATGGTAAACCGCCTGGGAAAGGTAGATCAAGGCAATACCGTTACCGATTACGACGAAGAAGAGATCGATAAAAAAATCTCGATTCAAGCAGCAGTAGCCTATGCGTATAAAGATGACCATAAGATCAATATTATAGATACGCCGGGCTATGCCAATTTTATATGGGAAGCCAGGGTGAGTCTGCGGGCCGTCGAGTCAGGTGTCATGTTGATCAATGCCCTCGAGGGAGTAGAGGTTCAGTCGGAAAAGCTCTTCGAAACTATGGGGGAATTGAATAAACCCCTGATCTTAGTAGTCAACAAGATGAAGAAAGAGCTGGCCGATTTCGACTCCGCTTTCAATTCAGTCGTGGAATCCTTTGGCAAAAACGCCATTGCCGTACAGTATCCCATCGGCAAAGGAAACGACTTTATCGGCCTGGTGGATCTGTTGGAGATGAAGGCCTATCAATACAGCACCGACGAGAAAGGCACGGCCGCGCAGGTCGACATCCCGGCCGATTTAAACGATATCATCCAGGCAAAACGGGAAGAACTGATCGAAAAGATCGCCGAAAACGATGAACAGTTGATGGAAAAATATTTCGATGCCGGGGACTTGAATCCCGAAGAGGTGGCAGTCGGGTTGAAAACCGCAATATTCAATAGAGATATCTTCCCGGTGTTGATGACCGATGCCTTAGCCAATATCGGCGTCAACCATCTGACCGATTTTATCGTCAAATACGCGCCTTCAATCCTGGAATGTGGAGAGATCGAAGCGGTCGAAGGCAGCGTCAAACCCGACGACAAAAGCCCCTTTTCGGGCCTGGTTTTCAAGACCATTTCCGATCCCTATACCGGGAAAATATCCGTAGTAAAAGTGTTTTCCGGAATTTTTAAACCGGACTCTACCTACTTCAACTCCACCAAGTCGTTCGACGAACGGGTGGGAGGCGTGTTTATGCTGCAAGGCAAAAATCAGGAACCCGCCACCGCGGCCTACCCCGGCGACATCATCGCCGTAGCCAAGCTAAAGGAGACCCAGACCGGCGATACCCTGACCGTCAAAGGCCAGTCCACCCGGTTCCCGGAACTCAAATTCCCCATCCCCTCCATCTCATTTGCCATCGAGCCCAAAAGCCGGGCCGATGAAAATAAGATCTCCAATGCCTTCCAGCGGATCATGGAAGAAGATCCCACCGTTAAGAGTCAACGGGAAACCCAGACCAAGGAGTTGATCATTTCCGGAAACGGTCAACTGCATGTGGAATTGGTGGTCAACAAGCTTAAGAAAAAATACAGTGTCGAAGTGGAGATGAAACCCCCCAAGGTTCCATACCGGGAGACTGTGACCGGCAGCGCAGACATCAACAACAAGTATAAGAAACAGAGCGGCGGCAGGGGCCAATATGGTCATGTCATGATTAAAATGGAGCCGCTGCCCCGGGGCACAGACTTCGAGTTTGAAGAGACGATCTTTGGCGGTTCCATTCCCAAAAACTACATCCCGGCGGTGGAGAAGGGAATTCAGGAATCCCGACATCAGGGAGTGCTGGCCGGTTATCCGGTGGTAAACTTCAAGGTCAATCTGTATGACGGCAGTTATCATGATGTAGACTCCTCGGATCTGGCCTTTAAGATTGCCGCCTCCCAGGCCTTTAAAAAGGCCGTAAAAGCGGCCAAACCCACCATACTGGAACCAATCATGAACGTCGAGGTGGTGACCCCTGAAGAATTCATGGGAGATATTAACGGCAACTTGAGCGGCCGTAGGGGTAAAATCCAGGGCATGGAGGCCAAAGGCAAGAATCATGTCATCAAGGCCCAGGTGCCCATGGCAGAAATGCTGGATTTTGAACCCACCCTGACCTCTATCACCGGCGGCCGGGGGAGTTATTTCATGGAATTCTGCCACTACGAAATCGTGCCCGCCCACCTGCAGAAGAAGATCATCGACGAAGCCGTCAAAGAAGGCCGGGTCAAAGAGGAAGAAGAATAGACGAATAAGCCAGGAGTTACCCTAAAAAGTAAAGCCTGAAATCCCAAAACGTTAAATAGGGTGTTGTGGATTTATGCAAGTGAGGGGCCTCTGATTTTTGAAAAATGGGAGAACTTTCATCTATAAATATTTGCATAAATGTTTTGTTTGTGCTAAACTCCAGATCTGTAAAAGTGTGTGAAACCCAAAGGAAACATTAAGTAAGTAGATCTGTGAAGGAGGTTAAAAGTTTGAGGCCAGGCAAGATAACCAAAAGATCGAGGAGATGGTCTCCGGCTTTGGTTGATGTTTTGGATTTGGGGTGTTTTTTTTGTTGTTTTTCGATTTTGCGCTGTGGTATAATCGGATTATGAAACACCCACAACAAAGGGCATGTTGAACTTATCAAATTTCTTTTAAGGTAAGATATATTTATATTTTTTGACTGTATGGCCAGCCAGGTGGACAAGAACCGGCAGCACCGGGGTGTGAATGTACCGGTAAAAATCTACTTTCTTGATCATGAAGAATGGTGAAAATTCTTGCTTTTCAGACCACCCCATGATATCATCCAGGCGGTCATGGACGGCAACGGCAATACAGTGCTTCCCAGAATCTTTAAGAGTTTTTAAGTCCACCAATCCATTGGAAATACATGAATAACAACTACTCAACTCAAACAGGAGACAAAAGGTGGAGTCATGATGACGAAGCAGACTCTCCAGGGCAATGTTGTTTCCGCCGAGATCGGTTAAAACGATCTCTTCGGTATTCTCTAGCCTGAATTGGTTTGGGTTGTCTCCGGGAATGACAAATTTGAAGACGATAACGGCGGCGATGGCAGCCATAGAAAGAGCGACGGCGGCGTAATAGATCAGATTACTTTTTTTCATCCTTCTTCTCAAAGCGGTAAATGTTGATGATGCAGGCATCGGTATCGTCATCCCAGCCGGGATTGCCGTTGGCAAAGAAATAGTACTTGCCGTCTTTAGAACCCAAAAAGAGATCGTCGATGAAAACGGTCCTTACCAGTTTGAAATGGTGGTCTATATCATAAAACAGCAGGGCAAACTTCTTTAGTTTATCGGTACACGTCCTGAGTTGAACCACCAGATGAGAACCTTCCACTGTGGCTTTGGTAATGGCAGAGTAGGAGGTCTTCCAGTGTTCCGTATCTTTTAACAAGCTTTGAGCATCGCCGTGTTCTTTTTTGTTGAGAAAGAAATCGTCGGGCATCTTTTTATAGAAACCCGGAGCTTTGAGGGGAATCTCTTCCAGTACGACCAACTCTACCGGAGAGATCACCTTGACTGCCAACCGGTTTTCCACCAGGTATAATATACGATCCCGGTGGGGCAGGAGGAAATAAAAAAAATCTTCGCAACGTTTAAAATCTGGATAATTAACTTTGACGAGATGTTTAATAAAATTTCCCTTTTCATCCAGTATCCTCATATGGGCCACCTTGAATATTTTGGTGTTGTAATCTAAACTCTCCACCCCCGCCAGGACCCATTTATTGTGGAAAAATATCCCGTCCCGGATCGCCTGAAAATAGCGGCTGCGCTTGAGCCAGACGGTCTCTTTCCAGACGTAGGAGCCATCCTTTTTGGAAAAAATTTTGACCTTGTCCGGCCGTTCGACAAAAGCCATATTATTTCTATAAGGAAATATGGCAGAAAGAGTGGTTAGGTCACTGGGACCCTGGCCCATTTTGCCATAGGGCACTGCCCGTTTTGGAGAAATCACGTAGCGGCCGGGACCGAAGGCGCTAATCACCACATCGCCGTCCGCATCGATGACTGACCGAATTATGAATCTGAGCGGGTCGATATCATGCTTCCATTGGTCTACCTGTTTAAATGCCGGCGTACCCGCTAAAACGGAGTTTAAAGCCAGTAAAAGTATCAGAATCCCATAATTTTTTTTTCTCACAGCACTGCCTCCTCGTTTTCTATTTCATTGTATCGTAATAAACAGCCGGGCTTTTCAAGGCTAAATACATTTAAAGATGATCATTCTATTGGCAGTATTATGTTACATCCACAGTTAGAGAATGGGAGTGGACAGTTGCAAATAAAAATACCATCCATTGTACCTCCCCTCCCCGTAAGCAAAATGCCATCCATGGGTTTAGGTACAAACAGGAGTACCATCAGGCCGACCAGAAGAATAATCAAGATCAATGGTTTTAATTTATTTCTCTTCATGTTTTCCTCCTTATCATAGCCTCCTTTTAATTTATATCGCTTCATAAAGCCCTGCTTCTTACTTTGATCATTCATTGAAATCATGATGTCTCGTAATCTTTCTGCACCCGGCAGATAATTTATTGTAAATAAAATTCAGCATGATGTCAACAAACTCCAGGGAATCAATTTTCTTCATCTCGATATAAGAAAAAATGGGGTGGGCCGGATTGTGTGTAAAAAGGAGTTACCCCGAAAAATAAAGCCTGAATTCCCAAAATGTAGGCCAAAAAGGGTTTTGGGTTATAGCGCTTAGATAAATTGACCCACTTGTAAAGTGGAGTGACTTTTTTGAACCTGACCAGGATTTCTTTACTCAACATTTAAGGGAGATTTACCAGTTTCGCCAGCGGTTGGTCCATATTTGCGGCATGGTCATGGATGATAATTTGTGCCAGGAGGAGACGGAGACCGTCCGGGATTTTAAAGAGTATGATCACAATAAATTTTAAGGAGATTAATAAATGTCATATGAAAACATTTCTGCCGAATTGAGCGAAGAAGAGTTCAATCCCTCTCGTTTGCCGTCAATCTTACCGCCAAGGACATCAAGTCATTGTACCTGCTGGGAGACAAATCCCCGGCCTTTGTGGAAGCAGCATTTAGACATGCCAGAGAACGGCAAAACCTGTTTCCCGGTTACCTGGAATTAGATGAATTCAAAAGAGATCTAAATTTATATCACCAGCTTAAACAGGTACAGGAATTCTTCAAGCCGTTGGCCGAAAAGGTGATCGATACAACCAGGGGCGGCCGGTTCCGAGGCTTTTTCGGCAGCCCGCACTTATTACAAGGCGGTGCAGGATGCCTCGGCCAACGGTGTTGCGTGTTCCGGGCTGCGATGCCATTGCCGAGGATCTGGGTAGACGGTTTGCCTATGCCCGGCGAGCGGAAAAGCCCGAAGAGGAAACCGAAGAATCATGAACCGGTGTGATCCAAAATGATAAAGGTGCAGCCCGGCGTGTTATCGGTGACGTTCAGACCGCCAGTGGTGACATCCCGAGTTATAGAGCTGCGGCAAAAATTGATGATCTTATAAGATAAAAATGATAAAACGGAGGATATACAACGTCAATTTTTAAAAAGAAAAAGAGAAAAAAGATAATGTTAAGCCCAACGGGGTATTCGGCCGCTTCATTCAGGTTATCATTAATATTGTGAAGGATGCCTCCATCACCCTTAAGTCGGCCCTTAAGTTAAAAGACAGAAAAACAAAAAACGAAGAAAAACCGGAAACATAAAGTTTTCACTTTTCCCCAGCCTGGAACCCTCCCGCCAAAGTTTATACGTTTTTCCCCACCGTCCCCGAACTCCTTCTCTATTGAAATCCTTCTTGAATCGCGGCCCCTATTTCATGCCCGGCGGCAAGGGCTGCATCCTGACCGCCAGTAAAACTGGCACCCCCCATGACCTTCTATAGGGCTTAGGGGGAAGCGTACTTTTTTTCGATGATGAAGGTGACGGGGCCGTCGTTAACGGAAGATATGGTCATCATGGCACCGAATACCCCGGTTTCCACATGGCTCTCCTCGGCCATAAAGGCATTGAATCGATTGTAAAGCTTCTCGGCGGCAGTTGGGTCTTCGGCGTTGTTAAAATCGGGGCGGCGGCCCTTCTTGATGTGAGAGGCTAAGGTAAATTGGGATATCGACAGGATCTCTCCCCCGACATCCTTCACACTCAGGTTCATTTTGTTTTCATGGTCCGGGAAAATCCTTAAATTCAAGATCTTTTCCGCCATGAAGCGCATCTCCCGTTCCCCGTCTCCCCTCTCCACTCCGGCATAAACCAGAATGCCCCGGCCGATTTTACCGACCAGATTGCCGTCCACTTCCACACCGGCCTCACTGACCCGCTGAATCACCACTCTCATTTTGATTCACCGTCCCCCTTTCACAAAGAGTTTTTTGCCGCCGATATCGGGTAACTCTCTTTTTGAGAACCTCTCCGGCAAATAGCGATAGACCCTCTCCAGGAGCATTGGCGAATGATAATCGATGTACAGATCTGCGGATTCCTTCGGCCTCTTTACCCGGGGAAAAGATGAGGGCTGCCGGCGCCTATCAAAAAAGTAGAGCCTCAATTCCACTGCGAACAGGGGATACTGCCCGCCTTCGGATACGAAAATTTTTTCCGGGCCCAGATATTCATTCCCCCAGGTCAACCGATTGAGAAAGGGCAGTGCCCTGGACATCTCTGCCGTCCAGAACAGCCATAACCGGCAGTAATTCAGGCCCAGGGGGATAAAAAAGGAATCTTCATCATACTCTTCCGCTGGCTGCGGTTGTCTCTCCTTCAGGTAGGCGGCGATAAAGTTCCGGAGTTCCGCCGCTTGCTCATTGGCCCGGTAGATTTCGTTGGCCGGCATAAGGACATATTCTTTCTCTCTTATTCCCCGGAGTCGGGCCAGATTTTGAATATAACGGTCGGCCCGCTCGATTAAAATCTGCAGATCTCCCTCGGTCTGAACCGTTAATGCCGCCCGCCTCAGGGCCTTATCTTCTTCCCGAAAAAGAGCTCTCTCCCGTTCATCGGGAAGAGAAAACCGGTAGGCTGTCTGCCGGAAATCCGAAATTTTCAATTCCAGATCTTTTTTCTCCCTCTTTAGCCGGCTGATATCCTTGATGAGGGGAAAGAGCACTAAGATTGAAAAGAGGACAACAAATAACAACAGCCCCAGAGCCTTTAAGACTCCCCGCCCGAACGAATGCCAACGTCCCTTCATGGCAGCTCGATCTCTCCTTGAATGGTAAATTCCGCCGGTTCACTGTCCGGCTCGCCGGGAGGGAAAGAGGTGATTCGTATATTGTCAAAAGATTCCAATCTCCTCAAAAAAATAGCAAAAGCGGAGTGGAGCTGCAATCGTTTGGGGCGCGACTTTAAGCCCTTTAAGGTGAAAGTCACTTTCTGAGGGGAGGGCACCAACCGTAAATAAGTCAACGAAATGTCCGGGGGAACGATCAACCCCAGCCGGCCGATAAAATTTGCGGACTTATACGATATGTATAAGGGAATATCCAGGAAGAATCGCTTTTTAAAAAAGTCCAGCCTCCGGTTTCTAACATCCTCGAAGGCCGTGACATCGACCCCGGCGGCAATGTCCCTCTTTTTGATGATATCTATCTCTTTTTGGAGAGTCCATTTAATATTAAGTAGATATACAGCAACACCTATCAGCAGAATCAGGACAATACCGCCGACGAAAAAAAAGCCCCATCGCCGTTGCCGAGGTCTGATGTCATCTGATTCCGCTGCCTCTTTTCCCATAGGCTCAATATAACATAATTGACTGCGGCCCACAAGCCGTCAGTCGGCGGCGATATCCTGGAGCAGCGTCTCTACTGCTGCCTTCAACTGCCGGTCATTTTCGGTGGCGGCATCGGCCGGGTGCTCCCATATCACCACATCGGGGATACAGCCGTTGTTTTCCTGATTCAGGCCGTTGCTCAGGGTATACCAGCCGCGAAAGGGCACCCGGAAGTTGGCCCCGTCAATCAGGCGAATCCCGCCGGTACTGATGACCAATCCCCCGGTGGGAGCGCCGACCACCTTACCCCGGCCCAGGGTTTTGACGGCATGGGGGAAAATCTCGGCATTACTGAAGGACCATTCGTTGCACATGGCCACAATGGGTTTACTCCAGGCATAAAAGGGCAAACGCTCTGCTAAGGGGTAGGCCTTTTCCCCATCCCGGGGAATCGTATAGGCATGGGGCCGGGGGGAAAGGATGGCCAGCAGGTAATCGGTGGTCCAGCCCCCGCCGTTGTTCCTGACATCGATGATAAGCCCTTCTTTACCGTGGGCCTCGGAATAGAGTTCCATTTCAAACTGCTCAAAACTGGGCATGCTCATGCCCTGAATATGAACATACCCCAACCGGCCTCCGCTCCACTCTTTTACCTTTTGCCGTTTGGCCTCTACCCAGCGGTGGTATTCCAGACCGACAAACTGACGCCGGTCAATGGGACGAACCACCAGGTTTCGCTCCTTTTTATCTCTGCCAATAACCGTGATGAGGACCCGGTCACCGGCTTTGTGGTTCAACAGGGTATGAATATTGGTCTTGGGCCCTATGTCCCGGCCATCGATGCGTACCAGGATCTCTCCCGGATAAACCCGGGCGGTCTCTTTATCACAGGGGCCTTTGGCCAGGACACTCTGCACCTTGAGACCCGGGCCTTTGTAGGATTCATCGAACCGCAAGCCCAGCATACCGGTGGATACATTGGGGCCTTGACGGGGCCCGGATATGCCCAGATGGGAGGCGTTGAGCTCGCCCAGCATCAACCGCACCACATCGTTGAATCCCCGGCTGGTGGTCTGTTCCGCCGCCAGTTTCCGGTACTTCCGTTTCATGGCTTTCCAGTCTATGCCGTGGAATTGGGGATCGTAAAACTCGTGGTAAAGGGTACGCCAGCCCTCATCGAACTTTTGCAGCCGCTCTGCCCGGTGATCGATTTTCATCGCCGCCTGGAAGGGAAGCGGTTTACCATCTTTACCCTCTCTGGATATCGACTGGATTTTCCCCCGGGAGAGGTAGTACAATTTTTTCCCATCCCGGCCCCAGCGGAGGGAACGGGGATTTTGTCCGCCCCGGGTGATCTGTTTCAACTGAGTGCCGTCCCAACGGATGCTCCAGAGATCGTTCTCCCCCTTTATATTTGCCGTAAACACGAATATCTTGCTGTCGGGAGAGATGGACACCGAATCTTCAGACCCCTCCAGGGCGGTCACCTGCCTCAGGCGTTTATGAATATCTTCAAAATCGATCCGCACCTCTACCGGCTCCTTCTCCTGCCGCTTGTCTTTGGAGTCGCTCTTCTTTTTCTTTTCTCTTTCCTCCTCTTCCGCAAAATCTTCCCGGGTTTTCTCTTCATCCTCCCGGCGCAAAAAGACCATCCAGATGTCGGCGCTGTTCCCTTTTCTGTGGGAGGTAAAGGCCAGTATGCGGCCGTCGGCAGACCAGGTGGGATGTTCGTCGTCATCGGGATGCCGGCTGATGTTGATGGGTTCTCCACCGGCAGTTGGGATAATCCATATATCGGTATTAAACTCCTTGTCGTTCCGGGAATAGGCGATCCATTTCGAGTCGGGGGACCAACTGAATTCCGGTACATCCCAGCCCTTCAGGATACACCTGGTTTTTCGGGTTTTAAGATCCATGATCAGCAAATCCCCCAGCCCTTCGATATAGGCCAATTTCTGCCCATCGGGCGAAAACTGCGGGCCATATTCCTCCTCTTCCGATTGGCTGAGTTGAACCGTCTGAAGCTGGAGCGACCGGGCCAGCCTTTTCTCCTGGGGATCTGCGGATTTCACCATAAAGAGATCCCGGCTGCCGCTGCGGTCGGAGACAACCACCAGGGATTCCCCATCGGGCGACCAGGCGATATCGCGCTCCCGGGCCGGGGTACTGCTCAACCTGGCGGCTTTACCGGCTTTTTCACTGTTCTTCATCACGAACACTTCTCCCCGAACCACGAAGGCAATCTGTTTGTCGTCGGCAGAGAGCGCCATCTCAGAGGCCTTGTCGCCAAAGGTCTTCCACTCCACCATATTGGCCTTTTCGTCGGTGGGGGCGCTGATTTCAAGCCTATGGGACTCACCATCGGCGGGATTCATGACCCAGATTTCCCTGCCCCACTCATAGGCGATCACCTGCCCGCTGCGGGAAATCGCCGGAAATCGCACCCCGTCATCTTTATGACGGGTCAACTGCTGCTGGCGATTTCCCTGAAGATCCATGGACCAGATATTAAAAACCCCATCCCGGTCGGTTACGTAATAGATGGTCCGGCTGTCGGCCGACCACAGGGGAAACATGTCGTTGCCCAGGTGGGTGGTGAGCCGGCGAAATTGCCCCCCCTTAAGATCGTACAACCAGAGCTCCAGGTTGCTGCTGCCCCGGTATCTTTTCCGATACCAATCGAATCTTCCCCGGGAAAAGACCAGCCAACTGCCGTCGGGCGAGATCTTGCCTTCGTTGGCATAAAATGGTGCCAGTTTCACCGGCGTACCGCCTCCTCGCCCCACCGTATAGAGCACCGGCACCCGGTGGTAGTAAAAATCCCGTCTGGAGGCAAAGACCATTGTGGAGCCATCGGGCATCCAGTCGCACATCCTGTCGGCAGCCGAAAAGTACGTCATTCGCTCCGGCCTGCCGCCTTCGGCGGGAATCACATATATATCGTCGTTACCGTAGCGGTCGGAAGAAAAGGCAATCTCTTGGCCATCTGGGGACCAGACCGGCAAACTTTCAACTGCCTCGTGTACGGTGAGGCGGCTGGCCCGTCCCCCTGCGATTGCCACCCGCCACAAATCTCCCTGGTAGGAGAAGACCAACGCGGAGCCGTCGGGCGAGGGTGCGGGATACCTGCCGAATTCTATAATATTGCTGTCCCCGGCCATCATCGAACCGGCCAGAAAAATCAACCCAAGAATGAATCCATTCATCCGGTATCTTTTCTTCATAAGTATCTCCTTATATCATGTCACCATGCTGTCCTATATTCCAGGCTTTCCCGGATATAGTTCACAATTATATGTGAAATGCTCCGATATTTCAACACCACCCTCACTTTTCCCCAGAGTTGCCTCATTTTCTTTATCTTCTCGGCCAGTGATATTGCGCTCTTTTCTTTTTTCATGGATTAGCTATATTCCCGGCCCATTCTTCGGGCTGGACATTTGCTAAAATTTGGATATTTGTGGGTTCTGATGCGCTTCCAGACTCTCAGCCTTGCCTACCGCAGTCGGTTTTTCGATCAATCGGCAAAGCAATCCAATGTCCTGGCTATTGACAGGATTAAAGGTGAAGATATTGACCCCGAATTGCCCCCCGATAATATCGTACCTTATTTTTGTCACATCCGGGGCGTAAAAGATATCGGAAAAGTCAACAATTTTATTGAGCGGCTTGGATTGGAAGAATATAAATATTTCTCGAAATTCAAGAAACGAGAAAGCCTTTCCGAAGGTGACCTGAAAAAAATTTATGCTGCGATCGTGTTGGCCGAGGCAGAGGATAAACATGTCATCTTAATAAACGATTTCCTATCGGGAATAAGCGGATCGTTTGAACAGAAATTCATTGGCATCTTATTGGAATATATGGAGCATTGATCCTTTTTCCGGCGGTGCAGTTCAAAATGAAACGTCTTTGTTTTTCCCGCCTCAGGGATATTGATCAAATCCAGCAGCTCATCGATCTTCTGCTCTCGATTCATGAATGCCTCCACTAGTGAACAGGCTTTACCCTTATTGGCAAAAATACCCCGGCATTGGGGTTAAAAGGCAGGAAAACCAGGGACGGAGACGGCCGTTCGGGGAATTAGGAGGAAGGCACTGTGGGTTTGCGAATGAAGCTGGAAAAGAGGTGGTGGACAAAACTCTTTGCAAAAGAGTAAAGAGTAATGAATGAGACGTATTGAGCCAGGCAACAGTTTTTAACCGGATTTCAGGTAAAAATATATGCACGGGAAGTCTTACCCTCTTCACAGCAGTTTTCGAAGGACTATTTAAAATTTCGGGGTAACTCCTCCCTTTTTACCAATATCCCCGTCGGCATGCCAATTTCATACACACAGACACAGAAATTGCCTCCCTATACCTTGACAAAAGGATAACATTTTTTTTATAATCTAACTTCGGATCAAACTTAATTTTTTTCGTGATTGGAGGAAGATCGATGAAAAAATTACTGGTTTTTGTTTTGATCTCTTTTCTGGCGAATTCAATATTCTTGTTGTCAGACGAGAAGCAGGATTTGTGGAAAAGAGCCGATGTTGAAACGAATCTGGAACAAAAGTTTAGTATACTGGAGGAATACGCGGCCGCTTATCCTCAGGATGAAAATGCGAAAGTTCTTTACTGGAATCTTTCGGTTCTGTCGTACCAACTCAAGAAGTATGATAAGACCATAAAGTATGGAGAACTGGCTTTGGCTCAGGAAGGCATTGACAATAACAATAGATTGAATTTATACTTATATCTTGCCAATTCTTACAATGTGACCAAAACCGACCTGGAAAAGGCCTTTCATTATGCCGGCCAGGTGGTCTCCCTGGCCAAAGTACTGAAGGGGGATGAAAAAGTTTCTCCCCGGTATGACAAAAGCTATATTGTGCCGGCGTTGAGGATTCAAATTCAGATTCTTTATGCCAAAGGCAAGAACGAACCGCAAAAGATGCTCGAAGCCGCCGATAAAGCGGTGGAGGTTTACAACGATTTTGACCAGTCGTTGCGGTCATCCCGGATGATTTTGACCCTGGCTGATCTATTGTACAAGATTAACAAAAAGGATGAAGCTATCGATGCCCTGGAACAGATTATTGATGAAGAGCGGCCAAATCCCAAATATATCGGCTTGTTGGCCAGTTGGCTCAGCAAGAGGGGAAGAGCGGAAGATAAGGAAAAGGCGGTCAACTATCTTGAAAAATCCTACCAGGCCAGAAAAAATGTTAAAACCGCTTATAATATTGCCATTTTGGTGCAGAAGAACGATCTCAATAAGGCGCTCAAATATCTGGCCGATGCCCACATGATGAATCCGGATAACAAAAGTTCCGACGCCTTTAAACTGCTGAGGCATCTGTTTTACAATGTAAAGGAAAAAAATAAACCCCAGGAAGAGCAGGACAGTGCATTTAATGCCCTGCTGAATGAAGCCAGGGCCAGGTTGGGGATGTAAAAGGCATGAGTAATCTGAGATTCTAAAATTATTGATTTAGACCATCAACAGGATTTTACGAGTATTTCCCAGCCGGTCGGTGATTTTTTGGGCATCGAGGTATTCGAACAGGGGGATGATATATTTTCTGCTGAGCAGCGTTAATTCCCTCAATGTTTTGATATCTATATATTCACCCTGGTTCCTCTTGAATTTTTTTAACCGGTTGATGACCTTATTTAGATCATCTTGCAGCATCAAAAATCTCTCATTTAACTGAACGAGTTCGCCTTCTTGAATCAGAAACCACAGGCAGTTGTTGATCTCACTGTAGGATAATGTTGTCAGTTTTAATAAGTTTTCTATGGAAAAGATTGTCAAATGGTTTATTTGAAGGGCTTTCTGGATACCTTTGAGGTTTTCCCGCTCTTTTTCCGTTAAGGCCAGCTTCTGAAATATGATTTTATCCCGGATGATTTTAAAGGAAAATTGATCGTTCAAGGAGTTGAGCAGATATTTAAAGAAAATGGATGATTGGGGAATTTTGAGTTTTGATTCGATTTCCGTTAAGCTGATTTTTTTGGTTTTATCCTTGTAATACTGGGTGAAAATAGATCTCAGTTGGTTCAAATAGTCTTGATAGTTCTGGTGGGAGGTGATGTATAAGGTGTTAAAGTCGATAATTTTTATTTTTTGATTTAGTTCCATTTCGATCAGGAACGGGACAATATTCTCTCTATCCAGAAGAAAAAAGGTGTCCAATTTCTCCAATTTTAAAAAATTTTCGACATTCAGAAGATCTATAATAATGTCGGTTTTCCCCTTTGTTTCTACAGAGTCTAATATCTGGGTCAGTTTTTTCAGTTTTCTTTTGTTGTATTTCGATATCACCGGCAGTAAAACCACCAGACTTTTTTTTCCTTTTTTAAATTTAATATTTTCTAAGAAATTGAGTTTAACCTGGTTTTTAAGGTGGAGGGTGAATACATTGTCGTGGATTTTTTTAAAATTAGCCGATACGGTTTCACCCTCGATCAATAGATTCCCGGTCAAATTGGGCTCGGGATGATCGAACCTGACAAAATAAGAGTTAAACTTCATACTTCGTCCTTTAGCATCTTACTGTATCCATAACCGCATATATTCTTGTTTTTCACACTTCATGACCATCCTAAAATATTCTATATAATTGTCCCAAACATGTCAATAGCAGGCTTAAACATGATCCGGGTAGAGAATAGCGTTGAAGAGAAATTTGAAGGTGGCGAAGGTTTGGGCCCGGTGCTGCACCCGGCCGCCCATTACGATGACATGCCCGTTGTAATAATCGAAACGTACAATCACGGCTGCCCGGTTTAACCATTTTTCCCCCTTGATGTAACCGCTTAATAAGTGGGGATCTCGGGCCGCGAATGAAGCGACTACCTTGCGATCAATATGCTGTGAGGCGGGGAGCCGGGTATTGAACGCCGGGCTGTGGGAAAAGAAGATGACGCCCTCTGCCGGCATGCCCCAGGCCAGCGGGTCGTGGGGATCAATCTCGATCTTCAGAATGGAACCGGGGCAGTAGAATTTGTCTTTATCGAGATTTTTCAATTTATTGGTTAACGGCAGGGAGAAGTCCTGGATACCGATTTCCGTTGCCGAGTCTAACAGGATGAGTGTGCCTCCTGCCTTTACAAAATCTTTAAGGGTCTGGATGCCGGTTTTCCCGATTCCTCCTTTGAAATTGGGATGGGTGTTGGGATTGTAATAAGGGCGAGGTCTGCTGTATTTCCCATCGACAATAATACTCCGGGTCATGTCGGGAAAAATGATCACATCGAATTTTTTTGAGAGTTTTTTATTTTTAAAATCGGAATTGTGCAGCACCGTGTAGGAGAACTCGAAATGGTCCAGCACCCAGCGGGTCCAGCCTTCGTCGATGCTGGGCACATAAGATTGATAGATGCCGATTATGGGTTTCTTGATTTTAATCGCAGCAGATTTATTTTTTAGAAAGGTTTTTTTGGCGTCCAGGCCGGTCCCCTTCAGCATTTTCTTGAATTCCGCCGATGAAACACCGGCTGTCCTGACCAGGAATGTACCGCAGGGGATAGCACCGCTGCTGTCGGTGCGGCAAATACGGGAAACCGGTACGCCTACCTTTAACAGGCGGTTGATTACTATTAAGCTGCGGTTGCAGCGGGCGGAGATCAGGTAAGTGTCGCCATCCGCAGGGCCGCCGATCGTTTCCGGTGGATAGTCGATATTTTGGGCCGCCGAGAACGTTTCTCCCTCCAGGGCAATAGGGCTGTTTATTTCGTCGTAGTCGATGCCCATCTGCAGGGGCAGCGTCCAGCCGGCCGCATCATAGGGCTCCAGAATCGGGCCGCCTCTCATCTGTCTGATTTCCGGGTAGTGCTGCCGCTCCATCATGACCTTGATGAACCGGCGATAAGGTTGACTCATAGGGATCACATGGGAACCCCGTTCATAGATTTTTTTTCGGCACACAAATTCCTTTTGGGCCCGGAAAATTTTAATGCCGTGCGCCTCCATCGTTTTCAAGAAGGTGAAGGCAGCCGGCCGGTCCCATTGATCCGCCGGGATCACATAGGCATATGGCGATTCGGATTCACCCCGTTTGATGCTCTCGATCCCCATCTTGTAAAAATTGCTGACAACGTATTCTCGATTCTGGCCGGCCACCTCAATCAGTGCCCTTACGGCGATCGTTTCGTAGTCGATGATATCCTTCAGGTGCCACCACCCGCCGCTCCACGGGTCGGGGAAATTGACCTGGGCCTTGTATTCCGGCAATCCCTTTGACGACACCTGCAATTCGTTGGCTTCCACGTATACGGGGCTGGCAGTGTCCACGCTGGCCATTTCCGTCAGCACCCCCACCACATTTTTATACCAGGCGGTGTTTTTGGAGCCGCCGGGCCAGTAGGCATCGAACGCATAGGCACTGGCCACTCCGGATTTACCCTCTTGCTGAAGCTTGAAGGCCATGAAACTGCCGATGAGGTTGGTGGTCCGCAGCAGCAGGGGATCGAGATTCTGATTTAAGGGGTCCTTAAAGGGGGGGATAAACATGCGGGGCCCGGTTTTTCCCATCTGGTGCATGTCCAGGAAGATATGGGGAAAATAGCGCCGATGCAGGACGGCGTTGACAACCCCTGTCTCCTTCAGGTTCAGCATAAAGAAATCGCGGTTGGTGTCGTGACCCGCATAATGGTGATACAGATAGGGCATCCGGCAGCCCTCATATTCGGTATCGAGGTTTTTCCGGTACCAGTCGGTGACCATAATATTGCCGTCGGGGTTGATGGAGGGCATGAGCAATATCACCACGTTGTCCAGTATCTGTTTACATTTTTCTTCGCCGGTGACCGCCAACTGGTGGGCTAAGGGCATGGCCATCTGGGAGGCGGCGATTTCGGAGGCATGGATGGCGGCGGTAACCAGGACAAAAACCTTCGCCTTCTTGAGGAGGTCATGGGCCTCCCGATTGGAAATCGTATCCGGTTGGGCCAACTTCTGGTTGATATGAATGAGGTCGTCCAGGTTCTCTATGTTTTGCTGCGAAGAAATAAAGGCCAGGATCAGGGGATTTCCCAGTGTCGAGGTCCCCTCATCGGTCACCTTGATCCGTGCCGATTCCCGGCCCAGATAGTGAAAGTAACGCACGATGTCCGGGTAGACCACCAGTGTCCGGTCAGCCCCGACCTTCACCTTGAAAAATTCATCCGGCGACTGCTGCCCCCGACCCAATATGGCTATACCCAAAAGCAGTGTCACCCACACTATCGTTTTCCGTAACATAATTACTCCATTGGACTCCTATTCTATCACATGTCCGCTCCCCCTGCCAGCGATTTTTTAGCCCCTGGCAGCAATTTTTTAGTGCCATACTGTATGGGAATGATTTCTTCGCCTATGGAGACCATTTTTTCTTTCATGGGAACGGTTTCGCCGACTATGACAATGATTTTTTTCCTAACAACACTCAAAAACACTCTTGGAATAAAGGTTTCAAACAGTTCCGGGAGCAACTGGGGATTTCCCAGAAGGACCTGGCCGAAGAGCTCAACATTCGCCAGTCCACCGTGTCCCAGGTGGAGAGCGGGCTGGTCTACCCCGGTTTTACCAGCCTGGCCTACCTGGTCACCCATAAGAAGTTGAATCCCGCCTGGTTGATCACCGGCGAGGAGGAGATGATGGAAGATCCGGACTCGGTGTCAATTTATACTGGTATCTGGTTAATATCAAGTCTTCTTGATTGTTCGTCTCCGCAAAATAGATATTTTTTGTAAAAACATACAGGGGTATTTTTTTCAGTCGAGTGGTGCCTTTTTGAGGATTTTTCTTTTTTAGGCCAGAATCTATTTTGACTTTTGAGGGGGATCGGTATAAAATCTTTATTTGTGAGTTCTGGAGGTTAGTGACGTGGTTGAAAGTTTGTATGCCAAGGCCGGTGTGGATATTGACAGGGGCAACCTGGCGGTGCAGAAGATCAAGGAGATGGTGAAGCAGTATGGGGTCCAGGAGATCGGTAAATTCAGCGGCTTCTTCCCTCTGAAAAAGAAAAAGATTGCCAACCCGGTACTGGTGTCTTCCACCGACGGGGTGGGCACCAAACTGAAAATCGCCTTTATGATGGGCATCCATCATACCATCGGCAAAGACCTGGTGAACCACTGCGTGAACGATATCCTGGTGTACGGCGCCGAGCCCCTATTCTTCATGGATTACATCGCCACCGGCAAGCTGGAGCCGGACACGGTTTCCCGGATCGTATCGGGAATCCTGGAGGGATGTTTAGAAAATGAATTCGCCCTGCTGGGCGGGGAAACCGCCGAAATGCCGGGCTTTTACAATGACAATGAGTACGATGTGGCCGGATTCATCGTGGGCCTGGTCAACGGCAAGAAGATCGTCGACGGCAAAGACATCCAACAAGGTGATCTTCTGGTGGGACTGCCTTCCACCGGTCTGCACACCAACGGTTACTCCCTGGCCCGGCATATTGTGTTTGAAAAATTAAAACTCAAGGTAGACAGCAGGGTCAACGGACTCTCCCGAACCATCGGCGAAGAGCTTCTGGAAACCCATCGTTCCTATATAAAACCCGTCCAGGCGTTGATTCAAGAAAACCTCATCAAGGGCATGGCCCACATCACCGGTGGGGGGTTTATAGACAACATCCCCCGCATCCTGCCGGAATCGTTGGCGGTGAGGATTGAGAAGGTGTGGCCGATCCCGCCTATTTTCCAGTTTCTGGTGGATGCCGGTAAGGTCAGCGAACAGGAACGGTACCGGGTGTTTAACATGGGTATCGGCCTGGTGCTCATTATCAACCAAAAGCATCTCAGTATGGTAGAAAAAATATTGGCGGCCATGGAGGAACTTTTTTATTTAATGGGGCAGGTGGTGGATCGCCGGGGTGGGCCAGGGGTGATTATCAAGTAAAAGAGTGAACGCTGCATGAATCCAAAGTTAGATCAGATTTTGCTGCTGGGCAATCCCCGGTTGTATGAGATGTCCAGACCCATTGTCGGTGAAGAACTGCCCAATGTGAAAGTCATCATCAAGGAATTGCATGATATCCTGATGGCCTTCCGGGAGCATTATGATGCCGGCCGGGCCATTGCCGCACCCCAGATCGGGGTAATGAAACGGCTCATCTATATGCATATCGATGAACCGGTGGCCCTGATCAATCCCATTATATTTGACCGGAGTGAGGCGATGATGGAGGTGTGGGACGACTGCATGTGTTTTCCCCACCTGGAAGTCAGAGTGCCCCGGCATAAAAGCTGTAAAATCCGATTTCGGGATCCCTATTGGCAGGAGCATGTCTGGAATTTAGAGGGAGATCTGTCGGAATTGCTGCAGCATGAGGCAGACCATGTGGACGGCATCCTGGCTACCCAGCGGGCTATCGATGAACGCGCTTTTCGCTGGAAAAAGAGATAGCGGCCGGCGATTATCTCAAACTGACCTTGAGGGGATTAAGGAGGTAGGGCCTGATTTTTTCTTTTTTCTCGGAACTCAAACCAGGTTGAAGTGGGGCAGGCGAGTAGGGTTCGGTGCTGATGTAGATGATCTTCTTTCCTGCTGCCGACAGATCGGCCAATAATTGCAAAAACCGCTCTTCAAAATTTCGAGACAAACCCTTGATGAAATCATTTACTATGACTCTTTCATCGGCCCCGGCCAGGACAACGGCACATATCAATTTTTTGAATGCTTCCTCATCCAGCTCCCACAGTCTCCGGTGCCATCGGTATACCAGATCGGAAAATTGGAAAGACTCCAGGAACTCTAAAGCCCGAGACTTCTCGACTCTTTTTTGAGAACAGGCATAGTTTAAAAAACACTCTACGGTGACATTAAAAACAAACGCCTCTTGAGAATAGGGTTCCAGCAAGCTGTCAGCCGGGCCTCTCAGAGCGGCAATTAAAAGATCCTTTTTCTCTTTGGCCGTCAGGCAAAACAATATCTTCCCTTTCTGGACGTCCTCCTCGGTTATTCCAGGGCTTTTAACTGCCCTGAGGGGTTTATTCCGCTGTCTGGCGACGACAATCAGCAATATTGTTAACAGAAGATAGCCGATCAAGATGCCGGTGCCTTTGTTGAAACTGGCGGGGAGTGCGGCACCGGCGGCATAAATGTTTTCGTTTGCCTGGACAAAGGATTCGATCCCGGGGTCTCCGGCAGCATACCGTTTGTGGACATAGAACCTGATAAATCGGTCCCGCAGGTGCAGGATATAATCGACAAACCGGATGTAATCATTGTAACCCTTACCGGAAATTTCCGAATTCAAAAGGAGGTAATAGTTCCCCGGGAAAAATGAGGAAAAATTTTCAAACGCGGCCGCCGCGACCTTGACCTGGTCATGAAATTGGCTCTCTTTTCGTATGTTCTCGATATAGCCGCTGTTCATAAACTCCGAAATGATCTGAGCAGCCTTTTGTTTAACCTCTTCGGTATTACCCGTTGAATCTCGCATAAACTCCCGGAGGGTACGTTTGGCATTCTTCTCCATACCCAGCATGATCTGCAGCTTTTCCAGATTCAATTTTTCTGTAGAGGGAATTTGGGTGGCCATTCTCTGGATGCCGGTGTTGACCAATTCCGGCAGGATGAGGGTGACCAGAAACCAGAAAATCAGTGTTAGAGAGAGTGATATCTTTTTAAATTTCGTCAGCAGGGGGATTAAAATACCGCCCAGGAAAAGAAGATCCAGAAAGAGCAATGAGAATATACAGAAATGGAGAAAAGTATTGAGGTCGCTGCCGGAAAAGGGAATCCCCATCAGGAGGGCAACCCCCAGGGGGATTCCCATCAAAACAGCCAGCATGATGTCCATCAGCACCAATCTCGAACAGATCGTTTTGAAGAGATAGCCTCGGCCGAAGAATTCAAAGTTTTCTCTGCCCCGGAAAGTATCGAATCCCAGGTACAACATCCAGAGGCTGGCAAATAGATAGATGATCCCCCCGAAGTCGTTGACATTTCCCGTGTTGGAGAAAATATTCTCCCCTTTTTTGAGGTCGTAGATGTTTATGATCTCGGTGGCATCGATGTTGGTCTTTAAATCTTTAGAGATATAACCGTTTCTAAAGAAGACCGCCAGGGGCGATGGCTGAAACATGATCCTGAATCCCACGGCCGCATACTGCCCATAGTTGACAAACCGTTCGATCTTCTGTCTTTCCAGGATTTTAAAGTCTTTTTTATTCTCCTGGACTTTTTTATAATCGTAAATCCCCAAAAAGACGAAGTATAACGAGATCAGGAGGAGGAAGATAAAAATCATTATGTTTCGCCGGGAAAAGATCCGGGAAGATTCGAATTTCAGTGTCGAAATCATTGGTTAAAAAGGGTTTGGCCGATTATGGTACCGTAATTCCCAAACAATGTGGTTTCTGAAAATTGCTGCAGCAGTTGCCACATCGCCGAAGTTTTGGGCTTTAAGTTGATTTCCAGTTGGCCCCTGATTTCAGTCAGGCTCTCGATCATGCCGCCTATATCGTCGGTCATCTGTGCATAAAAGCCCGTTATGTCACCCTTGGCCAGATAGGCCTCGACCCTTTTCATAATGGCTTCATTCAAGCCCTCCCGAAGGGCAAAGCCGTCATAATCGAAATCCTTCAATAAATTCAGTTTACTTTCCGCATAACCGGCACTTTTCCCCAGGTCATAGGCTTGAAGAAAACTGGATTTTGCCTTTTGCAACTGCTCGCCGGCAGAGCGGGCCAGGGAGAGGGCGGCGGAAAAATCAAAAGGGCCCAGAGCACCCGTTTCTCCCAGGGAGAAGAGATTCATGACATCTGCCTGGGCCTTGAAGTAGGCCGCAGCCCCCTCAATCACGTAGTGTTCAATAGCCCCTTTGTCTTCATCGGGGAAGGCGGGGACGATGTCGTTGGCACAGTAGATCGCCATTAACGGCCGTGCCGCCACCATAAGAACCACCATCAAGAAAACCGGTAACCAGATTGTTTTTTTCATCATTTTTCTCCTTAATTAATTTTTACATTTTATTGTAAAAAAAAAAAGCATAAATGTCAATAAAAAACCATATAATAGATCTAAAATATTTTATAGATCTATTTTGTGGATATATTGGGCCAATAAACGTAATTGTGGATAGATACTCAATTTAAATGATTGAAAGCCGTGGTGAACTTTGTTAAAATAATCATGAAAAATGAAAAAGAGGATTGATTTGTTTTGGTTTAGGTCTCTGCGTGTTCCGGATACAGGAAGCGGCAGGGAGCCGAAAAATTGGAGCAGGGTGGCCGATGCTTGATCTGAAAAAGTTTCTGGGACTTTCCGGCGATGATGAGGCGACAGAACTGGTGTTTGGCGCTACCGATATCGGCAGAGTGCGGGAAAAAAATGAAGATTATTGCCTGATCAATCGCCAGAAGCACCTCTATATTGTCTCCGATGGGATGGGGGGGCACAATGCCGGTGAGATCGCCAGCCAGAATGCCGCTAAAACGGTAGAGGCCTATTTCACCTCCTCGCTGTTGAGAAAATTGCCGCGCAATCCCGGAATTATTCAGGATGAGATCAATTCCAGCGTCAAGCGGGCCCATCAAAGGCTGCACGAATTGGCAGACGGTAACCCTCAATATAGTGGCATGGGCTGTACTATTGTCGTGGCCCTGATAGTGGGGAATGCCCTGCATATTGGGCACGTGGGGGATTCCCGGGCCTATCTTTCGGACGACACAGAGCTGAACCTGTTAACCACCGATCACACCTTTGTGATGGAATTGGTCAAAAAGGGAAAAATGAGAATGGAGGATATCAAAACGAGCGCCATGAAAAACCACCTCAGTCAGGCATTAGGGGTTCCCGCCTTTGTCAGCCCGGATTACTCCCGGCATATATTGAAGAAGGGGGACAAAATACTCCTGTGCACCGACGGGCTGTGGGGCGCCATCAGCGAAGAAGAAATATTTGAAACCCTCAGGTTGAAAAAAACCCAAAAGCAGATTGTCTTAGAACTGATCCATCAGGCCAACCGGGCCGGCGGTCACGACAACATCACCTGTGTGATGATTGAGCCTGTGTTTGAGGAAGAAACAGCCACCCAGAAAGCGGGAGAGTACCATATTGTATTTTCGTACCCCGATCGGGAAGGACCGGATAAAGATGGTGGTTGACAGACACGTACTTATTTGTTAAAATATAACTTATTTCGTGGGTTATCATTGGGCAATCAAAAAATAATAATCCAGTGAGTTAAAATTCTTTTAAAAGGAGGTCCTGGCAGTATCATGGATATGAAAGTATATTTTCCCGGCGGCAAGAAAGTGTACGCCGATTTCAATGGCTTTACCCATAAGACCGATCAGCCGAGTTATGCCGGCGGCGAGGGCACGGCACCGACCCCATTTGAACTCTTTCTGGCATCCCTGGCCACCTGTGCCGGTATCTATGTCCTGGGTTTTTGCCAGCAGCGGGGCATCGATACCACCGGCATGGAAATCGTCCAGAGCCACGAGACCGACCCCCAGACCCGCATGATATCGACTGTTAACCTGGAGATCAAATTGCCCGACAGCTTCCCGGAAAAATACCGCGCCGCCGTCGTCCAGTCAGCCAGTCTATGCGCGGTAAAGAAACATTTAGAAACGCCCCCACAGTTTAATGTTTTTACCTCTAAAATATAATTTTTTCGTTGATTTCGAGGAAGGTTATTGCTATAATTGAGGAAAAGATAAATTAAATTAAAGGTAAAATTTATGGAAACGGAAACGAGAAACTATGCTAAAAAGCCCAAAATATTGATTGTCGAGGACGACAAAAATAGCCGGGAATCCTGGAAAAAAGTCCTGATGGAAAACGGCTTTGAGGTTTTTGAAGCCGGTGACGGCGAGTCGGGAATCCGCCTGATCGAACAAGAATTGCCGGATCTGCTCCTATGCGATATCCTGCTGCCCCAGATGGATGGGGTCAAGGTGTGTGAAAAAATACGGGAAAACGAAGCCATTTCCAGAATCCCCATCATCATGACCTCCGGCGTCTTTAAAGATCTCAGCTTTCGCATGAACGTGATCAAACGCTTAGCGGATGACTTTATTGAAAAACCATTTACAGAGCCAGAGTTGTTGGCCAAAATAAACAAAATCCTATTCCCCTTCCAGTAGATAAATTTAACCGCAGCGCGACACTTTTCCCGGAAACGAAAATCCCGGCCACTACGTATATACAGAGGCGATGAAAAAAGTTTTGCTTCTCTTTATGCTGGCTTCGATGCTTCAGGGCGCAGCGCAATCCGTGCCGCCGGCAAAGACACTCCCTGACCAGGAGCCCCTTAAATATAAAATTTCTGTGGATGTCATGGTAGTCCCCCTGTTTGCCGTGGATGAGCAAGGCAAGCCGGTCTTTGACCTCAAAAAAGGGGATCTGGAACTCTATCTCAACGGCCGGCCCTGTGCGGTACAATTGTTGAATCGGCGAAAATTTTCGAGCCAGACCCTGGAAACCAGAAAACGAACCGTCAGCCAGGAGGAGCGATTTATCTTCGTGATCATCGATACCCTCTTTACCAGCCGAAACGGATTTCGGCGATCCAAACAGATCACCTTGAATCTTATCAACCAGGCCTTTCCCCAGGATCGGTTTGTGATCTTTGAGAACAATCCGGTCAAGGGTCTGACGTTGATTACCGGGCCCACCCGGCCGGGGGAAAAATTGACGAATCGGATCAAAAAGCTCAAGAGGCCGATTTCCAGATGGCCCACCCAACTCTTCGAGAGCCGAAATTTGAGCAACAACATCGATTTTTCCATTGTTACCGATTTTCGGCTGGAAACCGAGAAATTACGTCAGTTGTGGGAGAATGAGCTGGCCATGGAACGAGAGGCCTACAAGCATCGGTTAAAATTTTTCAGCCGTTCCCTATCCTATTTTAAGTACATTCTCAATACCATTAACAAGCCCAAGATTGTCTTTTTACTTTCCGAAGGCACTTCCACCGGTGTTTTTAAAAATCCTGCCGCCTCACTGGTGGCCGACGACTTCGCCACCAATCCCAATACCCGGTTTTCGGAGAGCGGTTTTGAATCCGTCATCCTGAATGCCGAAAAAACCGTGCTTCAGCAAAACGAGATATATTCGCCGTTCCTTTTTCGCTACCTGATGGACATTGCTCAGGCGGTCAATTACGGGGGCAGCGTGTTCTATACCGTTAATCCCGGCCGGTTGAACGACATCAATGACGAAAACAAAATGGGGGAGACGAGTTTAAGGTATCTGGCCGACGAAAGCGGGGGGAAATTTTTTACCGGTTCGGACCCCGGCGAGATCGTGAAGAGTATTCAAAAATCCACCGCCGCTTACTACGAACTGATCCTGCCGCTGTCGGCGGGGATGGACGAACGGATGGAGGTGAATGTAAAATGTCTCCGACAGGGAGTTCGGGTTCATACCCTTAACCACCTTCAGCGGACACGTCCATACCGCCAGTTGGAGCCTATGGAAAAGAAAATATTCGCCCTCGATATATTGAACGGCGGCAGTTGGAGCCGTATGCTGGCCAGGGTGATGAAGGTGGATTACCGGAAACGGAAGCATGAATCCCGGCAAGAGGATTACATCGTCTGGGTGCCCATTCCCAACCAGATGCGGAACCGGGAACTGGATATGTTTTTAATCCGAATAAATCCCCAAAGCCAGGATACCGGTATCGATTTGATCCGCAAGAAAGTCAAGGGCCAGGCCATCGTTACCATCAGAAGCCGGAAGCATCATAAACAATTCCTGGTATTTATTGAGCCTCAACAAGATTACTGCATCTACACCGGCGCCTTATGAACGACCTCGGTAAAATGGGTATAAGCCCCCGGAAGTTATGGCTGCTTTTTGTCGGTCTCTCTCTTTTGCTCCCCTTTCACTCTAAGGCCGGTGCGGAAGTAGAGCGGCAAAAATGGCGGGCGGCGGGATTTAAAGATCCGGAGGTGAGGCTGATCGATATCGGAAAATTTTATCGATCCGACGAAACATTTACCCACGGATTTGACCTGACCCTGGTCCTGCTGCGGGGCAGCGGCTGGACAAAAAAAACCGTTGTCAGACGCCTGCAAAAATTGGCCCGGATCTATGCCCCCTACCGGATTAAAATCGGTGTCGCAAAACTGGTGATTGCCGGCTCCCCCAACGGCATGATCGATTTTTTGCGTCCCGGCACCGGCGATATCGACATTGCCCGCAGGACTCCACGAACCTTCAGGCCCATCATCTACTATATCCGTTCGGTGCCCCCCCTCAATGCCTATTCATGGATCGAGCACAGCGATAACGAGGCTGTTCCCGACGCCATCAAGAACACCGCCTGGATTTCGCTGACCGCAGACATGGAGTTAAACAAAAAGATCCGTCCCCCCGATTATCTTACCGAGGCCCATGAACTGGGCCATATACTCCTCGATTCTCTCAGGCATTGCCAACCGGGGGCAGCCAATCTCATGGCCGCAGATTATAAACAGGTAAGCGGCCGATTGGAACCCCACCAGGTAGAGCGCATCAAGAGGCATCAACTGGTGAAGCGTTTGCCAGATTTATTGGAGGAAAAATGAAGTATGATATCATTGTGATCGGTGCCGGTTCCGCCGGACTCAATGTGGCCAGTTTTATGAATACCATCGGCCTGAAGGTGCTGCTGGTGGAGAAGGGACTCATCGGCGGCGACTGCTTGAATTACGGCTGTGTGCCCAGCAAAGCCTTGATTTCCATGGCCCACACCATCCGCTGCGCCCAACTGGCGGGTAAGTTCGGTATCCATCCGGTGGGCAGCCTGCAAATGGATAAAGTCGCCGATACCATCCGGCAGCGGCAGGACTTCATCCGGGTCCACGAAAATGCCGGTTATTTCAGAGGCCGGGGCATCGACGTGGAAATCGGCAGTCCCGAATTTACGGCCAAAAATACCATTAAAATCAATGACAGAGAATGCACCGCCAGAAGAATCGTGATCGCCACCGGTTCCCGGCCGGCGCTCCCCCCTATCGAAGGCCTCGACAGGGTGGATTACCTCACCAATGAGACGATCTTTGCCAACCGTCAATTGCCAAAAAAATTGCTGGTAATCGGCGGCGGGCCCATCGGCATCGAGATGGCCCAGGCCTACCAACAGTTGGGTTCACAGGTGACGGTGCTGGTAAGGGGCCGGCAGATACTGCCCAAAGAGGATACCGACATTGCCGGGATACTATTGAGAGTGCTTCAAGATGAAGGCATGGACATCCGGCTCGGCTTTATCCCGGTACGGTTTCCCGATCCCCATACCCTGGTGGTCCAGCAGTACGACAAGCAGCAGCGGCGGCGATTCGGCGAAGAGATAGTCATCCATTTCGACCGGGTACTCATCGCCACCGGCAGAAAATTGAATGTAGAGGGGCTCAACTTAAAAAAGGCCGGGGTCGAGGTGCAGGACGGTAAGATAAGGCTGGATCAAACCCTGCGGACTTCCAACAAACGGATTTACTGCGGCGGCGATGTGGCCGGGGATTATCTATTTACCCACTGGGCCGAATACCAGGCAGCGGTGGTGATCAACAACATGCTGAGCCCTTTCAAGAAGAAGGTAGACCGCTCACGTATCGCCTGGGTCACCTACACCGACCCGGAGGTGGCCTCCTTCGGCCGGCAGGGCCGCAGCCTCGATCAAGAGGGCATTAAGTACAAGACCGTTGAGATCGAACTGAAGGAGGTAGACCGGGCCATTTGTGAGGGCATCGAGGCGGGAAAGTTGAAACTTCACCTTTCAAAGGGCAAGATTATCGGCGGCACGATGATCGCCAGAAACGCCGGGGAGTTGAGCGGCGAACTGATCTCCGCCATGACCCTGGGCATTCCCTTTGCCAACCTGTACAACCGTATCTTCCCCTACCCCACCATGGCCCGCATCAACCGCCGGGCCGTCCAGAAACACTTAGGCCAAAAGCTGACCCCCCGCAACAAAACGATCCTCAACCGCCTCTACAAACTCCTCAACTAATTTTCTATTGAAACCAATTGTACTTGTGAAACCTGTGAAAACCCCTGTGCCGTGAAGTTCACGGAATCCCCCTGTTAATCACCTGAGATAAAAAAAAAGCAGAGACACTATTCCCCGGAAAGTATTTGAATTTTGGCACACAATTTGGCCTGACCACAAATCTATCTTAAGTTAGTCTTCAAAGATTCTTGTAGGGGACGGGAGAATCTGCGTCCCCTACAAAAAATCTTCCCCAACACCTAAGAAATCGTTCCCGGGTGCTAAAAAACGGTACCCACCTACAAAGGCGTGATTGCCAATGCCTAAAAAATTGTTGCCAACCATTAGCAAACGGTTCCCAACGGCATTGTCATAAAAAGGGCAGCATCTCGACTTCACCTTTAAGAGGCGGACAGGGGCGCCGCGTGCAGAGGAGGGGGGGTTAAAGGGTTGGTGGGGGGGTGAAGAGGTCTTTGTCCAGGAAGGTGGGGAGGAGGGGGTTTGAGCGGAGGTGGCGGAGGGTGCGGGGGATGTATTTTTTGTAGCTGAGATGTTTTCGGGCCGTGACCTGGAAGCCGAAGGTGCCTAAAGCCTTGATGTTGCGCTGCAGCGCGCTGAGGTAAAATTGATGGGGATCGATACGTAAGCCCTTTTTTTGTAAGATGTCGAGGAAAAAGGGACGGAGGGAACCCAGATCCAGGTAGGCATCGAAGGCAAAGGAGACGGTGTCGTAGTAGGGTGGGGCCTTCAGGGAGTCCTGGAAGTCGATCAAGGTGAGGCGCCGGCCGCACAGGCCCATGTTGCGGGAGTGAAAGTCCCGGTGGGCAAAGTAATGAATATCTTTGATGTGATCCACCATCAGGTGGAGATCTTCCCGCAGTTTGTCGATGTTTAAGCCCGGGGCATGGCCCAAAAAATTCCCGGCAAAGTGCTCTATAAAAAAAACCATCTCCCTTTTCAGGCGGCCGTGATCCAGCACCGCCGCGGTATGGTGGGTGGGGATGTTTTTTAGGCGGATTAAGATGTCGGCGATGTCGGTCAATATCTCCTTTTTCCCCGCCCTGCCGATTTGCCCAAAGACCCGCTGCAGCGACAGGTCCCCCAGGTCTTGCTGGAGGATGACCCGGTCGTCGATCACCTCCTTGATTTCCGGTACGTTGATGTGGTGACGGCGGTAGACCTCCGTCAATTTTACGATCCTCCCGATCTCTTCGGGATTGGCCCGGGGATAGACCATGGCCACCAGGCTGCCTTCCGGCAGCAACACCCGGTAAAAGTCCCTTACCGACGCCTCTCCCCGGATCTTGCGCACCGCCGCGGCATTTTTGATCCTTCCTTTTAACCACTGTTTCATCGGTTCCATAAAAAGATTTTAGAGGATCGCTGCCGAAGATTCAAGTGGTCATCGCACAGAAGTTACCCCAAAAATAAAGCCAGAACCCCCAAAACCCAGGTTTTATGGTTACAGGAAAGGGGACAGTCAAAAATATCATCCCAAAATAGCCCTGGCCAACGATGTGTCTTGACAATTCAGACTATTGATAATATTATTGTAAAGGAGGTCCACAGAAAGATGAATGCCAGTGAAATCTTAGACTTTTCAAAGGATGCGGTTTTGCTATTTGTGTTGGCCAAAATCGACCAATACCAGGGGGAGATCGACTTCTTCAAAAATAAATACAAACAGGACTTTGAAGAGGTGGAGACAAAGGCCCACTCCCGGAAAGGTCATGAAGACTTTGGTGTGGAGGAGGATCTCGAGGATTGGGAATTCGCCAGCAAATCCCTGGAATGGTGGACCAAAAAATATATAGAACTTAAAAATGATGTGGACGCTGCTTGAAGAGTTTAAGGACATAATAAAAGATAGAGTCATCCAGAAATATGAAGCATCAGGGGATAATATCAAACTCCGGATGCAACTTTTTCTTAAAGATGGTTCTGTTCTATGTGTCAGGGAAACGGTCATTTCCGGGGAAAAAAGAAAATATTCATATCACTGGCAGGACAAACATAATACTATGATAAAGAGATGGGATAACGCGCCGGATTGGGAGGTCGAAACATTCCCACACCATTTACACGTCGGAGACAACGTAATACCCTCTTATACGCGAACCCTTGAGAAAGTTCTGGAAACGATCCGAAAAGAAATCCAATAAATACTATTTTTCGGGAGAAGCTTTGGGACAGGCAAAGAGTTGGCCTGCTAAATGAACGAATGGTACTCGATATCGAGTAATTTTTATTCATCGACTGACAAAATTTCTCTGATGCCGGACAAAATTTCTCCGACGTCAGACAATATTTCTCTGGTGTCAGATAAAATTTCTCTGAGGTCTGTTGGATAAAATTTGTCTGGTGATGGATGACAATTGTCTGGCAGTGGATAAAATCTGTCCGGTAACGGACAACATTTACCCGTCGATGAATAAAAATCACTCGTGGACGAGTAAAATTGACTCGTGGATGACTAAAATTTACTCGTCGATTGCATAGGTTATAATAAAAGAGACAAAAAGTTGTTTAAATTCCCCGACAGTTTT
>CBFDCR010000002.1:0-131075 GCA_965603365.1 uncultured bacterium
AAATTAAAAAAAATATTGAATATTACATGAAATTACCCTATAAAACAATTATAATTCCTGATCCTTATGGTGGTTTTTTTATTAAAGTAGAAGAATTAGAAGGTTGTATGTCACAAGGCGAAACGGAAGAGGAAGCCTTAAAAAATATAAAAGAGGCAAAGGAATTGTGGCTTGAGACAGCAATTGAAATGAATATAAAAATACCTGAACCTGAAATAGAGGAGTATAGTGGCAAATTTGTTTTAAGATTGCCGAGATCTCTTCACCGGAAATTAACAAATGCAGCTAAAAAAAATAATAGTAGTCTAAATCAGTATATAAATTATCTTCTTTCTGAAAGAAATCAGTTGTGTGAGGTTAAGAATCTAATTGATGAAAGAATAGAAGACATCAAAATAGTTAAATCGGAAATCGAATGGCTTAAATCTATACCGCAAATACAAACAAACGTTGAATGGCAGTATGATTTTGACCAAAACCTTTATGAACCTTATGGAGAAAAGAATTGGAAATATGAGGAAAAATTACAATGAGTGAAGAGAAACTAAAAAGAAGAGATGCCAATAATGAAGATTTAAGACGAATGGGTAAACTCACAGGTTTCTTAAAAGATTTGGAATTAATAGCCATTGAATTAATCGAATCGAATTTAAAAAAGACAGAAAAATTTAATCCTCCAGCAGTGATTACCATTGAATCAGAATCTTCTTATAAGACTTTAGAAGATATGAAAGAATCTTTTGCTGTATACTATAAATTCGTATTGATGGGGAGACAGAAGGGAAAGAAAAAAGATGGAATTACAGTATCAGCACGCTATAAAGTAATTTTCAAAAATACACAGAAGTTAAATGATGAAATTTTTAATGATTTTTTCCAATTTCAATTAGATGTGATCGTTTGGCCATATTTTAGACAGTTTGTTCAAGAGATGATATCAAAAGCAAACTTACCGCCATTAACATTGAATTTTTTTAGGGCCTTTAAAAAATCAAAACGAACTTGAGCTTTTAAAAACTATAGGAATTCATAAATATCTGGTGTTGGGCTTCGAGTCCTGCCAGGCGCACAGTGATATCAAGGGTTTCGGAGATTTCAAGCAGATATAATTTTAAATAGAAAGAAACCTTTATTTTATGTAATCTTTATGCTATGATGTCTGTCTGGAGGTCACATGAAGGGTAAAAAAAGGGTACGCAAAGACCTGAAACGGCTGGCCATATCGTCTACGGAAAAATCCATACCCTCCACCCGCACCTGGTACAAATACCCGGCCGGAACCTCCCCCGGCGATATCCTGCTGACAAACAACACCGACCTCCTCCAAAACCTGATCGCCACCACAGGCATTTGACACCCGGCTTTGCGATATCCCATCCTACCCCCGGCAGTCATTCTCACGGGGTTTTTCCCCCATTCACGGGGTAAAACCCCCGAAATTGTCAGAAAAAATCCCGTTGCACTTAAAAAACCAAAGAGCTAAAAAATCTGATATCAAAATTCTACATTTTCATAAAAGCGCAAGTACGATATAGATAACTTCATAAAGGGACGCCTCAAAACCACGTCCGAAGGGGTCCAAATTGCGTCCGAACAGGTCAAAATCCCGTCCATATGGGGTTTTCACACGGAGGTTAGCACCCTTTTAGATTGGGCAACATTAGGGTCCCCGCCCTTTTTTTTCTTTTTTCGGGATGTTTGGGCCGGGGGGGTTATGTCCTGGTGGGTGGTGTGAGGGGTTTGGTATCGACATAGTCGATCTTTCCCATGTCCAGCTTGATGATTTTATCGGCCACATCGAAATAGTGGTCGTCGTGGGTGATGGCGATCACAATTTTTCCCCTCTCCTTCATCTTTTGCAGCAGCTCCCGGTAGAAAAACTTGCGAAAGCCGGGGTCCTGGTCGGCCGCCAATTCGTCGAAGAGATATATGGGCGAATCCTCCAGGTAACACTGGAGAAGGGCCAGCCGCTTGCGCTGGCCTCCGGACAGATTGATGGTACTGAAAGAGTGGTCCTGCACCTCAACCTTGCCGTCAAGGTGCAGCATCTCTAGATATTTCCGGACACTGGTGCCGTTGTGACCCAGATCCACATCATACAATTTAGCGAATAAGTAATAGTCACTAAACACAGTGGAAAAATACTCGCCCAACCGGTAGTTGTCGATCTGTCGGCCGTCAATCTTAATGATGCCTCTATCCGGTATATATAAGCCGGTTAAGAGTTTGGCCAAGGTGGTCTTACCGCTGCCGTTCCCGCCAATAACAAAAATAATCTCCCCCTTATTCACTTCAAAGTCGAGGGGGCCTACGGTAAACTTCTCATCTTCATTCTCCCCCTGGTATTGGAAAAACAGTTCCTTTGCATCGATATTTTGCACCACCTTCTCTACCTGTACCCCCGGACGGCCTAGCTTTTGGGGATCAATATTGGCCGGGATATCCCTTAAAAACTGCTGCACCCGGTTCCAAGACACCTTCAACTGCATGACCTGGGGGATGGCATTCAGGATGGCATTGATGGGCCCGATCAAGTAGAGCAGGACCATGATAAAACTCATTATGGTAAAGCGGCTGACCTGGGGGAATATCTGGGGAACCGCAAAGGCCACCGCGGTCAGGACGATGATAAGCAGGGACTCGCCCACCAGGAAGGCATTGAGAAACCTGATCAGGGCGGCCCCCATTTTACTGCGAAACTCATCACAGCTCCGCTCAATATCTACCCTGTATTCCCTCTTCCTGTTAAAGCGGAGGCTCAACTCTTTAAAGCCATCGATCAGGCCATTCAGCAGCCCCATATAGACATTGCGGGTATCCCGTGCCTTCTCAAAAAATACCCGTGCCTTTTTACTGACAATATAGTAGAGGGTGGCCACCGCAGCAATGACCAGCACCGTGACGGCGGTGGCCCAGAAGGCGATCACCGCCAGGTATATAAAGGCCCCGACAACGGTGATGATACTGGTGACCAACTGCACAATCGTATTGGCGGAATTGCCTATCTGGGCGGTGTCGTCATTGAGGGTGGCATAGACCCTCCCCCTATCGATTTTTTCAAAACTCTGGAAGGAGGTATAAAAAATCTTTTCGATTAATTTCATCCTCAAGTCGTAAATAATATCGAGGGTGATCCTGATAAGCCGGGTCTCTATCACTTTGCGGCCCAGGATGTATATGAAAAATGCCAGGCCAAAATAGTAGAGAAGGTAGACGAAATTAAAGCCGCGGTAGATGGAACCGGCAATCAAAAAAATGATGACGACATTGGCGCCCCCGGAGAGTAGACTAAAGACGAGGAGCAGCGGCAGTGATCTTTTATACTTATTCTTATGAGGGAAAAGGGCGGAAAACAGGTACCCCGGGACACTCACCCCGATGGCTGCCAGCAGCAAGACCGTCACCACCAGGAAACTAACCGGTGTCCAGACAATCGCCGACTCCCATGAAAAGTTGGCCAGGGCCCAGGGAATAAGATAGATACCCAGCAGGAAGGGGATCAATATTAAAACCGTGCCGGCCAATTTTCCCAGCTTCCGCAGGGTCAGGGGTTCAAATCCCCGCCTTCCCTTAATCACATCAACGGCAATCGCGACCCAGAAGGCCAGCACGCCTAAAATATAAATACATAAAAAGAGTGAAATGATGGAACTGTTTTTGTCAAACGTAGTGGCCGAATGGTAGGTGGGCAAGTTTTTCTCCCCGGCCACCAATTTCATGACATAGTCACCCAAAAAGTAGGAGTAGTTGCTGTTGGAATTCGCCAGCACGGCCACACCGATCTTCGCCTCCGGCCTTAAACCCACATAGGCGGTAAAGTTGGGATTCCAGCCGCCGTGAACGATTTCACCGTCCCCGTTCAGGGAGACCTCCCAGCCCATGGCATAGGATCTCAGGCTGTTCCTGTCCGGGGGTACGGTCGTATCCCGCCGCTGGGTTTTCCTGATCAACTCATTAAAATCGCCCGCCTTTAATCCCAACTGCCATTGTAACCAGTCAGCTATATCGCGTCCATTGGAAATCACATAACCGGCCGGCTCATTGCCCCGGTAAACCGGGGCGTCATAGCGCCGGGGTGCGCCAAAGCCGATCTTGTAGCCGCCAGCCATCACCAGGCCCTCTTTTTTCTTGCCCACGCTGGTGCTGTCCAAACCCAGGGGCTCAAAAACGGCCTTCTCCATATAGCGGCCAAAGGCCAGACCGCTTACCTCCTGGATGATCAAGCCCACCACGTCATAATTGATGGTGGCATAGCCGTATTGCTGGCCCGGAAGACTCACCAACTCGATGCCCACGATGTTCCTCACCGTCTGTTCCAGGGCGTCTTCATCCCGGCTCCTGGGTATATCGGAAAGGGTGGTCCAGGGTATGCCGCTGGTATGATGGAGCAGTTGCCGGACGGTAATTGGCTGTTTTTTACCTCTATATTTTACAAAAAACCACGGTAAATATTTGGATACCGGATCATCCAGTCGGATCAGCCCCTCTTTCTCAAGCCGGACAGCCGCCAGGGCGGTAAAGGCTTTACTGCAGGAGCCCAATTCAAACAAGGTCCCGGGGGTGACCGGGATTTTTTTTTGCAAATCCGCATAACCGAAGCCTTTGGCATAGTGCCGGTCGCCTTTCACGACCACCAGGCTGAAACCGGGTATTCTCTCTCCCCGGTACAAATCGCCGACCCTCTTTTCGATCTCGGCAAATGAGACATCCGGGCTGTCTGCCAGAACCGGGGGAAAAACAGCCCAAAACATAACCGCAAAACTTATCACCACCTTTAGTTGAAACATGAGATTTCTTTTCATGATACCTCCTTATGGCAAATCGTCTATTCACCGGGCATTCTAAAATCCGGGAAGAGCTGCCGTGTCCCGCTCTCGTCAAAGACCTGGTTGAACCTCTCAATCTGTTCCGGCAGGGGTGTCCGTTTGGTCACAAAACCGGAGCGCAGCATTTCCAGGGCGTCCTTCATCTGCTCCAGGGTGGGCTCCTTATCCGCCTTTTCCAGTTCATCCAGCATTTTTAGAATCTCCCTATAAGGTTTAACAAAACCCGCCTGGTATTCATCTTCATCCCAATTCCGGTTCCGGGTACAGACACTGATGGCGACACACCTGGTTACCAGGCGAAGACCGGGCCTGTCCACCGCCTGGGGCGGCGTGCCTTTGGGGGAGAATCTATTCCTGATCTCCTCTTCATCATCATCCACGTCAAAGGAGAAGGAAGCCACGGCCGGCGCGATACTCCTCATTAAATTCCTCAACACATGTTTGGGCCCCAACTCGATGGCCACCGTAATCCCCCGGCTTACCAGGTACGTCATGGATTCATGCCATCTTACGGGCTGGACAATCTGCCGGGATAGATTTTCAACAATACTGTCCCTACCGCTGTAGGGCTGGGCCGTCACGTTGGCTATGACGGGATATGTGAACTCATGGTAGGTGTACTTTTTTAATTCCTCCCCGAACCCGGCGGCAGCCGCAGCCATGAGGGGGCTGTGAAACGGCACATTGACATTGATGGCCACCACCTTGACCCCCGATTTTTCAAACCTTTCGGCCAACTGGCGAACCGCTTTGACATGACCGGAGATCACAACCTGGTTGGGGGCATTGATGTTGGATACCACCACCAAATTGTCTTCGGCTGAAATGTTTCGACACTCTTCGGCTATCTCATCCTGATCGACCCCATAAATGGCGGCCATGGCGCCGGGATTAGAGGCGGCAACCTCCTGCATCCACTCCCCCCGTTTCCGGGCCAGCAGCAGGGCATCCTCAAAATCCAGTACCCCCGAACAGGTCAAGGCGGAAATTTCACCCAGGCTGTGTCCGGCGCAGTACAGCGGTTCAACCCCGATATCCTGCATGTAAACTTTATAGGCGGCAAAGCTAACCGTTAACAAAGCCGGCTGCGTATTCGCCGTTTGGGTGAGCTCTTCCAGGCTGCCGTTAAAACATAAATTCTTTAGATCAAAACCCAGTATGTCGCTGGCCTGTTCAAAAATCGGCCGCACAACAGCGAAGCGTTCAAACAGTTTTTTACCCATGCCCAGGTATTGGGAACCCTGGCCGGGAAATAACCAGGCAATTTTATCCATTGTTGATACCTCCAGGAAAATTTAAGTATTAAGTAAAGGGTGTGTCTATCTAAAGGGAGAGGGCATAGCCGATCTTTAAAAAAAAAGTCCGGTTGGCCCGGGTCAAAGGGATATCGATATAACCAAACGAGTTGTCCGTGTATCCTAAAAACAGAACCGTCCTGGGATTTATTTTGTAGGAAAAGAGAAACTGGCTAAACAACCGCCGGTATCGGGGATCAACCTCAAAGCCGTACAGGGCCATATCCCTCTCTATATCGGTGTACTGCAGTATCCCCCTGATCAACGCCCTCTCATTAAAATGATAAATCAGGCGCAGTTGTGTCAGGTTGGCGCTAAACAGGCGGCCATCGTCTACGTTTAGATGTTCTATGGAATGGGAGAGCACCAGGTTGAGATGCCTGCCGAAATTAAGAAGGATTTCCGGTCTCACATAGACGACCTCGCCGGCCCTTGTGTGGGCATAGTCGATTTCATCGCCAAAGACCCCGTAAATATTGACATTAAAACTGCCGCTGGGTTTAATCTGAAACGTCAGGTGGTGAATGGACTGGTTAAAGGAGACCCCGTTGAATACTTTCCCCTTTACTTCCCACTCCCACAGCAAAAACGACAGCAGCGGGCCATTCACGGCCACTTCGATGCCGGCTTTTTTCTCTATCAAACGGCGGTGATAATCCTCGGTTTGATACAGATCGGCCATCACCGCCGCCTTTGAGAAGAGGCTGCCCCTCTTGCCCCAGTAGGTATACCCGCCCCAGGCTTCCAGGTGCCGGAGATCCACCTGGGGCATGAAGCCGAGATCGGCCCGGAACCCCGGACTGTAGGCGTCATACTCTATCCCCCAGAAATAGGATCGCTTGTTTCTCTTATAGGCTAAGTAGAGGGCGGTTCCCGAAAAGTCCTGTTCATTCTGGCCGTAACGGTCCGGGATGTCTGCGGGATACGACGTATGGGAACCCAGGAACTGGAAAACGATCTGATCGGACCTGGAAATCCTGAACAGACCGTCCACCCCGGCAATCCTGTTATGGTAACTCTGCCCCTCCCTATCCGTAACCAGTATACCCAGGGTGGAGGAGGCGCCGATGTCCCGCCGGTAGCGCAGCACAGCGGCGTACGACCTTTGCGCCAGGGAGGCGGAATACGACTCTTCGGCCCCGGGAAACAACAGGTTGGTCATTTTATCCTGGACCACGAAGACACCCACGGCATTCCCAGCCGCCTTGCCGGACAATTTGATCCCCCAATCGGGATCGGCCAGCGTCCTGGTGTAAACAGCCTCCAGCGGGGTCTGGAAAAAATCGAGGCCCTCCAGGAAAAAGGGGCGCTTCTCCGGGTAATACAGGGCAAACTGTTTATTGATGTCCAGTTGGGCGGCATCGGCCTCTACCTGGGAGAAATCGGGGTTGACGGCCCCGCTCAATGTCAGGTTATTCGTAAACCCCCAGCGCCCCGACAGTCCGGCCTCTATATTAGAATTGGCCCTCTTTAATGCCCCCCCCTGTAAATCGTCCCGCACATCGGTCTTGAGGCCGGTGAGGGTGGGGCCCAGTTCGATGTTTTTACCCGGCCTCATTCCCGTCAGGCCGGTCAACCTGGGATACTTACAGAGTAAACATTCTTCATCCCGGTCATCCGGGTAACACTTCATCCAGTAGTGCTGCTCCCGGGGATACCCCCGCAGCAGTTCAAACCCCCAGGTCTGTTCCCCCCCGCTTCGCTGGAATTGCAGGGAGTTGAAGGGAATGGCCATCTCCACCACATAGCCGAAATCGGTGATCCGGCCGGCAGACTCCCATATGGCGTCCCACGAATCGTCGAAATTGCTGCCGCCGTTGCTGTAGATCAAATCCCTCTGGATGCCCAGGGGATTCACCACAAAGGCAAAGCCCCTGTTCTGGTCGTTAAATGTATCCAGCACGACTCCCACCTTATCGTCCTGCCATATCTGGTCGCGGTCGGAAAAATGGGCCCTGATATTTGCCGGCTGTGGGTCTTCGGCCCGGAAGGCAATATAGATATTAGACCTGTCGTACAGCAGTAAACACTCTGTCTTCACCGGCGGGGGTGTGTTCTCCCCCGGGGATATCTCGTAATCCAGGGAAATCGAGAGTGCCTGCTGCCAGGCCTCCTCCTCCAGTACGCCATCGATCACAATCTTCGCGGCGGTGCGGGTAATGCGATAGCTCCTCTTATGGAAAGGCGCCTGCTCATCCGGCGTAAGGGAAGAGGCGGGCGTCTCTATCGACAATAATACCGGGAAAAACAGGGCCCAAACAAGCCACCACTTCGACTTCCTTACCGCTGCTCTATGCGCTGTATTCATGGGTCATACTCCTCAAATGAAATTTTTATTTATCCCCGCTGGTTCACGGCCTGGTCGAGCCCCCGGGCCAGTTCGGTCACTCCAGGCATCCTCAAGATGGAGAAATGGTTGCCGGAAATTTTATACTCTTTCAGCGGCGTTTTACAATAGTCATTCCAGCCATCGGCACCAACCGCCACCGATTCGGCGGCACTAAAAAAGGTCACACCGGCATCGACTCGCTGCCGGGGGATGTAACCGTTCCGGGCGCTGTTGTAGGTACGGATCAGGTTCAGGTATTCAATCACCTGCCGCAGCCCCAGCCGGGCCAAACCGGGTATGGCTTCGGCAATATCCTGGGGAATGGCACGTTTTAAGATATCGATATCAAAATGCCCCGCCTCCAACTGCTCGATAACCGTCGGCCACACCTGGTCGAGCCGAACGACATCTTGCCGGTTCACGGTATCGGCGGGGAAATAGGCCTTAATCACATCGAACTCGGATTCAAGGTTAAATTCCTCTTTATGGCGGACCAGGTCCCGGTGAGGTGCCAGGGCATCTATGAGGGCACAGCATCCGACCTTCTCATTCACCGCCTCCAACTGACGGGCCGCCTCAAAGGCAATGGTGCCCCCCAACGACCAGCCGGTTAGATGATAGGGCCCCACAGGCTGGACTTGCCTGATTTTTTTACAATATTTCCCGGCGACCTCTTCGATGGTCACATTTACGGGGGTATAATCCTTAAGTTTATCGGATCTGATCCCCCAACAACTCATTCCAGGACTCAACCGGCGGCACAGTTCCATATATCCATCTACCCCGCCGTCACCGGCGTGAAACAAAAACAGGTTGGCCGGGCCGCTTCCCTGTTTTAACAGCACCAGATTGTCGTCCCCCATCGACTGGACATCCCCTCCTCCAGCCTCGGCGATGTAGGCGGACAAATCGCTGATCCTGGGCAAACGAAATATTTCGGCCAGCGGCAGCGTCACCCCAAATGCCTGCTGGATCCGTTCCGCCATGGTAGTCACCTTTAACGAGTGCCCCCCCAGTTCAAAAAAACTGGTCTCTATACTGATGCTGTCTGCCTCTCTATCCAGGATTCCGGACCATATCCGCACCAACGCCGCCTCTCTCCCATTGCGGGGCGCCGCATAGGCCCGCCCGCTGCCGCCGGTACCGGGTTCCGGCAACGCTTCCCGGTCTATCTTACCATTGGCCGTCAAGGGAATTTCCGCCAACTGCACAAAGTATGCCGGTACCATATAATCCGGCAGTGTCCCCGACAAATACTGCCGCAGCGCCGAGGCACCGAGGCTCTCGTCACCATCCTGGCTGTTTAAAATCGCCGCCGCCTGATCCCCTTCAACAGCAACTTCCAGGTCCTCTGCCCCCTGACCTTCAATGGCTGTGTTTTCCACTCTCTCCCTGAGGGCCGCCAACCTCTCCCGCCCCCTATCGCCGCAGAGGGGGCAGGCGAGGTCGGGTGATATACTCAACTCCTCCAGGATCTTGCCCCGGAATCCCCGATCCCAATCAAAGCCCTGGTCCCCAGACAGCTTCCTGAAATGTTCGCTGAAAGCATAGGTCATCATTTGATAGCCATCGGTATGCACAATATTCCCGGAGGCCCGGTGGTTAAACAGCAAGAATTTATTGTAGGCGGGATTTTCAATGCCCAGGATGATCTTTATGGCCTCAATTACCGCCGCCCCGGTGCCCACAAAGAGTGAAGAGGCCAATACGTGCAGCGGCCTTTTGCGGTAATCCAGCGCGGCCGTGCGCATGCCCTCCGTAAGACTCCGGTACTTCTCTTCATCAAACAGGCAGTGGAAACACGGTGTCTTGGGGGCGTGGAATATCGCCGCATAAGCATTCAAATCAATCATGGCGGACACCACCTGGGGGATTTCCCTGGCCACGGCGCATTCGGATAATATAAATTTAGCCTCCAGGTCATCCAGCATATCGAAGATAACCGAGGCCCTTCCCACCAGTTCAAATACATTTTGCCGGGTCAATCGCCGGTCAATGGGCACGGCCTTCACATGGGGATTGAGGCGGCTAACCGTCATAGCGGCAGACACCGCCTTGTTCATCCCGATTCTCGATTCATCGTGGAGAAACTGGCGATTCAAATTGGACCGTTCCACCCGGTCGTAATCGCAAATGATGATGGTGCCGACCCCGGCCAGTGCCAACTGGGTAATGGTCGGGGAGGCACCGCCCCCGGCCCCGGCCACGAACACGGTGGTGCCCTTTAACTTCTCCTGGGAAGCAACACCCCAGCCAGCGAGCAGCATCTGCCGATGATACCTGGCCCTCTCCTCTTCGGTCAGTCGATATCGACCATCATAATGCCCCGCTTCCCCCGCCTTCTTCCTCTCGTCTCCTGTTTCACTCCCCGCGCCATCCTGCTGCCGGGGAACCAGGTAGGCACATAAAAACCTGGCTCCATCGCCGTCCTGCCGGTCAACCACCACCGCGCCGGAGATCCCCGGATGATTCAACAATTGGGTTTCGATCTCCCCCAACTCGATGCGGTATCCCCGTATCTTAACCTGGTGGTCGCGCCGGCCCAAAAATTCGATACTCCCATCCGGCAGCCGGCGGGCCAGATCGCCGCTCCTGTATAGGGTCTGGGATTTAGGGGGTTGGGGCTGGCGGCCGGCGGCTGGGGCTGTAATGAATTTTTCCGCCGTAAATTCCGGCCGGTTTAAATAGCCCCGGGCCAGGCAGACGCCGGAGATACATAACTCCCCCGGCACCCCCACCGGCAGCAGCCGGAGTTCTCGATCCAGGATGTAGACAGCGGTATTGGCAATCGGTTTCCCGATCACCGGCTTCCCTTTATAGGCCTCAAAGCGGCTGAAATCGACCACACAGCGGATGCAGCCGATGGTGGCCTCGGTGGGGCCGTAGTGGTTCATGACGACCAGATCCTTAAATGCCCCATGGGCCTGCTCGATATCCCCGACGTCGATCGCCTCTCCCCCCAGGACCGCCAGCCTGAACCGGGGACACATTCGCCCCCCAAAAGCCGGGCTGTTGACCAGCGTCTTAAAGAGGGAGGGCGTCATCTTGATATAGCTAATTTGCCTGTTTTTCATGTAAACCAATATTTTTTCGGGGGACAGATAGAGATCCCTGGGCAGCACGTGACATTCACCGCCCCTTAAAATGGGGGGGTAGAGGGCCGTATATCCCAGGTCAAAGGCAAAGGAGGAGGTAAAAATCGCCCGGTCTTCACCGCCGAGCCCCACCTCCCTGGAAAACCAATCGACATAATTCACCAGGCTCTCATGGCGCACCAATACCCCTTTTGCCCTGCCGGTAGTGCCGGAAGTATAGATGGCATATACGATATCCCCATCATTGGTCACCTGCCCCATATCGGAACTCTTACCTTCCCATATACGACGGTCATCCATATTCACCACGCCGCCAACGAAGTCGAGCCGATCTACAAATTGGGCCGTGGTGATCAGCAGTCGGCTGCCGCTGTCCCGCAGCATATACTGGACCCTCATTTCCGGGTAGCCCGGGTCGATGGGCAGGTAGGCGGCACCGGCTTTTAATACCCCCAGCAGGGCCACCACCAGGTTTAAGGACGGCTCCAGCATGATGGCCGCCATATCGTTGGGCCTGACGCCTTCTGCCCGCAGCAGGGCAGCCAGTTGGTCGGCCTTTCTATTTAACTCCCCATACCCGATCCCCCGGCATAGCTGGCCCTGCCAGCGCCTACTCTCCCTGTGCTGCCGGACTTTTAAATTGTTCTCCAGGTAAAATTGGCTGACCCCGGAATTCAGGCCGTCATCCTGGAAATAGATGTAGGGGTAGTTGAAATGTTCCATCGCCGGGTAAGCCGATTCCCGGTTGAAATTCTTCTCACTGCAGCTCAAAAAATCCTCGAACCGGGCCGCATAGGCGTGCATCCGATACCTGCCGGGATCTTGGAGAATGGGGGCCCCGGGCTGGGCGTGGAGCCTGGCCCAATGCAACTCGCCGAAGCGGGGGCAGGTGTGCATGACAAGGGATAAAAATTCTTCACTCTGCTTTATGTCTTCAGAGGTAAAATAGGGCAGGCCGGTAATTAGATTGAGGCGAACTTCACTGTTTTCATATTTCTCACACCGGTCCAGGAAAGCCAGGATCTGGGCGTCTGTCGGTTGGGGTTTAACCAATCCCAACGCAAACAACTGCTGCCGGTGCCGCTGCGAAAGGGTGGTGACATCGATGTCGAAATAGACGTATTTAAACGTCTCACACACAAGCTTTATGAGGGATGGTGAAGGGAGAGTCAGGCTGGAAAAGATGCAGAAATGGGCAGACAGGTCCAGACCGGCCCAGATTTTCCGGCAGTAATCCTCTAAATCTTCCGGGCGAACATCAAGATCAAACTGGAAGGTGGAGGCATATTTTTTCGCCGCCTCGATATCTCTCCTGACCGCCTCGACTCCCCGCCGCCGTACCGCAGTCCGGCCAAAGGTCTCTTGCTGGGCCTGCCGACACCCCCCACAATAGAGACAGTTCATCACACAGCCCTTATGGGTGTTGATATAGAAGGTTCCCAAAATAGAGGCATAATCGGACAGCAAGATCTCATCCAGGTGAGAGAGATAAATGTCTTCCAGGCTCTCTTCATCCTGGACATAGGAGAGGGGATTCTCTATGACATCTCCACCCCGCTTATAAACGATATTGGGGATGCCCGCTGCATCCTGTTCCCGGCAGATATGAAGCAGCGGCACCTCACCGTCACCCCGTACCACGAAGTCAACCGCCTCGAAGCGGATGACCTGCTGCCAATAGTAAGAAGCCGTATTGCCGCCCGCCACAACTTTTATTTCGGCTGAAAAAGCTTTTACGATTTTACAAATATCCAGGACCCGGGCAATATAGAGAAACCACTTCAGGCTGACGGCCACAATTTTCGGGCGAATTTTTTCTAAGAGTTCATCGAGATTTTTCTTTAAAGATCGATAATCGGTGGCCGGGTCATAAAATTGACAGGCGGCGGCAAGGCCATTTCTTCTTAAATAGGCCGCCAGGTAGAGCAGCCCGGTGGTCGGCACGCCCGGCCCATCCCCCAGCAGCAGTACATCGGCCCCGGCAGCCTCTTTATGATGAAAAAACCCCGGGTGCCAATCAACCCGCGGCGGTTCTTCTTCATCATTGTCGAAATATCCAGCCAGCGGGATATCCAGCGGCAGGGTTTCCCGATCTACCCCAACCAACCGGATTAAATGGTGACGAAACAGCGATTGGACGGTAAACATAAAATCCCTAAAGGTCTCAATCGATAAACGCTCCGGTTCGCTGTTGAAGGCAAAGGTCAATCCCAGTAAATCGATGTCTCTCGTGGAATAGAGAAAGAGAAGGGGTTGGGGATCGAGAGCCTGCAGGCCGGAAAAAATCGCTTTGTTATTTCTCTTGCCATCAAAGAGGGCGGTGAGTTTTGCCATATCCCGGTTGACCAGGAGGCCGTTGTGACGGTGGGTCTTGAGTATCTCCAGGCGGTGGGGATGGTGAAAGCCGGGTAAAGGGGAGCGAAACAGGTAGGGATTGGCCCGGAAACAGCATGAGGCCATCTTTTCAAACAATGAAGCATCGGCACTCCCCGATTGCCAAAAGCCGTAAATGTCCTCCAGGTCCACTGCCGCACCGACGGCCAATCGATGCGGCGTCTTTAGCGCCTGCTCTTCAAATAACCGATGGATGGTTTTACCCTGGGGGTAGGCCGTCGCCGTATCGTTAAAAACAGCCAATATCTGCCTCTGCTCCTGCGCCGAAAGGATATTGATATCCGCCGCCTTCACCTCCACATCGGTCAGTACTGCTGCCAACAAATTTCGCAAATGGGCCACAATTCGTTTGATCGTGGTTCCCCGGTACAATAGGGAGTTGAATTCCACCTCCCCTTCGAGTTGGGATTCACCCTGGAAAAACGAAAAAATAACGGTGGGATTGAGATACTGCACATACTTTTTATCATGGATGTTTTCCAGCAAAACAACCAGGTCAAAGAGGGGAAAATCGGTGTCCGAAGAGGGAATGTTGAGATCCCGCAGCAGCATCTCGATGGGATAATTTTGATGGGTATCCGCCTCGACAATGGACTGCTTGACCTGCAGCAGTAACTCTTTAAAGGTCATATCACCGGAGATCGGGTTTCTCAAGGCTAAGGCCGTGTTAATGAATTCGGCCTCCCGCTCCTGCTTGTAAATGGGCAGTCCCAGGACGATATCTTCACAGCCGGTGTATTTATAGAGCAATACCAGGATACCGGTCACCAATATCATATGCAGCCTGACATAGGAGCGGTTACTCAGTTTTTCCAATCCGGCAAAGACCTCCCCTGGAAGGACAAATCTCTGCGAAACAAACACCGGTTTATCTCCATCGGTTTTTTTAAAATCATAGGGAAAGCCGCTCTTAACGAGATCACCCGCCAACTGTTTCAGCCAGTACTCTTGCTCAAGACTGAACTGATCCGACAGGATCGCCAACTCATCGGAAAATTTCCTGTATTGCATGGTGCGCTCCATTTCAGCAAAGGGGCTAAAATCCAAACTCCCCCGCATCCTCTTTAAGGATTTTCGACTCTGTGGCCACCAGGTGGTGGGTGATACGGATATCTTTCAGCCGGATACTCTCATCTTTTAATACTTCGGACACCACTTCCCGGAAGTACTTGATAAATCTCCCGATGGTCTCCCTGCTAAAGAGTTTCGTACAATATTCAAACATAAAGGCCGCCTTCTCACCCTCACCGGAAACATAGAGGGTTAAATCAAATTTTGAGGCCCGGTTTTGATACTCGAAGGGCACCAACTTTAGATCGGGAATCTCCACCTCCGGTATCTCACCGGTATCGGCGCCGATGTCCCAGGAGGCAATGGCAGCATCAAACAGCGGATTGCGGCTCACATCACTGCCGCTCCCCACTCTCTGAACCAGGGTTTCAAAGAGGTAATCCTGGTTCTCGAAGGCAGCCAATGTTCTATCCCTCACATCTCTTAAAAACACCCTGAAGCTTTGCTCCCTCAAGGGATAATTCCGCAGGGCCAGGGTATTGACAAACATACCGATGATGTGCTGCAGATCGGCATGACGCCGACCCAGTATAGAGGTACCCACAACGATATCCTGCTGATGACTCAACTTCGACAGCAGGACATTGTAAATGGCCAGCAGCACCATAAACATGGTGGCGTCCTCCTGTAAGGCCAACCTGCGTAACCCGGCAGTCTCTTCTACTCCCAGTTCAAAGCCCGCAGTGGCGCCTTCAAAACTTTGAACCGCCGGTCTCTCGTAATCGGTGGGCAGGTTCAACTGCAGCACCTCATCGTTAAACTGCTCAAGCCAGAACTCTTCCTGCCGCTTGAGTGCCTCACCGTGATCTTCGCCATGCTGCCAGTTTGAGTAATCTTTGTATTGAAGTCTCAGTTCCGGCAGTTTCTCACCCACATATATGGCCATCAACTCCCTCACCAGGATATCGATCGAAGCGCCGTCGGAGATTATATGGTGCATATCGATCAGCAGGACATGTCGTTCTTCCTCCACCCTGACCAGCCCGACCCTCAGGAGGGGGGGGCGATCCAGGGCAAATGGCCGGATCAAACTCTCTATTTTCCCCCTTGCCTCTTTTTCACCGCTCACAAAATAGTCCAGGTGGAAATTCACCTCTTCATGCACCACCTGCACCGCCTGGCCCCCTATCATCCGAAATGAAGTCCTCAAACTCTCATGCCTGGAGATGAGCTCCCCCATACCCTTCGCCAGTCTATCCCTCTCAAGCTTCCCCTCCAGTACCACCGCCATCGGCAAATTGTAGCCCGTACTCTCCAGCGCCATTTGCTGCATCAGGTACAATCGCCTCTGGGCTGAAGACAGGCTATAGTACTCCATTTTCTCCACCGACTGTATGGAGATATACCTATATTCGCCGGTGCGCTTCAGATATTCGGCCAACCCCCTGATGGTGGGCGACCGGAAGACCTCTGCGATCGGTAAGTCCAAACCCATTTCCCTGTTTATCCTGAGTACCAGGGTCGTCACCCGCAGCGAGTGTCCTCCCAATTCAAAAAAGTCGCCATCGATGCCGATACTTTTCTCCTCCAACCCTAAAATCTCTGCCCATATTTTAAGCAGTGATTCATCTATATTATCCCGTGGGCCCACTACTCCGCTTGCGGCCGAAAATTCGGGTTCCGGTAAGGCCCTGCGATTTACCTTTCCATTTGCCGTGAGAGGTATGCTGTCCACCCGGATAAAATAGGACGGCACCATATAGGCCGGCAGCCGTTTAGAGAGTAGATTCCTGATCTCTCCCGCCGCCCCGCCATCCTCCCCGACAATGTAGGCACATAGATACCGCTGGCCATTCTCATCTTCCCTGTCCATCACCACCGTCTCCTTGACTGAGCCCAGGGCCATTATTTCGGACTCTATCTCCCCCAATTCTACCCGATAGCCCCTTATTTTAACCTGGTGATCGATCCTGCCTAAAAACTCGATACAGCCGCCGACACTGCGCCTGGCCAGATCACCGCTCCGGTATATTCGCCGATCAAAGTCGATGGAAGATAAAAATCTCTCCCCTGTCAATTCCGGGTTATTCAAATACCCCCGGCCCACCTGACTCCCGCCTATATATAACTCCCCGGCCAGGCATTCGGCCTGCAGCCGACCCTGGGCATCCAATATATATATCCCGGTATTTACAACGGGAAAACCAATGGGCGGTAGATCGGCGATCTCATCCCCCGCCTCCATGGTAAAGGCGGTAACCACATGGGATTCCGAAGGGCCATAGTGGTTATGGAGGTAGATACCATGGGACAACAAATACCTCTTCAGCCTCCCGGTTACCACCAACTGCTCCCCGGCGGTTACAATATGGGCGACGCATCCAGGGATCAGGTCGATATAGGCCTGTTCACTGCCGATGAATTTCAGGAACGATGTGGGTAAAAACAGGGTGCGCACCCTATTCCCGGCCACCACCTGGAATAAGGCCCGGATGTCCCGCCGGGAACCGGCATCGATCAACACCAGTTTCCCCCCCCACAGCAACGTGGAAAATATTTCCTGGTAGGAAACATCAAAACATATGGTGGCAAATTGCAATACCACCGAAAAATCGATGGCGGTGTCGGTAAATTGATATTTCAAGAGGTTCACCAAATTGCGATGTTCCAGCATCACCCCTTTGGGTTTCCCGGTGGATCCCGAGGTGTAAATAATATACAACAGGTCACGGCCAACATTTATAGGTGCCGGATTTGTCCCTGCTTCTCTAAGCAGTTGGGGGTCCCGGATGTCCAGGACACCCGCCTCAACCGCCACCGCCCCGGGAACCACCTCTTCATCGCAGTTGACCAGCAATATCGAGGCTCCGCTCTCTGCCAGCATATACTTTTTTCTCTTATCCGGGTACTCCGGATCTATCGGTAAGATGACACCACCCGCTTTTAAGACTGCCAGGATACCCATCACCATCTCCGCCGAACGTTCTACCATCACCCCTACCACCCGATTCTGCCCGATGCCCCTATGCCCGAGCCTGTGGGCAAGCCGGTTGGCTCTTTCGTTTAGCTCTCGATAAGTGAGGACTTCTCCCTTGAACACCACGGCCGCGGCCGATCCCTTCTCGGCCGCCTTTCGTTCAAAAAGGCCGTGTATCGTCTCGTCGGTGCCCAGCCTCTCTTCCCTGCCCCGGGAAACTTTTAAAATCCGCTCCTTCCCTGATTCGTCCACCACCTCTATATCCCCCAACCTGATCGCCGGATCTTCGATCACCAGCGAGACGATCCGTTTAAAATAGGTAATGAACATCCGGATCGAATGTCTCTTAAAAAGCCTGGTGCTGTACTCCACATTAAAAACCAACCGCCCGCCCCCTTCGACACCGATAAAAGTCATGTCAAATTTGGAGGTCTTATTCTCGTATTCGACTCCCCCCTCGGTCAGGTCGGTCTCATCGCCCGAATTAATCCCCATATTCTGTAGTACCAGCATCACATCAAAGAGGGGATTCCGGCTGGCATCCCGTTCCGTCATCAGTTTTTCCACCAGGTCTTCAAACAGGTAATCCTGGTTATCGAAGGCCGCCAATGTTCTCTCCCTGACCTCTCTTAAAAACCCGACAAAGGTCTTGCCCCCGTGGGGAAAATTTCTCAGCAGGAGGGTGTTCACCAACATGCCCATGATCGGCTCCAGGTCGGCATGCACCCGTCCGGCAATGGGGGTGCCGATAACGATATCTGTTTGATTACAAATCTTAGACAAAAACACATTAAATATGGCCAATAAAACCATATACAATGTCATCTCCTCATCGGCCGCCATCTTGATCAGGGCAGCCGTCTCTTCTACCCCGATTTTAAAACCCGGCGCCTCCCCTTCGAAACCCTGGACCGCTGGCCTGGGAAAATCGGTGGGCAGATTTAATAACGGGACACCGTCGTCAAATTGTTCTAACCAGAGCGCCTCCTGCCGCTGCACCCTCTGCCGGTAGATCGGTGTATGCTGCCATTCGGAAAAGTCCTTATACTGGAGCCTTAAAGGGGGCAGCGTTTCCCCCCCATAGAGGGCCATGACATCCTGGAACATGATACCCTGGGAAACACCATCGGATATGATATGGTGGATGTCGATCACCAGGATAAATTTGCTGCGGGCCACTTTTATCAATCCCACCCGGAACAGCGGTGCCTTCGACAGATCAAAGGCCCTTACGAAACGATTTACCATCTCCTTAGCCGATTCGAGCGGCGATCCCCCCGGGGCACCGGTTAAATCCGTATACTCGACCGCAAAGTCTACCTCCCCATGAACCCTCTGCACCGGTCGGCCATCGATACTATCAAAGGAGGTCCTCAAGTTTTCATGCCTCTTAATGAGTTGTTTGAAGGTCCCTTCCAGCTTGTGCCGGTTTATTTCCTGTTCCAGCATCATGGGTAAGGGGATGTTGTAGCTCACCCCCTTCAGGTCGATTTGCTGCAAGAAGTACAACCGGCTCTGGACTGAAGACAGTATGTAATAATCTTTTTTTTCGGCGGGCCCAATCGTCATAAATTTATCTTTTGCCGCCTTCCGAATATATTCTGCCAACCCCCTGATAGTCGGCGCTCTAAATACCTCCGCTAAGGGCAAATCAATATCCAGTTCCCTATTAATCCTGGCTACCATTGTCGTCGCCCGCAGCGAATGTCCCCCCAACTCGAAAAAGTTGGCGTTCCGCCCAATGACCTCCTGTTCAATAGCCAGGACTTCCGACCAGATTTTCACCAATTTCTTCTCCACCGGATCTTCCGGCACCTCATCACCTTCCGCCAATCCAGCCACTGCCGGTTCCGGCAAGGCCCGCCGGTCAATTTTCCCGTTGACGGTTAAGGGAATCTTCTCTATCTCGACAAAATAGCCGGGAATCATATGTTCCGGCAGCCTGTCGGCCAGGTATGCCTGTAATCCTGCCGAGGTCAGGGGCACCGCCTCTCCCTTCCTATTTAACCGATACAGGATACAGGCGGTCTGCTCCAAATCGGCATGCACATTAAACTCTTCCGTCGCCATCCCCCCATCTTCCACGACTTCATCGATATTAACAACCGGAATCCGCTTATTGACTTGATCCCTGATTCCCACTGCGAGCTTCAGGTTACGGTTATCGGTCAAGACCAGCCTGGAACCGATCTCATCCAGGAGGGCGACCAACTTCTCCTCCGGCCAGGCGGCATCCAGCGGAACGTAGATGCGCCCGGATTTTAATACTCCCATCACCGCAGCGACCATGTTCAGGCTATCCCCCACCAATGACACCACCGTCTGCCCATTCACATTTGCCGGGTATGGGGGCGGCGATGGTCTCCTTTTTTCCATTGGCGCCGCTCTTTGCTGGCTGCACAGCGGGCAATCGGGATCTTTCCTGATCGTCAACTCTTCCAGGAAACGGCCTCGCCAGCACTCATCCCAGTCAAATCCCTGCTCCTTACTTATCCTCTTGAAATGGTCATTGAAAGAATAGGTCATCTGCCTGTAGCCATCGGTCTCTACGATACGGCTTGCCCCCTTCTGGTTAAACAAAAAAAACTTATTATAAGCAGGGTTTTCCAGCCCCAGGATGACCTTTAATATCTCGTTGCAAACAAAACCGGCTGTTACGTAAAGGGCGGGCACGGCAACGGGAAATGGTTTCTTATGGTAATCCCCGACCAACCGCCTCATCTCATTAATTTCATCCACCTTACTGCGGTCGTGCAGACAGTGAAAACAGGGCGTATGGGGGGCATGGAGGATGGCCGCATAAGAGTTAGTCTCAATCATGGCCGACAATACATGGGGAATCTGACGGGAAACCGCACATTCGGATAAGACAAACTTGGTCTCCAGATCATCCACGCAGTCAAATATGACGGCCGCCTCCCCCACCAGTTCATCTATATTCTCCCGTGTCACCCGCCGAGGATGGACGATCACCTTCACGTGGGCATTCGTCCGTTCCACCGTCATTTTGGCCGACACTGCCTTGTTCATCCCGATCCTTGAGATATCGTGCAAGCCCTGGCGATTCAAATTGGACAATTCCACCTCGTCGGGATCACAGATTATAATCGTCCCCAAACCCAGCAGTGCCAACTGCTTGATGATCTGGGAGCCGATTCCCCCAGCCCCGGCCACAAAAACCGTGGTCTCCTTTAGCCTCTCTTGAGATTCAATCCCCCATCCATCCAGCAGCAACTGCCGGCTGTATCTACGCCGTTCCTGCCGGTCTAACCGGTACCGATCATCATAGTTCTGCCCGATAACCCCGGCCAATCGATCGGCATACCGGTCAAGAACACTAAAACTCAAGGCCCGATTTTCCCTCTTTACACCGACTTCATGCCCATGCCTCTCCACCGCCTTCTCAAAATGTTTGAGCAGCGATCCATCGCCATCTTTAGCGGCAAAATCATACAGATGCCCTGATACCCAGAGGCCATCATCTATTTTTAAATCCCTCAAGTCGAAATCCCGGACTTTTTTCTCAATTTTTTCAAAGGCATCGGGTTTATGAATTTCCGGTGTTCCCCTCGGTCCCTTAGGGGCAGAAACGAAGTAGGCACATAAATATTTATCACCCTCTCCATCTTCCTTATCTATGACAACTGCCCGGCTTATTGTTTCTACGCCCAACAGTTGGCTCTCTATCTCCGCCGGCTCAATCCGGAACCCCCTGATCTTGACCTGCTGATCCTTCCTGCCCACAAATTCGATATTGCCGTCCGGCAGCCACCGGGCCAGATCGCCCGTCCTGTATAGGGTCCGGGATTTAGGATTTAGTATATAGGATTTGGGGGTTGAGATTTGCTGGCAAATGAATTTCTCGGCGGTCAATTCCGGGTTGTTCAAATATCCCCGGGCTACCCCCATCCCGCCCACCCACAATTCTCCCACCACCCCGGTGGGCAGCCATTTGCCATCACCATTAACTATATATACACAGATATTGGGTATTGGCCTGCCAATGGGAATACTGTCATGGACTTCCAGGTCCCCCGGCCGGATATCGTAAGAAGTCGACACATCACAGCACTCGGTGGGCCCATATACATTGGTTATCCTAACTCCTGCGGCAGCAAACCGTTCCCACATCTCTGTTGCCAACCGGGGAGGGAATACCTCGCCGCCGATAACAAAATGCTTGATCGTCGACCCCAGTTGGTCTCTCTTTAAACTCGCCAGCAGCAGACGAAGATGGCTCGGTGTGCCGTCGGCAATGTCAATCCGATACCCCTCATAAAATTTCAGCAGTGCCGCTCCATCAGCCGCCACATCTTCCGGGACAATATATAATCCGTGTCCCAACAGCAGCGCGGTAAATATCTGCTTTACAGAGGCATCAAAAATATAAGGGGTCACCAGGCTGACCCGCAGGCCATGACCGTAATGTTTATAGATTCTTTCCCCTAATCCCCATACCAGGTTAGTCACGCTTCTATGTTCGACCATCACCCCTTTGGGTACACCGCTGCTCCCCGAAGTATAGATCACATAAGCTGTACTCCCGGGCTGCCCGATACCCCGCCAGTCGTGCCTCTTATCTTCATAAATCCCCTCGTCGTCAAGGGGGAAGATCCTTTCAGCGGCCAGACCCGGCCAGGCGCTTTGGCCGGTCTTGAGCCGCTGCTCCTGGGTCAACAATACCGCTGCCCGGCAATCCGCCAGCATCAATTTTATTCTCTCCCCGGGGTAGGCGGGTAAAATCGGCAGATAGGCGCCGCCGGCCTTCAAGACCGCCATGATGGCCGTAATCATCTCGATTGACCGGTCGGTCAGTATGCCTACGATCACGGCGTGCCCGACCCCCACCGACCTCAAGAACCCGGCCAACCGGCGGCAGCGTTTCCTCAACGCCCTGCAGGTCACCTGTTTATCCTTATATACGACCGCCACACGGCCGGGGGAGGCCTCCGCCTGCTCTTCGAACCACTCATCGACGGTCTTCTCCTTCACCCCTTCCAGTGTCTCGCCACTAAATTCACACATGATTCTTCGCTTCTCCTCCTCCGGCACCATATCCACATCCCGCAGTTTCATATCCACTTCAAAGAGAACCTGCCCGGCCAGATGCAAGAAATAGCGGATAATCCGCTCGACCGTTGTTCTCCGGTACAACAGCGTGTTGTATTCTACTACCCCCTCAACACCATCGCCGCTCCGCTGAAAAGAAAAAAGAAAATTAGGGCGCACATGGTCAATATATCTCTTCTCATGGATATTTTGCAGCATAATGACCACATCGAACAGGCGGTTGTCCTCATCCCCAGGAGGTAAATTTAGATCGTATAAAATAGCCTGGAAGGGATAGTTCTGGTTTTCAACGGCCTCTTGAATGGTCTCCCTCACCCGGAGCAGCAGCTCCTTGAATGTCATATCGGTCTGCAACTGATTTCTTAAAAGCAGGACCGTGTTGATAAAATCGCCCTCCATATTTTGCTTATAAATGGGTGTGCCGACTATTATATCTTCATTACCCGTATACAGGAGAAGCAGCACGTTTAACAGGGCCACCAGGATCATATGCAGCCGGGCATCGGATTCATTGGTGATCCACGATAACCTGGAGAATAATTCTCCCGAAATGTCGAACTCGAGCCTATCCAGCCGGGGGGATTTTGCACCGGCTTCTAGACGATCTACCGGGAAACGACTCTTCACCCACTCTCCCGCCAATTTGTTCAGCCAGAACTCTCTCTCTTTCTCCGACTGCCGGGCGGCAATGATGACATTTCCCGCACTACCACCAGATTCCATGACTTCCTCCGTGTTAACGATTTTTCCCTGATATAAAAAGCAGGAGATCTATTTTTTGTGAAAGCGTATTAAAAGACAAAATCGCCATCCTCCTGCCGGGTATTCCGGGCTAACATCAACTTCTTTACACTTCGGCACTCGTTGATTAAAGCCCCACTCTTAAACGCCACCATAGGGGGAACCGCATTGGCGTGCAGTCGCCTCCAGCGGGCATCCGCCTCATAATGTTCGGGTAAAGAAAATGGATTGGGAATACCCAGTCTCTTACAGTGTTGAACAAAACGATTCATCCGCTCAAAGGTCTCCCGCCGGTCGGGCTCACCTTCGAGTATCCAGGATTGGATAACCAACATGTCCCGAAACTCCGCCGGATACAAGAGTCTCCTTCGACTGGCCCATTGATCCGAATCGGCCTGACCCGCATAGTGATACATAAAGGGCGTACCATCCACCTGCCAGAAATAATTTCGCAACTCCTCGATGAAATCCAGCGTCTGTTGAAAATCTTCTTCGGTCTCCCCCGGAAATCCCACCACAAAGTAGGCAGAGGTTTTAATTCCCGCATGGGCAAGGCTGGTGATGGCCTTCCTGGACTGCTCAACCGTTATCTTTTTCTTCATTAAATCCAGTACATGCTGGGAACCGCTCTCTAAGCCGATCCTGGCTCTATACAATCCCCCCTGTCTCCACAGCAGTGTTTGGTCCATATCGCCGATCGAATCATCGACTCGTAAAAACCCGTCCATATAGAACGGAATATCGGATTTTAATAACATTTTAGCCAGCGCCGTAATGCTGCAATTCAACAGTGAATCGTTCATAAAAAACAGTTGAGGGCCATATTTTTTATACAATGTTGTCATCTCTCCCACAATTTGGGCCAGCCCCTTCCGTCTATATTTCCCGTAAAACGTAGCGATAATACAAAAGCTGCATTTAAAGGGACAACTGACAGAGCCAAAGGCCGCGATGTAGGGATAATGGTGAATGTCAAAATCCGAAATATCCGGGATATCGATGGACTCGAGATTCACTGTTTCGCCACCGATATCTTTCAAAGAAAAGACCCTCTGGGAAGCCGGTAACTGGCCCTGGAGTAACTTTAGAAACAAGATCTCGCCTTCGCCGATGATTATTTTATCAATGTAGGGCGTCTTTTGCAGAAAAAATTCAAAGTCCGGAGACTGCGGCAGCCCCCAGGTAAAGACACATCCCCCCAGTACAGTCATAAGCCGGGGATACCTCTCTTTGGCCAGTTTAAAGGCAAACAGCGAGGCCGGCAGCGTGCCGACGGTGGCGGATAAACCGAGAACAGTGGGGCTCTCTTTGTGCAGCAGCTCGATCAAATACTTTTCAAGCCGGCCATAAAAACGATCTATAATGTCGGTTAATTTTAAAATCCGCTCTTTATCCAGGTGGGTGTAATATGTCCGGTAAACCATCAGTTCTATCAACCTCAAATATTGATTCTTATCGGTGTAATGCAACTGGGCCGTCATATGGTTTTTTAACAGCTCATGACCAACCCTGAAAAAGTTCCCCTGTCTGTCTTCGGGAATATATGATCTTAACGTACCGAAATACATCTCATATATCTCTTTGAATGTCTCTTCAATATTGGCATCCACCGCCTTCACCCGGTAACCGTGCCCCTGGAGATAACTCTTAAGGCTGGCAATCCCCTGGGGGGGGATTAAAGGGGTCCAAAAAGGCAGTAAGGCCAGAAGTATCTTTTCGCTCTTTTTCATCTCGATCTAATTGCTCTCCTTCACTAAAATCGGAAATCCTTGTGCTCCTCCGCAAAAATCGGAACCGCGGCTGTCAGGAAATCATGGGCAATACCGATTTTCCCCAACTTCAAGCCCATGTCCCCTGTCACCTGGCTCAAAATATCGATATAATGTTTTGTGATGCCCTCGGCAGTGGATCGTTTAAACAGGGCGGTGGAATAGGACAGCACGATATCGATATTATCGAATCCCTCGAGGGCCTCAAAAATCAGATCAAATTTCTGGTTATTCAATTCAGAGGGGGCAAAAGTCAGGCGAGGGCGATCTCCCCCATTATTTTCCCCGCTGTTTTGTAAAACAAACACCGTATCGAACAACGGATTCCGGTTTCGATCTCCCTGCAGCCCCAGCCTCAAGACCAGATCATCATATTGGTAATCCTGATTCTCATAGGCATCGATCGATCTTTTTTTGACCTCCTCCAGGAAGGTCTTAAATGGCCGGCCTTTAGCGGGGCAGCTTCTTATAGCCAGCATGTTGACGAACATACCGATGATCTTCTGCAAATCCTCATGACGACGGCCGGCGGTGGGGATTCCCACCACGATGTCCTCCTGGCCGGAATATTTTGACAGTAAGATGGCATAAGCGGCCAATAAAAAAATACTCAGGGTCACTCCTGTTTCCCGGACCCTTCTCATGATCTTCTCTGTCAGCCTGGCCCCCAGATCAAAATAGATCACATCTCCGGCAAAGCTCTGCTCCTCTGGCCGTGGATAATCGGTGGGCAAATCCAGCACCGGTATATCTCCCCCAAATGTCGTCAACCAGAAATCCTGCTGTTTTTGGAGACATCCCCTCCCCTGTTCGGCGTTCTGCCATTCCGAATAGTCTTTATACTGGATTTTCAACGGCGGCAATTGACGCCCCCTATACAACGCCTCAAAACCCTGGAGCAAAATCCCATGGGAAACGCCGTCGGTAATGATATGGTGCATGTCTATCATGAGCACCAGTCGATCTTCGTCTGTTCTTAAGAATCCCACCCGGAACAGCGGTACCCTGGATAAATCGAAAGGCCGGATGAACCCCCGGGTAATGTCCTGGGGAATATAACAGGTGGGCCCATCGCCAGGGGAGCGGGAATCGTAATATTCTATCTCAAAATCCACCCCCTGATGTATCCGCTGGACAGGTTCTTCCCGGATCATATGAAAGGAGGTCCTCAAACTTTCGTGCCGACCGACTAAGCGGCCAATCGTTTCCCGCACCATCTCCACCTCCGGCTTTTCTGTTAGGGTGATTAGCTGGGGCAAATTGTAGGCCGTACTATTCGTCTCTATTTGCTGGATGAAATAGAGCCGCCGCTGGGCAGAGGATAGGGCATAGTAACTTTTTTTCTCCGCCGGCCGGATCTCTTCGTACTTATCTTCCGCTGTTCCCTTAATATATCGGGATAACCCCCTAATGGTAGGCATTTTGAAGACCTCTGCCACCGGTACTTTCACATTAAAGATCCGGTGGATCTTCGCTATCACCTGGATCACATTTAGAGAGTGCCCCCCCAGTTCATAGAAATTATCGAGGGTGCCGATATGGTCTCTCTCTATCTTTAATATCGTCGACCAGATGTCCACCAGCTTCTTTTCCACCGCATCTGTGGGAGCAGTGTACTCGGCGGTGGATGCCGGCATATCCAGGTCCGGTAAGGCTCGCCTGTCGACTTTTCCGTTCACCGTCAACGGAATTTTGTCTATCTGGCCGAGGCAGCGGGGAATCATGTAGCCGGGCAAACGTTTTTTTAGGAACTCTTTCAAAATCGCAGCCTCCATCTTTTCAGAGGCAGTGATATAGGCGCAGAGGTATTTCTCTCCATCCGGGGATTGTTTCGCCGCCACCACCGCCTGCCGGATCTCTCCTATTTCCAGCAGCAACTTCTCTATCTCTGCCGGTTCGATCCTGAATCCCCTTATTTTAACCTGGTCATCGATCCGCCCCAAAAATTCGATTTCTCCCCCCGGCAGCCAGCGAGCCAGGTCGCCGGTTCGATACAATCTGTCGCCTGGCCGAAAGGGATTTTCTATAAATCTCTCCCCAGTCAGACTCAAATTATTCATATATCCTCCAGCCACCCCCACGCCGCCGACACACATCTCTCCCGGCACCCCTACCGGCTGCAGCCGCCGATATTTGTCGATGATGTAAATTCCCGTATTCCATATGGGACGACCGATCTTGATCCGCCGCTCCCGCTCCTGGTGCCGGTATAGAGTGGACAATACCGAGGCCTCGGTGACGCCATATTCATGGACAATTTCGATGTCTATACCCTTGCTGGCGGCGAGCGAGAGTATATCCGGCGGCAATCGATCCCCCGCCAGGGTCACCACCGACAGGGCAGCGGCCTCTGCTTTTGACAGGTTCTCGATAATGGCCCTATACAATACCGGGACGCTGATAAAATGGCTGGCCCTGTTTTTGCAGATGGCCTCTTTAATTTTCAGTATATCTTTTCTCGCCTCTTCACCCAGGAGTATCACCCTCGCCCCCGATAGGAGGGGCGTAAAAAAACCGGTTACAAAGCCGTCAAAGGAGCAGGAAAACAACTGCAGTGCCGTTACTCCCGGCTGCAATTGATACTCTTCTACTCTATATGAAAGCATATTGACCGCACTGCGGTGCGCCACCGCCACCCCCTTTGGTTTTCCCGTTGTACCGGAGGTATAGATCACATAAGCAAGCCGTGACGCATCAAACCGCTGTTTCAAATTCATCCCATCTTCTAAATAGATAGTTTTATCAGTGACATCCATGACTTCGATGTTAGGGGGAAACGACAGCGGCAATCCCTCTCTTTCACAATCTGTTAAAACCAATTCTACGCCGCAGTCTCTAAGCATGTAACGAATCCTGACGTCGGGGCAGTCGAGAGCCAGCGGCAAATAGGCGCCGCCGGCTTTCATTATTCCCAGCAGTCCGATAGCCATCGCCAATGAGGCGGGGATTCTAATGCCGATGATGCTGTCAGGCGCCGTGCCCTCTCTTTTAAGCCTTACTGCCAGTTGGTTGGCCCTCTTATTCAGCTCATTGTATGTCAACTGGCTCCCCTGGAACATCAGCGCCGCATAATCCGGCCTGCATTTCTCCTGGTCTTCAAATAATTCATGAATCCCCCTGCCGGCCGGGCTGTCGCCCCCGGTATTTAAACAGCCGGCTAAGAGTCTCCGTTTCTCAGCCTCCGGTATCATGTCTACCGCCGCCAGTTCGATCTCAAAGTCCCCAATCACGGAGGTTACGATCTTCTTAAAATATTTTATAAATCTCTCTATCGTCTCCCTCAAAAAAAGGCCGGTACAGTATTTCAGGATAAAACAGAGTTTCCCTTCAGACTCAAAGCCCTGCAAAGTAATATCAAACCGTGATATTCCATCTTCAAAATCGTAAGGGGTGAATTTCAAACCGGGTATTTCACCCGGCTGCATGTCAACATTCTGAAACACAAACATGACATCGAATAAAGGATTCCGGCTGGCATCCCTGGTGGTAACGACCTTTTCGACCAGATCTTCAAACTGGTAATCCTGGTTCTCGAAGGCCCGCATGGTCCTCGCCTTCACCTCTCGCACAAAATCTGTAAATGTCCGGTCACCTGCCGGGAAATTCCTGAGTACCAGGGTGTTTACAAACATACCGATGAGTGGTTCCAGGTCGGCATGACTCCGGTTCGCTATCGGTGTACCCACCACTACTTCTTCCTGGCCGGTTAGTTTAGATAGTAACACATTGGCCAGTGCCAGCAATACCATAAATAGACTGGCCCCTTCATCCAGGCTGAATTCTCTCAACGCCGCCGCCTCTTCAGCGCCGATTTCAAAATTGATTTGGGCTCCCTCGAACTCCTGGATTTCCGGTCTTGGATAATCAAGCGGCAGGTTCAGCGGTGAGAGCCTACCGTCAAACTCCGTCAGCCAATACTCTTGCTGGGCCTCTATTGAAACTTTTGTCTCCCCTCTATTTTGCCACTCCCCGTAGTCTTTATACTGAATCCTCAATTCCGTTAACTCTTCCCCCCGATAAAATGCCGTAAACTCCCTGGCCAGAAGCGAAATCGAGGTGGCATCCGATATGATATGATGCATATCCACCATCAAAAGCTCTTCACCCTCACCCAGGTTGACGAGTCCCACTCTCAACAGCGGCGCCCGGGATAAATCAAAGGGGCGGATGAAGTTTTTGATTAAATCTCTGCCAATGTTACCGTCACCTGGCTGGCGAATAGTGTCTCCCATGGAGTATTCGATTTCAAAAAAAACGGCGTTATGTATCCTCTGAACCGGTTCCTCCCCCACCATCCAGAAAGAAGTGCGAAAGCTTTCATGTCTCTCAATCAACTTCCCAAACGCCTGCTCCAGCCTGTCAAAATCAAGATCGCCCGACAATAGAAATACCGCCGTTTCGTTGTAATGGATGTTGCCCTCTTCAAATTCCTGCAGGATATACAATCTCTTTTGAGCCGAAGAGAGGGGATAAAATTCCTTTTTTTCTACCGCCTGTATGCGGATGAACATCTCCTTTCTCTTTGCCTTGATTCGTTCCGCCTGTCTTTCTATGGTGGGGTTTTCAAATATTTCACCGAATGACATCTTCACATCAAATTCTCTATGAATCCTGTAAGCCAGGGACATGACGTTTAATGAACTCCCCCCCATCTCAAAAAAATCTTCCCGGACACCTATCTTCTTCATGCCTAAAATGTCGGCCCAGATCTCCAGGAGCCCACCTTCCATTTCATCCCGCGGCGGCAGGGCATCCGTGGGCTTTGCCTGAAAGGGGTCGGGCAGCAAATCATAATCTATTTTTCTATTGGGCTTCCTGGGCAGTTCTCCCATGTTGATGATATAGGCCGGTACCATATAGTCGGGCAGCCTGGTCGATAAATATTCCTTCAAAACGTCCGGGGAAAATTCTCCCGGTATGTCGCCGACTACATAAGCGAACAATAATTCAATGTTTTTTGCCGTCTCTCTCCTGGTGACAACGGCTTCCCTTACCATTGGATGTTTGACCAATTCCCGTTCTATCTCTTCCGGCTCTATCCGGTGTCCCCTTACTTTTACCTGACGGTCCACCCGCCCCAATAGCTCGATGTTGCCGTCGGGCAAGAATCTACCGAAGTCACCGGTTTTAAATAAGATATCATCGGGATCTTTATTAAAAGGATTCTTTATAAACTTCTCCCCGGTTAACCCGGGATTATTACAATAGCCAAAAGTCCTGTAGGGTGTGCGAATGTAGATCTCCCCGGCAGCCCCTCGGCTGCAAATATTCATGCTTTCATCCAGGATGATCACCCGGTTGCCCCGGATGGGGGTGCCCACCGGGACCCGGCTGCGGTCGGCGTCTTCTTTGTGTATAAAATAGCAGGTGTTAAGTATCGTTGTCTCGGTGGTGCCGTACAGGTTAACAATCCGAATCCGTTCATCCAGGATTTCATACCAATATTTCAGGTCTGACGGAAAAATCTTTTCCCCCGACAGGACCACATATTTGAGGTGGGGAAAGCGGGAGGGCGCTATTTTACCGCCGCTTAGTATCCTGAACACATGGGGAACACAATGAATGATGTTGATGTTCGACCTTTCCACCCAATTTCTCAACGCCTCAGGGGTCAGGATACGTTTAAAATCCAGGGGGATACAGAGGGTTCCCCCCGAGAGAAAATTAACAAAGATCTCCTTTAAAAAGGCATCGGAGGTGGTGGCAAATTGACTCATCCGGACGCCTTTGCTCACCTGGAAGGTATCGATCTCCCAGCGGCAGTAATGCAATAAGCTCCTGTTTTTGCCGATGATGGCCCTGGGTTCACCGGTGGTGCCGGAAGTAAAATACACATATATTTTATCTTCCGGGGAATACTCTACCTTCGGCCTCCCCTGCCAATCCCGATTTTGCCTGTTATTAAATAAATTATCAAGGGCAGCAAAATCGATCTTTCGATTCTCTTTCGAACAATGCCCGGCATATCCCCGGTATTCACGGTCTATAAACAAAAAATCTAAGGAGATGAGCTCAATCAACCTGTCCAATCTATCCGTCGGGTTGGTGGGATCTAAAGGTACAAAGGCACAGCCCGCCTTTAAGATGCCGATCATGGCGCCTATAAATTCTACTCTATCGACCGCCAGGATACCGATGAACCTCTCCCTGCCCATCCCCCGCCGGAGAAGCCAGTGGGCAATATAATTGGACCTTTCATCAAACTCAGCGTAGGTGATAAATTTCTCTCCGTATTCAATGATCACATGATCCCGATGTCTGCTCAGACTGTCGCCGAGTACATTCTGAAGTATATTGCTCTCCATATCAATCTCCTTATGGCATCGAAAACTCACTCAAAGGGGGTATCTTAAACTCTTCGAGAAATATCCCGAAGGTAATGACGATTATTAACAAATCACTTTCATAGGGAATATTCAACCTGAATTTTTCGTGGGTATATTGTTCTTTTAACTTCTCAACGGTATGGGGATTAAAATACCCCTGTCTTTTGATGGTTTCAAAGGATAATAAATCATGAATATACTCGATATCTCTTTTAAGCAAATAAGGACTACCGGGTGCATGGAAGGCAAATTTCTCCCTCCTTATAATCTCTGCCGGGATCATATCACGGGCCACTCTCTTTAAAATGTACTTCTCTTCATACTCTTTTAATTTTAACCCCGGCGGGATCCCGGCAGCAAATTCAACCAGGTTCTTATCCAGGAAAGGATAGCGCGCTTCTACCGAATTGGCATAAGCCATGCGGTCCCCATGGTCGGCAATGAGGTGGCTGACCAGCCGCAGCTTATAATCCAGGTAGGACCGTTTATGAAGGATATCCCTATTGGCCAGCCTCTCTTTATTCACTACGCCATGCTTCAGGCAGTCGAATTCCCCATATAACTCGTTAAGATGATCCGAATAGAGGGCCTTCTTTATTTTTTGCATCTCACCCTGGTTGATTTCAAAATATAAATTTTCATCCCCCCAGATCTCCCCATTTATTTTGCGTTCCCTTAGAGACTCCTGGGAGAGGCATCGATTCCGCATCTGTCTGAAGCGGTCAAATTTATAGCCCGGGTAACCGGCAAACCACTCATCGGCCCCTTCCCCTACCAGTACCACCTTGATATTCCGGGCCCGGGCCGATTCAGACAGTGCCAGCGAAGCGGTATTGTAGGTCTCCTTTAACGGATACTCGGCATGATAAACGACTCTTCTTAATCTCCGGCTGATATCGGCAAACAAAAACAACTTTTCAAAATGGTGGGATTGAATAAAATCGGCCATGATTCTCTGATACCTGACCTCGGATTTATCCTTTTCCTCAAAATCGACAGAGAATGAATATCTTTTGATATGAGGTGTCAATTCCCTGACCTTAGCGGCCACAATCGATGAATCCAGGCCGCCGCTGATATAGAATCCCACCGGCACATCGGCCCTTAACCGCAGCCGCACCGATTGGCCGATCAACTCGGCCAATCCTTCAATATAGTAATTTTCGTCTTCCCTGAAAGCGATATGGCCGATTTCAGGATACACCAGGTCCCAATATTCAACACTTTTAATATGATCGGAATCCCGGGCCATCAAATAATGCCCATTTTCGAGGCCGTGGATGTTCTTAAACATGGTCCTGGAACCAATCAAGGCGGGGAATGAAAAAATTTGATCCAAACCCACCAGATCCAATTCAATCTCGACCTGTGGATGTTCCAATATTGCCTTGATTTCAGAGGCAAAAACGAATACCCCATCAATCGTCGTATAAAAAAAGGGGATAATACCGAAGTGATCGCGGGCGCAAAAGAGCCGGTGTTGTCTAAAATCATAAATGGCAAAGGCAAATTGCCCGTTCAGTTGATTAAGGAATTCTAACCCTTTCTCCTCGTAAAGATGAATAATCACCTCCACATCGGTTCCGGTCTTGAATGTATGTCCCCTCCCCTCCAACTCCTGCCGCAGTTCTATATAATTAAAAATCTCTCCGTTGCAAATCATGATGAGGGAATCATCCTCGTTGTATATCGGCTGCATTCCACCCTCCAGGTCGATGATACTCAACCTGGTGAAACCCAGGGCAATATTTTCGCCGAGAAAATAATTCCGGCCGTCGGGTCCCCGGTGCCGGATCTTTTCGGTCATCCTTTGAATGGTAGAGGCATCGACCCTTTTTTTCTCTTTTAGATCAATAATCCCACAGATGCCGCACATCTCTTAAACTTCTCCTTTACGGGTTTTAGTCCTCTTCCAGGTCTTCCGTCAGGTGGGTCAATATTTCATCCTTTTCGGCCCCATCGATAAATTCCATTTCAGCCAGCTTCACATCCGGCTTGTTTAAAATAGAGGCAGTGATACGCTTGAAGTCCCTGATAAACCACTCGAGGGTCTCCGGCTTAAAGAGGCTCGTCTTGTACGTAACCGTAAACAGGAGTTCTTCCCCTTCTTCCTGGGCGATCCAATGGAGGTCAAATTTAGATATCCTGAATTCATATTCAAAGGCTGCGATCTTTAAGCCGGGAATTTCTACTTCCGGTTCGTTGATATTGTTCAAGGCAAACACCACATCGAAAAGCGGATTTCGCCCCAAATCTTTATTCCCCATCTTCCGTTCTACCAACTTTTCAAAGGGATAATCCTGGTTTTCAAAGGCCGCCAATGTCCGGCTGTTCACCTCAGCCAAAAACCCCTTAAAGGTCTTCTCTTGGGCCGGGAAGTTGCGCAGGGCCAATGTATTCAAGAACATACCGATTATATTTTTCAAATCATCATGCCGTCGGCCCGCGGTATAGGTGCCCACAATGATGTCCTGCTGCCCGGTCTCCCTGTAAAGAAATACGTAATAAATCGTTAGGAGCAAGATAAATAGGGATACCCCCTCTGAAACCGCCAACGCCTTCAGTCGGCCTGTATCATCCTGACCCAGTCTAAAGTAGAGCCGTCTGCCGCTAAAATCCTGCGAAGAGGGCCGCCGGTAATCGACCGGCAGATTCAACAGCGGCAGCTTTCCCTTAAACTGTTCCAACCAGTAGCTTTCCTGCAAACGGAGTCCCTGTTCCTGCTGAGAATAGTACCATTCCACGAAATCTATATACCGTAAACGCAGTCCCGGCAGCGGCTCATCATTATATCGGGCCATAAATTCACCAATGAGCACCGCCCTGGAGATACCGTCGGAAATGATATGGTGCAGATCCACCATCAGGATCGATTTACCCTCCCCCAACCCGGCCACCCCGGTCCTGATGAGGGGTGGACGGCCCAAATGAAAGGGCCGGATAAAAAGATCAATCATTTTTTTTGCCTTTTGAGAAGGCCCTGAATCATAGTATTCTATTTCAAAATTCACGGCCCGATGTATCTTCTGTACAGGCTTACCGTCAATTTCCAGAAACGATGTTCTCAGGCTTTCATGTCGAAGTATTAAATCCCGGAAAATCCTCTCTAACTGCCCTCGATCAACCTCACCTTTCAGGGCCAACACCTCCGGCATATTGTAAGCCGTGGTTTGGGGCTCCATCTGCCACAGGATATACAACCGCCTCTGGGCTGGGGAGAGGGCATAATATTCCTTCTGTTCTGCCGGCTGAATCGGTTGATAATAAAAAGTTCTGGCCGCCCTCACCAGACCGGATAAATGGCTTATGGTGGGCTGCCTGAACATCTCGCCTAAGGTAATTTTTACATTAAATACCTTATGGATCCTGGCTATTAAAACGGTGGCCCTCAATGAATGGCCGCCCAATTGGAAAAAATTGGAATCTGTGCCGATGGCATCCATATCCATTCCCAAAACCTCCGCCCACATTTCCAGCAGTCTGGCTTCCACATGATCGACCGGCGCTCGATAACCCGCTCCCTTTAGGCCGTGCGGAGACGGCAGGGCCCCTTTATCGACTTTCCCGTTGACCGTTACCGGAATCTTCTCTACCGGGACGAAATACGACGGTATCATGTACCCGGGCAAGGCGGCACTTAAATATTCCCGGAGAGAGGCAAATTTGATCTCCCCCTCGGCCACAATGTAGGCACACAGATACTTATCACCCCCCTCATCCCTGGGTATCACCACTGCCTCTTTTATGGTATCACAGCTTAACAGTTGACTCTCTATTTCACCCGGTTCCACCCTGAAGCCCCTGATTTTGACCTGGCTGTCTAGCCTGCCTAAAAATTCTATATTGCCGTCCGGCAGCCACCTGGCAAGATCCCCCGATTTATATAACCTGCCTTTCCGGCCAAAGGGGTCCAAAATAAATTTCTCCTCCGTCAGTTCCCCTTTGCCCACATAGCCTCTCCCCACCTGAACACCGCCGATACATAACTCACCGGTTACACCTACCGGCAGCGGATGACCGCTCCTGTCTACTATATATACCCGGGTATTTAAAATGGGTTTACCGATGGTGGGAAGTTCGGCGATATTTTCCTCTTCAGGGTGAATAGTCAGGGCTGTCACTACATGGGTTTCAGAGGGCCCATAATGATTATGAAAATAGACGCCATTTTTCCTTAAATAGTCCCTGAAATGGGGACTGATGACCACCTGCTCCCCCCCGGTCTGAATATGGGCCACACAACCGGGAATAGCCCGGATATAGGCGGGATCACTGAACAGTACTTTTAAAAAGGACATGGGCAAAAATAGTGTCATGATCTCATTTTTTTCTACTACCATTAACAGTTCCAAAATATCTGCCTGGGTGTCTCTATCGATTAAATATAGAGTGCCGCCCCCCAACAATGCACAAAATATCTCATGAAACGATGCGTCAAAACCTATCGAATGAAACTGAAGGATTTTCCGGCAGTCTATGGTTGTATGGCGATGGTCAAAGGTGATCAGGTTGGCCACGTTCCTGTGCTCTAACATTACCCCTTTGGGTTTACCGGTGGAACCGGAGGTATAGATCACATAGACAAGATCCCGCCCCCGATGAGTCAGGTCCAAATTGACACCATCCTCCCCCACAACCCGATCATCGTAAAACTTTATATCGATGACTTCAATACCTGGCGGTATATGGACCGTCAATCGCTCTCCTTCATAATGGCTGAGCAGCAGTTTGGCCTGGCTGTCGTTCAACATATACCCTATCCGCTCCTGCGGATAGTCCAGATCTACCGGCAAGTACGCTCCCCCCGCTTTCAATATGGCCAGCACACCGATAATCATCTCAAAAGATCTCTCTGCCATTAAGCCAACGATTACATCCGGGCCCACTCCTCTCTGCCGCAAACACCGGGCCAACCGGTTGGCCTTCCTGTTTAACTCCCCGTAGGTCAACCGTTGATCCCCAAACACCAATGCGACTGTTTCGGGATTGGCCGCCGCCTTCTCTTCAAACATTTGCTGGATCGTTCTCTCAACGCCGTCTAACGCCTGAGGGCCTGAAGATAATGTCAATATTGCTTCCCTCTCCTTCCCCGCTACGATCTCAATGTCCGATAATTTCCGGTCTATATGAACAGTAAGCAGGGAAAATATTCTCTTAAAATAAACGATGAACCTGTCGATGGTTTCCGGTTTAAATAGGCGGGCACAATATTCCAGGTGAAAGAAAAATCTCTCCTTATAGTTTATTACGGCCAGATCCAGGTCAAACTTCGATGTGTACTCTATATGCCGGGACAATTTGGGGTCCGTAATGGCCAAAAAGTCATCCGTATATTCCGGGTGATTGCCCAGGCTGAGCATGACATCAAAAACAGGATTACGGCTGGCATCCCGGTTGTCCGAAACGTTGTCAACCAGACTTTCGAATGGATACTCCTGGTTCTCAAAGGTCTTCAGTGTCCTCTCTTTCACCTCGATCAAAAAATCTCTCAGGGTTTTGTCGGCGGCGGGAAAATTGCGCAGCGCCAACGTATTGACAAACATGCCGATGATACCTTCCAGGTCGGCATGCCTTCGATTGGCCACCGGTGTCCCGATAACGATATCTTCCCGGCCGGTTAATTTGGCCAGAAGCACGTTTAACACCGTGAGAATGCACATATAAAATGTCAAATCAACCTCCTTCGAGATCTCCTTCAACGCCTGCATCTCCGGTTCGGCCAATACGAAGTTTATATAAGCCCCTTCGAAGCTCTGGATTAACGGCCTGTCATAATCTGTAGGCAAGTTAAGCACCGGTATTTCACCGGAAAATTCGCTTAACCAGTACTCTTCCTGTCTCTTTAACGCTTCCTCCTGTTTTTGACTATTTTGCCATTCGGAAAAATCTTTGTACTGGAGTCTCAACGGCGGCAGTTCTTCACCCCGGTACAACGCATAGAACTCCCTCTTCAATATATCCTGGGAAGTGCCATCCGTTATGATGTGGTGCATATCTAAAAACAAGAGGTGATCCATCGCGGCCATAGTGACAAAGGCCACCCTCAACAGAGGGGCCCGGCTTAAATCAAAGGGACGGGTAAATTCTCTAAAAACCTGTTCGACTTCATCTTTACCTATCTCATAATAATCGATTGAGAAGTCCACACGCCTGTGAATCCTCTGGATCGGGCCATTACCTAAAATCTCAAATGAAGTTCTTAAACTCTCATGGCGGACAATAAGCTCTTTAAATGCCCATTCTAACCTTTCTTTATTAAACGCCGTCCTGAATGGTATCTGGTGGGGCATATTGTAGTGGGCGCCCTGCGCAGCCATCTGCTGGAGAATATACAACCGTTTCTGGGCTGAAGAAAGATGATAGTATTCCTTTTTTGGTTGGACTTCAATGGAGGAAAATTGGCGAACTGCCGGATCTTTGCCGATAATAGCGGCCAGTTTTTTGATGGTAGACGACACAAATACTTCTGTCAGCTCAAGTTCAACATTGAACTCTTTATAGATCCTGGCTACCAGTTGAGTGGCTTTCAACGAATGCCCGCCCAAATCAAAAAAATTATCATTCACCCCAACTCTCTCTTTTCCCAATACTTCAGCCCAGATCTCCACCAATTTTCGTTCTACATCATTAGTCGGCATTCCCGACAAAGCCTCTTCCTCTCTCTCCTGGGGCCGCGGTAAGGCTTTTCGATCAATTTTCCCCCCCGGCAATAACGGCATTTTTTCTAACACCATAAACTCGGGGGGTATCATATAACCGGGCAAACGCTGTGACAACCGATATTTCAAGTCATCGACGGATAAATGGTTCCCCTTCTTATCCCCGACGATATAGGCGCAAAGATACCTGTCGCCGGTTGTATCCTCCCGGACAGTTACTACCGACTCTTTAACAAAGGCTATCTCCAATAAATGCCTTTCAATCTCCTCCAGTTCAATGCGAAAGCCCCGAATCTTCACCTGCCGATCTTTTCGCCCCAGATACTCAATTTCCCCCTCAACCGACCAGCGGGCCAAATCCCCGGTCTTAAATAGGGACTTTCCCCCCAGGGCAGCAGTGGCGGTATACTTCTGGACGGTTAGCTCGGGGTTGTTTAAATAGCCTCTCGTCAGGCCGGCACCGCCGATGCACAATTCGCCCACACTGCCAATGGGCTGCATCTGACCGGCTTCACCCAGGACGAATGCGCCGGTGTTGGCAATCGGTTTCCCGATCGTTACCCTCTTCTCTTCGGAGCATCGGCTCACCACTGCATCTACCGTAGTCTCCGTGGGGCCGTAATGATTGTACAGTTCATATCCCTGTGCCAGGAGGCTATCTTTGAGGTTGTCATCCAGCATTTCCCCGCCGATGATGACGATATGGAGCGACGGTATCTTCCCTGCATCGCTTAAAAGCTCTTTCAAGAGGGAGGGGGTGGCATTAATCACATTTATGGTATGCGCCCTCACATACTTTAAAAACTCATTGCCATTGAGAATAGTCTCCTTCTTTGCACAAAACAGTACCCCACCGTTTAATAGGGGGGCAAATATCTGATCCACACTGGCATCAAAAATATAATTGGTGAGCAGCAGTACATTCCTGTTTTTATTTAAATCATAATACCGGGAGAACCAATGGATGAGATTGACGATATTGCGGTGCGCCACCATCACTCCCTTTGGCCGACCGGTGGAGCCGGATGTATAGAAGATAGAGGCCAGGCTACCTGGAAAAGCCGCTCTCTCCAGGTTGCCGGAATCATTAGAATCTTGCTGCCGGTCATCCACAAATACCACTTCATTATCGAAATGAAGAGAGGTCGCCAGTGCCGGCCGGGTTACAATATAACCGGCCAGGCTGTCCTGGATCATATAGCGAATCCTCTGGGCCGGGAATTCCGGATCAATAGGAAGATACGCACCCCCCGCCTTTAAAATCCCCAGTAAGCCGACAACCATCTCGATAGATCGTTCCAACATGACAGCCGCAATTGTTTCCGCGGTTACCCCTTTTTCCCTGAGCAACCGGGCCAGTCGGTTGGCCGCCCCATTTAATTCTCCATAAGTCAGGTTATGGTCTTCACATACAACGGCCCTGTGGTAGGGAGACCTCTCTGCCCGGCTTTCAAATAATTCGGGAATTGTCTTATCCGCCGGGTAGCAGGCGGAAGTCCGGTTAAGAAGCAAAAGTGTCTCTTGCTCCTCTTTTAATAAAAGGGGGATCTCCTTGATGCTCACATCAATATGCTCGACGACTGTTTCCAATATTAACTCATAGTGCCTGATAAAATTTTCCAGGGTACCCGGTCGATATTTCTCTGGATCAAAAATGACTTCCACCCCGATGCCCTCCCCGTTGGGCTCGAACAGGAATACCAGGTTATTGTGAAAAGTATGGACGACATCTGCATGTTGAAATCCTTTTAATGCCATAACGACATCAAATTCAAAACGAAGACGCTCGTTTCGTCCATCGAGTAACTCTATGATCCTATCAATCGGATACTCTTGATTTTCAAATGCCTCCATGACGGTTTTCCTGACCTGTTTCAATAAATCTTTAAAGGACAGGCGGCCTTCAACCATATCCCGGATGGCCACCACATGATTCAGGCCATCTTCCTTTAAATCCCGGTCATAAACGGGTGCCCAAACGACGATGTCATGGTTACCGGTATAGCGAAATATTAAACTCTTCAGAACAGTCAATAAAAAAACAAACAGCAGCATATCCGAGTCTTTACAAAACTTCGACAACTTTTCTTTGACTCCCTTTGCCAATTGATACCCAACCCGGTTGTCCACCACAAAATAATGACCAACTCCCGAAACATCCGGGAATAAATATGTACCGGTGTAGTATCCCGCCAATTTTTGCAGCCAATACTCCTTCTTCTGCTGGTATGCCCTGGTGGACAATAACATGACTTGATCAATATGTTGCATCGTTACCCTCTCCATAACCTGGATTAAAATTCAAAATCCGGTTCATATTTATACAGCGGATTTTTTACTTCAGCCGGGAACGCATGGGCATTATCACTGCCCAATAGGTCTTTAAACCTGTCAACCAAATTGCCGTCACATTCCGGCTGCCGGGGATGTATGAGTCGATCGCGAATCCCCTGGTTAAAGGTGGCTAAAAAGCATTTAACCTGTTCAAGGCTTAATCCCCTGTGCAATAAATTAAAAATCCCGGCAAATTCAAAATTGTACTGGGGCACCCATAGGGGTTGATCGATGTTTAGAAACACATCATCGATCACATCACAGGCACTCCTGGAATCAAAGGTGGCATGGGACCAGCTAAACTGGGACCCCTGGATATTGTATTTCTCCCGTTCCCGCCATATGGGAGTAATCTTATCGCAGTACCAGAGCTGCGTTCTAAAAAAATCAAGCGGATTGTCCTTTATAAAACAGAGGGTATCTTCGACTGTTTTAGGCGTTTCACCGGGAAACCCGATAATAAAGGAGGCATAGGTGGTGATTTCATACTCCTTGAGCAGTGCGATACCCTTATGGTAGTCATCAACGGAGGCCGCTTTATTCATATTCTGCAGTATTTGTTGATTGCCCGATTCTATACCCAGGAACACCCCTTCACAGCCGCTCTCCTTCATTAATTCCACCGTTTCCCGGTCGGCATATTGACAGCGAAAATGGGAATTCCATTTAAAGGTGTACTTATTCTTAATCATCATTTTGAGTATCTCTTGAAATCTCTTCCGGGGAATGTTAAATGTATCGTCGATGAAATTCAAACTGGTGACTCTCCCCAATGAATTGATTTCATTTAGTTCCTTTTCAATGAGTTCGACATCAATGGTCTGAAACTCCCCGGCGTGCTCCGGGAAACCGCAGAAGGAACAGGCAAAAGGGCAGGAAATTGACGTTCTGACGGCAGCAAATTTATGGAGTCGATCTGCCAACAGACGCCAATTTACCATATTTTCGGCCAGCCGATTGTTCTCCGCAGTTATCCTGTTTTTTTTATATCGATGGCCATCATAATAGTAAAGGTTGTCGATCCCGGGGTTGAAATGCCCGTCTTTTAGAGCGGTGATCAGTTTACTTAGCGCCGTCTCTCCCTGGGCACTGTAGACGTAATAATCGGCATTAACCTTCTTAAAAAAATATTGCAAGGAGGCCTCATCCTCACCGGCCCTCACCTGGGTTGAAATAAAGGGGCCACCAATGACGATCTTAACCGTCTTATTATACGTTCTCACAAAGGAGACAATCTCTAAGACCGGGAAAACCGAAACGTAGAGTGTGGTGATGATGGCAATCAACCCGATATTGTTCCTGGATAATTTCTCCGCCAATTCTTCCTTCTGGTATTGAAATGAATTGACATAATCAAAGGTCATGCCCCGCCGGGATAAATAGGAGCCGAGATAGGCGATAGCCGGGCTAAATAGATTGCCCAGGTGAAACGGTCCTATGGAATTATCTAAAGCCTCATGGCCAAATAAAAATAAATTAAAAATCTCCGGTGCCGTGTACTTTTTATTTTGATATTGTACAAAATTCAGATTGAGATCCCGGTAAGCCTCCGATTTTACCCCCATCAATCTCACCATCTTCTCATACTCTTCAAACCACATCTCATTATGGCCGATAAATAAACAATCTACACTATCCTTCATCCTGGTCACCTTATACTAAAAATTAAAATCTGCCTGCCAGCTTTTTTTGTTATCCCGCTCCACGGCCTCCCCTGCCCTCGAGATATTCAAAATATCTAAATCCCCAATCCGGCCTCCAGGATTCCTGGTAATCTCCCTGAAAAGATTGATAAAATGTCCCGCCATCTTCTCTATTGTGTCCTGTCTAAAGAGCTCCGTAGAATACAAAAAACCACATTCAATATCTTTCTCAACCTCGATCACATGCAGCAGCAGATCAAAGCTGGCATATCTAAATAAAAAATCGTAGCGGCTAAATGTCACACCATCGGCAAACCTGAAGTCGTGTCCTGCCCGTTGGTTTTCCAGGGCAAGAAACACATCAAAGAGGGGGTGCCGGCCGCTATCCCGGGGAATATTCAGTTTATCAACGAGCATTTCAAATTGATAATCCTGGTTTTCCAACACCAGGATGACTTTTTGCCGTACTGCCTCAATATACTGTCTCAAGGTAAAATGACTATAAGGATGATTTTTGATGGCGACGGTGTTGGTAAACATACCGATTATATCGGCCAAATCGGCCAGTCGGCGACCCAGCACCGGTGCCCCCACGACTATTTTCTCCGAATCGGTATACTTTGCCAACAATATACTAAGAGCGGCTACAAAAATCATAAATAGAGTCGTGTTGGTGCGGGCCGCCAGACGGTGAATATCCAGACAGAGTGCCTTCTCCATAGAGAATGGATAGTAGCTGCCGCCAAAACTCTGTTCGGCTGGACGGGCAAAATCTGTGGGGAGTTTGGCTGCCGCTTCCCCCGAATTAAACTCATTGAGCCAAAAATCTTCCTGTTTTTTTATTTCACTGCTTTGAAGAAATTGGTTTTGCCAGACGGCGAAATCTCTATACTGTATAGTCAACGGCGGCAATTCCTCCCCGGAATACAGTCGGCTAAACTCATTGATGAGGATATCCAACGACCTGCCGTCGGCGACAATATGATGAATATCATACAACAATAAATACCTGGAAGCCGCTGTCCTGACCAATTCGACCCGTAATAGAGGGGGGTCCGCCAACGAAAAGGGGCGAATAAATTTTTCGACCGCATCGTCGATATCTTCCGCCCCCATTTCCTCTTCCCTATAAGAAACATTAAAATCAACATAATCATAAACCCGCTGCACGATCTCTCCATCTTTTCTCACAAAGCCTGTTCGCAAAGATTCGTGCCGCCGGATTAAACGTTCGAAACCCCTGGCCACTTTAATCCCGTCTAACCGCCCTTCCACGACAAACGCATTGGGCTGATTATAAATGCAGCCGTTCCCAAAAAGCTCCGTGCCGATAAAAACCCTTTTTTGTGCCGATGAAACCGGATAAAAGTCTCGTTTACCCTGTACAGGTATAAACGCCGCCTGTATGCTTTCTTTCCGGGAAATGAAATGGGCGAGTTCTCCGATGGTGGGGATTCCAAAAAATTCCGATAACGATATGTCCACATTCAACGCTTTAGACAACTTCGGTAACATCAAATTGGCAATCAGAGAATCGCCGCCCAGGTCAAAAAAACTCCGGTTAATATCGATTTCCCCATGGCCGGTAATCTCCGACCACACCTGCCCGATCATTTTCTCCTGCCGGGAATAGACCGACCCATCGTCTCTTCCCTTCAAGACGACTTCCTGACCATTCCCATCGGCCCCCTCGGCAGCAGGTCTCGACATGTTACTTCCACCAGAATCGGCAAATTTCAGCCAGCATCTGGCCCCTCTAAAAGGAGTAAGGGGAAGGCTCACTCTGTGTCTCCGCCGGTTCGCATATAACCTGTTCCAATCGACATCGGCTCCCTTACAATACAAATCGGCAATCTCCGATAAAAACGCCTCTTCCCTGCCGGTAGAAGTTAGGTATTGGCGGATTTTAGCGTCTACTTTCCCGGACAATTCCTTTACTCCAACTGCCCGACCGCCGGAGTCTTGCCGTCCCTCCTGTAGGTCAGACCAAAATATCCCCTCCCCGGCCATACCATTCAACCCGCGGCCCCAGAGGGCCAATTTACGTTTTAATTCGTGCATCTCCCTGACGATAACAGCCAGTCTCCACCGATAATGGCCTCTGCCCGTATTGGCGGTAAAGCAAATATCTGCCAGTTCCCCATCATCTTTATAGGCCAGAAACTCCCGGTAGGCCCGCAGCAGTTCTCCGAGAGTATCCTTATTCCTGGCGGAAATGGTAAATATTTCGATTGTTTGCCGGGGTTTTGAATCGCGGCGATATCGATTGTCCCGACCATTAAACTCCTCTAAAACAACGTGGCAGTTGGTGCCGCTCAAGCCAAAAGAGCTCACCCCGCATCTCCGCTCCCCGCCCTCGTTCTCCCACTCTATCAATCGATCATTGACATAAAGGCCAGATTCCTCAAAGGGGATCTCTTTATTGGGCCTGTTAAAATGAAGCTGGGGGGGGATCTTTCTATATTTTAAAGCGAGAATTGCTTTCAGTAAACCGGCAATACCGGCCACATCGTCCAGGTGGCCGATATTGGTCTTAACCGAGCCGAGGGCACAAAACTGCTTCCTGGCGGTATATCTTCGAAATGCCCTCTTTATGGCCTCAACTTCGATCGGGTCACCGAGCCTTGTCCCGGTACCATGGGCCTCGACATAACCGATGGTTTGGGGATCAATACCGGCATCTTCCCATGCCCTTACGATCACATCCTCCTGGGCTTCGCTGTTGGGGGCGGTAATACCGATGGAATTCCCATCCTGGTTGACGGCACTCCCCTTGATCACGGCATGAATATGGTCACCATCCCCGATGGCCTTGCTTAACGGTTTTAACAATATCGCCGCCACACCTTCTCCCCAGCCCGTTCCATCCGACCGATCATCAAATGCCCTTGTTCTAAAATCGGAAGAGTCGATCCCAATACCCCTATTCTTAGATCTAAACATCTGTATCAGGCTAACCTTAACTCCCCCGGCAATCGCCAGATCACACTCCCTATTTCTAATGCTCCTGCAGGCTAAGTGGACCGCCACCAATGAAGAGGAGCAAGCCGTATCCACCAGCATCGCCGGGCCCTTTAAATCGAGGATATAGGAAACCCGACTGGCAATGATGGACGATAAATTACCGGGCCTGGATAACGCAGCATAGGCCGGGAAGGCCTGGGAAATGATCTGCCAATACGCCGGCCAACCGCTGTACCCCACAAAAACCCCCGTCCTTGTTCCCTTTATATTGTTGCCCCCATAGCCGGCTTCCTCCAGTGCATGCCAGGCGGCTTGTAAAAACAGCCTCTGGTTTGGATCGATTAGACTGGCCTCCTGGGGGGTAATGTTGAAAAAATCACAGTCGAATCTATCAATCTCGTCCAGGTAGCCGCCCTGGCAAAATTCTATCTCTTCATCTTCTAAATTCATATATCCCAGGATACGGTCGCTGTCTTCCTGCCTGTTTCCCGGGAATTCACCGATACAATCGACGCCATCTTTCAAATTATTCCAGAATTGGGCTGCATGACCGGCTCTGGGTAACCTGGCGGCCAGACCAATGATGGCCGTATCTTTCCAGGGAATCTTATTCACCGTTATCGAATCGCCGCTCTTTACGGTACTTAAATTGACTCTTGAAAAATCCATCCTACTCAATTCCAATTCATAGATTCGCCTTTATGACCGTACTTTCTTAAAGGCATAGATTTTATATTTTGTGAGACCCTCTTTCATCTTATTATAATCGTCAGAACCGGGCACAGCCAGGAAATTTTCAAGAATCTTTGGGCTGTTAATCTTAGAGCTCAGGGCAAATGTCTCCAATCTCTTCTCCGCCCTCTCATCACATGAGAGCAGTACATTCGAGGTAATATCACGATTCCCGACAACCGCAAATCCCAGGTGGAGCAAAAACTCTTTCATCGTGGCCATGTTGCCCCCCTGCCACAGCCAATCTCAATAATTTGCTTGCCATCAATATTACAATCACCGATAACTTCAAGGGTCAATTTAACGGAATTCTTATTTAAACAATATGCCGGCAGTTCAATTTTTGAGTATTGCCTACTTGAAGTGGGTTTGTAGCCAAAATTTAAATAATTTGCATAGGGGGCAATTCCGGCATAAAAATGAATTTGATTTTCTTTTTTTTCAAAGTCAACCTGGGAATTTTTAGAAGCTTCATAAAACATCAGGGGAATCCCGTTTTCAACTATATATGTTTGGCGGCAGCATCGACATATCAAACCCGTTTGGTTTAAATTTAACTTACCCCTACACAGCGAACAAACGATCACACCAAGGGCACCGCGACTCAGCATCATGGGTTTCAATACCAATATAACTATAATTAGAGCGAATATCCGGCCACAAAACCTTCTATGATTCCCGCATAGGCATCAACCAAGCCGATTATTTTTTCTTCCCTGAGGCGACGATCATTGTAATCGCAAGAAAAATAGATCACCTCTTGATCCACCCTTACCCCCATGATAATATCAAAAATATGAAGGGGGTTTTGATTCAGCCAGTTGGAACTGTGAAAAAGGGGCAATGTCGAACCTTCTCTTTTCCGGGTAAAAATTTTATTTAATTCCTGGATTTTGTAAACCACCCCTTCGCCGCCATCCCGTTGTATCTCGCTGACCCGGCGAAACAGTTGGGGAAAGTCATGAATCGTCTCCAGATCGACCTGCAGGGAGAGATAGCTGCCGTTATCGAGTACGGTTTGTATGCTTACTTTTTTGCGTTGAGTCAATTCCGACAATGTATATATGTAGAGGGATAAAAGGATATCCTTCAACCGGTGCCCCTCCTTCAAAGATATGTCACATATTTTTGAATGGCGCGCGCCGCCTATTTCAAAACCGATGGTGGTACTGCCATTTCCACTGTTGACGGCATCGGTAAAGTAATCAAAGGGAAGCTCGAAAAAATGGATGGCGTTTACCTGGTTTAAGACCTCATCGCCGGCCTCGATATATCTCGCCAACCTGGCAATTGTGGGCTGAGAAAAAATATCTATGACCTTTAACTTTCCCGGGTAGACTCGATCTATAATACTGTGCATCTTCATCAGGTGAAAGGAATTGCCGCCCAAATCAAAAAAATTATCCTCCCTGCCGATGGCGTCGGCATCTAGTATCTCACTCCAGATCTCAAATAAAGTCCTTTCAATATCGGAATGGGATAAAGGCGCTGCCCCACTGCCATGATCGCCAGTCGAAACGACATCGGGCAGGACACGCCTATTAATCTTACCGGAAGGGGTCACCGGTAAATTTTCCATAAAGACATATTGAGAAGGTATCATATAATCGGGCAGCTTCGCCGCCAGATACTCTTTTATCGAGGCGATGGGAATCTCCCGCTGGGCCACGATATAGCCCACCAATATACGATGAAGGTTGGCATCCTCTTTTAAGACCACAACGGCACTCTTTACGGCATCATGTTTAAGCAAATGACATTCAATCTCCTCCAGTTCAATACGAAAACCCCTTAATTTGACCTGTTGATCTATTCGGCCCTTTATGTCTATATCTCCCCCCGTTAACCAACATCCGAGGTCGCCGGTTTTATACAGTCTTCTACCAGGCAGATAGGGACTCCGGACAAATCTTTCGGAAGTCAATGTGGGATCATTCATGTAACCCCCAGCCACCCCCTCCCCCGATAGATATATTTCACCGCTCACCCGCAGCGGTTGGATCTGACCCGCTGGATTTAAAATGTAAACCTGGTTATTGGCTATGGGTGTGCCGATATTCACGGTTCCATCCATGGTCAGGTTTTTAATGGTTGACCACACGGTGGTTTCGGTGGGGCCATAGATATTATAAATATTCGTGCCTGGTAAATCCTGGATTTTTTCAAACAGTGCCCCGGGAAAAGCCTCGCCGCCGATGATCAACTCTTTGACATTTTTCAGCCAGAGCAGGTCAACGGCGGTCTCGATGATTAATTGTAACCTGGTGGGCGTCACCTGCAAAATATCTATGTGTTTTTGCCGGATAATCCGCTTTAACAATGTTAAATTCATCTGGACTTCTCTGTCTGCGACAAAGACCCGTAAACCCTTTACGAGGGGCAGGATCGTTTCCAGGATAAATATATCGAACGAGATGGTCGTTAAGGCCAAAATGGTTCTGCCGGAGGAGAAATTGATAACCCCGGTGATACCGGTAACCAAGTTAACAACAGATCGATGCCGGATCAATACACCCCTGGGTTTGCCGGTAGAACCGGATGTATAAAGCACATAGGCAAGATCCCGGGGAGTATTGGCATTCGCCGGATTCCCCTCCTCCGGTAAATCTACCGGCCCCTCATTAAAATAAACCAGGTTTTTATTGTACTTTTCCGGGTCGAGAGAAGGACAATTCGCCAATACAATGGGGACACCGCAGTCAGCCAACATATAGTGAATACGTTCGGCCGGATAGCCGGGATCGAGGGGTAGAAACGCACCGCCGGCCTTCAAGATGGCCAACAGCCCGACAATCATTTCGACCGACCGTTCAACCAATAGCCCTACCACCGTATCGGGTCTTATCCCCTTCGTTCTTAACAGCCGGGCCACCTTATTCACCCGGGAATTTAACTCTGAATAGCTGAGCTGCTGATGGTTAAAATCCAAAGCCAGAGCCCGGGGGTGCTGGTTCACACTGCTTTCCCATAAATCCGGGACCGTTTGCCGTTCCGGGAAATCCTGCCGGGTATTGTTGAAACCCTCCACGATACGTTTCTTCTCAGCCGCCGTCATTAAATCAAGATCGGCCAACCGCTTCGTCGGCTGCCGGACGATGTCCTGCAAAATATAAGAAAAGTGCCTGGCCAGTCTTTCTATTGTTTCTGCCCTGAACAATTCGCTGTAGTACTCGAAATAGAGGGTGATTTCCGAATCGATCTCAACCACCTCCAGGGTCAGGTCATACCTGGAAACCCTTTTTTTAAAAGGATAAGGGCTCATTTTTAAGTCGCCGATATTTTCATACTTGAGAAGATCGGTATTCTGAAATAAAAACAAAAAATCAACCAGGGGGTTGCGACTTAAATCTCTTGGCAGATCGAGATTATTGACCAACTCTTCAAATTGGAAATCCTGGTTTTCAAATGCTTCGATGGTATTGGCCTTTACTTCATCCAGGTATTCGGCAAATTCCTTAGCCTGGTCAGGATAATTTCTAAAGACGAGAATATTGATAAATATACCGACTATGGATTTTAAATCAGGATGTTCCCGACCGGCTATCGGTGAACCGACGATGATATCCTCCATGCCCGTGTACCTGGATAACAGCACCGTATACGAAGCGAGGAGCAGGATAAACAATGTCGTACCTGTTTCGGCCGCTCTTTTATACAAATGTTCGGTCAATTCCGGCTCTAAGCGGACGGCATAGGTATCCCCCGCAGTGCCCCGGATTTTGGGCCTGGGAAAATCGGCCGGGAAATCTAAGAGGGGGATGTTTCCCGAAAATTTCTTCAGCCAATACTCTTGCCGGGACTTCATCCCATCATCTTTTAAGAACCGATGCTGCCATTGGCAAAAATCCTTGTACTGAACCCGTAATCCCGGCAGCCGACCCCCTCGATATAACACCAGGAATTCCCTGATCATCACATTAAGCGAAATACCGTCCGTTATAATATGGTGCATATCGACCATGAGTATGTGTCTGCCTTCCCCCTCCTTCAGCAGGCGCAACCTTAAAAGAGGGGCCTGTGACAGATCAAACGGTCTTATAAAATCTATTACCTTTTGTTCATTAAAACTCCCTTCCGAACCGTCGATGGTGATCTTAAATGCGATATCCTCCCAGAGATGTATTTTCTGGAAGGCTTCCCCATCAATCACCCGGAAGGATGTCCTTAAGGCTTCATGTCTGACGATTAATTTTTCAAAAACGGCATCAATATTCTTTTTATCGAGATTGCCCGCCACCCTCATCACCATCGGTATATTATAATATGTACTGCCGGGATTCATCTGCTGCACCACATACAATCGCCGCTGGGCCGAGGATAACATGTAATATTCCCTTTTTTCTAGCGCATGAATCGGCATATAATCGGATACCTTCGCCCGCCGAATATAGCCGGCTAACTCTCTTATTTTGGGGCGTTTAAATACATCCGGCAGCGGTATCATCACCCCACATTGTTTGTGGATTTTTAATGTGATCTCCATGGCGCTGAATGAATGGCCGCCCAACTCAAAAAAGTCGGCCTCCCTGCCGATTTTGTCTTTTTCTACCCCCAAAACGGCCGACCATATGCCCGCCAGTTGTTCTTCCAGCTTATTGGCCGGTGCCGCATATTCCTTACCTTCACCGACCTGCGGCAGGGGCAGCATCTGCCGATCTACTTTGCCGTTTGGGGTCAAGGGGAGCTCATCCAGCGGGACAAAGTAGGCGGGGATCATATAATCGGGCAGGTGGTTAGACAGGTAATCCCTCAATACGGATATATCAAACCCCTGGCGGCGGAGTACCAAATAGGCGCACAGGTATTTGCCCCCCCGGCCATCTTCCCGGGCGGCAGCGACAGCATCTTTTACCCCATCGTGTTTCAGTATTTGATTCTCAATTTCCCCCAACTCTATCCGGATTCCCCTTATTTTGACCTGGTGATCTGTCCTGCCTATGACCTCGATATTCCCGTCAAAAAGGCGCCGCCCCAGGTCACCGGTCTTATAGACGATATCCTGCGGGTCATGGGAAAATGGATTTTTCAAAAACACTCTTTTGGTCAGCGCCGCATCGTTGAAATAACCGGATGAGATATAAGGCGTGCGAATATAGATCTCCCCCACATTCCCCGGCAAACATCGCTGCATATGGTCATCCAGAACCATCGCTTGCGCACCCTTTACCGGTTTTCCCACCGGGATAAGGTTTCTGTCGGCATCCTCTCTTTTGATCCGGTAAAACAATTTTACCAGGGTGGTCTCCGTGGGGCCATATAAATTTACCAACTGGATACGGTCTCCAAACAAATCCACAAATCTGCGGATATCGCTGCCCCTTAATAACTCCCCCGCCAATAAAATATACTTCAAATGCTTAAAACTACCGGAATTTTTGACCTCGGCGGCCAGCAGCTTAAACAACGACGGCACGATGTGTATTAGAGTGATTTTATTTTGATCGATCCATTCTATCAATTTGATCGGATTCATTAAGATGTCGTTATGGACAATACAACAGGTGGCCCCCCTGACCAGGGGGACAAAGATATCTCTTAAATAGGGATCAAACGACGGATTGGTAAACTGGCTGACATTAAAGTTTTCATCCACGCCAAATTCTTCGATTTCCCAGTCAATAAAATGAGCGAGGCTTCTATGACGCCCCAATACCCCTTTGGGCATCCCGGTAGACCCCGAAGTGAAATATATATAACAATATCGATTATACACCCGCTCAAATTCAAGGTGATCTTTGGCCCTGTAAAAATCTTCAGAAAGGGAATCATCGACCAGTAAGACTTCTCGATTTCCCGTTTCCAGCGCGCCCTTGAGCCTCCCCAGGTACTCTTTTGAGGTGAGCACTTCACGGGCCTTAATCTCCGCCAATAATTTTTTAATCCTCCCCGGGGGGGATATGGGATCGACCGGCACAAATAGGCAGCCGCATTTGAGGGCTGCTAAGATTGAGGCAACCAGCTCCACCGAGCGATCAAGAATGATGGGCACATGTTGACCGCTCTTCACCCTCCGATACAGCATGTTGGCAATTTTATCGGATCTCCTCTCAAGCTCGAGATAGGAGACCATCAGATCGCCGGCTCGTAAGGCAATCTTATCGGCAAAACGCTGCGAATTTTGGCTGACTCTTTCGGCTAAATGTGTGACTGCCATCGTCTTTACTCCCGGCCCAGGTAAAGCAGATCTTCATTTTCAAAGCACTCTTCCAGATCGCATTCAAAATCGTTGGCCTCGGCCCCATCCGCTAAATGTAGAGCCGACATCTCGATATTCTCATTTTCAACCGCCAGTTCCCCCACATGCAAAAAGTTATTCAAGAGTCTTCGTATCCGCTGCTTATCAAATAGGTTACTCTTATAAACCAGCTTCAACTCCATTTCCCCATGATGATCGTTCACATACAGGGTAACATCGTATTTGGGGGAAATCTCCGGCACATCAAAGGGACTTATTTTAGACCCACTGCCGGGTATATCTTGATCCCGTTGGATTTGAAAGTAATTAAAGAGTATTGAACACAATTCAGCTTCGTCTAAATGACCCATTTTTTTCATCCTATCATACAGGAACTCATAAGGGTACAGGCTGTTATCCATCGCTTCGGTCACATTTCTCTTCGTTTTTAATAGAATATCCAGGAATGTATTATTTGGTTTTAAGGTTGTCCGGATTAATAAGACATTTAACAATACCCCGATCACACTCTTCAAATCATAATGATCCCGGTTGGCGAAGGGAATGCCTATGGTCAGATCCATTTGCCCCATCTCCTTTGACAGTATAATATTAAAAAGGGCGATCATAAACATATTCCGGGTCACCTGGTACTTACGGCAAAAGCCTTCTATTTTGTTATACATGGGCCTGCCGATGATTACCTTTTCCACCTCGCCTTTAACCTCCCCGGCAGAGGTAACATTGTCCAGCGGCAGCCTGGTAAAACGAAATCCCGCCAATGTATCCAGCCAATACTCTTGCTGACTCTTAAATTCTTCACTTCTTAACAACTTATTTTGCCATACCGCATAATCTTTGTACCGGATTTTAATGGGTTCAAGCTTTTGGCCGGTATACGATGCCAGGAATTCTCCCTCCAATATGTCTATGGAGACCCCGTCCGCTACCATGTGGTGCATATCAAAAAAGACAACATATTTTTCCTCTGCCAATTCCAGCAGTTCGACCCTTAACAGCGGCGCTCGATTTAAATCAAAAGGTTTAATGGCGCCTCTTATAATCGCGGCGATATCGTCCCAATGGTTGACCTTCCTGGATTTGATTGTAAGGTGGGTCTCTTCTATATCATTTATCTCCTGTCTTACTTCCCCGTCAAACAGGCAAAATGAGGTGCGAAATATTTCGTGCCGCCGCAGGAGATGCCGGCAAGACTCCTCAAATTTACCTCTGTCCAGCTTACCTTCAAATATAAACATGGTGGGTATATTGTAGAGGGTGCTCTCTAAATCCATCTGCTGCAAAACATACAATCTCTTCTGGGCCGAGGAGAGGGGATAGTGTCTCTTTTTCTCCACATTTTCTATCAATAAAAATTTCTGCGGCGCCGCCTCTCTAATGGACTCAGCCAGCCTCTTGATGGTGGCGGCCCTAAATATGTCAATCAATGGAATCTTTATATGCCACTCTTTATGTATTTGGGCCGCCAATATGGTGGCGGTCAAAGAGTATCCACCCAGTTGGAAAAAGTCGTCATTCGTGCCGATCCGTTCTTTTTGAAAGAGATCTCTCCACATCCGCAGCAGTCTGAATTCGATCTCATCCACGGGGCTGTCTGCCTCCCCATCACTGCCGGACGCCATGGGGGGAACCGGCACAAAGTGGGCAGGGGTCATATAGTCCGGTAATGTATTACCCTGGAATTGGCGCCGGAAGAGTTCAGGAAAGGGCTCCGAGGAGTTTTCGATAAGATCCGCCAATAGGCGGACAAAGTACTCTACCCAGTTTTGTACCAGCGGACCGTCAAAGAGCCCGGAATGGTAATCGAAATCCAGGTGGAGCCGTTCCCGGGCCGCTACCACATTGAGGCTAAAATCATATTTCACCCGGCTAATGGGAAAGGGGATCATCTGGATTTTTAGATTCTCTAATTTCTCCAATTCTACGGGCCGATCCAGGTTGAAAACGATATTGATGGCAGGGGGACATACAATGTCCTGGCCCTGTTCCGTCTTCATAATCTTGATAATTTCGGTAAAAGAGTAAGCCTGGATTTTATATATTTCAAGCAGTTGGTCTTTGATATAGCCGAGATAGTCAATAAAATGGCCCTCCCCGGTAAAATGGGTGCACATGGGCAATATATTCACACAGTTGCCGACCAGGGATTTCCCCCTGGCAAATGTTTGTCCACCGCTGGGAATGCCGACGACCAGATCTGCCTGGTTGGATAAGCGGTAGAGAAAAATGTTGAACACCCCAAGAAGGATCATAAATAGGGTATGTTTGTGGTTATTTTTAAAGGCCTCCAGCTCTCTAAAGAGAGCCTCTTCAATGACAATGCTCCGGCGGGCACCCCTTGCGTCGCCCACCGTATGCCGTGGGTGATTGCCGGGCAATTGCAGGGGAGGATAGGGGGAAGAGAGTTTGCCTTGCCAGTATGCCCGGGCTGCGGCTATCCCCGGTCTCTCCAACAAACCGGCCTGTTGTTCTATATACTCCCTGAACTGCATGGGGGCCGGGAGCTCGACCCTCTTACCCTGCATTTCCGCCTCATACAGCATGGCCAACTCCGCCAGCAAGGTGTTGACCGACCAACCGTCAATCACGATGTGGTGGCCGGTAAACAGCAGTAGATGCTGCCGTTTTGAAATCTTTAATACACACAACCGGAATAATGGGCCCAGGGCTAAATCTAATTTATACATACCCACCCCCTCGAACCAGGTGGAGATCCGGGCCTCCCTTTCCCTTTTTTTTAGATGCGAATAGTCGGCAAAGGGGATCTCGGCCTTCATAGACGGCACTATTGTTTGCCAATTCCCCTCACCATCGATTATGGTTCTCAATGCTTCATGCCGATTGGCCAACGCCTGGAGTGCCTGGAGCATCCTGTCCAGATCCAGGAGTCCGCCCAACTGCAGCATGGCCGTTTCATTAAAGGCAGTCGAACCTTCGGGACTCAAGTGGGCATGACACCAGATCTGTTTTTGGGCCTCCGTCAGCCTCACCTGTTGGCTCTTGACAGTTCCGGGAGATTTTTCTTCTCTGGGCAATAGGCCGTCACTTTGCAGTTGCTCTACACTCTCTTTCACGGCCTCTATCAAACCATCGATATCGGCATCGCTGTGGGCGGTCGATAAGAAGCAATTCCGGCCTTCCCAGACATAGACCCCATGATACAGCAGGTAATAAAAAAACATCTCGATATCCAATTTTGACCGGAATCTAAACAGGGAGCCAAAATGGACGACATCGATAGGCAGGCCGCGGCCCTGGAAAAAGTCATTGAGGCTTTGGGCCAGGTAAGCTGTCTTCCGGTTCAGGCGAGCCTGGAGATCGGGGCCTTGCTCTATTAAATGGTTGAGCACCGCCGAGGAGGCGGCCACGGCGAGGGGATGGTGACAAAACGTACCGGCGACAAATGTCCGTTTTCGATCGACCGGGGGGTAGGAAAAATCGCCATACCGCCACATGCCGCCGTCAACACTGCTCATAAACTCCTTTTTTCCCGCCACGATGCCTATGGGCATGCCGCCGCCGACTATTTTCCCATAGGTGACCAGATCGGCCTGCACACCAAACCAGGCCTGGCAGCCCCCGGGATGGATACGAAACCCGGTGATCATCTCATCAAAAATCAAAAGGATCCCCGCCTCCTCCGTTATACCTCTCAATTCATGCAGGAATTCCCGGGGCTGGAGCGCCGGGCGTCGACTCTGCACAGGTTCCACCATCACGGCGGCAATGTGGGGTCCGTATTTTTTTATCGTCTCTAACGAATCGGGTTGCCCATAGTCGAGGACGATAACGTCATTCACAAAGGCGGGTAATACCCCCGGCGCCATGGGAGCCGTGTGTAAACGATCGGAAGAGGTGTGGGCTCTTGCCAGTACCCCATCAAAGGAGCCGTGATACGAACCGGCAAACAAAACCACCTTAGACCGGGAAGTGACGGCCCGGGCGATCCTCAGGGCCACCATGACGGCTTCGGTCCCCGAATTATAAAATGCCGCCCGCTCGCAGTGGGTCAAACGACAGACCAATTGGGCCACGGGACCGGCGTGCCGGGACATGGGGCCCAGCAGCATACCCTGACTTAACTCGGCCTCGATGGCCTGGGTCAAAAAAGAGGGATTATGACCCAGCAGATGAACGCCAAACCCCATAGAGATATCCAGGAACTCATTGCCGTCCAGGTCAATAAACCGGGAACCGGCGGCACTCTTCGCATAGATGGGGTAAAGCATCTCTTTGATATGGGGACGGAAACCGGCCACATTTCTATTATTCGCCAGCACAGATCGATATTGCTGGGTAAGCGTTTTCGATGCCTTTGTGCGCCGGTTAAAGGTCTTAATAAAATTCCCAATCCTGGGGTCCCTGACTTTGCCGGTAGCCCCATCCGGCTTCACCTTCATCTGCCGGTAGGGTATAAAGACATCCGGCTCTTCACTCTCCTTTTGGGCGGTCCCTGTTTGGGGCAGTTGTTGAGCCAGGTATTCGGCTGTTTTGTAACAGGTGGACAGGTCGCCAAAAAAATCATTGAGGGAAATGTCCACATCATACCTGTCTTTGAGGGCATGGGAGAAGTCAACGATCAGAACCGAATCCAGCCCCATCTCCAGGAAATCCCTGTGCAAATCGATCTCATCCACGGTCAACTTTGTGATTTCAGCCAGGATTGTGGTTAACTCCCCGAGAACGGCATCAAGACGTTCTCCTCTGTGCCGCCGGCGGCAGGCCTCCTTAAACCGGCCGTCTGAAGGCTTTTGGGGGGTTATCGACAGCCAACATCTCGTCGGTTCAAATGGGGAGGCCGGTAAATGGACGATTCGCCTGCTCTCATCCCGGTAAAACTCTTTCCAATCCACCTCTGCGCCCCGCACATACAATCGACTTATCTCTTCCAGGGGCGTCAGGTTGGCGGGATCCGACAAATATTCTTCCATTTCCCCTTTAGAGCGGTCACTCATTTTTTGTATGTCCCTCTCGGCGACTTCACCCTCCCCTCTTATCTCGACACTATCGGGAACGGCCGTATGCGATGAGTAGTAAAACCAGTCGGCTTTAAGCCGGTCAAAGGCCGAAGACCTTGCCGCCTCCATCCTGTTTTTTAAATCTGCCCTGGTTCCCACAATAATGGCCAACCGGTATTTATAATGCCCCCTGCCGGTATTGACGGTATAACATATATCCCCCACACCGACATCCCGGTTTTTATCCATGTAACTCAAATACCGGTTTAATAGGGCTGCCAGGGCGTTCTTACTCTTGGCCGATAAGGTAAAAATATAAAACTTTTGGGGCTGCCCACCGGTGTCTCTCTCGATCTGGGGGGCCTCTTCCAGGACAATGTGACAATTGGTGCCGCTGATGCCAAAGGCACTCACCCCGCATCTCCGTTTAAAGCCATTCACTTCCCAACCGACGGTTCGATCACTGACATAAACCGGGGATTCCTCGAAATCAAATTTGCGGTTGGGTTTATTGAAGTGGAGGATGGGGGGTATCTGTCTATTCGTTAAGCACAAAACCGCCTTGACCAGGCCCACGATCCCGGCGGCCTGGTCCAGGTGCCCGATATTCGTCTTAACCGAGCCGATGGCGCAAAATTGTCTTTTATTCGTAAATCGCCTGAAGGCCCTGCGGATGCCCTCCAGTTCGATGGGATCCCCCAGTTTGGTCCCGGTGCCGTGGGCCTCGATATAGGCGATCGTCTCGGGATCAACCCCTGCGTTCTTCCAGGCCTCGACCATTACTTCTTCCTGTGACAGTACATTGGGGGCAGCAATGCCTATGGAATTACCATCCTGGTTGACTGCGCTCCCTCTTACTACCGCATATATATTGTCCCCTTCGTCAATCGCCCTGTTTAAGGGCTTCAAAAAAACGGCTGCCACCCCTTCGCCGCTGCCGGCGCCATCGGCGCTGTCGTCAAATGTCCTGCTCCGGGAAGTCGGCGACACCATTTGAAAATCCAACAACCCCTTTATTCTTATCAAATTAATCCGCACCCCTCCCACCAGGGCCATATCGCAATCCCCACTCTTCATCCCCTGGCATGCGAGATGTAGGGCCACCAGTGAAGAAGAGCAAGCGGTATCGATCACCATACCGGGACCTTTTAAATCCAGCAGATAGGAAAGCCGACTGGCAACGATGGACGACAGGTTGCCCGCCAGGGAGATGGGGATGGAAGACGGCTCTATATCGAAGATCAACTTCTTATAATCAAATATTTCATCGGCACAGAAACCCAAATATATCCCTGTTTTCGTCCCCTTTAGCCTATCACAGCCGTAACCGGCATCTTCGAGGGCTTCCCAGGCGGTCTGCAAAAACAACCTCTGGTTGGGGTCCATCAATATGGCTTCCCTGGGGGAGAGATTAAAAAAAGAGTAATCGAATTTATCTATCTCCTCTAAATAGGCAGATTGAAAGTAGTGGGTATGGTTACCCCGATTCGTATGGCAAAGATACTCATCGGCATCCTTACGTCGGCTTTGGGGAATATCGGTTACACAATCCTTTCCCCCGGCGAGAACCTCCCAGAAGGCCTCGATATCGTCGGCCATGGGCAGCTTAACCGACATGCCGATAATGGCCATACCGCCGCCGTCATCCTGTACCGCTCGTTTTTCTTTCAATATTTCGAGGATCTCGACGCCCGTTTCCCGGTCGATAGTCCCGGAGACCACCTGTTCAAATATGGTCTTAACCAATTTATCTCGTCTCATGTTGATCGTCCCCTGTGTTGTACATGGCAATACCCTCATCGATAGTCAGGTTTCCCTTCCGGATCTCCTCAAAAACATCTCTTAAATCCAGGCCTGCCGATTCTCCTCCATTGTTGCCGCTGCTTATACTCGATTCGATAAACCTGGATAAATCATAAATCGTCGTGTATATAAACAGATCGGTGACCTTGACGATACCGGGGTAAGTTTCCTCCAACAGTCGGTGCATCTTGACGACCGAGATGGAATCCCCCCCTATTTCAAAAAAGTTGTCGTGGATATTTAAAATCCTGAATCCCAGCAGGGAGTGCCAGATACCGGCCACCCTCTTTTGGACTTCCGTATATACGCTGGTGGTGCTGCCTTCCAGAACCGTATCGTCGGCAAACCCGGCACCCTTTTCAGCGGATAATCCTGTCTTGATTGCCCGGGAGAGCCGGAGGCCCAGGTAATTTTCGCCCCCGGCGGCCAGCAGCCCTGAATTCAACCGGCCGACAACGACCCGCGTCTCCTGGGAATGCAAGATACACTCTAAACAATAGATCCCGGTCTCTGCCGAAATCTCCTTAAACAACTCCCTATCCTTAAGCCCCTCGGCAGCGGCCGATCCGCTGGCGTTGTTCCAGGAGGGCCAATTGATGGTTACCGTCCTTCGGCCTCCCCTACTCCTGTGAAAGGCAAAGGAATCCATATAGGCATTGGCGGCGGTATAACTGGCGCTGCCAGGGCCGCCGATTAACGTCATAACCGATGAAAACATGACCAGGAAATCCAATTCATCGTCCCTGGTTAGATGGTCCAACAGCCAGGTGCCGCTCACCTTGGGAGAGAGGATGACGGAAAATACCTCTTGCCGCTCCTGCGGGATTAAATCTCCTTGCTTGCCAACCCCCAACCCGGCGCAGTGAATGATACCGTTGATTCTGCCAAATGCCGCCCTTATCTCGTGAAGTGTTGTCGCTAACGCGGCCTCGTCGGTGATATCTACCGCATAGAGCGCGACCTCTCCCCCGGCGTCCTCCATCGCCCGGATCTCTTTGATTTTTTCGTAATGCCGGTAAGGCGATCCGGCCTGAACGATGACATCCCACTCATCCCGGGCGGGCAAGCGGGTACGGCTGCATAACGCCACATTCACCTTATACTTATCCGTCAAATGGCGGGCTATTTTCAGGCCGATATTTCCCAACCCGCCGGTGATCACATAGACCCCCTCTTTTTTGAAATTAATGCCCCCACCGGCCTCACGGGGCAGTGCCAATCCCTGCAGTGTTTCAACATACCTCTTACCGGCACGGTAGGCCACCGCGGCCGCTTGATCGCCTTCTACAATCTCCCGGATAATATGCCCCGGGTCTGTCGAGTCATCGACATCAATAAACCGGCACCGTAGATAGGGATTCTCGTTTTTAATCACCCTGCCCAGGCCGAACAGGGCCGCATTTTCAGGAATGATCCGCTCCTCTTCGCCGTTCACCCCATTAACATACTTTGCAACGATCACCATATCCACATACTGCCGCTGCCGGTAATATTTCAAATAAGCCCTGATAAAATAAAACAGGCCAAACACCCCTCTCGTCAGTGCCGCCGTTAATTCATCTTTGCGCCGGACTTCCTCTCTCCCGGATACCGTTAACATAAAGACGATCTTACTCCACCTCTCTTCTGCCAGTTCATCTAAGAGTCTAAAATAGTGGGCCTCGTCATTGGCGGTTTTATATTTACCTGGACCGGTTTTGCCGCAACTGCGGCCAACCTCCAGATCGATCACCCTCTCGAAATGGACCTTTAAGCGATCCGCCGCCCCCCTGCCTTCAGCCGACCCGTCATGGATAACCAGGCACGGCACCCGGAACGCCTCGGTATCATGCCGTTCCAATATCTCTTCCTGCCATTCGACCCGATAAAAGAGATCCCTGTCCTCTGCCTCCAGCCAGCATCTCTCCCTCTTGAAGGGATAAAGGGGTACACTTATCTTCTCTCTCTCCCCTTCGGAATATAGTCGTTCCCAATTCACCTCCGCTCCCTTAATATATAGACCGCAGAGGTTATATAAAATCTCTTTTCGCCTCTCTTTTCCATCACTCTTTAAAAATTCCGCCACCCCCGATGCCACCGTTTTGGTGAGGGCCGCCTTCTCCTCTAAGGTGATATCACCCCGGCCGCCGCTTTGCCGCGGCCGGGACCTGACCCGATGAAAACCATAAAAAAAACCTTCATCCCTATTGCCCTGTAAGCCGACATCAACCGCCCCCCGGAGTTTCTCCTGCAGCTCCCTTAAATGCCTGAAGAGTAGTGCCAGTCTATAATTATAGTGCCCCCTGCCGGTGTTGGCCGTATAACACATATCATCGGGGTTTATATTATTATGAGAACTGATGAATACCAGGTACTGTTTGAGCAGCTCAATCAATACCCCTTCATCCCGGGCCGACAGGGTCAAGACACGGAGAGCCGCTTTTGACTCTTTCCGGGGAGCTTTTAGCGGCTTTGGAGCCGCCTCCAGCACCACATGGCAGTTGGTTCCCGACAGGCCGAAGGCGCTGATACCGCATCTCCTCGGCGTCTCCGGATTCTCCGCTTCTTCCCAACCGGAAAGCCGATCCACGATGTATACCGGCGACGCCTCAAAATCGATCTTCCTATTGGGATTGTCAAAATGGATGGTGGGGGGGATCTCTCTATTTTTTAAGGCCAACACGGCTTTTACCAGTCCGGCAATACCGGCGGCGGCATCCAGGTGCCCCACATTGGACTTCACCGAACCGACGGCACAAAACTGTTTTTTGGCGGTATATTTGCCGAAGGCTCTCCCGATGCCGTCGATTTCCAGGGGATCTCCCAGTGGTGTCCCGGTACCGTGGGCTTCTATATACGATATGGTCTGCGGGTCAACCCCGGCGTCCTGCCAGGCCCTCTCAATCACCTCCGCCTGGGCCACCGCATTGGGGGCGGTGATGCCGATAGAGCGGCCGTCATGGTTGAGGGCACTCCCTTTTATCACCCCGTAGATATTATCACGATCTGCCGACGCCTTATCCAGGGATTTTAATAATACGGCGCCTACCCCTTCTCCATCGGTTGTACCGTCGGCGTTCCGGTCAAATACGCTGGCCCGCCCATCCGGGGATTCGATTCCCAGGCTGTAGGCCCGCTCTATGGGCACCAGGTTAATTTTGATGCCCCCTGCCAGCGCCAGTTCACACTCCCCACTCCTGAGGGCACGGCAGGCCAGGTAGAGTGCGGCCAGTGAAGAGGAACAGGCTGTATCGACCACCATAGTCGGCCCCTTTAAATCCAACAGGTAAGAGATCCGGCCGGCGAGGATGGAATTGAGATTCCCGGCCACCGACAGCGCCAGGGAATCGGGCGCCAGTTCAAGGATCAACCTCTTATAATCATAAACCTGGTCACTGCTAAAGCCGACAAAAACGCCGGTTAAACTGCCTTTTAGTCTATCTCCGCCGTAGCCGGCATCTTCAATCGCCCGCCAGGCTGTCTCTAAAAATAGTCGCTGATGGGGGTCTATCAATGCCGCCTCCCTGGGGGGTATCTGGAAAAAATCAAAATCAAATTGGTCTATGGCATCCAGGTAGGCGGCCTCGATGTACTTGAGATCTTCCCCTCCCCTGTTAAGGGCTTTCAGGTAGTTGTAAACATCCCGTTCCCGCCGGGCGGGAATTTTCCTGATGCCGTCGCCGCCATTTTTTATAAGCTGCCAATATTCCGCCGGGGAATGGGCCCCGCCGATCTGCACATCCAGGCCGATTATGGCAATATCCCTGGAGGGTTTTTCGGCCGCTTCCAGCCGGGGGGCCGCCTGTTTGGCCTGCTCACTCTCCTTGCGGCCGATAAAGGCACTCAATTTCCCGATGGTGGGATAGTTAAACAGATCGGTTATCTTGACTCTACCGGGGTACCGCTGCTCTATTAAACCGTGCATCTGCATCAGCAAGATCGAATTGCCCCCCACTTCAAAAAAATGATCATTTAGGCCCGGCTCCTCGATCCCCAACACTTTTTGCCAGATCTTCACCAGGTATCCGTCAACCCCATTCCCGGGGTAGGGCGGCCCATGTTCCTCTTCATCTGCTAAGTCTTTTAAAGGATCCGGCAGTGATTGTTTATCGACTTTACCGTTATGGGACAGGGGGATTGTCTCCAGTTGGACAAAATACGGCGGCACCATATAATAGGGCAGTTCAGCCAGTAAATACTCTTTTAGTTGCCTGTCCGGGATATCTTCAGCGGCAACAAAATAGGCGCAAAGATATTTATTCCCCTTTGAATCGAGCCGATCCACCACAACGCACTCTTTGATCAAATCATGGTTGGCCAGATGGGCCTCTATAGAACCCGGTTCTACCCTGAAGCCGCTTATTTTGACCTGCTGATCGATTCTGCCTAAAAACTCGATGTTTCCATCGGGCAGCCACCGGGCCAGGTCGCCGGTTCGGTACAGTTTACCGCTTCGCTTAAACCCTGGAATAATGGAATGTTGGAATAATGGAATATTGGGAATTCGTGTCCCTTCGCGGTCCTTCGCGGCTAAATGTATGAATTTCGCCGCCGTCAATTCAGGACGGTTCACATAACCCCTGGCCAGGCCGCAGCCGCCGATATGCAACTGCCCCGCCATCCCCACCGGCTGCAATCTGCCGTTCCTGTCCAGCATGACGATGAAGGTGTTGTCAATGGGTTTGCCGATGGGAATTACATCCGCGCTGTCGCTGCCGGGACAGTCATAATACGTCACATCAATGGTGGCCTCGGTGGGGCCATATAGATTGGTTAAGGCTGTATTAAATGTCCGGCTCACATTCTTTGTAAACCGGCCGACCTGTGCGGGACTCAACCTCTCCCCACTGGAAAAGACCCTGCGCAGACTCGACAAATTCACCAAACCGCCGGTTGACTCTACATACTCCAGGAAGAGCGTCAACATGGAGGGCACAAAGTGCATGACGGTCACCCTATTTTTTGCAATGGCCTTTGCCAGGGCTTCCGGCTGTCTTTCCTCCCCCGGTTTTAGAATATATAATTTCCCCCCGCCCCAGCTCCACCAGAATAGTTCCCAGACCGTTACGTCAAAGGTGAAGGTGGTGTTGTGCATGACCACAGCGTGCTCATCCAGGGGATATCTCCCCTGCATCCAGTTTAGTCTATTTGTTAACGAGCGATTTTCGATCAGGGTGCCTTTGGGGAGGCCGGTGGAACCGGACGTATAAATAACGTAGGCCAGATCATGCGGCCGGCCCAGGTGTTCAGCCGCCGCCGACTCAGCGGCGCCTCCGTCTTGATGCGCCGGTGCCGCAATATCCACGACATCCGTCCCCGGCCGGACCATATCCCAATACCTTCGGCGGGTCAGCACCACCTCAAGGCCGCTGTCCTCTAATAAGTAGTGAATGCGTCTGGCCGGGAATCCCGGATCGATGGGTAAATAGGCGCCCCCTGCCTTCAAGATCCCTAAAATTCCAGCCACCATTTCCAGCGAACGTTCCAGCAAAATCCCCACGATGGTGTTGGCCAAAACCCCCTTGCCTCTCAATACCCCGGCAATATGCCCGGCTCTTTTGCATAACTCCCGGTACGTCCACATGCCGTTACCGTCAACGAGGGCGGCGCGGTGGGGGTTTTTTGGGGCCTGACCGTCAAAGATCATGGAGACCGTCTGCCCTGCCGGGTAGTCCGCCTCGGTGCGATTAAAACGGTAGAGGATGCCCTGCCGTTCCTCTTCGCTTAAAATATCGAGTCCGGCTGCCGCTAAAGCGGGGCTCTCCATGAGGGTATCTAAGACATTCATAAAGTACGTTAACAGTTGAGAAACAGCAGGATAGTCAAAGATCTCCGGGTCATAGAGAAGATCAAATGTAACGGCCTCCAAAGCCGAAATTCGAAGGGTCAGGCCGTAATCCGTATTCTCAACAATCGAAAAGGAGTCAATCTTTACGGCCTGCCCCGCCGCCAACAATTGGCGATCGATGGGATAATTCTCAATGACCACGATGGAGTGGAACAGCTTGCGGTTACCCCGGCAGCCGCCGTAGGCATTGATATCGACCTGGGGTGTGGTCTCGTACGCCTTCCTCTCCATTAAGGCTCGATTTACCCTCTTCAATAAGCCGGATATTCGTTCATCCTTCTCGGTTTTTATTCTCAAGGGAACGGTGTTGATAAACAATCCCACCACCGCCTCCATGTGCTTGACTTCAGGGGTGCGCAGCGACACCGTGGTGCCGAAAATCACATCATCGGCATCCAGGTATCTCTGTAAAATCAGTCCCCAGGCGCAGTAATAGAGGACAGACAGCGGCATCCTCTGTTTGGCCGTAAATGCCTCCAGCCGGTTGAGCAAATCCCCGGGGGCACCGATGGAACAGGAACAGTGATCCCGCAAACCGTGGTAATCCGGCCTCCTCTCAGTCGGCAGGCGGTCCGGGGGCGAGCCGTCCTGGGGGTCAAAACCGGCCAAATAGTTTTTCCAGAATGCCGCCGACGCGGCCCTTTCGGCCTCCTCAAACCACTTCATACACGCCTTGAATTTGGATTTTGCCTTTACGGGGGGCTGTCTTTGGCTGTAATAGGCACAATAGGCCTGTAAGAATTCGTTTATTAATACCCCGCTACTCCAGCCGTCATACAATATATGGTGGTAACGAACCAGCATCTCCCATTCGTCGTCAGCCAATTTACACAGGCTGACCCGGTACGGTTCACGACTCAAATCAAGGTGGCCGGTTCGCTCTTCCCCTTTAATCCGCTCCAATTCCCCTTGCCTCTCGCCTTCACCGCAGCCGGTTAAATCGTGAAGGGTGAAGGGGATTTTGTACTCTTTGAGTATGATCTGTTTCGGCCTTTCGAGTCCCTGCCAGCGGAATACGGTCCTGAGCATCTCGTTCTGATACATGACAACATACCAGGCTTTTTTTAGCCATTTCAAGCGGAGATCCCCCTTCAAGCGGAGAGCCAATTGGACACCGTAACTCTCTTTTCCGGGAGCGGTTAAATAGTGAAAGAGCATCCCTTCCTGCATGGGGGTTAACGGCAGGATGTCTTCCACATTTCTCTTATCTAACCGCTCTGACATGTTCTCCTCATTTAAATTTAAACCTTCCTCATCAGCAGCAACTGTTTATGCACCACCTTGTAGCCCAACCTCTTATAGATATTGAGGGCATTGTCGTTCCTGCTCCGGACTTCCAATGACGCCAAGCGGACTCCCTGCCTCTGCAAATAGGCCAATCCCTGGCGAATCAGATACGAGGCGATGCCCCGTCTCTGCCAGGGGGGGAGCACAAATATGTCTTCCGTAAAGGCGACTCTTCTACCGGCATGGGGATTGCCGTAGACCATGACACTGCCCACGACTTCGCCGTTATCGGCAAAGGCGGAAAACGAGGTGCCGCCGCCGTTCCAGATGGAAGAGCGCAAAAAGTGCCGGAGCCCTTCGGGGTTTTTGGGGGCATGGGGGAAGGCGGCGTTATCTGCCTTAAGATACTTTTGCCGGTCTTCCTCGGTCTCTATCCTCCACTCTTTTACGGTTACCCCCGGGGGTTTGGGCAGCCTGGGCACCGGCTCGGTTAGATCCCGGTGCATGATATACACACTGTCGTTATGGACAAATTGCTTCTTCACAAAATAGTGAATCATGTCCAGCTCCGAGGAGAACAGGGAGGCTCCCAGGAGTAACTCCCGGTGACCCGCCGTCAATCCCTTTTTGATCTCCCTTGCCCGGGCGAGTATCCTGGCAAACAGGAGGTTCTTAATATAGTTTTGCCGGGACGACCGGGGATCGGCCACAATCATCAGCCATAGATGGTGCGCCTTTCCCGCCGGGGCATCATCCTGGACGAGCACGGGAAAGATGAGGCCGCTGCCCAGGATATTCCCGGGGGTATCAAAGGCGCAAAAAATGTTTTTCCCCTGTTCAAATGCCGGATGGGAGAGATAGAATTCGATCTCCCTCATCCTGGTTACCGGCCACTGCTCTCTATATCTCCTGAAGAGTTCGCCGAGCCCGGGAGCATCCGCAGGGACCAGGTTTCTCAAGTAAAACTTATCCATGACATTCTCACCATTGATTCGCCTTAGGCATCAAACCACTCAAACCGAATCCCGGCTGCCGCCGCCCCAGAAGCTAGAGCTGCAGCAAAAACTGCAATTCCGGGTACAACTCCGGGAAGTTGACATATAGGCCATATTCAATTGATTCTTTTCCAGGATATCCCGGCTGGGGAAGGGTAATTGATTGATGTCCTCTATCACGGCCTGGTTGTCATTGCACAACGATTTGGCCGCCGTCACGGTATGTCAACCCCCCTACAGCCTGCAGCCCCGCCCCTTTTTCCAACTGCCGGATGAGCTGCAAAAACACCCCTTCGCCTTCCCCCCTGACCGCAAAATCGATGAAGGGGGCCTCTTTTAGCATCTCCACATGGTGATAGGTGGGCAAGTACCCCCCCACACAGATGTAAACGGACGGCAATTTTTGCTTGAGGCTGCGGCACACCCGGCAAACCGATGATATCGGGTTTAAACCTGACAATTTCCCGGTAGTCCAGCCGGTTCTCCATGGCGGCCAAAAGCCTCACCTCGTAGGACTCTCTCCTCAAAAATGAGGCGATATGGCCGATGCCGATCTCTTCCAGTTGATCGTTCATGTGGTAATTATAAACGGCCAATAACAACACCCTCATGGTTGGTCTCCTTTCACCGCCATTAATCTTTCAGCCTAAATTTATGAACAGATACGATCTATAGCGGGGATTCTGGGTCAACAACTGTTGATAGGCCATGTTCTTCACTTTCAGGATATACCCGGAACTCTCATTGACATAACGTTCGCCCAGTAACTCGGCGGTCACGGCATCGGCCACCTCACCGTCCCACCCCCTTTCGGCCATCTCCAGCAATCTTCTAAACCATTGGCCGACCCGACCATTGACTTCGGAACACGTTCGGTCGATGTTTTGCTCCAGCCCGAGGATGAGGCGCCGGGCCTGTTCATCGCCCAGGTAGCCAAACAGCCGCTTATAGTGAGCCAACAGGATCAAGTAGTAGGAAGCATAATACTTGATCATATAAAAGGCCCTGCTGACCGGGCTGTTCCCGGCCATATAGCGGTACACATAGTCGGAGAGGCGGCCGACCCGGCTATCGACAAAATGGTAGTCAAACAGACCGTCCCCCTTGCCCTTTAGCAGCGAATCGTTCTTTATCTTCTGGTAGAGGGCGGTGTATTTATACATCTCATAACGGTTGTAGACCAACTCCACATTGCTGGCCAGCCGGTGTTTTTCCAGGAAATCTATGTTTGCCCTTAAATTCTCAAAAGTGGAGTAGGGATTAAAATTTATAAAACCGGGGGTTAACACAATGTCGTGCTGCCGGCACAGGGCGATAAACGTCTCGTTGTCTGCCAATGAGGCCTTTTTGTTATACAGTTTCCTGTCGAATTCGTTATTCGATTCGATACCCACCACCACCCCACACAGGCCGGAATCCTTCAATAACTGCATCAACCGGGGGTCCAGTTTTTTGTGAAATTCTGCCCTCATATTGAAGAAATAACTGATGAAGAGCCGGCGGTCCAGGATTTCCCGGACAATGTTGTGCACCCTCTTATAATTGAGGCCGGGATCTTCAAAGCTGCTGTCGATAAAATTAAAAATATGGACGTCATGATGGTTGACAATCTGTTCGATCTCGTCCACGATGTTCTTTTCATCCCGGCCGCGCCAGCCTTTCCAGAATAGCTGGGAGGAGCAAAAACTGCACCTGGCGGCACAGCCCCGGGAGGTCGATACCTGGGCAAACTGCAGCCGATTCTCCACCAGCATATCCCTGGCGGGAAAGGGCAGCGTATTCAGATCGGCGATGAATTGGTGATCCCCATTCTCGATGATGGCCGGGCCTTGCCGGTAAATAAGCCCCTCGATGTCTGCCGGGGCCTTTTTCTGCTCCAGGGCCGACAACAGGTGGTAAAACACCAACTCCCCTTCCCCCTTTACGGCAAAATCAACCATCGGGCACTCTTGCATCATCTCCCTGCCGCAGTAGGTGGGTAAAATGCCGCCGACGCAAACAAGGGTATGGGCCAACCGCTGCCGCAGCTTTGAGATGGTTTGATAGACCGACTGCTTCGATATGGAGTAGACGGAAAAACCGGCAATATCGGGATTAAAATCCACAATCCTGTCAAAATCCACCTGATCCTCATGCCGGCTCATGAGCATCACCTCATGACCTTTACTCCTTAAAAAGGAGGCGATCGAGGAAATACCCAGTTCCTCGACGGTCTGCCACATCCTGTCGTTGTACACCGCCAGCAGCAGTACTCTCATCTTCTTGACATTCACTTCGTTCATGGGACCTCGCAAAGGGAATTTTTTACCATAGAGTAGACATCTTCAAACCGGCTGTCATCCGCCAGGGACAAAAAAAAGGGGATACTGTCGAGGCTGGGCTCGAAAGATATTACTTGCCCCGAACTATCGAAGCTGTTGATCCCCAGCCGTTCAAGAACATAAGACATGGGGCCGACATCGTATATCCTGGTGTTGACGGTATAGTATAACAGGGCCTCGCCCTTTAACACCTGCAACATGCTGTAGGTGGCACAGGTATAGCAGGAGACGTGATAGCCGCCCTCCTTAAATGGTCGGCCCAATTGGGGATAGGATTTGGAGCATAAAACGATCTCCGCCGGTTTTTTTAAGAGGGGCAGCCCTGTCAGGGGGGCGCCGTTCCCGCTTACCCCCATCCCCTCCAGGGCCAGGTAGCTCTCGCCGATTGCCGGGAAAACGACCTGCGCGGCGATAAAGCGATTCCCCCGCATCAAGCCCACGGCAGAGGCATACTCCCTCTTACCGGCGACCAGGTTGCCGGTACCGTCAATGGGGTCGATGACCCAGGTATACGCCGAAGAGGTGCCGGGGGGGTGGCCGGTGTCTTCCTCCGCCAGGATTCGATGGGCCGGGAAATCCTGCCGGATGAGTTCAACCATCTGCCTTTGCAGGTGCAAATCGATAGAGGTAACCGGAGAGGCGTCCTTTTTTTGCCAGGCGGCGAACTGAAGCCGAGGCACCCTCCAGGCCCTCTCCTCTATCTTCTTAAAAATGCCCATAACGGCCTTTTCGTCCATTTTTTCCACCGGGATCACCTCAATACATAAACTCACCGCCGTCGACGATAATTTTTTGGCCATTGATAAAGCCTGCTGCCGGCGATAACAAGAAGCCCACCACCTCGGCGATCTCTTCGGGTTCGGCCAGCCGGTTCAGCGGTATCTGCCTCTGCTCGAGCTCCTCTCTCTCCCTGTACTCCAGGTCGAAACGCTCAATGGATTCAGGGGTACGGGTGAATCCCGGGATCAGGCAATTGACCCTTACTTTGGGGCCCAGCTCCATGGCTAAACATTTGGTCATGATCAACACCCCGGCCTTTGAGGCGCAGTAGTTGATGCCGTTCTTCCTGCCGGTGATGGCCGTGGTGGCCCCGATATTGATGATATGGCCGCCGCCTTCCTGCTGCAGCATATAACGGGAAACCGCCTGGGAGACCCAGAATACCCCCGTCATATTGGTATCTACCACCCGCTGCCAATCCGATTCATCCAATTGGTGGAGGGGTTTATCTATATTCTTACCGGCATTGTTGATGGCCACATCAAGCGAGCTAAAGGTCTGCCGGGCTAACCCCACCATCTCCTCCACCTTTTCCCTGTTGGCCACATCCCCTTTAAAAAGGATAACATCCCCGCTTAACTGCCGACAGCCCTTCAAGGTCTCCCGTGCCCGCTCATCATCGGAGAGGTAGTTCAACACCAGGCGATATCCCAGGGCAGCCAGTTTAAGGGAGATGGCCCGGCCGATTCCCCTGGTGGCACCGGTGATAATGGCCGTCTTTTTCATGGCGAGTCCTTATCCTATTTGTGCCCTTTCAGCCGCCGTTCAATCTTTTCATCAACTCCTGGGGGTCCTGGGTTTCAGGATCAATGACGGCATCGGCAGGAATTAAACGGTGGGAGTTGTCTTTTCCCCGGCCCACGGCCATCATCAAGATATTTTGCCCTTCGGCGAAACCGTTTTGCTTCGCCAATTTCAGCAGACCGGCAAAGCCGATGAGTAACGAACGTTCCAGATCGGTCCTGATCACGATACCTCTTCTTTTTAGGGCCTGGGAAATCTTTGGGCCTTCTTGTGAAACAAATTGGGGCTCTACGTCCGTTATTATGCCGTTATTTTCCCGCAGGCACTCATACAACTGGGGATAGTTGCGAACCGGGTTGGTGGAATTTAAGGTCGGCTCATACAAATTTTCCGGGAACTGCCGGGGCAAATCGAGCGCCGTTAACTCCGTCTTACCGGCATTGTAGGCCCTCTCCATGGCATTCATCTCGGCCGATTGAATACAGATGATCCGGGGGATACTCTCCCTCTTTTCTAAGCCCAGCTTCACCAGGTTATTATGCCCCTTGTAGAAGCCGATGGGGCCCATTCCGCTGGCAATGGTCTGCACAAAAAAGTCACAGTCGGGGAGCTCCCGGAACTGTTCGTAAGCCACCGTGGCATAGGCCTCATTGCGGTCATGCAGGGGGGCAATCAGGTTTAAGCCGTTGACCCGGGCAAATTTCTTGACAAAGGGGCTGATTTTGGGATAGTGGTCATCCACCAGGATAACATAGTTGTGCCGCCCCTTCTTGATAAAATCGGTATTTTTATAGTGACACTGCCGGGGCATGAAGAAATATGTGGTGAGCCCCAGGTGAGCGGCAAAGTGTGTATACGAGCGGCCGGTATTGCCGGTAGAGTAAAACACCAGTCGATCCAGGCCCAGCTCCCGGCAGCGGCTGATTATAATCGACGCTTCCCGATCTTTAAATGTACCGGTGGGATTCTTATCGAGATCCATCTTTAAGTACAGATGGGCACCCCCCAGAGTCCCCGTAAACTCCTCTAAGGGTATTATTTCACTGCCCCCTACCCCCAGGGAGATGATGTTTTCCGTACTTTTCAGGGGAATGAGGTCAAAATTTTTCCAGAGATCGTCCCTGGCCAGGGATTCGCCGATAACCCCCTGTTCAAAGTCATAGATGAGACTGCCGCCGCACGCCTCACAATGAAATCGCATCTCATCGATACCGTATACCGAGTGACAGTCGGCATTGGTGCATTTTTGGACCATCCTGACTTTTGGCTTTTTTGGCCCGGTCTTTTTCTCTTCCTTCATTGGTTAAAATCCTCCCGCTGTGGATTTGGACACTAATTGTAAAATTTAGTGTCCAGTAGATTTCTTAAGGTCGCCAGGGGCTGGGCCGATTTTAATACCAGGCTGGATATCAACACCCCACAACCCCCATGGTCCCTGATATGTCGGACATCCTCGCCTGTCTTGATGCCCCCGCCAAACAGGACCCTGGCCTTTATTTTACCGACAGCCTCACCGACAGCTTCGGGGCAAAACCGGCTAAACGAGATATCCTTGCCGATGAGCTTTTCGTTCTCAATGGCCATATACTCGGGTTTGTACTTCCTGTTAAGCCGGCAGCCCTCTTCTGAATTGGTGGCACACAACATCACCGGCAGGCCAAAGGCCCTGGCTTTGGCAATATGTTTATCCAGTAAGGCCTCTTTCAGCTTTTTTTCAGGGTGGTTTAATACAACCCCCCCCAGCCTGCTCCGCCTCAAGACTTCCCCATCGGTCATGGATAAAAACTGGAAGCCCGTCTGGCAGTAGATATCCTGTAAAAAAACCGTCAGGCTGATCTCATTGGCCAGGGCCAGGGCATCCTGGGTCTGCAGGGCCAAAACCACCTCAAACCGTTTCCTGGTATTGTCATCGAGCTTATCGAACTCTTTCACCAGCCCTTCGGCCACGGCATTGCCCACACGCTTAAAATTTACCAGTATAATTTGCCTCTCATTGTTATCCATGGTGATCCCCTATACTTTTATATTCTTATATTCTTATATTTCCAGGTCTTCTCGGCAATTTTTTTCGCAAATCAATATATTTAGCTGGCTCGATAAGGAAAAATTTCCTGAATTCCCGGTCAAACACAGCGTATTCGGTAAATCCCAACCTGGCCGCCAGTTCCGAATCGGTTATTTTATGATTCTTTTCAATGATGAACAGCGCCCGGTATATTTTTTCCCTCAATATATATTGAGCCAGGCTGATATGCTGCTCCCTCTCAAATGTTGTTGCCAGGTACGGCTCGTCTACGCCAAAATAGCCGGCAATACCGGCCCCGGTTAAACCGGGCAGTTCTTCGGTTTTGCGCCCCAGTATACACGCCACCACCCGCTCGCCAAGATTGATATTTTTTACATTGCCCATCTGAACTCTACACTCTACGGGTAAGCTGCCGCCATTCGGTTGGCCACTGCTCCTTTTAATTACCCTATCTTTCTTCACCGGTTGGCGAAGAAAAGATACCGGGTTTTTAGATATAACTAAATATCACAAAAAACTACCTTTGAACATCTATAAATTGGTTCACTCATCCCCCGGCAGCCAACCGGTCCGCTAAATCCCGGTAATAAATATTTTCCAGGCTTCACCCACCTATTTCTCACTGCCAAAGACCAGTCAAGCCGGCCCATCTGCTTCTGTTAGCCAGGCCCGACCGTCTCACCACCACAGGCCCGGCACAGGCGGCCTGCCTATTTTCCCGGGAGACTTAACGATTTTATTGATTTTAACATTTTAAGATGATTTTTATATCTCCCCGGCGTCGTTCCGATCCACTTTCTAAAGACAATGATGAAATAATTGGCACTGGAAAACCCCATCAATTTTGACAATTCCTCGACCGTGACCTCTTCGTCTCCCAAAAGGATCAAAGACGAGCGGATAATTTTTATTAAGAATATATAATCACTCAAGGAGAATTTTTTTTCCCCTTTGAATCTATGAGACAAATACGACCGGCTCACCTTAAACCTTCCGGCAATTGAATCCACATTCAGATCCTCAAACTCCCATGTCTCACGAGTCAAAACATATTCCACTACTTTGTCCAGGATATTCGTTCTCTTCATCGTTTACTCTCATTGACCAACAAAAATTATAGAAGTATACTACTTATCCCACCTGAAATTAACCCGAACCGTGCCCTCCAGGGGGATCAGACCAAATGTTGGCCCGAATGTTTCTTTGAAATTAAAATTTCGACTGCCCCCGAATCCACGCCTAATTTTGAAAAGAAAGTCAAGTCAGAGATAAAATTTTGATGGAATCTTTATTTTATGTAATCTTTATGCTATGATATCTCTCTGGAGGTCACATGAAGGGTAAAAAAAGGGTACGGCAAGACCTGAAACGGCTGGCCATATCGTCTACGGAAAAATCCATAGATGAACTGGAGGAGATCGCCGAACAACTGGGCATGGACTACAGCAACACCGTCTCCTTCTTGCTGCAAGAGTATATTGACAGTGCAGAGCTGCGAAAGGACTTTGAAAAGTACATCAACACCTACTCTCAACTCAAATCATTGAAGTTGGGCAGAACCGCCCTGTTTCGCAACTACATGTTTCCCACCGAAGTACTTCTCAAAAAACACGTGCTAAAGGCCAGGGAAAGGTATGGAATGTCGGAGTTTGTGCGCGCCTTGATCTATTTCAACTACGACCGCAAGATACTCAAGCCGGACGTAGACCTCGACAAGGCGGTGTTGAATAAGATCAAAAAGACCGGCTTAAAAGTGGTGGGCTACAACCAGTACGGCAAGGTGCTCAACGTGCAGGTAGACATCTCCCACCTGTTTGACAACAAATAAGACCACTGCTGCACCGCATCGCCCAACTGCCGGGACCTCCCCCGGCGATCATTCACATGGGTTTTTTCCCCATTCACGGGGTAAAATCCCCGATACCGCCAGAAATACCCCGGCGATGCCCAAAATACCCCGTCACCGGGGTCTAAACCCCGCGATTGTCAAAAATCTCGAAACGTTTCGACTTTTTTGCTCAATCTTGCCAAAAAAACCGCAGCGTTTCAAAAAAATCCCGCAATTTTGCCAGAATTCCCGCAGCGTTTCAAGAAAATCCCGAAACGCTACCAGAATTCTCGCGCCATTTCAAGAAAATCTCGAAATTTTTCCAAAAAACTCGAAACGTTCCCCAAAAACACGCGACGTTTCAAGAATTCCCCCAACATTTCAACCCAAACCCTCATACTTCCGACAATACTCGCAGCATTGTCAGAAAAAAGCTCGTTGCAATTGAAAAGCCACAAAAGAGAAAAGAGGGGGGAAATAGATTGTAAGTTTTAGAGGAGTAGTTGGCCGGTGAGGCGGCGGAGTTCGATCTCCTTGATGCGGGCTTCGTATTTGGCGGTGGCCTCGCTGCTGCGGGAACGGATCAAATTCAACTGGGCTTCCCGGAATTGGGTGGTGGTTACCTGCCCGAGACCGTAGAGCTCCCTGGTACGCTTAAAGTTAAGCTCAGCCGCCTCCACATACTTTGTTTCCAGGTCTAACACCAGCAGACTGTTCCGGTAGGATTCATAGGCACTGATTACCTCTTTTTCCAGGTTCAGACGGGTCTGGGCCAGGGTCAATGCCTGGTTTTTCTGCTGAATCGAGGCATTCCGGCTCTGTATCCTGGTTTTAAAACCGTTAAAAAGGTTGAGACTCAAGGTGGCCCCCAGCCGTAGGGCGGGCTCGGCATCGGCAAAACCGATTTCCAACCGCGGTGCGGTCTGACTGTATCCGTAAGAACCGGAAAAATCCAGGCGGGGTAAAAACTGGGAGCGGGCAATCTGAAGGTCATAGCCGGACTGAACCCACCGCTTTTGGGCAGCCAGGTAAGCGGCGTTGTTGGCAAGGGCAGAGGCTTTTAGCTGGTCGGGGTCAAATTCTTGCCGGAATGTAACCGTGGTATCAATGGTAAAGACATGGTTGATCTCCCGGTCCAGCAGTACATTCAGGCGGCGTCGGCTCTCATCCCATAGAAACTTTGCCTGGATGACGGTCACCTGGTCGGCCCGGTAGTCCACCTGGGCTGAGAGGACATCGATGGTACGGGCCTGGCCGTAGGCGGAACGCTTCCTGGCCCGTGCCAGCCGTTCCGCCGATATGGATAACAACTCCCGGGCGATCTGCAAATTCTCATAGGCGGAGGCGGCGGTATAAAAAGCGGTGCCCACCTCCAGCAGCGTGGCTTCGATGGCATCCCTTGCCTCCAATTCACCCAGATCGCCTCCGGCCTGCAGCTTTTTATACCGGTAAACATTGCCCAACCCGTTAAACAGGGTGTAGGTGACCTGAACCTGGGCAGTTGTGGTAGTGGCGGCGACGCTTTCCCCGGAACCGGGGGCCGGGTCCTGGAAAGTGGCGCCCGAGGAGAGGTTGACGCCGGGGAGCAGGTCGGCATTGCCGATGTTTACATTATTCCGGGCGATGGCGGCATTGTTGCGGGCGATCAATACCCGGTGATTTCGTTCCAGGGCAATGGCCACGGCCTCTTTAAAACTCAACGTATCCCCGGGGAAAAGGAATCCCCCGATCCCTATCGTCAACATGAGAAAAAGCGTTATGTGTTTCATGGTTTTATGTTTCCTTACACGGGCCTTCGGATTGTTCCCGGGCGAAAATCTCCTCGCGGACAGCGGATTCGGCCGCCTCCGGTGCAAGCCTTTCCCCTCTCCACAACCTGTAAAAAAATACCCTGGCGTGATTGACGACCACCAGTAGGGCGGGCAGCATGACCAGGGTTAACAGGGTGCCGAAGAGCAGGCCGTAGGCCACGGAAATGGCCATGGGCGAGAGGAACTGCGCCTGGTGGCTCGTCTCAAAGATCAGCGGGCCCAGTCCGGCAATGGTGGTGAGGGAGGTTAGAAGCACGGGGCGGAGGCGGGAAAGACCGGTTTCATACAGGGCGGCTTTAAACGCCATTCCCTCTTTGAGTTTCCGGTTAAAGGTACTGACCAGCACCAGGGAATCGTTGATCACAATACCGGCTAAGGCAATGGCACCGAACCAGGAGAGAATGCTGACGATATATCCCTGGATGAAGTGTCCCCACAACACACCGATGATGCTGAAGGGAATCAGCAGGAACACGATAATGGCCTGGGCGAAGGAGCGGAAGGTGATGACAACGATCAAAAACATCAGCAGTAGGATGGGCGGTATGACGCGGGAGATGGACCTCATGGTTTTCAGGTTTTCCCGGCTCTGGCCTTCGAACATGAACCGGATGTCCGGGTATTGTTTGGCGATTCCCGGTAAGATGTCCCGTTTGATGTCTTCGATCATATCGGGAACCGAATCCTTCAGGTTGGTGATATCCGCTTCCACTTTGACCACCCGCTGGGCGTCGATGTGGTTGACCGCCATGACCCCCCTCCGGATGGAGAAGTCGGCGATTTCCCGCAGCGGGTATTCCCGGCCGCCGGGTAGGCGGATGCGCATATCCCCCAGTTTCTGAACCGAACTGCGGTCCTGCTCGGTATAACGCACCCAGATTTTTACTTCGTCGATGCCCCGCAAGATACGCTGGGCTTCACCGCCGAAAAAACCTGAGCGCACCTGGTCCACCACGTCGGCGCTGGTTAAACCCAGGGCAAAGGCGCGCTCCTTTAGGCGGACGCTCACCTCCCGCAGCCCGGGCGGATCGTCATCCACCACATCTTTCAGCTTCTCCACCTCTCTTAATTGGGTTTTTAATTTCTCTTTGGCCTCCCTGAGCTGGTCCAGGTCGTTGCTGGCCAGGGCAATGGAGATGGGTTTACCCCAGAAACCCCGGCCGCCGAATTCCAGTTTCTCGGCCCCGGGTATAGGGCCCACCTGTCTACGGATGCGGTTGGTGGCCTCCAGGGAATCCCAGTCCCGGTGTTCACTGCTGATGAGGGTGACGGATAGTTTGCCCTGATGGGTGGCGGGCCCAATGTTGCGGGCAATGTCCATTACCAGGTCGCTGCCGTCCCGGTGTTCCTTTTTGTATATATCGTTGACTTCCCATACCCTGGTCTCCATGCCGGCCAACAGCCGGTCGGTAATGGCTGCCGGGGTGCCGGCCGGCATTTCCAGGGTTATATCGACGTTTCTGCGCTCGATGTTGGGGAAGAAAGTGGTTTTGATAATACTGCCTTTTAGGGCACCGATGGTGATGAGGAGGAGTGCCACGGGTACGGCCAGGGCCAGGGCGGGCCTTTCGATGACAAAGTGAAGCAGTGGACCGTACACTTTTTTGCGGATGGCACGCAGGACCCTGTCTGCGCCCCGTTCGATGAAACTCTTTTTATTTGCCTCGGCACACAGGGCTTTTGAATGGGCGATGTGGGAGGGCAGGATAAGGGTGGCTTCCACCAGGGAGAAGAGCAGCGTGGCCACCACCACAAAGGCCAGATCCCGGGTGCGGTCTCCCAATCCCCCTTCCAGGAAGAAAAAGGTAACGAAGATAACCACGGTGGTTAAGATAGAGGCCACCACCGAGGGCAGCACCTCCGCGGCTCCTTTGACGGCTGCGGGGATGGGTTTTTCTCCCCTCTCATGGTGCTGGTAGATGTTCTCCCCGATCACGATGCCGTCGTCCACCAGTATGCCCAGCACCAGTATCATACCCAGCAGGGACATGACATTGATGGTGAGGGTGGAAAAGGGCGCCACCATGCACATACCGGCAAAGGAGATGGGGATGGCCAGGGCCACCCAGAAGGACATTCGCATATTGAGGGAGAGTGAGAGGAACAGGAGGACCAGGATCATGCCTAAGATGCCGTTCCGGCTTAAAATGTCGATTCGTTCCTGGATGATTTCCGACCCGTCCCGCACCACGTGTGCCTGGACTTCGGCGTGCCGGGAATTGAAGGTATCGATGTAAGCTTTTACCGTGCGGGCCACAAAGAAGAGGTCTTCATCGTTGGTATTCTGCACCGTTATCCGTACGGCAAGCCGGCCGTTGTGATATACCCGGTTGGGGTTTTCCGACCAGCGGTCGATCAAGTCCGCCACATCCTTGAGCCGGATAATCACGCCGTCGGCAGTGGATTTCAGCAGGTGATTGGAGAGTTCCCGGGCATAGTAGCCTTTGACATTGGCCCGGATCAACAGCTCCTCTTGGCTGCCCTTTATTTTACCGCCGGTCATCCTGACGTTGGCTTTCCTGACGGCCTGCAGGACCTCCTGGAAGGTCAGGCCGTAGGCCCTCAGATCCTGCTCCCTCAAGGCAATCTCGATCTCCTCATCCGGGAATCCGCTGAGGGATACCTTTGATATCCCGCCGGTGGCCAGCAAATCCCGCTCGGCGCGGCGGGCCAGTTTTTTCAATTCCCCCAGATCGACGTTGCCGGCCAGGACAAAATCGATGGCAAAGCTGCGCGGCTCCTGGCGAAAGATGGTGAGGCGCTCCATGCTGGCGGGGAAGGAACTCACCTGGTTGACCGCATTTTTTACATCCTGGAGCACCACGTCGATATCGTAGCCGGTGAGCACCGTTACCGTGATGCTGCAACTGTTCTCGCTGGAGACCGATTCCACCCGCTCGATACCGGTGATTCCCTTGAGGTTGTCTTCGATCTTGAGGACGATGGCCTCTTCGATCTCTTCGGGAGAGGCGCCGGGGTAAAAGGCCTGGATGATGATCGTCTGGCTGGGTCTCAGCGGGAAAAAGGTGGTCAGCAAATTATTGTAGCCCACCCAGCCGAAGAGAAATATGGCCACCAGCAGCACGTGGCCCAGGATGGGGTATTTGATAAAGAGGCTGATCAGTTTTTTCATAATTTCCCCTTCCCCTTTGCCGACTGCATTCCGCCGCTGCCCCGGACGTCCTCCGGGGATTGGGGTATTGCCAGGCCTTCCCGGGCTTCGGCCCACACTTCGCCCAGGATTTTTGTCCCGTCTGCCAGACCGCGTACAATGGCCGTATCGCCTCTCTCGGCCACGACCCGGACCGGTTTTAATACCAGGACCGAGTTTTCCACCACAAAGAGGCGGTTATTCTCCACCAGCAGGTCTTTGGAGACGGCCACGGCGTCGGTAACGGGTTTGCCCTCGGTTCCGGCAATCATATACATCCCGTCCCGCAGCCGGGGATCTTTTAGGTGGATGTATACTTTAACCGTCAGGGAGGTGGTGTCCAACACCCGGTTGATCCGCCGGATATGTCCCTCAAAGGTTCCCGGGACATCTTCGCTGGACAGGTTGACCCTTTGCCCCACCTCGAGGCGGTTGGCATCAAAAAGAGTGACGGCGGCCTCCATTTCGTAAACCTCTGTGCTGATGAATTCGCCCAGTTTCTGCCCCACCCGCACCAGGGTACCGGGATTGATCAATGCCTCGCTCACCACGCCTCTAAAGGGAGCCGGGATGGTGTATTTGGAGAGCGTGGTTTCCATGCCTTTAATCACATAGTATTGGTTGTAGATATTCCGGGAGGCGATATAATAGCGTTCCTTGTCGCTGGCCGGCTCAGGCAGGGGCTTGAGTGCCTTGGGCAAATCCATGTTTTTCAGGTAAATCTCCCAGCGGGGACTGCTCTGGGGAAAATCGATGGACAAATCCGGCAGAAGGAGAGTTAACTGGTTGAGAAGGCTGCTTCTTTGAGCCAGGACATTGTTCCTGTATACCCGGTCATCGATGGCGATCATCACCTCTCCCTTGTTAAACGGGTTTCCCGCCTTGAAACGCCTGGGGGTGCTCAACAAAACCCCGGATACTTCGGCATATATTTCTACCTTGTCATAGGCGTACAACGGGCCACTCATCTCAATGGGAATGTTAACATCTATATTCTGAACAGTAATGATAGGGATAGGCTTCTTCTGGTCGGCAGTTGGCTTGCGCCGCATCGGTTCCTTTTGGCGGCTTAGAATGTTACTGATAATCAGGCCCGCCAGGACCATGAACCCGGCCATTACCCATACCCATTTATTTTTTTTCATCAGGCCTCCTCTAGCTTCGTAAAATTTATTTTTAACATTATACGCAATTGATGGGTATAAAGTTTTAAACAACCAGACCTCCCCAATCTTGCTCATTAACCGGAACTTTTTGCCTGGCCCGTTATCCTTTTTATTTTCAAGAGAGTATCAAGACCTGAGGTGTCAACAGAAAATATGAATAAAAATGTTATTTAGTACGTTTCTACCATGAATAAGTACAATTCTACCACTCATTATCATGATTTCCACCGGTGGAAATGGCCAAAAACACCCGTAGGAACGCCCAAACACTCCGTTTAAACGGCAAGAAATCCCGTAAAAGGGAGTCAAGGTTGCTGTATTAGTATGGTTATTTACGTCTCATTTCTAAACTTCTGCCCCCCTGGTGCAACGTGAGTCCGGTTACTTTGCCTCCGGCATCTCTTACAAACTCCAGGTGGGCGTCGGCCACTTTGAAGAAAAATTTATTCTGGCTTTCCGGGAAAATCTCGAACTCAGACTGACCCTTCAGTTGGGCATAGAATTTCCCCCCCCTCTGTTTGACAGCCATCTCTATACCCTCTTCACTCTCATACAGCCCCACATAATCATTAAATATCCCGGCAGCCAACTGGATTGTTTTCCTTTCCGTTGGTTTCCTGTCCGTTTTATTGGCTTCTACATCTGGCCCCTGGCCATGTATCACCAGCTTGACGACCTGTCCATCTTTGTCCCGGACAATGGTGAAATGAGTGAAGCTGTCCTCATAAAAAAATTTGCTTTCCGATGAGGCAAAGAGTGCCGATTTGCCGCCGCCGGTCTGCTGGGAATAAAGGCCGGTTCCCTCCCGGGTAACGGTGAGGGAGACACCTTTAGAAATCTCATAAACACCGACGATCTCGTCCAGGATTTTGCTGTCCAGGGTGATGGCTTTTTTTCTTTTGACATCTTTTCCGCACAGCAAGGCGGCGGTCCAGCGCGCTGTGAATGGCGCATCCACGACAACAATGGCATTGGTCAATACGGTTACAAAGATATTTTTCTCCGGCAGATATAGGGCATGAGTGATAAAACCATTTATGCCGCCCCCATGCTCCACCGATTTCTCACCGAATAAGGAGTTGAGCCACAAACCGTACCCGTATTTCTGTGTCTGGCTGCCGGCATATTTTGTGGCCGTGGTCATCAGTTTAAACGATTTTTGGGAAACCACTTTACCCGAATGCAGCGCTTTGGTCCAGGCCCACAAGTCGTCTGCCGTGGAGAGCAGTGCCCCGCCTGCATAAACTTGAGTCATGCTTATATAATCGGCATTTATATGTCCATTCTTTGTCGCCTGATAGCCGGTCGCTCGATTCGGAATTATACGGCTGTGACTGCCGTAATAGGAATTCCTCATGCCCAATGGTTTGAAAATTCTCTCATTAATAAACTCTTCATAGGTCTTGCCGGAGACTTTCTCTATTATGACTCCTAAGAGAAAATAACCGGAATTATTGTATTTAAATTGCTCACCGGGTTTAAAATCCAGGGGCTCATTTTTAAACACCTCCACAAACTCAGCCGGTTTAAAATCGTTTCGGATGGTGACAAAAAAATCCTGCCTATCGTCGTAACTTTTAATCCCGGAGGTATGATTTAAGAGGTTGTGGATGGTAATCTTATTTCCCCTGGTCGGATAATCGGGCATAAACTTTGTAATCTCATCATCCAGAGAGATCTTGCCCTCTTCCAAAAGCATCATGATGCCGGCAGAGGTAAACTGTTTGGTAATAGAGCCTATACGGAACACCATCGCCGGTTTGATGGGAACGCCAAGCTCCATATTGGCCAGGCCGTAACCTTTACGCAAGACGACTTTTCCATCCTTTACCGCCAGCACCACTGCCCCGGGCCCGTCTGCTGAAATTCTCTGGTTAAAAAAGGCATCAATCTCTCTGGCCAACTCAGCGGTAGACACAGCCGTGGCCCCCAATGTCCCGGCGGATACAAGTAACATCGATAAGGCGGCCGCAATAACCATTAATACTGAAAACTTTTTTCTAATCATTCTTTTTTTCCTCCTTCTTATAATGTTTAACATATTATATTGTTATACGAGGTAATGTGTTAAAAATTTTTTAACTACTCCCTACTTTTTCTTGTATATGCCTCCTTTTTAGTACTCTTAACAACCTGGTTAATCCCATATAAAGGAGTACCGCTAGACCGACTCCTATGGGAATGAGCCAATAGCCTAAAACCTCGGCGGCATTTGTTTGATTGGCATCAAAACCATAAGAGTATTCTCCGCTTTTATGCAAAAATATGCCGACATATTCCGGGAAAAGAATCTTTAAAATGGTAAACAAACCGATCATAAAGGCAATGCCGTAGCCGATTAAAAACAGTAGAGAGAAGAAGACATGCTTGACACCGCCCCGGATATAATAATATAGACCTCTAACAATCGTCTTAGGGTTGTATGTCTGTGACGCATCAACCAGCAGTCGCTCCGCCACCATGGGAGTTATGTACTCTTCGGGGTCGCCGATTTTATCAATGGCATTCAACAGCCTGTCGGCTTCACTCCCCCCGGTTTCCCGGCTGAAACTTTCATATAGATGATCCTGAATTTCAAGCTTCAACTCCTGTTGACTTTCAGGCTGTATTGATTTTGAGAAAAACTTCACCCGTCGAAAATACTGGTTCCAGATTCTTTGGGCCAATGGATCGGAAAAAAGCGTCTCCACCTTCTGCGAATTTTCTATGGCCATCTTCTCAGTCCTTGGCCAGCCTTTTTAATAACAACCTTGTCAATCCCATATAAATGGTAACCGACAAAATGATCCCTATCGGGATGATCCAATAGCCTAAGATATCTGCCCTGATATCTTTTATATCCTCAATAATCCCAAAGGCAAGTCCGCCACGGCTGTTTATCAGTAAGCCCGAGGTCTCTGGTAAAAAAGGTTTTAACAAGGCAAAAAACCCTAAAATCAATGATATTGCGTAGCCAATTCCAAATAAAACGGCAATACAGAATCTCTTTACACCTCCCCAGATATAGTAATATAATCCTTTAAAAATTGTCTTTGGGTTGAAGGATTGCGCAGCATTAATCAGGAGTTTTTCGGCAGCCATGGGTTTTATGTACTCTTCGGGGTCGCCGATTTTATCAATGGCATTCAACAGCCTGTCGGCTTCACTCTCCCCGGTTTCCCGGCTAAAACTTTCATATAAATGATCCTGAATTTCAAGCTTCAACTCTTCTTGAAGTTTGAGGTTTATTGATTTTGAGAACCGCCTGACCCGGCGAAAATAGTGGTCCCAGATTCTTTGGGCCAATGGATCGGCAAAAAGTTTTTTTACATTCATAATTCCGCCATTAATTGATCTATTGACGTGCTAAATTTCCCCCAGGCTCTCTTCATTCCGGCTAAAATGTTTTCTCCCTTTTCGGTTATCTGGTAGTATTTACGGGGAATCCCGGTATCCATCTCTACCCATTTTGATATGATCAATTCATCCTTCTTTAACCGGTTTAAAAGGGGGTAAATCGTTCCTTCCGAAACATTAATCTCGGCAATCTCTTTTATCTTTTTGATCAACTCATATCCATAAAATTCCTGTTTTGCCAGGCATATCAGTATAATAAAATCAAGCATCCCTTTCCTGACCTGGGACTCCCATTTGGTTATCTTCTCATCATTCACCATATTGTTCCGTATCATGCTTAACATTATACCTCGCTATGCGATGCCCGTCAAGTAAAATTTGAAGTTTCTTAAAAATTTAAGAATTCCTTAGAGAAGAATTTTCAGAATGTCCCCTTCTTTTGCTTATTGTTGTTTATTATTCAGGTATGGTAAAATAAAACACTAAAAAGCCAATAAGGAGGCAATATGTTGAAAAATGTTTTTGTATTGGTGTTGATGGTGATATTCCTTATTTCCTGCCAGGCAGGAAAGGAAGAGGCAAAGAAGTTCTCCACCGATTTTACCCAGACTGTCGATAAATTTAGAGAAAAACGAGCCGAGGTCAAGACACGGGATGAATATATCGCTTACAAAGAAGAGAGGAAAAAGGAATTTGAGACCCTGCTGAAAAAATATGAAGAGAGCCCGGCCATCGAAGAGATCGAAATTCTAAGGAGCAAAGCACTATTGCAACTGGGTGAACTGGATAAGGCTGAGGCAAAGATCGACGGGGTGTTGGCCGAGGGGCCTGAAAACGTCAATGAGGCCAAGATGGTGAAGGTGAATATTCTCATTAAGCGTGAAAAGTACAGTGAAGCTTACACTATTTTTAAGGACATCGAATCGGAAATTAAAGATCTAAATGACCTGTATAACGCCTACTATTACATTGGCCAGGAATATGAAGATAATAAAGTTAAAAAAGATTATTCCAGGAAATTTTTAAATGCCCAGGATATCCCTGAGAACTTTAAAAAATCCCGATACCAGATGTTTGGCAATTTAGCGGCCATTGCCATGGTAGAGGGAGATCCTGATAAGGCCAGGACCATTCTCAATGAAGGGATTGCCGATACGGAAGACGAAAGGCAAAAGGTCTCGTTGGAGAAGAGATTGGCGCAACTGGATTTTATCGGCAAGGGTACTTATCCCCTCTCCACTAAAACCTGGCTCAACTCCTCTTACCAGGATATCAAACAGTTGAGAGGCAAGGTCGTTGTTTTGTTTTTCTGGGCCACCTGGTGCCCGTACTGCCGGTCGATGTATCCTCTCCTTTTGGAGGCGTACGATAAATACACGGATCAGGGATTAGTCGTGATTGGGGTGACCAGGCTGTATGGTATATATAGAGATGATATTGACGATAAGGGTAAGGTAGACAGAGACGAGGAACTCGATCTGATCAAAAAATATCTGGAGCGAAAAAAAATTCTCATACCCTGTATTGTGGCGGATGATAAGGCGGATTTTGAAAGTTATAAGATCTCAGGGCTGCCCACCATGGTTTTTATAGACAGGCAGGGCAATATCGATTTCTTTAAAGTTGGTTCCGGCGACAACGAATTTGTAAAAGAAAAGATCAGGAAACTGGTAGAAGAAGAAGTATAGTTAAGTCCGATTTATTTAATAGCCGATTCTGCCGCGAGACCCTATCCGTTGGGCATAGATATCGCTGTGGCTGCCACTGCGCTTATCGTACCAGGTTATGATGGCGCCGCCTCTACCGTCGGATACTGGCAGCGGATCGTATTGGCTTCCCCCGGCGGTGGATATGGCTGTACCCATTGCCGGCCATATGGCCTTGCCGTCGGGATTTAAACGCTGGGCATAGATGTTGTGATCGTTCTCCCGGTCAGGGGCTCTCCAGGCGATGATGACCCCGCCGTAACCGTCGGCGATGAGTTGGGGCCTAAACTGGTCCACCTGCGCCGCGCAAATGCCCACTCCATTGGCGGCCCATTTTGTCCGTCCGGCAGAATCGATCGATTGGGCGTAGATGTTCCAGTCGTTCAGGTGCTTTTCCCTGCATACCCGCACGTCAAAATCAGTCTGCTTCTCGAAGGCGTCGTAATTGCAATCACTCCCCTTGCGATAATCCTGCCAGGCGATAATCGCCCCCCCCTTGCCGTCAGCTACCAGCCGGGGATCATATTGACTGTTTTCTGCCGTGCACACGGCAACGCCGTTTGCGGTCCATTGGGTTTTGCCGGTGATATCGATCAACTGGGTATAGATGTCATAGTGGCTGCCCCTTCGTTTATCCTGCCAGGCGATAATGGCCCCGCCTTTGTCGTCAGCTACCAGTTGGGGGTTCCTTTGATCATACTTCTCTGTACATACGGCGACGCCGCTGGTGCGCCATTGAATTCTGCCGAAGCCGTCGATCCGTTGACTGTAAATGTCGTACTGTGCTCCTCCGCGCCGATCCTGCCAGGCGATGACGGCGCCGCCCCGGTTATCGGAGATCATCCGGTGATGATCCTGATCGCCTTCTACCGTGCATATGGCAGTACCGTCCTGCGCCCATAATACCTTCCCTTCGGCATCGACCCGCTGGGCATAGATATCGTAATCATGTTCATTTCGCCGGTCATACCAGGTGATGATGGCGCCGCCCTGGTTGTCGGAGATCAGGCAGGGATCATACTGGTCCCCTTCGGCCCTGCATATATGGACGCCGTCGGGATTCCACAGGGCCTTGCCTTCACCATCGATGCGCTGGGCATAGATGTCATTGCCTTTGCCGCTGCGCCGATCATACCAGGTGATGATGAAATCCCCGTAACGGTCGGCCAATACCCGGGGATGCCGCTGCGGCCCGCCGGCCGTACAAATGGCAACGCCGTCGGCAGTCCAAAAGGGGGTTCCTGAGGCATCGATTCGCTGCACGTAAATATCGTAATCCCCTCCCTTGCGGGAATCTTCCCATACGATCACTGCGCCGCCGCTGCCGTCGGCAGCCAGTTGGGGGCTCTTCTGGTCAAAGTCGGCTGTACATACCGGGGTGTTCTGACCCGGATTCCGGGTCCAACCAATAAAAAGGAAAACGATTGTTAATGTTAGCAATATTTTTTTTAACATACTTGCAACTCCTCTCTGGGGATAAACAAACTTAAAACCGTAGTGTAGAATTATACCATATTCCTTAAACGATTAAAATGCTGCTCAGTGCATATAAAGGTATAAACTGTTGGTGCATCGTTAAAAATATGCCGGTGTCTTTCTTAATTTAAGTGAAAAAAAAAGAAAAATGTAGTATAATATTAACAGAGATCATGGTATTCGACAAAAAGAATACAATAGTTTTGTTATCGAGAATCGATGATTCTCTTTTTTTTCTAATAGAGGAGGCAAAATGAAAAAGCTTTTTTTTGTAATGGGTCTTATCATCTTTCTCTTCTCCTTTTCATCATTGGCGGAAGAGCCACTCAAATTGTTGAGAATCAAAGATCCCCCGGAGGCGGTGAAGGGAAAAAACACCTTGTTGGTAAACGTAAAAGATGCCGAGACAATCGTCGGCGACTTTAAGTTGAAAGAGCAGGAATTCTCCGGTTTTATCGAACTGGCGGACATGAACAGCAAACCCCTGGCCAAACTGGCCCGGGTGAAAAAAGGGGAACTCAAATGGAGTCACAAGATCCACGACAACCAATTTCTGGTGGTCAAATTCAACAAGGAGGATTACCCCGTTATGCTGGAAAAAATCAAGGGAGGCGTGCTGAAACCCGGTCTGAGGCTCCAGACCAGTGAATCCAAAACAACCGTCACCAGCAGCAAGATCGACAGTCCCTTTGCGGAATTGAAATACGAGAAGGAGAAATATATCCTGAAATGGCGGGAGATTACCTTTGTGGAATCTCCAGACCTGTCGGCCTTGATAAAATATCCGGTAAAGGTCGAGCCGGGTCAGGAGTTGCTGGACGATATCACCATAACGGTCACCAATAACGGTACCACCGCGGCCCGGGACTTCACCGTAGAGCTGGTGCTCTCCAGCGACGAAAAGATTCCCCTGAAACCGGCAGCCCAATCCGAGACATTCGCCGATGACATGCTGCTGTCAAACGGTAAAAAAACAGTCGAACTGCTAAATCCCGGTGAGAGCCTCAGCCTGAAACCGGGGGCGGCGATCCGCATCCCCGCCGATGCCCCACCGGCCAAGTATTACCTGGGCGCGGTGGTGGACCCGGAAAATAAGATAAAAGAGATCAGCAAAGACAACAACACCTATGCCGGCTTCCTGATGATATCGATGCCGGCGCCAAAATGCGTCATCGTCGATATGTGCGACACCCGGCTCACCTACGAACCGACGGGATTCAAACTGCAAGTCGACTGCCAGGGCAAGCTCCTTTCAAACGGCAAGGACTGGCGAAAATGTATGATTAAACCCTACATACACCAGCTCAAACACCTGGACTGGAAAGATTTCTTCTGGGAGGTCAATACCCTATCGCAAACCGTATGGAAAATCACGGGCACCCCCTTCTGCAAGACCGGCGGCAATGCCCGGCAGATCAAGGCGAAAGTCCAGGTCAACGGCGGCTCCAGGACGACTCCGCCCAGCCGTTTTACCATCTTCCTGGCCGACACCCGCATGGAACTGGAACCGGCCAGCCGGGGATTTAAGATCGACGCCTATGATACCCCCCTGGCCTATTTGCCCCTGTGGCATCACTGCCAGGTGCAGCCCCACCTCTACCACGTCAAAAATGCCCTGTGGCCGGATTCTTTCTGGGAAGTGGATTGCCACAAGAAACAGGTCAACGTCATTGTAGGGGGTAAATTTTGCAATCCCGGCGGCAGCGCCACTCTATTGGAAATTGCGGTAATGGTGGAGAACCGATAAGATTAGGATTTAACAGGCCGGAGAGCCGTTGCGTCGGCCAAAATTATTTCTAGCTTCTTCCACTCATTGTGAGGGTGGCCGCTAGGGCTCTCTGGCCTAAAAACTAATATGTTTTACGATTGCCGATTTTTCAACTACCTGGCCCAATATTTTTGTAATTTATTTCTTAACGAAAGGAGAAGAAGAAACATGAAGGCATTCAGACTGAAACACTTTTTTATCATCCTCTCCTTTTTTATGATGCTGTCGGTGCCTATTTTGGCCGACACCGAATCGCCCGGCAGTGCGGCCACAGACTTTGCCGCTTCGCTGTACCGGGCCGGCGACATACCGGAAAAAATATTAAACACTCTCCACCACACCATTGTGAGCGGCGACCGGGACCTATCGGCAGCGGAGATGACAGAGCTCTTGAACCATGCCAGGGGTGTAATCGCCACATTGGATCAGCCATTCAGGCTCACCTTAAAAAATCTCAAATGGAAAGTGGAAGCCCAGACAAAGAAAGACTCGATAAATATCAGGGGCTATTTCCACTCCCTGCGATTTTTTGACCCTGAAGATACGGTTGTGATCTTGCGCCCCCTGCTCAAAGAGGAGGATAAAGATAAATTGGAAGCCATCAACTTCTACGCCTCAAAATTGATATTTGTACTGAGGCCGATGGATCGACGTTATAAAATCATCGGTTTTTCTGCCGAATTGTAAACGCCGGAGCCCCATAGGGCGGAAATTAAAAAAATGGCAGATTTAAGAGTACTTCCCGGCAAATGGCTGATCCGCTACCCGCCGCGGCAACTGGATTTCCCGGCAGTCCTGGCGACAACACTGGAGGGCAGCCAGTGGATTCAGGCCCGCGGCTGGAAGCCTTCCAGAATCCAGGTGGTTATCGATCCCCGGTTCAACGAGAGTTGTTATTGTCTGCAGGGGAAAACCCTTTATATCGAGTTAAAAGACCGGCATCCCCGGTTACTCCGGGAAAAGGTGAAGCCAAAAAATGGAGACATAGGGGCTATGCCTCAGAGGCCAATCGAGAAGGTACTTCTCGCCTACCCCTTCCGGTTAAACGACAGGCGGTGGGATACGATCTCCATAACCGCCTCTTCCCTCTTCCTGGGTTCTGCCCTTTCGGGCCAGGGGTTTTCGGTGGAGGTCAAGAAACAACTCCTGCCGGCCGCCGACCTCGACCCTGCCTACATGAATCACGACCTGGTGGGACTGACCCTGTTCGAAGACTTGTTCCTGGAAACCAGGGAGTTCCTGGGCCAATTAAGGGCAAACTACCCGGGCCTGCTGGCGGCCGGCGGGCCCCTGGTCACCTTAAATCCGCTGGAATCGGCCTTTCATCTACCGGAACTGCATCTGCTGGTACGGGGAGAGGCGGAGTTCATTTTGCCGGGGCTGCTCAAGGCCATTGCCGGCGGCGATGTCGATGGATTTTTCCACTACAAAGGGGTGCTGTTCCAGGCTGACGGCCTCGTCCTCATTTCGGATATCGATGAAATCAACTGCCCCCTTCATTTCGAGAATTTTCACTTCCAGCTCGATTTCCTGCAGAAAGAACATCTGGGACAGGGGCTGGAAATGAATGTGTCCCGGGGCTGCAAACGGGGGTGTCTATTCTGTTCCCGGGTGCAGGGTAAATCACTGAGGCAATTGGCCCCACACCAATTCGCGGCCTTACTGCAGCAGTACGAGCAGAAGATCGCTGAATTTAACGTAGATGCGCCCCACACCAGATCCGTAAACATCAATGACGACGATATGCTGCAAGATATCGACTATGCGGCACAGATTTTCGGCCTGATCAAGAAACACGGTTTTAGATTGTGGGGTGTTCAGACCGCCGTCTCTTCGCTGTTTACCTCCGGCAACCGGCCCAACCTGAAGGTCATCGAATGCCTGGATGATCCGCAGTTATTCGTAAATAACCGCCCCCTGCTGTGGCTGGGTACCGATACCTTTATCAAAGAGAGGGGACGGCGGTTGGGCAAGCGTTCTTTTTCCCCGGACGAACTGCGCCGACTCTGCCAGGAGCTGGAGAGAAAAAACATAACCCACTATCACTACTGGATCAGCAGTGACCAGCGCACCGATTGGCGGGAATTTGTCGAAGAGTTTCTATTCATCTGTGATCTTCACAGGCAATTCAAGACCTTCGGCCTGCTGGCCCACGCCCCCTTCGTGATACCCTATGCCGCCACCCCACTCTACCGGCAGTTGAAACAATCGGCTGCGGAATTTCAACGGCTCAAAATTAGAAAAATGTTGACAGGGCCGCTGCCGCTGTTTGACTTTCCCCTGGTGGAGCGGCTGGAAACCCCCTATGAGCATCTCAACCGCCTGCTGAAGAATGAAAAAAATAACCGTCAGCGGGGTTTTTTTGACTGTCTCAAAGAGAAAGATTATGCCGAAGCCCTGATGATCCTGTACTACTTTCTCAAACAGGAACGGTTCCGCTTTGAGTCAGGCCAAAAGCAAGACGAAGCAGCGAAACACAAGACCGTGGAAGCCAGAATCGAAGAGTATATCTCTGATTTGACAACGCATTCTTTTTCAATTAAAATTTGATTTCCCGGAAGACCAGGAAAATGACATTGGCGGCTCCCTATTTTATCGTGTTTGAAGGCATCGACGGATCGGGCAAGACCAGCCTGTCCCGGATGTTGTTAGACGACCTAAAGGAAAAGCAATACCAGGTGGTCTGGTTCCGGGAGCCGGGAGACTCGAAATGGGGTCGGAAGATCAGAGAACTGGCACGGTCAAATGACCGGATTCCCATCGAGGAGGAGCTGAATTATTTTATCGAGGATCGAAGAGTCAACGTCAAAAACAATATTCTCCCCGCCTTAAAACAAAACAAAATTGTCATCTTGGACCGCTATTTCTTCTCCACCGCCTGCTACCAGGGGGCCAGGGGACTAAACGTGGCCGAGATCCTGCGCATCAACCGGGAATTTGCGCCGGAACCGGATTGTACCTTCATCATCGATGTAGATGTCGACACCGCTCTGGAGCGTATCCGGCAAAACCGGGACGAAAGCGCCCGGCTGTTTGAAAAAGCCTCTTACCTGGCCAAAGTACGGGAAAACTACCTCCGATTAAAGGCCCCCCACCTCCACATCCTCGACGGCAGCCCCCCCCTGCCAACGATATTTCAGGAGATGAAACCAATCTTGAAAATTTAAGATTCGTAACGAATAGTGTTAAAGGCCGTGAATCGCTTAAAATTTAAAGATATGATTGCGATTCTTCTTTAAAAACGCCCGGACCTCTTGATAGATCCCTTCGGCGTTTAAATGGTATTGTTCCAGCAGCTCTTCCCGGGAGGCCACCTCGATGGTCTCCTCCGGTACCCCCAGGGTCAGGAGGCTGTACTTTTTGACGGTTTCGGAAATCAACAGCTCCCGGATCTGGGTGGCGAAGCCGCCGTTGCGGATGCCGTCTTCGATGGCAATCACCCGCCTTGCCTTTTTAATATGCTCCAGTACCAACTCCTGATCCAGGGGTTTGACAAAACGGACGTTTATGACCGTCATCTCCAGTTTATCCTCCTGTGAGAGCCTTTCAGCCGCAGCCATGGCCCGATAGACCAGGGGCCCCACCGCCAGGATCACCCCATCTTTGCCTTCCCGCAGTACTTCGGCCTTGCCAATGGGAATCTCTTTCAACTCCTCATCAAAGAGAACCCCCTGGCCCGGCTCCTTGGGATAGCGGATAAACACGGTCCGATTGGATTGGTAACCGGAGTAAACCATGTGTTGAAGCTCGTTTTCATCTTTGGGGGCGGCAATCACCACCCCGGGCAAAGGTCTCAACAACGAGATATCGTAAATCCCCTGATGAGTGGGGCCATCCCCGCCCACCAGGCCGGCCCTATCGATCCCCACCACCACCGGGATATTCATCAGGGTAAAATCGTGGGAAATCTGGTCAACGGCCCGCTGCATAAAGGTGGAGTAGACACCCAGGATGGGTTTACGACCGCCCAACGACAGTCCGCCGGCAAAATCAAACATGTACTGCTCGGCAATCCCCACGTCGTAGAAATTTTCCGGGAACGCCTTCTGGACACAATCGAGACCGGTGCCTTCCGGCATGGCCGCGGTGAGGGCAATGACCTTCGAGTCCTTCTCCACCAATTTTAATACCGTCTGCCCGAAGACCTTTGAATAGGAAGGCTTGTTGCCGGATTTTTTAAATTTCCCGTTCCTAATATGAAAGGGCGCGGAAGAGTGGTAAGAGCTGGGGTTATCGGAGGCCGGTTGATATCCCCGCCCCTTTTCGGTCACCACATGGAGCAGGATGGGGAAATCGTACTTTTTGGCCTCATTAAACTCCTTGATCATCTCCTTGAAGTTGTGACCGTTGATGGGGCCGATATACTTAACCCCCAGTTCATCAAATAGAGAGCCCGGCACCATCATGGTCCTGAATAAAATTTCAATCTTTTTGGCCACCTCTACCATATATTTGCCGATGCCGGGAATATGCTTCAATATCGATTGAATCATCTCCTTCAACCGGATATAGGGGCGACCGGAGACCAGGTAATTCAGATGTTTGGATATGCCGCCCACATTGGGGGAAATAGACATCTTGTTGTCATTCAACACAATGATCAACCGCTGTTTGACCTGGCCGATGTGATTTAAAGCCTCCAGGGCCAGACCACCGGTCAAGGCACCGTCCCCCACCACGGCGACGATATGGAAATCCTCCCCCGCCTTATCCCGGGCAATGGACATACCCGAAGCAAAGGCTAAGGAGGTGGAAGCATGGCCGGTATTCAAACAGTCATATTCGCTCTCAAAAATATCCGGATAACCGGTAAGCCCACCTTTTTTACGAATGCTAAAAATTCGATCCTTGCGGCCGGTCACCATCTTATGGGTGTAACACTGGTGACCCACGTCCCAGATAATTTTATCCCGGGGAGTATCAAAAACCCGGTGAAGCGCCAGGGTTACTTCCACTGCCCCCAGATTGGAGGCCAGATGACCGCCATTTTTAGAAACCACCTCAATAATGATTTCCCTGATTTCTGCGGTCAACGTTTCCAACTGAGTAAAGGAGAGTTCCTTTAAATCAGCGGGGACATTCACTTTTTCCAGTACAGCCATTATTTATTCCTGAACACCATTTTTTCCATCAGATGCAGGAAAGGGGGGAAATTGATTTCCAATTTTTCAATCAGCCCCATGGCCGATCGAAAGTAACGCCCCATCTCCCTCTTGACATAATCCGTTCCCCAAAACACCGCTGCATTGGGGCTATGGTTGAGCTCATCTTTGTGTAATCTTTTCCCCACCTCCGCCTCATCCCCCTCGATATCCAGTAAATCGTCCGCCATCTGAAAGGCAATGCCGATGGAGATACCGGCATCTTCGAGGATTTTACACTCAGCCTGTTTCAGGCCGATAATCTCTGCCGCACACAGCAGCACACCTTTAATTAACTCCGCTGTTTTCAACCGGTGGATGGTTAAAATCATGTCCCGGTCACCATTGAATTCAAGATCCAGCGCCTGGCCCCCGGCCATCCCTTTCAGGCCGATGCTGGAAGTCAAAATTTTTAAAATTTTCACGATCTTTGGCGGGGAGATAGGGGACAAAGAGATTCTCTCAAAGGCCCTCGTCAACAAAGTATCCCCGGCTAATAAGGCAATGGCATCGTCGAATTTCTTGTGAACAGTGGGCATCCCCCGGCGGAAATCGTCGTTGTCCATCGAGGGTAGATCGTCATGAATCAACGAGTAGGTATGAATATATTCAACGGCGCAGGCCACATCCATGTAAGCTGGGGCATTCAACTTATAAGCGTCAATCAACGTTAGAAACAGAACCGGCCTTAATCGTTTGCCTTTCACGGTCAGGGCATAATGAATGGCCTGTTCCAGCACTCCCCTTTGGGGATTCAATCCCTCTACCAGGGCGCTGTCGATGCGATCGGCCAAATTATTTATGTAATCATCCATTATCTATGCTGCTCTTATATTATAGAATCTCCGTAATTCCCTTTATATCCCATTTGCCGGTAAAAATCAAGAAACATCCCCACTCAGACACATTAAAACATCAGAATCTACGGGAATAGAGATCCGGTTCCACAAAAATTTTCTTTATATCCGGGTATTTCCCCCGGATATCCTCTTCCAATCCGTTGATCAGATTCGATATTTCCACCGCGTTCAAACGGTGATCGAATTCCGCCTTTACCGCAATCAGGATATCATCCGGTCCCAATTGCAGCGATTTAATCTGGATCAATCGATTGATACTCTCTTCCTGTTTAAATATTTCGCCAACACTCTTGATTATTTCGGGATCTGCGCTTTCGCCGATGAGCAAAGATCTCGTCTCATTGCCCAGAAAGAGGGCCACCACCGCCAGGATGAAGCCGATGACGATAGAGGCGATGCCGTCAAATACCAATATACCGGTCAAATGCTGGATAAAAATCAAACCCAGGGCGATACCCAGGCCCGTAAGGGCAGCCAGGTCCTCCAAAAACACCACGATCAACTCGGATTTCTTTGTTTTCCGTAAATAGGCAACAATACCGCAATCTCCCCGCTCCTTGTTGATTTTCTTAAATGCCCGGTAAAAGGCGACGCCCTCGGCCACGATAGCCAGCGCCAATACGATGAAGGCATAGTTGATATTTTCGATGGCCTGCGGATGCATCAGCTTATGCACCCCCTGGTAAATGGCAAATACCGCTCCCAATGTAAACAATATGATGGCCACGATAAAGGACCAGAAATAGAGTTCACCGGAGAAGCCAAAGGGATGCAAATCATCAGGCCGCCGCCGACCGCTGCGCATGCCCACCAGGAGTAACACCTGGTTCATCGTATCCGCCACCGAATGGATGGCCTCGGCCAACATGGCGGACGAAGCCGTCATAAAGGCAGCGAGGAATTTCACCGCGGCAATAAACAGGTTGGCGCATAAGGCAAACAGGACAACCGTACGGGAACTTTGTATCTTCCTCATTCGTGCTATTTTAGCCCTTTCCCCCCCACCTGTCAACCCACCACCACGCCGGACTTACCCCAAAAAATAAAATCTAAGTGAGGAACCTGTGATTTTTGGAAAAAAGGGTTACTCTTTTATGTCAAAATAAGACTTCTCGGCCCAAATTTACTCGTGAATGAGTAACACAGGGTTCTTGATTAAGTCCGGTCTCTTTAGTATGATGGGAGTACTACCTGATCAATCGTTTTAGATAGTCAACGGTGGTGAATTAAATCGATTTGAATGCCGGAAGTAGTCTATGAATGTACGTTTAACCAGGGAGCAGAAGGGCACCCGCATCATGAAAGGCAAAGACGTGTTTAAGATCATGCGTGAAGTGATTCTGCGGGAGAGCAAGTACCGCAAGGAAGTAGAGCACTGTTGGATAGTGCGACCAGTGGCTCTGGTTTGGGCTGCCTAAGTCGCTATTATGATAGACTTTCGGGCTACCCTATCCATTTGGGGTAACCTTATCCGCAGGTGCATTACGGGTAACTGTTTTGTGCTAAGCTGCGGAGACAATGCGAATATCCCGCTAGCCTCAATCCGGGTGATCGCTAAGGTAAATGTGCCGCTAAGGGCAACGTAAAGTGAACAGTCAAAACCTCGTTACGTGCGGCAAGCGAAGGAAAAAAATACGGGACAGTCTAGAAATCCGCACGCCTATCGACACTGTGCTGGAGCTGGCGCTTGAGCTGGTTGAATTTGAATTTTGACAAGTGGGGGGGATTTTGATAAGATGGTTGGTCGTGATAGTACCTTGAGGCACTGTTGAGACGTTCGAGGATTGAGGCGCATGGATGCAGATATAGAAAAGGCAGCCCAATGGATTCGCCAGTCGAAACACACCACCGTGTTTACCGGGGCCGGTATCTCGGTGGAGAGCGAAATCCCCCCTTTCCGGGGCGAAGGGGGCCTGTGGAATAAATACGATCCCTCCATCGCCGAAATCGGTTACTTTCGTGCTCATCCCCAGGAATCATGGCAGTGGATCAAGAAAATTTTTTACGACGGCTGGGGGACCAAGAAACCCAACCGGGCCCACCAGGGTGTTGCCGAACTGGAAAAAATGGGTTTTGTTAAGGCGGTGATTACCCAGAACATCGACTGCCTCCACCAGAAGGCCGGCAGCCGGACCGTCTACGAATTTCACGGCACCCTGGAATATCTCATCTGCGGACTGTGCCGAAACCGGACCCTCGCCCGGGAAGTCCCCCTCGACAGCCTGCCGCCAAAATGCGACCCATGCGGCGGTATCCTGCGACCGGATTTCGTATTTTTTGGCGAAGGCATCCCGGAACCGGCCCGATCCCTCTGCTTCCAGGAGGCCTGGAATGCCGAAGTATTCCTGGTAATCGGCACCACCGGCGAGGTCATGCCGGCCTGCCAGATTCCGGTGATGGCCAAAAACAACTATGCCAAAATCATCGAAATCAACATCGCCCCCTCTACCTTTACCCACACCATTACCGACATTTTCCTGAAGGGAAAGGCCGCCGAGATCATGGAAAAATTATGTGCGCGGCTCCGCTGAAATTACTCGTTGATCCCCGGGGCGGTATGGCCGGCGATATGTTTGCCGCGGCCCTGATCTCGGCAGGTGCAGATTTTAAAATCCTTCATCGGGCCATGACCGGGGCGGCATTTAAGTTAGGAACCGCCGCCATCTCGATAAACCGGACCGTTGACGGCTCTTCACAACTGGGCATCGATTTATCCCCCCATCACAGCCACCTGGGGGGAACAGAGGCTCAGGCCATCCTCCTCGAACTTTTCGAGGAACTTAACATCGAAACAGGATACCGGCAACTGGGGCTGCGGATCTTAGATATCCTGCTAAAGGCCGAAAGAATCGCCCATCGGGACGGTAAATTTGCTCATTTGCATCACCACCATAAAAACGGTGAAACCACCTTCCTGCACGAGGCCCAGGACATCGTGATCGACATCACAGGCGCGGTGACGGGGCTGCAAAACCTGAACATCGAGCCGGCTGCCCGTTTGCTTGCCCCGGTTTCCGTGGGCGGCGGCACGGTCAAATTTTCCCATGGCGTATTACCGGTCCCGGCTCCGGCAGCAGAGATCATTTTAAGAAGTTACCAGATACCCTGGTCTCACGGCCCAATCGCTGAAGAGTTGTGTACCCCCACGGGCGCGGCCATCCTGGCGGCCTTGAATGCCGATACCATTCAGAAGTTTGAAACAGATCTTAATGTCCTGGGAAAAGGCCAATCCAGGGGGAGCAAGATCCTCGATATTCCGCCGTTAAAAATTTTTCTAAGCCAATAGTAAGTTTTGATCAAAACGAATACTGGCAATTGATATAGAAAACATTGTTCTCGATCTGGTCTATCCCTTCGGCCATGGTTTCCCGCCGGATCACATAATTGGTCTGAAACTTGATGTGTTGATTGTAAAAATAGTTTATCCCGAAGGTAATATTATTAAATCTTTTGACCCCCACCCGGTTGGGGGCACCGTTGTTGGGGGTATAAAACCCGTAGCGGACGAGATACTCGGACTTTTTGATCTTGATGCCGACGATCGCATAAATGCCGTTATACCTGGTGCCCTGCCCCTCGAGCCCGTACTCTCCGGCAATATATTCCAGCTTCAAATTCAAGGGTTTATGCACATAAAATAGATGGGCACCGTATGAGCTCTTTTTATTATTCACCTCTTTCTCGGTGCCGGTGCCGAAAAAGGCACCAAAATTCAATCCTGCCATGGGCCTGATCTCCAGCCGACCCCAAAAGGTCAAACCGCTGCCCGGGTGTTCGTATTCCGGAAACCTGATACTGGGAGAAAATAGCTCCAGGGCCCGGGGATTGGCGACCATAAAGGCATATTGTACTTTATCGGCCATTAATTGACCGTAGACCTGTAAGCCCAGTGCCCTCCAGGAAAAGAGCCGGCTGTGATCCCCCCATTTCAAGGTGATGACCGGCCGTTCAATAAAATCAAGCTCCCCGTCGGCGGTTAATCCAGCGGAAATGGCCGCCGGCGGGGCAAATTGTCCCAGCTTGATGTTAAAATTTCTATTCACCAGAAAGTCAAGGTATACATCCAGCAGACTGGCCTCCTGTTCGTCCCAGCCCACCCGAAGTCCCCATTTGATCTTCTCTGAAAACAAGCCGTGGGGATAGAGCCTCACTCTGCGGACGGTAAAGCCATAGGCTTTGCCGTCATCTTTAGCCTGGTCTGCATATGAAAACCAGGCCTGGGCCAGGCCGGAAAACTGTATGTCGGCGCCATCCAACTGCACAACTAAAAACACACCGAGAAACAGAAGCATCAAAAACCGTCTCATTGATCAACCCTCCGCTTCAAATTGTAGCGAAAAAAAAAGCAATGTCAACAGTCAGATTGATTTATTGGCTCTTATCTGCTATAAATACCACATGGAAAACACAAAAGTGCTGGTGATCGATGATGAAAAGAACATCCTTGAATCCATTAAAATGGTGCTGCTATATGAAAGTTACAGTGTAGAGACGGCCTCAACCGGTCTGGACGGCCTCGAATTATTCAAAAAACTCCAGCCGGAGATTGTGTTACTGGATGTCAAGATGCCCGGGTTCGACGGCATCCAGGTGTTAAAAAACCTGAAAAAGATCAATGAGTTGGCCGAAGTCATCATGATCTCCGGTCATTCGGGTATTGAAGAGGCGGTGGAAGCATCCAAATTGGGGGCTTTCGATTTCTTAGAGAAGCCCATTTCCCGGGATAAACTGCTGTTAACGGTACGCAACGCCGCCGAAAAAGTCAACCTACTGAAAGAAAACGTCGATTTAAAACATTTGGCCGAAAAAAAGTACCAACTGATCGGCGACTCCCCGATCATGCACCAGTTGCGGCAAAAAATCGACAAGGTGGCCAGGACCCCTTCAACGGTGCTCATCACCGGCGAGAGCGGTACCGGTAAAGAGTTGATTGCCCGCAACATCCACGACCTCTCCAAACGGAACAAACATAAATTTGTCCAGGTCAACTGTGCCGCCATTCCCGATGAACTCATCGAAAGCGAGCTCTTCGGTCATGAGAAGGGATCTTTCACCGGGGCCTACGAGAAAAAAAACGGGAAATTTGAAAATGCTCACAAGGGCACCATCTTCCTGGACGAAGTGGGAGATCTCAGCGAAAAAGCCCAGGCCAAGGTACTCAGGGTTCTGGAAGAGGGTGAAATCCAGCGGGTGGGTTCGGCTGAGATCAAAAGGGTGGATGTCCGGGTCATTGCCGCCACCAACAAAGACCTGGAAAGGGAAATCAAAAATGAAAAATTCAGGGAAGACCTGTTGTTCCGATTGAATGTCGTCCCCATCTATTCACCGGCCTTGCGGGAACGAACCGAGGATATACCCATCCTGGTGGAACACTTTCTCAACTATTTCTCCGAAGAGAACAACTACAAACGAAAAAAAGTCTCGAAAAAAACCCTGGACGCATTCATGAAATACCACTGGAAGGGTAATGTCCGGGAGCTGCGAAACCTGATCGAGCGGTTGATCATCATGACCGACGGCAGTACCATCACCGAAAACGATCTGCCCGACCATATGAGGGACATGGAAGACAAAAGCACCGTCAACTTTGCCGCCATAAAATCGTGGAAGGATTTTAAGCTGCAGTCGGAAAAATACTTTATAGAGGAAAAACTCAGGGAATTCAAATACAACATCGCCAAAACCGCCAGGGAAATTCAATTACCCCGCAGCAACCTCTATAAAAAAATTGAATCTTTTGATATAATAATGCCTGAAAATTCGGAAGCAGATGAAGAATCGCCTCGTGCCGAGGGTTAACGATGTGTTAACCAACGGTGCGGGGAGGAAAGTCCGGGCTCCACAGGGAAGGATGGTTCCCAACAGGAACTGTCGGTCCGAAAGGGGCCGGTAAGGAAAGTGCCACAGAGAACAGACATCCCGGTCCCTGAGGGGGCCGGGATAAAGGTGAAAAGGTGAGGTAAGAGCTCACCGTCCGGGCTGGCGACAGCCGGGACTGAGGCAAACCCCATCCGGAGCAAGGCTAAACGAAAGGTGTTTGAGGCTTTCCCGGCCGATACCTTTGGGTTAGCTGCTTGAGCCCTTCAGCGATGAGGGGCCCAGATAAATGATTCTTCACGACAGAACCCGGCTTACAGTCTGCTTCCGAATTTTCTTTATTATTGACCGCTAAATGTTTAGATGTTTAGCACTTCTTTGATTTTATTAAGGAATTCCTGCCGATAATCCATATCGTTGATAATGGCAGTGAGATTGAAGATGAAATCAATGAGTTTGTCCTTCGATAAGCGGGCATTCATCTCCTGGGTGATACAACTGACCACCAGAAGGGTCATCACCCTGGGATTGTCGTGCCGAGCCTGTTCAAAACTCTTCTTGATCGCCCCCAACCGCTCCAATGCCCCGGCTGGATCGGCACCGCCTTTTACTTCTATCACGGCAATCGGTTTCCCCGATTTATCGATAAAAACGATATCCGGTTCACTGTAAAACATAATCGATTTTTTATTAATGAGCTTCACCCCACGATACCCGGATATACCGGAGATATAATCAACCCCTGGATCAAATGTGACGGGTCGGTTCATCCTGTCAATCATTGAATCGATCAAATTGCCATCCAGGCACTGGCGGATTAGATAGCTCTTTACCATATTTTCCGCTTCTTCCCCCACCTTGTTTCTCCACGAGCCATCAATGGTCGCCCCAGCCGAACTGTACATCAACGCCTTGATGTTTTCAAAATTTATGTTCAATGTGGATTCAATGATGGCGGAGATGTGGGTATTGAATAGTTTGGCAAGTGCAAGCGCCCGGTTATAGTTCAATTCGCTTTTCTTGCCATTTTCATAATCGGTTACATTGTAGGCCAGGTACTGTACGCCTTTCAGCGGGATGGCCGCCACATTCCGGTAGTAGCTGATTAACCCGGGATGCTCCACCAGGACTTTGGGGTGGGCAAACACCCGAAGGAAATCGATCTTCTGCCTTTCAACGGTGTCCCAGGCATTGTAAGTAATATTCCAGAACTTTCTATCTTCCCAGGAGTAATTCTGGCTGTGCTTCACCAATGCTTCAATGTCCTGGATAACACCCAGGTATCCCAGTTCCTTCAATTTTCGGTAAAAAAAAGTAGAACGTAACGAATAGTTGATACGGTTGGCTTCGAGATTCAAATCTTTGTCAACTTTGCTACTCTTTCTCATAGGTTACCTGCCTCTATTTTTACTTCTGCCAGACATAGATGCACTTTCTCAACTCTTCCCGGCCGTGACTGCCCATCTGCTGGCTGCTGTTGCCTTTGCCATTGTTTAATTTCCAGATTTGGTTGACTCCAAAACCGGCAGATTCGGCGAAATCCGAAAGGATCAAATCCACCGGAATGGTCTCGCCCGCATAGCGGACATTGTCGTTTACCATATATACGATACCGTCCTTTTTTAACACCCGGTACATCTCAAATATCACCAGGCACATTTCAAAAAAATAGTTTTTGACCATCCGCAGGATATTCGGGTTGTTTAACTTCTTTTGGGTTTTATAATCCTCCAGGACCGACACGATCTCTTTTAGTGCGGCTTGAGAGCCAAAGGCGGCCTCCATCTTATCAAATCCCTCGCCCCTCCTCTTTTTCCGGTAAAAATCTCTCAATTGGTTCATCTTTTCACGATTTTCCACCGTGCTGGTCAATAAAGATTGGCGGAGTTCTTTCAACTTTTCATCATCCACCCCCAAAAAGGCCAACTCCAGCGCATAAGTGCGGGTATAATCGTAACGGTTGCAGTAGGGAGGTGAGGTAACAATAAGGTCAACCGACTCTTTCTCCAATTCCGGTAATTTGAATAAAACGGAGTCCTCATGAAGAGTAAAGTTCCCCCTCTCAACATCATTGTCTCTACTCATAACGGAAATATCAAAAACCATTTCAGCCAGTTTCTTATTTAGAGCTTCTTTGAAGAAATACACTTTGCCTTTATTAAAGCCGGTCTTGCCACCATTCTTGTGGGCCCGGTCGTCCCATCTTAAATATTGCCCGTCTTTCCTGGTAAAGCTGATAGATTCCAGATTGGAGAAAACCGCAAACAAGAGCAGGTTTTTTATATCCCGATCATCTATCCTCTTTTCACAATAATTCAAAAATCCATTGATACTCTTCTCCGTCTCCCCCGGGAAAGCCCCAACGGTAATATTCAGGTGATTGAATTTTGCCGGGCCTTCCTTCTCATATTGCAGAAAGTCAACAGCCCTTATCTCTTTTACTATGCTTGAAAATTGGGCCACATCGATTCTCCCGGAGACCAGGCGGTTTTTGATCACATACACGCCCACCGGTAACAATTCAATACCGATCACGTTCAGGCCCTTTTCTTTGGCGCTGAATAGGGCGGCACCCGAGCCGGCAAAGGGATCGAGTAAGACATCCCGGCGGTGATGGGGACCCTGATCAATTAAGTATTTGACCAGCGGAGAGGAAAATCCCTCCTTGAATTTGAACCAGCGGAAGAAGGGCAGATGTTTGTTGGCCTGGAAACTGACCAGTTGACGGTTTAAATGAGGGTTTGCCACAATTTTATTTTTGTACTTTTCCGCCAATAGAAGCCGATGTTCTTCTCTCATTTTAAACCTGGTCTTAATATAGAAGAAAAATCAAGTTTTGTCAAAAAAATATTTCTATCTTCTGAAATCCGGCTTCTATTCAAAATCGCGTATGGCTTTTAGGAGGGCCTGTTCGATGGGTCTGTCTCCCATCCAGTGGCCGGCCTGTTCGGCGATGATCAACTGCGAATGGGGCAGTCTTTGGTGCAGCCGGTAGGCGGTGATGGGGGGGCATATCATGTCGTAGCGGCCATTGACGATAACCATGGGGATGTCCCGAAGTTTATCTGCCTCCCGCAGCAGTTGTCCCTCCTCCAGAAAACAGCGGTTGGCCATGTAGTAGTTCTCCAGCAGGCCGAAGGCTAAGGGATCGAATTCATTCAAGATTTGATTCATCGCCTCATCGGGGAAATAGAGACTGGAGAGTTTCACTTCATACTCGGCCCATACCCGGCAGTATTTTGCCTTTTGGGCGGCATCGTCGGTCTGGATCAACGACAACAAATGAGCGGGTAAAAATCCGGCCTCAGCCGGCGGCAGCGACGATATAAATTTGTCATAGGTTTCGGGGAAGAACTTCTTTACCCCGCCGTGATAAAAGTGATCGGTCTCCTCCCTGGTGGCGGTAAACACGCCCCGCAGCACAAAGCCGCTCACATTTTCGGGATAGGTCTCCCCATAGGCCAGTGCCAGGGTGGTGCCCCATGAACCGCCAAACAGGATAATTTTACCCAGCTTCAGATGTTGGCGGAGTTTCTCGATGTCCGCCACCAGATGCTGGGTGGTATTCTGGCGAATATCGGCATAGGGCCTGGACTTACCGGCACCCCGTTGATCGTATAAAACAATGAGGAACTTTTGGGGATTAAAAAAGCGTCTCATATAGGGCGAAGAACCTGCGCCGGGCCCACCGTGGAGGCCAAACACCGGTTTCCCCTCGGGGTTCCCGCTCAGCTCATAATATAACTCGTGAATATCGGACACCTTCAGATAACCGGTCCGGTACGGCTCGATCTCCGGCCACAATTCGACCTCCCCCGAAGAGGCGATGTTATCAGAACTGCAGCCCAAAACAAACATAAACAAAAAAAACACCCAAACATACTTTTTCATACCCATTTCTCCTATCTGATCTTAAAATTCAGGCAAGACCAACTCCACACAGTTGGTACAAAAGTACTGGTCTCCCTCTATAGTATACCCATCCTCCCCAAGCCTGATGACGACATTGCATTTGGCGCATCTGGTGGGTTCGTATTCCGGTGGGTTTTCCAGCTTCTCAAAATTATAGTCGTTGGTGCCAAAATAGACATACAACTCCGTTTCAAAACCTTGCCGGCATTGGGGACACGTCCTCCAGTCCCCTGTATGTTCCTCTGCGTAGTGATAGCCACACAAGGTATATCGCCTGTGATTACGATAGCAGCTATTCCGGGCATAAGAAAACAGCTCATACTGATCCTCATCGTCACATATCCATTGGTCACAGCACTCGGTTTTCGTCAGTTTACCCGTTTTCCCACACAACCCGCATCTCGGCCTGACGGCCTGGGGTTTTCTCTTCGTTTTCTTTGTCTTAGAACTCTTACGTTTCGCCATATTACCTCCCAGAGTTCGATTCATTTTAACTTCCACCCCGCATTTTATCACAAACCACCCTTTTTCGACATCAAAAATCCAAAAAAAGGGTTTACTCCTTGATGAAGTGGGCGCCGCGGGAGACTTTGTTGCGCAGGGCGGCATAGACCACCAGCAGGGCGGTCTGGACACTGTCCCTTAGATCGATGATACTCTGGGTCATCTCTGTTTTCTGGTAAAACTTGACGATTCGATGCCGCAAATACTCCAGGTCGGAACGGGCCCGCTCCAGCCGCTTGGTGGTACGGATGATGCCGCAGTAATTCCACATGGTATAGCGGACCGTCACCCCATCCTGCCAGACCAGGGCGGGGTCCAACTCCTCCTGGGGATAGGGGTACTTCCACTCCGGCACTTCGGCAATCACGTAGGGCACCTCTTCGGCTTCGATACTCTCCACGATATCTTCGGCGGCCCTCACCCCCCAGACCAGCCCCTCCAGCAGCGACACCGAGGCCAGCCGGTTGGCACCGTGGATACCGGCATTGGCCACCTCGCCGATGGCATAGAGGTGTTCCAGACTGGTCTTGCCTTTGAGATCCACCGCCACGCCGCCGCAACTGTAATGGGCGGACGGCACCACCGGGATGGGCTTCTTTTCAATATCGATATCGTATTTCTTACACTTTTCATAGATGGTGGGGAATCGATCCTTTATACTAATTTTAGCAAAGGAGGCCAGGTCCAGCAGCACATAGTCATCCCCGTTTTTAATCATCTCGGCATAGATGGAGCGGGACACCTCATCCCGGGAGGCCAGATCACCCTGATCGGAATATTTCTTCATGAAATAGTCGCCCTTGCGGTTCATCAATTTGGCCCCTTCCCCTCTCACTGCCTCGGAAATCAAGAACCGATCGGCCTCCTTGTGATACAGGGAGGTGGGATGAAATTGGACATACTCCATGTGGCTCAACCGGGCTCCGGCCCGGTAGGCCATGGCCAGTCCGTTGCCCACGGCAGCGGAGGGATTGGTAGAATTCAGGAAGATACTACTCATACCGCCGGTGGCCAGTATGACCTTCCTGGCAAATATCCGCACCACCTTCTTCTGGTTCTGATCCAGCACATAGGCGCCGACGGTTTTGGGGGTCTCGTACATGCGCATGGGATTGCGGGAATGGTGGGGATAGGTGAGCAGGTCGATGGCCTGGTGGTTGTACAGCATCTTCAGCTTCTTCAACTTCTTCAAACTTCGGGAGAAATTCTCCTGGATCACCCTGCCGGTCATGTCTTTCACATTGAGAACCCGGCGTTTTGAGTGGGCACCCTCCCGGGCTAAGTCAAAGGTGCCGCCGTTGGTGGAAAAAGGCACCTTGATTCTATCCATTAAAATCTTCTGGATCATCCGCTGTGATTGGGTCACCACCTGCTCCACTGCGGCCACATTGCTGATATAGTCGCCGCTTTTCATGATATCATGGGTGAAGTCTTTTGGGTCCTCGCCCCCGGCCAGCGAGGCAATGCCCCCCTGGGCCCAATGGGTGTTGGTGGCGGTATCGCTGTCCCCTTTGGAAATCATGATGGTGTCGATGCCGTTCTCCGCCAGCACCAGGGCAGCGGTAGAACCGGCAATGCCGTTGCCAATGATGAGCACATCGGTCTCATAATACTCGATCATCGCTATCTCCTCACTATTAGCCACTTTTTATTTTTATCTTAGCGTACCTTCGCGTGCTCAGCGGCTGTCTACTCTTATATTCAGGCTAAAGTCGAGGGACGAGAAGGAGTGGGTCAGGGCACCCACCGAAATAAAATCCACCCCGGTTTTGGCCTTTTCTTCGATGTTGTCCAGGGTCACATTACCGGAGACCTCAAGCTTCGCCCGCCGGTTCGTCATCCTGACCGCCTCTTTGACCAGTGGCAGATCGAAATTATCCAGCATGATCATGTCAACCTCCAGGGACAATGCCTCGGCCAACTCCTCGAGATTCTTGACCTCTACCTCGACTCTTTTGGCGGGGAACCTTTTTCGGACCAGTTGTACGGCCCGGGTAATGGTTCCGGCCATGCGAATGTGGTTGTCCTTGACCATGGCCATGTCTTCGAGGTTTAAGCGGTGGTTGGCACCGCCGCCGTCCCGCACCGCCTTCTTCTGCAGGTAGCGCATGCCGGGAACGGTCTTGCGGGTATCCAGCAGGCTGACGTTATAGGCTTTGATCTTCTGGACAAATTGTCGGGTCCAGGTGGCCACCCCGCTCAACTGCTGCAAAAAATTGAGGGCCGTGCGCTCGGCCTTCAGGATGGAACTCTCGGCTCCCCGGATCTCCGCCACCGCCTCGGCGTGCCCGACCTCATCGCCGTCATTTTTGAGCTTTCGAACCTCGACAGTTGGATCAACCATCATATAGGTCTCCGTAAACACATCCAATCCCGACATCACCCCCGCCGCCTTGGCCGTCACTTCGGCGGTCACGATGCGATCAAAATCCTCGAGCGCCAGGGTGGTGACATCCTGGCCCACCCGGTCTTCGGCCAACGCCAGTTTAACGATCTCCCGCATAAAACTCTTATCCCTATCCATTAAACCTTTTGCCGAAGAGATGCCGCATCCAGAAATCGAGATCCTCTTTATAAAATACGACTCTTTTCTTACTTCTCAAACCATGCCGCTCGCCGGGGTACAGCATGAGTTCAATGAGCTTACCGGCATCCAGTACTTTGTCGATAAACTGAAGGGTATTTTGCATATGGACATTGTCGTCCATGGTGCCGTGGGTGATGCGCAGTCCGCCCTTGTATTGGTCGATATAGGTCAAAACCGAACTGCTCTTGTATCCCTCGGGGTTATCATCCGGGGTATCCATATAGCGTTCGGTGTAAACGGAATCGTACAGGCGCCAGTCGGTCACCGAAAAATGGGCAATGCCGAACTGAAAGTAATCCGGCTGGCTGGCTAAGGCCAGGGCCGCCACATAGCCGCCGTAACTGCCGCCGGTAATGCCGATTCTCTGACTGTCCACAAAGGGCAGGGTTCGCAAATATTTGACCGCCTGGACATAATCGTGCATCTCCCATTTTCCCAGGCTGCGGTGCATCAGGTCCACCCTCTTTTTGCCGAAATGACCGGAGCCTCGATGATCGACACCCATGACAATAATCCCCAGGGAGGCCAGGAAGTGGTCCGTCAGCGGTCGACGGCCAAAGGCGTTTCGTACCGACGAGGCACCGGGTCCGCCGTAAATGTCCAGGATGACCGGGTATTTCTTGCTTTCGTCAAAATCCGGCGGCAGGTACCACCTGGCCGGCAGGGCAAAGCCATCATCGGTTTTGATCCTGAACAGTTGGGGCTTTGCCAGGGCATATTCCTCCATGACCTTCTTATAGCGGTCCCCCAGTGGCCGTATCAATTTGCCCTCCCGATTGTAAAGACTCATCTTGCCGGGTACCGTAATAGAGGAATATTGATCAATAAAATAGGTTCCCCTGTCTGAAACCATTACCCGATGGCTCCCCTTTTGCCGGGTCAACCTTTTGACTTGTTTTCCCCAAAAATCCGTACAATAAAAATCGGTCTCCGTTGAATCTTCCTTCCGGGCATCGAAATAGATCCATCCCTTCTCTTCATCTACCGTGTGGATGCGGCCCACCGCCCATTCTCCGGTTGTCACCTGCCTCTCTGTGCCATCCCTGGATATGAGATAGATATGATCCCAACCGCTCTTAGAACTCTTGATCACCATATCGTCATTTTTCAGCAGTACCAGGTCGTTAAATCCCGGGAACTCCACCCAGGTCTTCTGCTCCTCCTCATACACCTGCCGGATTTTGTGAGAGCCGCAGTCGTAGCAGAGAATCTTGAGATGGTTCTGATCCCGGTTCAGCCACTGGAAATAGACCGAATCGTTTTTTTGATTCCAGCAGGGAAAAGAGAGATAAAAATCGGCCTCGCCGTTAAAGGGAATCCACCTCAATTCCCGGGTTTTGATGTCGATGATGCCGATCTTGACTGTGGGATTGGCAAAGCCCGGCTTGGGGTAACGCTGCTTTTCCAGTTCTCCGTAGACACCGGCGGCATTGAATATGGGAAAGACCGGCACCTCGGTCTGATCGAAGCGTAAAAAAACGATTCTTTGGCTGTTTTGGCTCCACCAGAAGGCCCGGTATCTCTCCCTTCTACCCAGAATTTCTTCATAGTAGACCCAGGAGGCATAGCCATTGAGAATATCTTCGCTGCCGTCGGCAGTCAGGCGAATGGCCGTGCCATGATTCAGGTCATACAGGTACAAATCGTGATCTAAGGTATAGGCCACATAACGGCCATCCGGCGACAACCGGGGATTCTTTTCGCTACCATCGGTCTGGGTCAACCGCCGGATCTCATTTTTCCCCTTTGTAAACAGATAAAGGTCGCCCTCTTTGAGAAATATAAACTTACGGAAGTCCGCAGTCCGGTGGGCGGCCCTCTGCAGACTCAACTTATTTTTTTCCAACACGTCATACTTTGCCGGATCGATGATCAAACGATATTTCTCCTTCCGGGCATCCACCTTAAAGACCTTTTTATCCTTTATCTCCAGGTAAAACCGATCATCCAACCACTCCCCGATCCGGGGCAAATCGTTCAACAGTTTTTCTCCTTTGCCCAGGTAGGCCTGCTCAAAAGTCAACTTCTTGGCCGCCGGAATCCGAATACTTAAAGCCAACACCAAAACAAGAAAAAATACAAGATATCTCTTCACGTTACTCTCCTCTGCAAAAACCAATGATTAACCACACAACCAAATGGATCATACCTATGAACACCCATCCCCCATCATACTGAAAAACCCCCCTCCTGTCAATGAAGTTTTAACGATACCCATAATTCTTCGAATTCAAATCTTTTATTGCATCTGTGATAAAATCTACCTCTTTGCTCTCTCTTTGGGTGAATATTTTAAGTGCTGTTTCAAGCTTTTTGACAATTTCTATAATATCTCTACGCAATCTTTCTATCATCAAATTCCGGATCTTTATTTTTAGAGATCCCTTAATCTCTTTTTTGTCAATGTCTGCAATTTTAATTTCCTTTGAATCTATAAGAGATTTAAAATATCTGGCTGAAAGAGCTAAATTTTTAAGAGCGGACTCAGTTTTGTTTTCTCGGACATCTATAAGCCCCAGGTAGTAATAAGGTTCGGCATATTTAGGATCGATTTGATTGGCCAATCTGAAATAGTATCTGGCTTTCTGCAACTTTTTTATGTGATAGTAATACATTCCAGCAAGGGTATTTAGCTCTAAAGAACCGGGTATATAGGCTTCTGCCTTTTTTATATCAGGCTCCACTTCTGAAACATTCTCCAGGAGAAAATTGTTAAATGCCCTATAATAATAACTCTCCCCCTGATATTCCAATTGATTTTCGATGATGATAGCCAGTGTACGATTGGAGGCCTCGTAATCTTGTAGTTGAGACAGGCACACAGCCTTGCCAAAAAGCCCTTTATAATATAAGGGGGATGCCTTCAGCGCTTCCTCATAATAGTGTAATGCTTTTTCATAAAGACCAAAAGTAAAATAAATATTGGCAATTCCGGCGAGGGCAGCCGGGATATGGGCATTTAAATCCAGGACCTGTGCGAATGTTCTTTCTGCCTGGTCATATTTTTGCGACTGGTAGAAATTCTCGGCCCGGTCCAGAAGTAATCCGATAAAATCCGGGTACTCTTCGAGTGTCCTATCGATATCATCGTGCCCCCCTCGCAAAAAGTATTTTAAGTTTGACCGGGGATATTCTTTCAAAAAATCTTGATATTCGGCCACCCATTTCTCGAACGGTGCCGCATTTCCCAACTGCAATAAATATAAATAAAATTGGTAATCCTCCTGGATGGTGCCTTTCAACTGTTCCAGTTCGGCAATGGAAATTCTATCTATACTTTTTATTCCCATGAATCTACGGGCAATAGAAAAATACATTTTGAAGTCTGCTGAAAGCGAATTAATGTCTTGCAGCAAACAGCAGGCATCTTCTATTGCCGTTGGATCTTCCAGGAGTAACTGTTTCTCCCTGATGGCTTTTAAAATAAGGGAAAAGAAAAGTTTCTCTTTGATCTCTGTGCTGCCGGGATGTAATTTTAATGCTTCCCTGTAAAATTTTATGGCCTTTTCCCAGCCGACCCAGTGCATTTTGTTGAATTCCCTATCTCCTCTATTTTTTAAATCGTTATACGCCATTTCTTTCTGCTTATCAATTCCTGGATTGATATCTTTTGGCTGGAATTGGCTTTCACACTGCATGAAGAGAAGGGCAGCGATCAACAATAAAGAGATTTTATACATATGGGCCTCCCTCATTTACTTCATTTTTGGCCAATTCTTGATTTTAGATCGACCTATTGAGATCTCACCGGAATCATTATCGGTTTTTATATGATAGAGATAACCGTCTCTAATGACATCCGGGACCAGGGGCACACGAACCCGGTAGATATAGTAACCCTGGCGGTCAAAGACATCCATAATTTCCTGCCCATCTGCTTCTTTTTTTAAAAAGGATTGCAGTCTCACCACATAAATTCTCCCCTGATCGTCGACGATCAGGCTTTTAAAAAAGGGACGATGATCGGGAAATTGCATTGCCTGGCGAAAAACCTTCTTTGACCAGGTTTTTTCATAATAGGGTGCATACCAATCATACAACCTCTCCTTCTCTTCTTTCAAAATGGGTTGAGGACTCTCTTCCTTTTCAATTTGAAATAGGATCATTCCCTTTTGATCCAGTTTCGTTAATGTAACCCCGGATGAATGTGCATAAACGCACGCATCCTCGGAAACTCTTCGAAAATAAAAACCCGGTGTATATACATGATCCAGGTGAAAATTGATAAGTTTCCCATCGTGAACGATTTCTACTTTTTTCCCATTAAAAAAATCAGCTATAACCTTCTCTTCTTTTTGATCATAGCCGGAGACTGCCACCAAAACCCTTTTGCCCTTTCCCGAATAAGAGCGGTACGAATAGATAATGTTCCGATTTTTTTTGTTAACCAGAAAATGATAGGCGTTTTTATTCAACTCAATTTGAGACCGGAAATTTCCCCTATTATCAAAGATATGGATGAGGTATTCGTCCAGGACGTAAATATCCCTCTCTTTACTCACAAAAAAATCCCTGGGGCGGCGAAATTCACCGGGGCCAACGCCTTTCCTGCCGATTTTGTATTGAAATTTCCCCCGGTTATCGTATTTGAAGATGACACACCTTTTACTGTCCATCACATATACATTATTATCGTGATCCAGTTCAATACCGGTTATCCAGCCAAATACATCATTCTCATTTTCCCCATAGGAGATGACCAGATCATCTTCCAGTTCAAAGTTTAGTTCACCCCTGACTGGCTGAGACGGGTTACATATAAACGTAATGCCATTCCTGACCTCCTTCTTCCCTTTCCACGAAGCCTGAATATCCCCTCCCCTTAGATAAAGACAACCCACAATAAAAATAAACAAAAACAAAACCTTAATTAGTTTTTTCATCATCCTGTCCTCCATGTTTCGCCTGTTCAAATCATACGCCACTCTCTTTACTCCCATATATCTTCCTGATATATATTTTAAATAATTCCTTCAGGTAAACGCATGCGGCCCTGTTTAACTTATTCTCTTTATCGAGACCGGCATAAATACACCCACCCCGGCATATACCGACCAACCAGCAATCAATACAATAGGAAAAAATCGATTGAATCCTTTTCTGGATAAAATCGCCTGACACCTTCCACAATTTAGGATTATAGATATCACATTCCATTTCTTCAAATGAACAGGTTGCAGCAGGTATAAAGCTGCACAAATGAGAGACTCGCAAGGTGCTCAGGTTGAAAAACAGTTCTAATTCAGGATAAGCTTCCAAACCTCGACAATTAAAGAAGAAAAAATATTTATCAAGATTGATCAGTTTATTTATGTTGTCAAAATATGTATCGGTAATTTTTAAATTATTTTTTAAATTGAAATCCAGAAACCTCCCCATTAAATTTGCTTTTTTCAAGGCATCTTCCTCAGAGATAGTTAACAGGTTTGGCGCCAGACGAGCCGTGGTAAATCCAAACTTTTCCATTTTATAAACTTCCTGGATATCAAAATTATCCACATTTTCTATCGTTCCCTGAAAACCTTTAATGGGAAATCTCTCATTATATTTCCTGAAAATCTCCAGGCCTTTCAGAATATCATCGAACGATCCATTACCGCTGTGATACTGTCTGGTTTTATTGTGGGCTTCTCTATAGCCATCAATACTAATGTAAACCTCAAAATTATATTTTCCGAGGAATTCGGCGATCTCTTCCGTCATCGGTGTCATGTTGGTATTTAGGGAATACTCAACTTCCATATGGCTATATTTCCGAGAAATCTGCCGAACGACCCGTTCCAGTGACCCAAAATTCAATAGTATTTCTCCCCCATTGAATGAAATCTGTACTTTTGACACATTGTTTTTCACTTTCCCGGCCATAAATTGATCAACAACCTTATCAACCAAACTTCCCTTTCTTCTACCAGTTGCCCTCACTGGAGGATAGGGATTCTTATATTGATTGACACAATAGGGGCATTTGAGATTGCAAATATCATTCACAATAGTCAATTTTCTGTAATCCCGTTTATGCCGATAAAAGCATTCTGCATTTTCCTTAATATCCCCAAACCGAGCATGAATAGATCTTTTAAATTCATCTTTAAATAGATCCAAATCACCCTTAAATAAAATATTATATTTTAACAATAATTCGACAATCGCCTTATTGTTTTCCTCTAATTTCGCACCGCCCCTTTTCTGTACATCATCTATAAAGTCAATTGCCTCGTCATTTACCTTAAGTAAAGAAGGAGAATACCGATTCCAGATTACATAATAATCATCGTTAATTTTTAACCGATTAATATGTTCTGATACTTTTATGTCCTTCATGAGTTACTACCCATCTTCACTATAACGGCCTGTCAGCAATCCCATTAATCTTTTGCTCCTCGCCATCATTATTGCCATTCATATCATTGCGGCATAAGTGATTCAAAAAAATTTTCCATGCCTCTTTTTGAAAGACACATGCAGCGGGATTCTTTTTATTCTCACTATCGATCCCCCGTAAAACACACCCTCCCTTGCATATACCGATTAGATCACATTCCATACAATTCTCTTTTAATGATTCAATTCTATCTCTTAAAAAATTCTTAGAAACTTCCCATAATACCGGATTATAAATGTCATAATTTATCTCCTTCAATGAGACTGTCGCTCCGGGCACATAGCCACATATCTGTGAAATTCGCATCGCAGAGATATCTATATATACCCCCATTCTGGGAAGACAGCTTAGACCATTGCAGACAAAATAAAAAACATTTTCCTCCAGATTAACCAGTTGAACAAAATTTTCAAAAATAGAATCACTGACCTGAAACTCATTTCTTGTATTTAAATCAAAAAAACTTCCATATATTTTTGCCTTTTTTCTGGCATCTTCCTCCGAAACATTTAAAAGGTTAACCCCCAACCTGGCTTTCTTAAAACCGAATCGGGTCATTTTATAAACTTCCTCCGGTTGAAATGTATCAGGTTTATCAATAGCGCCCTGAAACGAATCGATTAGATCATTTTTATTGGTTTTCCTATATATTTGTAGTGCCCTGATCACATTCTCAAAGGAGCCGCTACCATCATGATATTGCCTGGTCTCATCGTGGGCCGCCTTATACCCATCGATGCTGATATCGAGATTAAAGTCATGCTTACTAATGAAGCTGGCGATCTCTTCTGTCAGCAAAGTCATATTGGTGTTGACGAAATACCTGAATTCCAGATCACTATATATTTTTTTTAATCTTTCCACAGATGATTTAATCAAAGACCACTCTAGAAAAATTTCACCCCCATTAAAAGACACATTTATAGGTTTAACCCCATTTTGTACCTTCCTTTCTATATATTGGTCGAGCATCAAATTTAATATATGCTCTCTCTCTTTGAAAGTGAAATTAGCAGATGAATGATGTCTCTTGTATCTCCGGGCACAATAGGGGCATCTTAAATTGCATGAAGTGTTATAAATATACAATTGAGAATATTCCTGTTTTTTTTGATAAAATTCATCTGCCTTTTGGTTTGCCAACCGGTATTGTGCTTCTATTTGATTATTAAACTCATCATGATAAGGATCAACCTCTCCCTCATATAACAACTTATATTTCAACAATACCTGGCGATAATGATTGGTGGTAGTATCATTCTTTTCCCTGAGACTCTTCCCGGAATCCTGCAATAATTGAGACGCCTCTTTGTTGAGTTTTACAACATTTGGGAAAAAACGATTCCAGTAAACATAGAGGTCATCATGTATCTTATGAAATCTCAAATGCTCTGTGGCCCTCAGCATCTTTTTTGTATCATCCTCCTATCTGGTAAAAATATTACAGTTGGCAGCACTCTCTCTCAAGAATGCCGCCAACTGTAAATCAAAATTAAGAACCCTACATTACCCACCTGGTGGGGGTAGGGGCGGCTTAATAACGCAAGCACAGGAACAACAGCAGGTATCGGAAGTTGGACTACCCGAACGTCCACCTTCAGAGAATCCTGTTTTTTCATCCCCGCCAAAAACTTTTGCCGATTCGTCGGCAGTCAGTTTTTCAATTTTTATCATCTTCAACTACCTCCTTCTTTATTTACCAACTCCAACTCAAGATTTATATGCTTAAGTTAACCAATATCATACTCAATATTGAATGTCAAGCAAGATTCTTGATAGTGAAATTATATCAAATTTTTTGGCTAAAATTAAATTTTCGCTGCTCGCTGCTGTTTTAGCGGCGGGAGCCATAAAAAGGGACAGTCAAAAAAAGAAAAGAAAAGGGTCCCAAAACCGGCCGCGAAGGGCGCTAAGGGACACGAAGAAAGAAACCGGGAGGGGGCGTTTATTTTTCCCCTAAATTGAGTTGAAAAGAGATGGATTCTGTGTTAAATATACAATCATGGGCAGCATATCAATTTATTCTAAGTTCAATGCCTTGCCGGAGAGTTTAAAAAGAGAGGTAGTTGATTTTGTTGACTTTCTCTTAAAGAAAAACCGGAAGAACAACAAAAACAAAAAATCGAAAACCCCCAGGTTTGGCAGTTGCAAAGGCATGTTCGAGATGGCCCCCGACTTCGACGAACCCCTCGAAGACTTCAAGGAATATATGTATTGAAACTCTTATTGGATACCCACACCTTTGTCTGGTTTGTCAATGGAGACAAGGCCCTATCTTCCAGGGCAAAAAAAGAGATACTAAAACCTACCAATGAGAAATTTCTCAGCATTGCCAGCATCTGGGAAATGGGAATAAAAGTGAGCCTGGGAAAGTTGAAGATTAATTACCCTTTTAAGAAAGTCCTGGATCAAATTGAAGAGAATGGATTTGAAATTTTACCGATTTTTTTTGAGCATACATTGTTGATTACCCAATTGGAATTTCATCACCGTGACCCCTTTGATCGGTTACTGATTGCCCAGGCAATATCGGAAAATATGACGATAATCAGCAAAGACCAACATATTCTCAAATATCAGGCAAAAGTACTCTGGTAAACAGGCAGATTGACCTACAGCCGCGAAGAACACGAAGGGCCACCCAGAGAGAGCGGGAGGAGAGCCACGCAATGAAACAGTTAGAACCAAAATTTAATTAGCTGGGAATGTAAAATATCAAATTTTTTCTTGACAAGAATATAGATACGGTTAGAAGATGAATTGGGTAGACATAAAAGAATTCGTTAGTCTCCTGGTTGGATTTGTGCTGGGACTTCTGGGCTCATTATGGCATCATTATATTGAAACCAAAAAAATGAAAAAAAATTTCGCTAAACTTTTAAGGGTTATCATATTAACTGAAGCTTCCCCAACAGTGAGTGTGGTGGATGCGGCTGTTGAATCTATAAGGAAAAAAATATTGATAAAAGATCCTGAATTGGTAAGATGTCAGTTTTTCCCGACTTCTTATAACTACATAAATGAGAAGATTGCATTATTAAACAGCGAAATTGTCTATGCGTATATAGAGTATGAACAAGGTTTAAATGCTGCCGAAAGGAGCAGATCGTTGTATATAGAGAAATTGGGTGGGGAGAATATGACTGAAATAAAGAAATCAAAATTTATTTACCTTGTAGGATTAGATACTTATATTAAAAGAAGTAAAAAATTATTAGATACTATCGAAAAGTTTTATAATTTCTCTGATAATAAGAAAATCCCATCATATCAGGAAACCTTCAATTTTGATGAGTTATTGAAAGTAATGAACAAAGATATTCCCGATGGGGAAAAATTTAAAATTAAATCTGAATAACCACCAATAGATCATCCAGGCTAGAGGAATTTGAAATGGGAATACATGTATAGCGGTAAAGTGTGCCTAATCGGCCAGGTGGTCACGATTTATGAACGGATCTTGGAAAGGTAACCATAAAAAGGGACACTCAAATGTGCGCTGCACAGAGTTTACGTGGGCTGTCGGTGATGAAAATTATAGTTGAGAAATGACTTTATTGTAGCTCTCGTGTGAGCCGATCCAAAACCACAGTATCGTGTTGTTGGTCAAAGCCCATTTTTTTTGCTCTTCCGGCCTTAAAATCAGCCAACGCTTTATCAGCCAATTTTGCCAGTTGATCTTCCGTCTCTTTAAACGGCGGAATAGGACAGATAATTTTTTAGTGAGTCTGGCGGGGAGGGGTGTAGGGGACGCAGATCTGCGTCCCTGAATGACGGGCGAAAGGTAAGGATTGTTTGTAAAAATATCATATGGAAATGGGTTCTCCGGTTATGGGAATGGTTTTGCCGCTTATGTGGATGATTTCTTCTTTCATGGGAACGATTTTCCCCGGTATGGGGATGGCTTCGCCCTCTATGTGGATGGTTTTGCCCGTTATGGGAATGGTTTTCCCCTTCATGTGGATGCTTTTCCCCGGTATGTGTATGGTTTCGCCGGTTATGGGAATGGTTTTGCCGCTTATGGCAACGATTTTGAGACGGGTTGGGGTGGGGCAAAGGTTTTTAACCTCGTTCAATATTGGTAACTTGACGGGAGGGGGATTTTCCAGTATAAAGGGGGGTGACGGTTATTGTTGCGCCGGGACCGGCCGGCGGCCCGGGAAAATTAGGTGAATGAAATGAAAAAAATGAATATGGAAAAAATAAGAGAGGGTGTCAAATTGATACTGGAGGGCATCGGCGAAGATCCCGAGTCCAGGAGGTTGAAGAGTACGCCCAGAAGGGTGGCGGAGATGTTTTCCGAGGTTCTCTCGGGTACCCACAAGGACCCCAACAATTTCAGCCGCCTGCTCAGCGAAGAGAAGCACGACGAATTGGTCATTTTGAAAAACATTCCCATCCATTCCATGTGTGAACACCATCTCCTCCCCTTTTCCGGTACCGCCAGCATCGCCTATATTCCCAAAAAGGGCAAAATCATGGGCTTGAATACCATCGCCTGCCTGGTGGATACCCTGGCCCGGCGGCTGCAAATCCAGGAGAGGTTAACCAAACAGATCGCCGATTACCTTAATAACGCCCTGTCGCCCATGGGGGTGATGGTGGTGATCAAGGCCGAACACCTGTGCATGACCATGAGAGGTGCCAACAAGCCCGGCGCAGTCACCATCACCTCGGCGGTGCGGGGGATATTCCGCAGCAAATTTGCCACCCGCCAGGAGACCATGTCCCTGCTCATGACCGAAGAACACCGCCGTTAAGCACCCAAAATAACCACTCCAACTCGTAAATTTACGTGTCGTAATTTTACGAGCTAATCCATTGTGGGGGAAAAATATTCTTTACTTGGCGTGGCGGAAGATATCTTCGACTTCCTCGATCTCCACCTGGTGGTAATAGGTATACCCGGTTCCGGCAGGGATCAACCGTCCCATGGTGACGTTCTCCTTGATGCCCCGCAAGTGATCCTCTTTTCCGGCAATGGCCGCCTCTGTCAATACTCTGGTGGTCTCTTGAAACGCCGCAGCCGAAATAAAACTGTCGTAAGCCAGAGCCGCTCGAGAAATCGGCAGCAGAGCCGGTTTGGCCCTGGCCGGTCTTCCGCCATCTTCCATTACCCGCGCGTTTTCGTGTTCAAAAATCCACTTTTCTACAATCTGCTCGGGGATAAAATTGGTGTCCCCCACCTCTTCGATCCGTCTCCACTTGAGCATCTGCCGAATAATAGTCTCGATATGTTTATCGTTAATGGAAACCCCTTGCATCCGGTATACATCCTGGATCTCTTTCAAAAGATATTCCGCCAATTTGTGTTCACCCAACACATTCAAGATATCGGCAGGATTCAAAGGGCCGTCCATCAGGGGAGTACCGGCGGTAATTTTGTCACCGTCTCCCACGATAATAAATGCACCCCGCGGGATCGTATGTTCATCCGGTTTGGCATTTTTATCAAAGGGCTTAATGATGATCTTCCGCGCGCCCTTAGTCACCTTGCCATATTCCACTACTCCGTCGATCTGGGCCATCTTGGCCGGATTCTTCGGCTTCCGGGCCTCGAACAACTCGGTCACCCTGGGAAGACCACCGGTGATATCCTTGGTTTTGGCAAAATCCGACGGAATCTTGGCCAGCACAGCACCAGCCTTAACGGTGACACTGTCTTTCACCGACAGATGGGCATTGACCGGCAGATAGTAGCGTCTTTTGATTTTATGGGTTTTCCCGTCCCGAATGACAATCTGGGGCTGCAATTCATCTCTCAATTTTTCATTCTTTATATCAATAACGATAGTAGTAATTTTTCCGGTTGCTTCGTCTCGATCATTCACAAATGAGATATTCTCTTCCAGATCTTTAAATTCCACTATACCATCGTCGTTGGTCAAAATGGCATTGGCAAAGGGATCCCACTGCAGCAAAAGATCTCCTTTCTTCACCTTCTGTCTATCTTTTACTAAGACTCTGGAGCCGTAAGTTACCGGATAGATGGCTCTCTCTCTACCCTTGGCATCCAATATTTGAATGGAACCGATTCGATTCATGGCAATATATGACCCATCCTCCATCTGAATAATATTCAAATCTTTGAATTTCACCACCCCTTCGTGCCCGGAATACAGTTTGGTCTGCCCTTCGGTACCGGAGGCGACACCGCCGATGTGAAAGGTCCGCATCGTCAATTGGGTCCCCGGTTCACCGATAGATTGGGCGGCAATGATTCCCGCCGCCTCACCCAGTTCGATTAACTTCCCTGTAGTCAGGTTGCGGCCATAACATTTTCGGCAGGTACCAGAAACAGTCTCACAGGTCAATACCGACCGGATTTTTATTTTCAAAATCCCAGAATCAATGATATCCTTACCGCTCCGTTCATCGATCAACTCTCCTGTATGTACAATAATCCGTTCAGGATCATCGGGATCCATAATATCTTCCAGGGTGGTACGGCCAACGATTCGATCAATGAGGGGCTCAATTTCCTTACCGTTTTCAATAATGGCGGAGACCTCTACCCCCTTTATGGTACCACAATCTTCCTCTTTAACGATGACTTCAATAGCGGCGTCAACCAGCTTGCGGGTTAAATAGCCTGCATCCGCTGTCTTAAGGGCCGTATCTGCCAGCCCCTTTCTGGCACCGTGGGTGGAAATAAAATACTGCAGCACCGACAGTCCCTCCTTAAAATTTGCCGTGATGGGGGTCTCCAGAATTTCACCTGAAGGCTTCGCCATCAATCCCCTCATACCGGCCAACTGCTTCAACTGATCCTTACTGCCTCTGGCTCCGGAATCGGACATCATGAATATGGGATTAATCTCCTCCCCCTCATAGCTCATCTTCCTCATACGGGCAAACATGGTCTCCCTGATCTGATCGGTGGCCTTGCTCCATTTATCAATAATATTATTATGCCGTTCTCCGGCAGTCAGGACCCCCTCACCATACATTTGCTCAATCTTATCGAGCTCCCTTTCGGTTTTTTTGATAATTTCTTGCTTTTCCTCCGGCACCACCAGATCGGAAATACTGATAGTGAAACCTGCCCGGGTGGCATATTCAAATCCCGCCTCCTTCAATTTATCAAGGGTCTCAACCGTGGGATTAAACCCCTGCCCCAGATAAATATAGTAAATTAGATTTTGGATTCCCTTCTTCTTCAGCAAGCCGTTTATATAGGGAGTACCTTCCGGGAGTAGATCATTAAAGATCACCCGTCCAGGAGTGGTGACCAGCAAACGATTGTCCCCCGGTTTAATCTCCGTTATAGGACAATTGGCCACATCCTGGGGATCCAGGACATAACTCTCCAGATTCTTGACTGTGCCAAAATACCTGAGCCAGATTGTAGCATTGATGTCTACCAATTTTTGGTCAAGAGCATGAAGAACATCCTTCTGGGAGCCGAAAATCATGTTTTCGCCCCGCAGATGTTTCTTGTTAAAAGTTAAAAAATAAAAACCCAAAATCATATCCTGTGTCGGAACCGCCAGGGGTTTGCCATTGGCGGGCGACAAAATATTGTTGGTGGCCAGCATCAATATTTTCGATTCCGCCTGGGCTTCCAGAGAGAGAGGAATATGTACCGCCATCTGGTCGCCATCGAAATCGGCATTAAAGGCCGGGCAAACCAGGGGATGCAAATGGATAGCATTTCCTTCAACCAGCAAAGGTTTAAAGGATTGAACCCCTAAACGATGCAGTGTGGGCGCTCTATTGAGCATCACTGTATGCTCCTTGATCACTTCATCCAGGGCATCCCATATTTCATCTCTGTTTTCTTCCACCCAGGTTCTGGCTACCCGCAGTGTGGTCACCATACCCTTCTTCTCCAATTTATTGTAGATGAAGGGTTTAAACAGTTCTAATGCCATCTTCTTGGGGATGCCGCACTGGTCCAACTTCAATCTCGGATTGACTACGATCACCGATCGACCGGAATAATCTACCCGCTTTCCCAATAAATTTTGTCTGAACCTTCCCTGCTTTCCTTTTAAGGAATCGGACAACGATTTCAAAGGCCGTTTTTGGGAACTCATATAACTTTTATTTCTCTTCTGATTGTCAAATAAAGCATCCACTGCTTCTTGCAACATCCTCTTTTCATTCTTAATAATTAATTCCGGCGCTTTGAGATCGAGCAACCGCTTTAAGCGGTTATTTCGATTGATCACCCGTCGATAAAGATCGTTAAGATCCGACGAAGCAAAGCGCCCCCCATCCAGTCTCACCAGGGGCCGTAAATCTGGGGGCAGCACCGGAATCACTCCTAAAATCATCCACTCGGGCCGATTACCCGAATTTAAAAAATCCTCCATTAATTTCAAACGCCTGGCCATATTTTTCTTTTTCTGGATGGATTTTTCTACCCTCAACCGAGACTTGAGTTCCGCCACATCTTTTTCTAGATCAATCATTTTTAATAGATCATAGACGGCCTCAGCCCCCATACCGGCATCAAAAGATTCCTCTCCAAACCGATCGATCAGATCAATGTATTCTTCTTCCGTCAGGATCTGTTTGAATTTCAGATTGGGAACACTTTTGGGATCACTCACAATATAATTTTCAAAATATATGATATGCTCCAGTTCCTTAGCGGTGACTTCCAGCAGCACACCGATTCGAGACGGAATCCCTTTAAAGAACCATATATGCGCCACCTTGGAGTTCAGTTCAATATGCCCCATTCTCTCCCTTCGTACAGAAGACAGGGTCACCTCAACGCCGCACTTCTCGCAGACAATGCCTTTATATTTTAATCCTTTGTATTTGCCGCACAGACACCTGAAATCCTGGGTGGGGCCAAATATCTTTGCACAAAAAAGGCCGTCCCGCTCAGGCTTAAAGGTTCGGTAATTGATGGTTTCCGGTTTGGTGACTTCACCGGAAGACCAGCTGCGAACGATTTCAGGAGAAGCAAGACTGATTTTAATCTTGCGATAGTCCATAATATTGACTTCCTGTCTTTCTCTTTTAATTCTTTGCATCATCATGTGCTCCTTAAATGCTTAAGGCCTTATAAGCTTAACCTTTAAGGCATTCTTTCTATGTTCTCCTTAATTTTGCTCTCATCGGTGAATATGTCTTTCTTGACAAGTTCCACGTTCAGGGCCAAACTCTTTAACTCTTTCATGAGAACATTAAAAGACTCCGGCAAGCCGGGATTAAAATCCATTGTTCCTTTCACAATAGCCGAGTATATCTCGTTTCTCCCGCTAATGTTATCGGACTTTATGGTTAAAATCTCCTGGAGAATATAAGCAGCGCCATAAGCCTCGAATGCCCAGACCTCCATTTCGCCAACCCTTTGACCGCCAAATTGGGCTTTGCCGCCCAGTGGCTGCTGGGTAATAAGTGAATAGGGGCCGGTGGAACGGGCATGAATCTTATCGTCCACCATATGTTCGAGCTTCATCATATACATGTAGCCGACGGTCACCTTGTTATTGAATGATTCTCCGGTCAAACCGTCATACAGCACAACTTTCCCATCTTCAGTCAGATCGGCCTTGCGCATTTCGGCCCTCACATCGTCTTCAGAGCCGGAAGTAAAAACCGGGGTTTCGTAATAGTTATTCAACAGTTTTCCGGCCCATCCCAACAGCAATTCATATATCTGCCCCACATTCATTCGGGAAGGAACCCCCAGGGGATTTAAAATGATGTCAACCGGAGTACCGTCTTCCAGAAAAGGCAAATCCTCAACTGGAAGAATCCTGGAAACAACACCTTTGTTCCCATGCCGACCCGCCATCTTGTCACCTACCGAAATTCGGCGGTTTACGGCGATCAAAATTTTAATAATCTTAATAATTCCGGGAGAAAACTCATCCCCCCGTTTCATCTGATCGATCTTTTCCTGTAACTCATTTTTTAGGGCTTCGATATGAAGGCTGATCCTGGATTCAATCTCCTGTATATCGGCTTTATTCTCTTCAGATAAGCCTTTTTTCAATGTTTTCAAAAGGTTTTCGTTAAAGTTCACCGACATCTCTTCAGAAATGGCCGCCCCTTTCTTAAATTTCTTTCCTTCGTAGGCGAGATTATTGGCTAATTTACAACCCTGCAAATAACTTTTGATTTTCTCGAACTTATCACTGAGCAATATCTTCTTCTCATCCTCAAAATTTCTCTTGAGCTTCAATATTGTCATGTCATCAATATCAAGAGCCCGATTATCCTTCTTAAGTCCACGCCGGGTAAATATTTTGACATCAATCACCGTACCTTCAACGCCAGGGGGACAATACAAAGATGTATCTTTGATCTCAGATGCCTGTTCTCCAAATATAGCCCGGAGCAACTTTTCTTCCGGAGACAGTTGGGTCTCGCCTTTGGGGGAAACCTTTCCCACCAATATTTCACCGGGTTTGACCTTCGCCCCGATCCGGACGATTCCGGTTTCATCCAGATTCCGGAGAACCGTCTCGGAAACACCGGGAATATCTGCGGTAATTTCCTCTTTACCCAGTTTGGTCTCCCGAGCTTCAATGGTTTCTTCTACAATGTAGATTGAGTTAAAAGCAGAATTTTTTACCAAACTCTCGCTCAATATTATCGCATCTTCATAATTATACCCTCGCCAGGGTAAGAAAGCAGCCAGTATATTACGTCCCAATGCCAATTCCCCATGATCCGATGCCGGCCCATCCGCCAGAATCTGGCCCTCTTCCACACAATCGCCGACATGAACCAGAGGTCTCTGGTTAATTAAGGTGTTTTGATTGGATCGACGATATTTATTCAATTCGTACAGATCGGCTCCGATTTCCGAAAAATCACCTTCCTTCTGATTGGTGTTCGTCTTGATGATAATTCTCTCGGCATCCACATTCACGACAACTCCCGACCTTCGACACACCACATCCATACCGGAATCTCTGATTAATTTGTGCTCCATGCCAGTCCCCACAATTGGGGCTTCAGGATTCACCAGAGGAACGGCCTGTCGTTGCATATTGGAACCCATCAATGCCCTGTTGGCGTCGTCATGCTCTAAAAAAGGAATCAAAGAAGCAGATACCGAGACGATCTGCTTAGGGGATATATCAATATAATCAACCTTCCTGGGATCAATAAAAACCGTTTCACTACCCCTCCTGGCATTTACTCTTTTGGCAACAAAATTCCCCTTTTCATCCAGAATCGCATTGGCCTGGGCAATAACATAACCTTCCTCTTCCCAGGCGGTCAGGTGAAAGGGATAGTATTGAAAGATGGGAAGTTCCCTGCCTTCCTTTTTTAATCTTTCAACTTCTTTTCTTAAATCGTCCTCCTTTACCAACGCCTGATATTGGAATCCCGAATCCCCAGGATACTGAATCAGGAAATAGTTGATCACCCGGGAACTCTCCACCTTTCGGTAGGGGGTCTCGATAAAACCGTATTCGTTCACCCTGGCATAGGTCGTCAACGATGAGATCAACCCGATATTAGGTCCCTCCGGGGTTTCCACCGGACAGATTCGGCCGTAATGGGAAGAATGTACATCCCTGACCTCAAACCCTGCCCGCTCACGGTTCAATCCACCGGGGCCTAACGCAGATATCCTTCTCTTATGAGTCGTTTCCGCCAGAGCATTGGTTTGATCCATAAACTGGGATAACTGTGAGGTGCCGAAAAATTCTTTGAGGGCGGCAAAAACCGGTTTGGTGTTGAGCAATTCTCGGGGCAGCATGACGGAAATATCCGGAGCATTGGTGATTCTTTCTCTGATGATTTTCTCCAACCTCATGAGTCCAATTCTAAACGCATTTTCCACCAATTCTCCAACCGCCCGGATCCGTCGATTAGCCAGATGATCGATATCATCGACAGTCATCTTGCCGGTTCTGTCGTACTTTAATCGCAAGAAGTAGCGAATGATTTCTATCAAATCATCTACAGTCAAGACATAAATATCTTTATTAAAATCTTTTTTCATTCCCAGTTTTATGTTCAATTTCAATCTTCCCACCGACGACAGATCATACCTTCGGTGATCCTTCATCATGTTTTCAAAAAATTTCTTTGAACCTTCCAATGTCACGGGTTCACCTGGCCTGAGTTTCTTGAAGACCTCAATATAGGCATCCCCCTGATTTTTGGAAACTTTATCATCAATTTCATTTTCACTCTGGATCACCACTTTTTCGGTGATTTCCACATCTTTCTTCTTTTTGTCCTTTCGCAGAGTGTAAGCGATCATGGGCCCATATTCTCCTTCCTCACTATAAGGGAAAAATACTTTGAATTCGGTATTAATCTTTCTCAGCTTTTTGATTTGAACCGTCGAAATCGGCTCATTAAACTTCAATGCCTCTCCCAGGTCATCGGCAGCATAAATATCCTCAAACATTTCAATATCCGCCGGTACATACTCAACACCCAATTTCTCCAGATCTTTTATGTGTCTAATCATCAATTTGGTACCCATAGGAAGAATCTCTTTACCCTTTTTATCCACCACCGGTGCCGTCAGTTTAACATCTTTGAGAAATCTTGAAGTCTGAAAGTAAAAGACGCCATTCTCCACCCTGGCATTAATAACACTATAGAACTTCTTCAGAATTTCGAAGTCATCGGCTAAGCCCATGGCCTTCAAAAAGGTTGTGATATTAATCCTCTTGGTCTTTTTATCCAATCTGATCTGGAGCAGGTTTAATTTCTCTTCAAATTCGATCCAGGCACCTCTGGCGGGTATGATTTTGGCGGTATATTCCCCCCTGGACTTTCCCGGCAGAAAGTAGACACCTGGAGATCGCTGCAACTGGGAGACAACAACCCTTTCAGTTCCATTGATAATGAAAGTCCCCCTGTCGGTAATATAGGGAATCTCACCAAAAAATATTTCCTGCTCTTTAACATCCTTTATGATCTTCTCACCTTTCTTGTCCTCAGCATACAACGCCAACCTCAGTTTAACCTTAAGGGAAATCGAATAATCGAATCCTTTATCCAGACACTCTTCCGGTGAATACTTGATCTTCAGCCGTATCCGGTCACCACACTGCGGGCAGGTTTTCATTCCCACCGTCCCTTTACTGACACACTCTGGACAAACAGAATTGGGGCCCGGATTCACCTCGGAACTCAATAGGCTTCCACATTTGCTACAATAGGGCTTTGAGTTCTCAATGCCCTCCATATAACCGCATTTGCATGACCAATCACCTAAAGAATAGGAGTCAAAATCGAGGATCGCCGTTTCTTTAAAATCGTAAATCGGAAATGCCGATTTAAATGCAGCCTGAATCCCTATATTTTTCCTCTTTTCAGGAAGTTCATCGATTTGCAGGAAAGTCTTATAAGATTTCTTCTGAATTTCCAGCAAATCAGGAATACCAATAGGACTCATAATTTTAGAGAAAGATATCCTTTCAATATAATGGTTTTCTTTTCCCATACTTAACCCTTCAATTTTTTTATTTAAAAAAAGTATTTAATATCATCTATTTTATTTCTACTTCTGCTCCTACCCCTTCGAATTTCTTTTTGATTTCCTCTGCCTCTTCTTTGGAAACACCTTTTTTCACTTCACCGGGAGCCTTATCGACGACCTCTTTAGCCTCCTTCAACCCGAGATCCGTCACCTCCCTCACAGCTTTTATTACATTAATTTTCTTGGGTCCGACAGTTTTTAAAATGATATCAAATTCGGTCTTTTCTTCTTCCTCAGCACCTTCAGCAGCAGCTATGGGAGCCGCTACACCGGCAACAGGCATGGCTGCCATCTCGGCTTTAATCCCATACCTCTCTTCAAACTCTTTAATATAATCGGCCAATTGAAGCACCGTTAAATTATCAAGATGTTTAAAGAAATCTTCCTTTGACATTTCAGCCATTTTGTTCTCCTTCTTTTTCTTTTTTATCTTTTAAATTTTTCAGTAATATCAAAATATTCGTCAACGGGGCCGACAACGCCATCCCCATCTTTTTTAAGGGCATGGCGATAGAGAAAGCCAACTGCGACAGCAATTGGTCTTTCCCGGGCAATTTGGCCACCGAAAGAACCTGATTCTTATCTATAAGTTTTTTTTCAATAAATCCCGACTTAAGTTTTATTTTTTTACTCTCCTTCTCGAAATCCGCCATAACCCTGGCCACTTCCACATACTTTTCATCCGCATAAACGACAGCCAGGGGCCCGCTAAAGAGATCTCTACCGTAATTTTGATTTTTTTCTTCAAAATATCTGATAGCTAATCGGTTTTTGATGACTTTGACATTGGCATCCAGGGGCTTCACTCTGTTTCTTAGATCCTGCATCTCTTTAACGGTTAGACCGCGATAATCAAACAGATATACCCCGTTATTGGAAAAAATTTCACTTAACTCTTCGATTTTCTGTCGATTTCGTTCTAACGTCCTGACACTGGGCATGGTATCCTCCTTGGCTATTTTTCAAACTCCTGAATACTCAACTTAATTGAGGGGCTCATGGTAGAACTTACTTGAATGGATCTGACATATTTCCCTTTCAGTGCAGTGGGCCTGGCTTTCAGGACGGCACCGATAAAGCTCCTGGAATTTTCGAGTATCCTATCATTATCAAAAGAGATCTTGGCTACACTGGAATTTATAATTCCTGTTTTATCCACTTTGAACTCCACTCGTCCCTTTTTAATCTCCTCGACTGCCTCCTTGATGTTAAACGTCACTGTCCCGGCCTTGGGGCTGGGCATCAGACCTTTGGGTCCCAGCAACTTCCCCAATTTGCCCACAGGTCGCATCATATCGGGAGTGGCGACCATCACTTCATAGTCGAAAAAGTTCTCCTTCTGGATCTTCTCCACCATCTCTTCGCCACCCACATAATCGGCTCCGGCCTCCTCTGCTTCTTTTTGCTTTTCGCCGGCAGCAATCACCAGTACCCGGGTGTTTTTCCCGGTGCCGTGAGGCAGCACCACCGTTCCCCTGACCATTTGATCCGGGTATTTGGGGTCCACTCCCAACCGTAGGGAAACGTCCACCGATTCATCAAACCTGGACGTTTTAATTTCTTTTAGCAATGAAATGGCTTCATTAAGAGCGTATTCCCTATCTTCTATTTTTTGCCTGGCGCTTAAATATGTTTTGCTTCTCTTACCCATTATCTTATCTCCAGTCCCATACTTCTGGCCGATCCTGCGACTATTATAGCGGCCTGGTTGATATCGTCAGTATTTAAATCCGGTAATTTTAGCCTGGCAATATCCAACAATTGCTTTTGCGTGATTTGGCCCACTTTATTCTTGTTGGGTTCGCCGGAACCCTTCATAATACCGGCCGCCTTCTTCAACAAATAAGATACCGGCGGGGTCTTGAGGTTTAAGGTAAAGGACTTGTCTGGGTGAACCAGCACCTCCGCCGGAACGATCATACCATCTTCCATTTTGGCGGTGGCCTTGTTGAATTGGTTGACAAATTCCATGATATTCAAACCATACTGACTGAGAGCCGGACCCACCGGAGGTGCAGGGGTGGCCTTCCCAGCCGGCAACTGCAATTTGAAACTCTTCACAACCTGTTTCTTTTTTGGTGCAGCCATTTATATAATCTCCTATATTTTTTCAACCTGTAAGAAATTCAAATCTACAGGAGTGGGACGACCAAAAATCGTCACCGTTACTTTCAACATATTTTTGTCCTCTTGAACCCCCTCCACGACACCATTAAAATTGAGAAAAGGACCGTCAATGATCTTAACCGCCTCCCCTACTTCAAAATGATACTTGGGCTTGGGCGTTGCTTGAGTCGTCTCAATATGCTTCAGGATGGTGGACACTTCCTTTTCAGACAGGGGTTTCGGCTTTTTCCCGGCGCCCACAAAACCGGTTACCTTGGGAGTATTTCTGACAAAATACCAGTTCTTATCATTCATGATCATCTTTACCAATATATAACCGGGAAAGGACCTTTTTTCGCTGACCACCTTTTTGCCATCTTTTATCTCAATGACATTTTCCTTTGGAATCACAATCTCATCTACCTGATCTTCCATTTTGTATTTTCTTATTTTTTCTTTAAGGGCTTTTACCACAAATTCCTCGGAACCTGAAAACACATGAATGATATACCACTGCTTATCCATACTCTACCCTGCTAAAAAGCCTTGATGACCCTTTGAATCACATTGGAAAAAATCCAATCCACCCCAAACAAATATATACCGAACAATATAGACGAAACAATCACGGCAATAGTGGTTTTGTACAAATCACCCTTGCTCGGCCAGGTGACCTTTTTTAGCTCACCTTTGATATCAATCAAATAAGCCTTAATCCGTCTGACTATGTTTTCTTTCTTCTTCATTTTCAAAGAGCAGGTCAGGAGGGGATCGAACCCCCAACCGCCGGTTTTGGAGACCGATGCTCTACCAATTGAGCTACTGACCTACTTTACCTCCTTATGTTCTGTATGTTTTTTATCATAAGGACAATATTTCTTCAATACCATTTTGTCCGAAGTATTATGCTTGTTCTTAAAGGTCGAATAATTTTTCCGATCGCATACCGAGCACTTCATGTGTATCTTGATTCGTTTTTCACTCTTGGCCATTTTTTACTCAATAATATCCGTTACCGAACCGGCTCCGATGGTTCTGCCGCCCTCGCGAATCGCAAAC
>CBFDCR010000003.1:0-129400 GCA_965603365.1 uncultured bacterium
AGTATGGAACTGCGGGAGTACCTGTCCCAGGGCTTGCCCGATTACATGATCCCCAGCTTTTTTATTCATATGGAGAAGATCCCCTTGACTCCCAATGGTAAGATTGACCGCAAGGCGCTGCCGCTCCCGGAGTTGAAGGCAGGGGAGAATTACACGGCTCCCCGGGATGAGGTGGAGAGGAAATTGGTAGAGATATGGTCCGAGGAGCTCGGCGTCGGCACGGATATCATTGGCATCGATGCCAACTTCTTCGAGTTGGGAGGCCACTCGCTAAAGGCCACCATGATGATTGCCAGGATACACAAAGAGTTTGATTTAATTTTCTCTTTAAAAGAGATATTCAACGCTCCTACTATAAAAAAAGTGGCCTCCCTGATCAAAGTAATGAATGGGACGGATAATCGGGACGCAGCGGCTCAACAAAGAATGGAGGAAATCATACTATGAGCATACTGTCTTTACTCTCCCGGCTTGAAGAACTGGAAATCAACGTCAAGTTAGTAGACCAGCAGTTAAAGGTTACGGCACCCGAGGGAAGATTAACCCCCGATTTAATCGGTGAACTCAGGAGTAAGAAAGGTGAGATTATAACCCTTTTGCAGAAGAGATCTAAAAAACACCTGAAGTATACCTCGATAGAACCGGTAGAAAAGAGAGAGTATTATGAACTCTCCTCGGCCCAGAAGAGATTATATTTTCTCCAGCAGCTCGATTCAAGAGGCATCTTTTACAACATGCCCCGGTGTGTCGAACTCGATGACGGCCTTGATGCCAGCAGGCTGGAGGAGACCTTTAAGCGGTTGATTCAAAGACATGAAGCGTTGAGAACATCGTTTGAGATGGTCGATAACAGGCCGGTACAAAAGACGCAAGATGAGGCTGCCTTTGCATTGGAATATGATCCGGCCTCTCCTGATAACTTTATCCGTCCCTTTGATCTGGGCCGGGCACCGCTGCTGCGGGTGGCTTTAACCTGCACGCAGGAGAAAAAACACCTATTGATGATCGATATGCACCATATCATTTCCGATGGGGTCTCCCACCATATCCTGTTGAACGATTTCTTGAGCCTCTTTGCCGGGAACAATTTACCTGCGCTGAGAATACACTATAAAGACTATTCGGGGTGGCAAAATGGCAGGCGGGCCCGGGAAATACTGGAACAGCAGCAGGCCTACTGGCTGGAAGAGTTTGACGGGGACATCCCGGTCTTAAATATACCCATCGATTATTCCCGACCTGCGGTTCAGAGCTTCGAGGGAGAGATCGTCCATTTTGATCTAGAGGCCGAAGAGACAAAGGCCCTAAACAGTCTGGCCCGGTCAGAGGGAGCCACCTTATTTATGGTACTACTGGCTGCCTTTAATATCTTTTTGTCTAAGGTATGCAGCCAGCAAGATATCGTGGTCGGCACGCCCACGGCCGGCCGTAATCATGCCGATTTAGAGAAGATCATCGGCATATTTGTCAATACCCTGGCACTGCGAAACTATCCCTCCGGGCAAAAGACCATTAAAGCCTTCCTAAAGGAAGTGAGAGAACGAACGTTTGAGGCCTTTGAGAACCAGGACTACCCCTTCGAAGACCTGGTGGAAAAACTGCCGGTAGAGAGGGATATGAGCCGCAATCCCCTGTTTGACGTTATGCTGGTACTGCAAAATATTTCGGCATCGGCACAGCCGGGGGCAAGGGGGCAGATAGATCTTGCCGCCCTTGATAAAGATACCGCGAAGTTCGATCTATCCCTGTATGCGATGGAGAGGGGAAGCCGACTGTATCTCTTCTTTGAATATTGCACCCGCTTGTTTCAACGGCAAACCATAGAGAGATTTATCCGCCATTTCAAAAAGGTAATCGCCGCCGTAGTAGCGTCCCCCAACCAGGAGATCGGGGAGGTGGAGATACTCTCGCCGGAGGAGAAAGAGAAAATACTGTTTGGTTTTAACCGCACCGGCGCAGAGTTTCCCCGGCATAAAACCATTCACCGGCTTTTTTATGAACAGGTAGAGAGAACCCCGGGCAGTACCGCCATTGTAGGACCGTTTCAAGGTGCCGAATCTACCTCCATCACCTACAGGGCGTTGGCTGAAAAGGTCAGCCGGTTGGCCCACCTGCTAACGGCCAAGGGCATCGGACCCGACATGACCGTGGGTATCATGGTGGAACGCTCCGTTGAGATGGTCTTCGCTATACTCTCCATTTTGAGAGCCGGGGGCGGCTATCTACCCATTGTGCCGGATTATCCCCTCGAAAGAGTTAAATTTATGCTGGAAGAGAGCGATACGAGGCTGGTACTCACCCAGACATCCTTTGTAGACCGGGTAGGGGAGGGATACGACGTCATCGATCTCACAGATCCCCGGCTGTTTGGCGGTGACCGCTGCGAACTGGCTGGATCGGCTGCCGGGGCAAAGGATCTGGCCTATGTGATTTATACTTCGGGCTCCACCGGCAAACCCAAAGGGGTGATGGTGGAGCATCGCCCTGTTGTAAATATCCTGTGGGCACTGCAGCGGGAATATCCCTTTGGGGCAGCGGATACCTATCTTTTGAAGACCTCGTACATATTTGATGTGTCCGTGGCCGAGTTGTTCGGTTGGTTTTTGGGAGGCGGTAGGTTGGCAGTACTGGCAAAGGATGGGGAGAAAGATCCCCATAAGATACTGGCGGCCATTGAACAATTTGCCGTGACCCATATCAATTTTGTCCCCTCCATGTTCCATGTGTTTGTGGGGATCATTGATTCCCAAAATGTAAACAAACTATCCGGTTTGCGTTATATCTTTCTGGCCGGGGAGGCCCTGCTGCCGGAATTGGTCACCAGTTTTAACAGGTTGAATACCGGCATTATCCTGGAAAATATATACGGACCCACGGAGGGGACGGTTTATTCCAGTAATTACCCGTTGAGCTGCTGGGATGGCCGCGGCCCGGTACTTATCGGCCGGCCGATGCAGAATGTCCGGCTCTATATTTTAGATGGAGACGATCATTTGCAGCCCATCGGCATTGCCGGGGAGTTGTGTATCGGTGGTGAAGGGGTAGCCCGGGGGTATTTAAGGCGGCCGGAATTAACGGCTCAAAAATTTACCCCCGATCCGTTTTTGCCCGGCAGCCGCATGTATCGAACCGGCGACCTGGCCCGCTGGCTTGCCCACGGTAATATCGAGTTTTTGGGCCGCATCGATCACCAGGTGAAGATCAGGGGACTGCGGATAGAACTGGAAGAGATAGAGAGTCAATTACTGAATCATAAAACCATCGAAGAGGCAGTGGTTATATCGAAAGAGAACGGGGGAGGGGATAAATACCTGTGTGCCTACCTGGCAGCCAGGAATGAGATCCCGGTATCCCAATTGCGGGACTACTTGCTGGGGCATTTACCGGAATACATGGTGCCTGCCTATTTTGTTTTCCTGGAGCGCATTCCCAAAACCCCCAGTGGGAAGATAGACAGGAAAATGTTACCGGAACCCCGGCTAAAAGCGGATGGGGACCGTATTGCCCCCAGGAATAGAGTGGAGGAAAAGCTGGCGGAGATATGGGCAGGGGTCCTGGAAATAGAGAAAGGTGTAATCGGCATAAATTCAAACTTTTTTGCGTTGGGTGGACACTCGTTAAAGGCAACCGCCGTGATCTCGAAGATTCATAAAGAACTTAGTGTGAGAGTTCCCATAACGGGTGTATTTAGAAATCCCACCGTAGAGGGCCTGGCCAGATTTATCGCTACCTTAGCCGAAGACAGGTATACATCGATACAATCTGCGGAGGAGAAGGAGTATTATATATTATCGTCGGCCCAGGGGAGATTGTTCTTGCTCCAGCAGTTGGATCTGAATGGCGTCGCCTACAATATGACACGAATTTTTGAATTGGGAAGAGCAGCCGACAGGGGAAAACTGGCAGATGCCTTCAGGAAGTTGATAGGGAGGCATGAAGGCCTGAGGACCTCGGTCCTGATGATCAATGGTCAGCCCAGGCTGAGGATATACAAACCCCATGAAATAGAATTTAAAGTAGAATACCGGGATCTATCGGCCCACTCCCCGGAGATGGATGAAGGCGAAGTGAAGATTAAGGATTTGGTGGAGAAGGTATTACCCTTGATCCGTCCCTTTGATTTGACAAAGGCCCCTCTATTCCGGGCGGCCCTTATCAAAATAGGAGAGCAGCGACATATGTTGATGGTGGATATGCATCATATCATATCGGATGAAGTCTCCCATAGGGTGTTAAAGGACGATTTTACAACCCTGTACCGGGGGGAGGTTTTACCTCCACTGCGTCTTCAATATAAAGATTATGTCGAATGGCAGAATAGAGAACCCCAGAAACAGGCGGTAAGCCAGCAGGAGGCGTTCTGGTTGGAAGAGTTTGCCGGAGAAATCCCGGACCTGAACTTGCCGGTCGATTACGATAGAACCGGCAGACAGAGTTTTGAAGGCAACTTTGTGAATTTCGTTATAGAAAAAGAGGCCCTGGAGGAATTGAGATCGTTTAGTGAGAGTGGAGATGTGACCATGTACATGATTGTACTGGCGGTGCTCAATGTCTTTCTCTTTAAGCTCACCAACCAGAGTGATATTGGCATCGGTACGGTGATAACGAGCCGCAGCCATGCAGAACTGGAAGATATAATCGGGATGTGCAACAACACCCTGGTGTTGAGACACTATCCAGATGGGGATAAAACCTTCAGGGAGTTTCTGGGGGAGGTAAAAGGGAGGACGCTGGCAGCCTTTGCCAATAGGGATTATCCCTTTGAGGACCTGGTGGAGAGGGTGGTAAAAACCAGGACAGGGGAGCGCAATCCATTGTTTGATGTGTTTTTTGCCTTCTATTCCGATAGGGAAAGTGCCGAAGGGGGTGGGCTTTCTACGGTTCAGGAAGAGTTTGATTTTAATGTTTCCGCCAAGTTTGATCTGGCGTTAAGTGCTGTAGAATTCAACGATTACCTGGCCCTCACATTTTCGTACCGCGTCGAACTTTTCAAGAGGGAGACCATAAAAAGATTTACAGGCTATTTCCAGGATATTGTTTCGGCTGTGACGGCCGATACAGACATCTATCTAAAGGACATCAACCTGGGCAGTGAACTGGGGGTGGCCCGGACAGATATGATACTGGAGGAAAAAGATGGCTTTAACTTTTAAGGAATATTTAGATGATGAACGGAAGGTGTGTAAAGATGAATCAGTATAAAAACCTGGTGGAAATGTTAATGGATAGACGGGTGTGGTCTGGAGGCATGACTTTTATCGATAGCCCGGAAAGGAAGTACTTTATGTCTTATGGAGGCATATATCAAAAAGCCGCAAGCATACTTTTCGGCCTCCAGGAGAGAGGTTTAAAACCCGGGGATGAGTTGATATTCCAGATCAATGACAACCGGGACTTCATTGGGGTCTTCTGGGCGTGCTTAATGGGAAAGATTATCCCGGTTCCGGTTACGGAAGGAACCAATGATGAATCCCGGTTAAAAATGTTTGGTATCTGGAAAATTTTAAACAATCCTTACCTGGTGACATTTAAAGAGCACCTGGAAAGGTTGGGGGCCTATGCGGCCGCCAGCGGTAAACACAAACTATTTAACCAGATGAGGGATCGGGCCATCCTGATAGAGGATGTCAATCAGATTGGGGGAGCCGCCGGCAAGATTTTTACACCGGATGCCTCCGACATCGCTTATATACAGTTTTCCTCCGGTTCCACCGGCGACCCCAAGGGCGTTGTCCTGACCCATAAAAATTTACTCACCAATCTCAGGGCCAATATCAAAGGTCTCGGAGAGCCTGAGCGCGGCATCGACCGATATTTTAGCTGGATGCCGCTGACCCATGATATGGGACTGATTGGTTTTCACCTCACCCCAATGGCAGCCGGCTGGGAACACACACTGATGGCCCCCAGAGTTTTCATCCGCTCCCCCCACTACTGGTTAACCGAGATGGCTGCTTTGCAGTCCACCATAACGGTGTCTCCAAATTTTGGCTACCAATATGTGTTGAAGCATTTTGATCCTGCAAAGAATCCGGACCTCGACCTGTCGGTAGTAAGAATAATCGTAAACGGTGCAGAGCCGATCTCCCCAACCGTATGTGTCGAATTTTCCAGGACCCTGGCTCCCTTTGGTCTTAGAAAAAATGCCATTTTCCCGGCCTATGGGATGGCGGAGGCCAGCCTGTCGGTTACCCTCGCCGGGCCCGGAGAGGACGTGGTGGCTGTCCACCTGGACAGGAATTCTTTGCACAGGGGAGAGAGGGTCAGGCCAGCCGACAGCGATGCCGGGGCTGTCTCCCTGGTGGAGGTCGGGACACCGGTCCAGGACTGCTCGATAAAGATCGTCGATGAAAAAGGCGATGTCTGCCAGGATGAAGTGATCGGCGAGATTTTAATTAAAGGGGACAATGTGACGTCCGGGTACTACAACAATCCCAGGGCCACTGCCGAGGCCATTAGCGCCGATGGCTGGCTTCGTACCGGGGATCTGGGGTTTTTGAGAAGGGGGCGGCTGGTCATTACCGGCCGGGCAAAGGAAATTATATTTTCCAGGGGTCAGAACTATTACCCCCATGATATAGAGAGGGCAGCCGAAGAATTGGCGGGGATAGAGTTTGAGAAAATCGCCGTTTCCGGTGTTTACAGCGCCGACAGGCAGTCGGATGAAGTGATCTGTTTTGTGGTGTTTAAACGAAAGCCCATTGATTTTTTACCGTTGGCTGCTGCTTTGAGGGAGCATATTGCCGAGAAGATCGGTATCGATGTCCATAACGTTATCCCGGTAAACAAAATCCCCAAGACCACCAGTGGCAAAATTCAGCGCTATAAGTTGAGGGTAGAATATTTAGAGGGAAAGTACGATTCCGTCATGCGAGAGATAGCCGCCCTGGAAAATGAGATCAAAGAGGGCAGAAAGAGTCTGCCTGGCGGGGAACTGGAAAAGATAATCGCCGAAATCTGGCAGGAGGCGCTTCACCTGGATGGGGTGATGGGAGATGACAACTTCTTTGACCTGGGGGGTAATTCCAGTCAGGCCATGCAGGTAAAGGCAAGGTTGCAGATAGTATTGGGAAAAGAGATCGATGATGTGACCATGTTTAAATTTCCCACCATCAAAACGTTGAGTGAATATTTTAGTACCGGTACGGCAGGAGCAGAATCGTGGATTCGCCAGAGGGAACACCTAAAATCATACTGCCGGGATAGAGGCCACATCCGGGAGAAAATAACTGGTGGAGGTGGGTTGGAGATTGCCGTGATTGGTATGGCCGGCAGGTTCCCGGGGGCCCGCAACATCGGGGAATTCTGGAACAACTTGAAGGCAGGCATGGAGTCCATCTCTTTCTTCTCTGATGAGGAGTTAAGCGAAGGCGGCCTTGACCGCCGGTTGCTGGAGAATCCCGATTATGTAAAGGCCAGGGGGATGCTGGAGGATCTCGACTATTTTGATGACTCTTTTTTTGGTTATACCCCCCTGGAAGCAGAAAAGCTGGATCCCCAGATGCGGGTCTTTTTTGAGTGTGCCTGGGAGGCGCTGGAACATGCCGGATACGATCCCTTCAAATACAGCGGCTTAATCGGTGTTTACGCGGGCGCTTCCCCCAATCCCTTATGGGAGACTGCCTCACTTATGTCCGGCAGGGGAAGCGCGTCGGAACAATTTACCGATACCCAGTTAAACGACAAGGATTTTATGAGCACCTGGCTTTCCTATAAATTGAACCTCAAAGGCCCCAGTTTTATCATGTATACCGCCTGTTCCACGTCACTGGTTGCCGTTGACCTGGCCTGTCAGGGATTGTGGATCGGCAGGTGCGATATGGCACTGGCAGGGGGAGTATCCATATGGTTGCCCCAGAAGATGGGTTACCTGTATGAAGAGGGGATGATTTTTTCCCGGGATGGTCACAACCGCACCTTTGATGCGCAGGCCAGCGGCACTATCTTTAGCGATGGGATCGGGCTGGTACTGCTCAAGAGGCTGGCAGAGGCAGTTGACGATGGAGATCACATCTATGCGGTGATCAAGGGCTCAGGGGTGAATAATGACGGCGACCGAAAGGTTGGCTATACCGCGCCTGCCCTGGATGGACAGGCCGAGGTCATTGCCGCCGCCCTGGAGATGGCGGATGCTGCACCCGAAAGTATCGGTTATGTGGAAGCCCACGGTACAGCCACCGTGCTGGGGGACCCCATCGAGATAGAGGCATTGAAGATGGCCTTCCCTACGGACAGGAGGGGCTGCTGTGCCGTTGGCTCGGTGAAATCGAATATCGGGCACCTCAATGCCGCCGCCGGGATAGCGGGATTTATTAAGGCTGTGTTGGCCATTCAACACCGTCTCATTCCCCCCAGCCCTCATTTTGAAAATGCCAACCGGCGGATCGATTTTGGCGACAGTCCCTTTTATGTGAACACCCGGCTGCAAGAGTGGAAAAACGATAAGTATCCCCTGCGGGCCGGGGTCAGCTCCTTCGGCATCGGCGGCACCAATGCCCACGTGATTCTTGAAGAGGCCCCGAAGGTTGAAGCCAAACCTTGTTCCGACATCAGGCGGTGGAAAATATTAATGCTTTCTGCCGGAACCGAAAGATCCCTTGGACAGGCCACCCTGAATTTGCTGAGCTTGTTAAAGGAAAATCCCGGGATTAACCTGGCGGATGCGGCCTATACACTGCAGGCAGGCAGAAAATGTTTTCGGCACCGGAGAATGTCGGTTTGCCTGGACCTGGAAGAAGCGATCGCCAATCTGTCGTCCCCGGATTCGGAACATGTGTACACATTTTCTTCGGAACAAGAGGGCTCATCTGTGGTATTTATGTTTCCCGGTCAGGGTTCCCAATATGTCAATATGGGTCTGGAATTATACAAAACAGAATCGGTATTCCGCAGTGAAATGGAGCGCTGTTTTGATATTTTAAAAACCAAAATCGCCCTCGATATCAAAAGGTTTCTCTATCCTGGAGAAGAGGGGGGCGAACATCGACAAATCCTGCACACTAAGGTTGCGCAGCCCATTTTATTTATATTCGAGTATGCCCTGGCAAAATTGTTGATGAGTTGGGGCATAAAACCCCAGGCCATGATCGGGCACAGCATCGGGGAATACGTGGCCGCCTGTTTGGCCGGGGTTTTCCCCCTCGAGTATGCAATCACCGTTGTGGCCTTAAGGGGAAAATTGATGCAGAAAGTTCCCACCGGCGCGATGCTCAGTGTTCCCCTTTCGGAGGGAGAATTGAAACCTTATTTGAATTTAGATAAAAATTTGTCGCTGGCAGCCGTAAATGGGCCGGGAGCCTGTACGGTATCTGGCAGCCGGGAGTCCATTAATAAACTCGCAAAAAAGTTGGCAGGGGATGAATACGAGTGCAGATACCTCCACACCTCCCATGCCTTTCATTCGCCCATGATGGAACCGATATTGGATGAGTTTGAAGAGGAACTCAGAAAGATAACCCTGAGTAAACCCAGAATACCTTATATTTCAAATATAAGCGGAACCTGGATAAAAGGTGACCAGGCTGCCGACCCCGGTTACTGGGTCAGCCATTTGAGACAGACGGTTCGTTTCTCAGACGGAGTAAAGGAATTGCTGAACCTGAAGAGTTCGATTTTTGTGGAGGTGGGCCCCGGTAATGTCCTGGGCACATTGGTGAGGAAAATAACGGCCAAACAGACCGAGACGGTCCGACCGGTTGTCAGCCTGGTGAGACATCCCCGGGAAAGTGTACCCGATGCCCGTTATTTATTGGAAAACCTGGGCCGGTTATGGCTCTATGGGTTGACGATCGATTGGGAGGCCTTCTATTCTGGAGATTTCAGGCATCGTATGCCGCTGCCTACCTATCCCTTTGAGCGTCAATTTTACGGGATTACAGGCCGTCGGTTCAACCTGACTGCCGGGGCAGCTCCCTCGCCATCGCTGATAGAAAAGAGACCGGATATTTCGGATTGGTTCTACATTCCTTTATGGAAGCAGTCCCCTCCTGTTGAGCGTCGAGTCCAGAGGAGGGAGAACGCCGAAAAATCCCGCTGGCTGGTGTTTGCCGATGAAAATACGACATTCGTTTCACGAATGTTGAAGTTGTTGCAAAGGGAAGTCCGGGATTTGATCACGGTGAAACCGGGAGGTGCGTTTAATAAGGAGAGCGACAATGTTTATGTGATAGATCCCGGCAGCAGTGATCATTATGACTCGTTGGTCAAAGAGATTCACCGCCAGGACAGGCTGCCGGAAAAGATCATTCACCTATGGGGAATCAATGGCGGCGGCACATTATCGGAAACCGACCGGTTTGATGAGGCACAGGCTGTGGGATTCTACAGTCTCCTCTATCTGGCCCAGGCCTTAGGCAAGGTAAACTTTGACCGACATATCCAGGTCACGGTGGTAACCGACGGCCTACATGATATCACCGGGGAAGAAATTTTATCGCCGGAAAAGGCAACCGTATTGGGGCCTGTCATTACCGTCAACCAGGAATGCGTCGGTATAAGCTGTCGAAGCCTGGATGTGAGCCTCCCCCAACCGGGACACCCCGGAGAAGAAAAGCTGATCAATCAATTGCTTCGAGAGTTCAAGGGAGAATCGACCGATATGGTGGTGGCTTATCGAAATAATCATCGCTGGGTACGGACCTTTGAAGGGGTTAAGCCGACGGAATTGGCAGGAGAGACACCCCATTTGAGAAAAAATGGCGTTTACCTGATAACCGGCGGCCTGGGGGGAATCGGTTTTATACTGGCAAAAGAGCTGGCCCGGCAGGTAGAGGCGAAACTGGTATTAATCGGTCGGACTTCTTTGCCCCCCAGGGAAGAGTGGGAACACCGGTTGGCCGCTCGCCGGGACGATGACCCGGTTGCTCAAAAACTGGAAAAAGTACGGGAACTGGAACGCTCAGGAGCCGAGGTACTGGTGTTTGGTGCCGATGTTGCCGATAGGGCACAAATGGAATCGGTGGTTCACCTCGCGGAAGAACGCCTGGGGCCGATTAACGGTGTCATTCATGCTGCCGGCATTGTGGGGCAGGAGTCTTTTTTTGCCATAAACGAATTGGATCACCCCGAGTGTCGGCGTCAATTTAAGGCCAAGATACATGGCCTGTTGACGTTGGCGGCGATCTTTGGAGACGGGGACAGGCCACTCGATTTTTGTCTATTGATGTCCTCTATATCCTCACTGTTAGGGGGATTGGGGTTGACCGCTTATGCGGCGGCAAATCTTTACATGGATGCCTTTGCCCTCAGGCATAATCGCAGCCGTTCTATCCCGGTGGAGTGGCTCAGTGTCAACTGGGATATGTGGCGTTTGAATGATGAATATCCGCAAGATCAGGCGATGAATTCGCTGTTGACAGAGTTGTCCATGACAGCGGAAGAGGGGGTAGAGGTATTTCATCGTATTTTATCCGGGAATTCAGGTTTACAGACTGTGGTCTCCACCGGCGATCTATCTGCCCGGCTGGATCGCTGGGCAAAAATTAAACCTCCCGGAAGTAAGGAACATTCCCGCTGTAGGGCGCCGGCATCACCTCAAGCCCGTAAGGGAAGCCTGGCCTCCTATGTGGCGCCCCGCAACCAGGTGGAGGAAATTATCACCGATGTCTTGCAGGAATACTTTGGCTATGAACAAATTGGGATTCACGACAATTTTTTTGATCTGGGCGCCACCTCGATGGACCTCATGCAAATAAACCGTAAACTCAATGCACTGCTGGGTAGAAAGATCACCCTGACAGAATTGATGACGCATACTACCGTCAGCTCCTTTGCCGCTCACTTTGTCGAGGAAATAGTGGGCAGCGGAGCTGACAATAAGGGGACAGACAGACAAGAGGCGATAAAGAGAGGCAAGAAGAGTTTGCAGCAAAAATTTGAGAAAAGAAGGCAAAGGGAGTTAAGTGTGAGATGAACGAAGCGATGAATGCTGAAAAAACAGGATTGGAAATTGCCGTTATTGGTATGGCCGGGAGGTTTCCGGGGGCCATGAATATCGATGAATTCTGGGACAATTTAAAAAATGGAATCGAATCCATTTCCCGCTTTTCCGATGAAGAACTGGCAGAATCGGGTGTCGATCCCCAATTGATTGAGAGTCCCGATTATGTCGGGGCCAAAGGTGTGATTGAAGGTACGGAATACTTCGATGCCGCATTTTTTGATTACTCCCCCCGGGAAGCCGGAGTTCTGGACCCCCAGATTCGCATATTTCATGAATGTGCCTGGGAAGCGTTGGAGAGTGCCGGGTACGATCCCCATTCATATCCCGGGCCGATTGGACTGTATGCGGGCGCCAATTCCCATCCCTATTGGGAAGCCGCATCGTCATTGACACTCCTCACATCGGGCAAACCTTCGGAACAATTTGCTGCCCTCCACCTGTATGAAAAAGAGTTTTTGACCACCCGAATTTCATATAAACTAAATTTGAAAGGACCGAGTTTTTCGCTATTCACCGCCTGTTCAACGTCGCTGGTGGCCATTCATCTGGCCGGCAACGGCATATTGAGTGGGGAGTGTGATATGGCACTGGCTGGTGGCGTCTCTATCTGGGTGCCCCACAAGGTCGGTTATCTTTATGAAGAGGGGATGATCCTTTCGGCAGACGGCCATAACCGCACCTTTGATGAAAAGGCTAGCGGATCGGTTTTCGGCGATGGAGCGGGTGTCGTGGTGTTGAAGCGGCTTGAAGATGCGTGGGGGGACGGCGATACCATCCATGCCGTTATTAAGGGCTCTGCCATCAACAACGATGGCAACCGGAAGTTGGGCTATACCGCCCCCAGTGTGGAGGGGCAGGCAGATGTCATCCGAACGGCACTGCAAATGGCGGAGGTGGAACCTGAATCCATCGGCTATTTAGAACTCCACGGCACGGCAACCGACCTGGGTGATGTGATCGAGATGGAAGCCTTAAACCGGGTTTTTAATCACCATAACGGTAATAATAAAAGTGCTTTCTGCGCCATTGGGGCTGTTAAAACCAATGTGGGGCATCTCCATTGTGCCGCCGGTGTTACCGGTTTTATAAAGAGTGTGTTGGCCTTAAAACATAGGAAGATTCCCCCCATTTTACATTTTGACAAACCCAACCGGAAGATTGGCATCGACAACAGCCCCTTTTATGTGAACACCCGGCTGCAAGAGTGGAAAAATGATAAGTATCCCCTGCGGGCCGGGGTCAGCTCCTTCGGCATCGGCGGCACCAATGCCCACGTGATTCTTGAAGAACCGCCCCGGAGGGTGCCGTGTTTAGAGGGTAGGGAGTGGAAAATCCTGGTGCTTTCGGCAAAGACTAAAGATTCACTCCAGGGAGCCGCGGAAAACCTGGCAAAATTCCTGGAAAACAACCCCGGCATAAATATATCGGATGCAGCCTTTACCCTGCAGGTGGGCCGCAGGCATTTTAGCTGCCGGAAGATGCTGGTGTGCGCGGATAGGGATGAGGCAGTAGAGATCCTATCGTCTCCAGGTTCAGGCAGGGCGTTTACCTTCGATCCCGGGGAGAAAAAAGCGGCGGTTATATTCATGTTTCCCGGTCAGGGGGCGCAGTATGTCAATATGGGATTGGGGTTGTACCGGCATGAAAAGGTGTTTCGCCAGCACATGGATCGCTGTTTTGATATTTTTAAATCCCAATTCGGCTGCGATCTCAAGGCGATCCTGTATCCCGGCCAGGCTGCGGCAGAGACGGCCGCTAAACTCAAACAGACGGAAATTATTCAGCCCCTCATGTTTATTTTTGAATATGCCCTGGCAAAGCTGTTGATGAGTTGGGGAATACATCCGGAGGTGATGATCGGTTACAGCTTCGGCGAATACACGGCCGCCTGTTTGGCCGGTGTGTTCTCCCTCGAAGATGCCCTCAGGTTGGTGGGGCTGCGAGGCCGGTTGATGCAGCAGATGCCGGAGGGCGCGATGTTAAGCGTGCCCCTGACGGCCGCTGAGCTAAAACCGCTGTTGAACGATCAACTGTCTATCGCCATCGACAACGGACCTTCATGTATCGTCACCGGTACTGCCCAGGCCGTCGATGCCTTTGAGTCAGTGATGAAAGGGAAGCGATATTTATGTATCCGGGTCGGCGTTTCTCACATCAGTCATTCCGCCGCCTTAGGCCCGGTTTTGGCGGAATTTGAGAAGGAGGCGCGGAAAATAGAGTTAAAAGAACCCCGGGTTCCCTATATTTCCAATGTGACCGGCAAGGCCATCAGGCCGACAGAGGCCACCGATCCCCTCTACTGGGTAAACCATCTGAAAGATACCGTTCGCTTTGGCGCTGGCGTAAAAGAGTTATTTAGCATTCCCAACGGTCTGTTTGTAGAGGTCGGTCCTGGTCGGGACTTATGCGTATTGTTAAAAGGCCACCGGGATTGTAAGCCGGAGCAGAAACTGGTCAGCCTGGTGCGGCATGAAAAAGAGGAGGCGCCGGATCTGTATTACCTGTTAAATCGCATCGGTCATTTATGGCTTTACGGTGTGGATATCGATTGGCGGGGTTTTTATGGCGATGAAGAGAGGTGTCGTATCCCGCTGCCCACTTACAGTTTTGAGCGGCACTATTTTGCCATTAAAGATATTCCCTTAAAGGTCGATAAAGAGCGGGCGCTGGAAGCGCCCTTAAGGAAAAAAGCCGATGTCGGCGACTGGTTTTATATACCGGTGTGGAAGCGCGCCAGGATATCCCGGCATGTCGAAGTTTTTACTGAGTCAGGCCCGATGAAGCTGCTGCTCTTTATGGATGATGGGGGCCTGGGAGATAAAATCGCGGTAAGGTTAAGGCAGCAGGGGGCCCGGGTAGTGCTCGTATATACGGGAAAAACATTTAGCCGGTTGGCGGCAGATAAATACACCGTTAACCCGGTAGAGACCGATGATTACGAGGCACTGCTCAAGGAGTTAACTGGCCCCGGCAGCTTCGGCCTGCCGTGTACCGTTCTTCACCTATGGAATGTCGGCCCGGTCAACGGGCAGCCATCCGGAGTGGAATGGGCCCGGGAAGCACAGGATAAGGGCTTTTTTAGTTTGATTGCCCTGGCCCAGGCCCTGGGTAAACAGGACCCCTCAAGGCGTTTCCAGGTCAAGGTGGCAGCCAACAATGTGCTGGATGTGGTGGGCGGCGAAGTGATATGCCCGGAGAAAGCCACCCTGTTGGGGCCGGTAAAAGTCATTCCCCAGGAATATAGGAACATCGACTGCTGCCTGATAGATATTGAACTGCCCAAACCCGGCACCGCTGGGGAGCAAGAACTGGTAGAGCGATTGGTGGAGGAGGCCAGAATTAAAATCCAGGACCCCGTAATTGGCTACCGCAATAACCATCGCTGGTTGGAGACCTTCGAGCCGGTGGAGATGGCGAAGGCGGTGGAGTCCGTAAATACGGCAGCCGGATTGAGGGAAAGGGGCGTCTACCTGGTTACCGGGGGTGTGGGGGGAATCGGCTTAATCCTGGCCCGGTACCTGGCTGGAAGGGGGAAACCGAAGCTGATTTTAACCGGACGATCCCATTTCCCGCCGCCGGCTGAATGGGACCACTGGTTGTCCACCCACAATGGGGAGGAGAAAACAAGCGATAGAATCCGCCAGATCCGGGAGATCGAAGCCCTGGGAGCCGAGGTGCTGGTATTGACCGCCGATGTGGCCCTTCCCGGAGAGATGCGGCAGGTGATTACACAGATAAACCGGCGTTTCGGCAAAATCAACGGCGTCATCCATGCTGCCGGTGTGCCGGACGGTTCCATGATACTTCGGCGGACGCGGGAGATGTCGGAAGCAGTCCTGGCCCCCAAAGTAACCGGCACGCTGGTACTTGACCGGCTCTTGAAAGATGTTGAACTGGACTTTTTTATCCTTTGCTCATCCATGGCTTCCCTTCTGCCAATGCCCGGACAGACCGCTTATGCAGCCGCCAATGCCTTTCTCGATGCCTTTGCCGTCAGCCCCTTGTGCAGCAGCAGCAAAACGCCCATCTCCATTAACTGGGACAGGTGGCAAAATATCGGCGTTGCCGTTATTGCCGAAACACAACACAAAGAGCTGTGGGGTGAAGAGATGGCGGAGGGGATCACACCATCCGAAGGGGTGGAGGCATTCGATTGTATCCTGTCTGACCCCTTGCCCCGGGCCGTGGTATGCCCCGTAGACTTAAAACTGGCGATTCGCCAGTACAATGCTTCCCGGGGATTGATCTTGAATGGTGCCATCAAGGGAGACAGTGCCGACACCCGTGCCCGGACCATTCATCAGCGTCCCCAATTGAGCGTGGAGTATGTGGAACCGGGAGACGAGACCGAACAAAAGTTGAGCGAAGTCTGGCAAAATTTTCTGGGTATCGATCGGGTCGGCATCCACGACAATTTTTTTGAACTGGGCGCCACTTCCCTGGGCATCCTCCAGGTCAATGGCCGACTAAAAAATATATTTAAGCGGGACATTCCTCCAGTCACCCTCTACTCCTATCCCACGGTTGCGCTGCTGGCAAAATTTCTAAACCGGGAAAACGAGCAGGACTTTTTTGACCATGAACCACGTGCCCTGGCCGCCAGGGATAAAGGACAGGAGAAGAGAAAAAATCTGAGAAGTCTGCGAAGATCGGAGTTGTAAAATGGAAACAGGTAAAGATAAAAAGAGCGATGGACTCACCGGCCTGGAAATCGCCGTGATTGGTATGGCCGGGAGGTTCCCGGGAGCCGGAGACCTCGATGAATTCTGGGATAACCTGATCAATGGCGTTGAATCGATCTCGTTTTTTACCCGGCAGGAACTGGCTGGCAGCGGTGTAGACCCTGAAGAATTAGACCATCCTGACTATGTCATGGCCAAAGGCGTGCTGGAAGACCTCGAATATTTTGATGCCTCTTTTTTTGGCTACAATCCCAGGGAAGCAGAAATCATGACCCCCCAGACGCGAATTTTTCATGAATGTGCCTGGGCTGCACTGGAGGATGCCGGGTATGAACCGGATTTATATGACGGCCTGATCGGGGTGTTTGCCGGGGCTGCCCAGGACATCTATTGGGAACTCCTGGCCTTCTTGTCCGGCAAAATCCATGACTTCGGGAAGTTTGAATCCGCCCTGTTGAGTAGTAAAGATCCATTGGGTACCCGGATTGCCTATAAGTTTAATTTGAGAGGCCCCAGCTTTACCCTGTATACCGCCTGTTCGACCTCAGGGGTTGCCATTCACCAGGCCTGCCAGGCGCTTCTGGGGGGGGAATGCCATATGGCCCTGGCCGGGGGGGTATCCGTATGGTTTCCTGGGAAAACGGGCTATTTATACCAGGAGGGCATGATTATTTCCCCCGACGGCCACTGCCGGGTATTTGAGGCCGGGGCCAAAGGCTCCGTATTCGGAGATGGGGTCGGTGTCGTTATCCTGAAACCCCTTGACGATGCCCTCAAGGATCGCGATCACGTTTATGCCGTGATAAAGGGATCGGCCCTGAATAACGATGGGAGTAGAAAAGTCGGTTATACGGCTCCCAGCACTGAGGGACAGGCGGCAGTCATGCGGGCGGCCCTTCATGCTGCCGGTGTTGAGGTTGACAGTATCGGTTATATTGAAACCCACGGTACCGGTACTACTTTAGGCGATACCATTGAAGTGGAAGCGATGAAGCTGGCCTATAATGCCGATAAAAAAGGCTCTATTGGCATCGGCTCTGTAAAGAGTAATATCGGGCATTTAAATACTGCCGCCGCTATATCGGGTTTTATTAAGGCGGTGCTGTCGTTAAAGCATCGATTAATGCCTCCGACATTACACTATGAGCGGCCAAACCCCGGGATTGATTTTGACCATAGCCCCTTCTTTGTGGTGACAAAACCCATTGAGTGGCGAAATAATGGCTATCCCAGGCGGGCCGGGGTGAGTGCCTTTGGCCTGGGGGGAACGAATTTTCATGCCATCCTGGAAGAATCACCCGGTCTGGCCGGTTCCGATAGAGGCAGGAAATGGCATCTGATGGTATTATCGGCGCGGACAGCTTCTGCCCTGGAAAAGCTTACGGAAAATCTGGCGAAATATTTAGATAAAAATCCCGAAATAAATCCTGGGGATGTCTGTTTTACGCTTCAAGTGGGGCGAAAAACCTTTAAACATCGGCGGATGCTGGTCTCCTCAGGGGCTGCGGCTGCCGTCGACGCCTTATCGTCCCCCGGTAATATCTCGTCCGTCGATGGGGGCAAGGTGTATACCGCGGCGGCGGAAAAGAAGAAGAGACCGGTGGTGTTTATGTTTGCCGGTGTGGGTGCCCAGTATGTGAATATGGGCCGCGATCTTTATGAAGAAGAGCCGGTATTTAGACAGCAGATGGATCGGTGCTTCGATATATTAAAATCATTGCTGGGGCGTGATGTCAGGAAGATTCTCTACCCGGAAAATCCGGACAGCGGGGATCAGACGATCCAGCAGCCTGAAATCTCTCAACCGCTGATTTTTTCCATTGAGTATGCATTGGCCAGGTTGGTGATGGGTTGGGGGATTTTTCCCCAGACCATGATCGGCTACAGTTTGGGCGAATATACAGCCGCGTGTGTGGCCGGGGTATTTTCCCTGGAAGATGCCTTAAAATTGGTGGTGACCCGGGCCGATTTGATCCGGCAAACACCGCTGGGAGCCATGTTGAGTGTGCCGCTGCCGGTAAAAGAGTTGAGGCCGATGCTGGACGAGGCGGATGGGGTATCCATTGCCATCGATAATGGGGCTGCCGCGGTTGTGGCCGGTACGGCTGCCGCAGTCGATGCCTTTGAAAGGAAGATGAAGAACCGGAAATACATGTGCATGCGGGTCGATAATACGCGGGCCTTGCACTCTAAGGAGATGGAGCCTATTTTGGAGGCTTTTAGGCAGCAGGTGTCCCGGCTGGCGTTGAAAGAGCCGCGGATTCCATACGTATCCAATGTGACCGGGAAAAGGGTCAATGGCAATGATGTCAGCCAGGCCGAATACTGGGCCAGACATCTCAGAGAGACGGTTCAATTTGCCTCAGGCCTGGAGGAATTGTCGGCGGAGCCCAATTCGATATTTGTGGAGATAGGACCGGGACGTGATCTGAGTGCGTTGGTGAGACGATACATCGAGAATCATTCGGCCGAACCGGACAACCCGGGGCAGCGGGTAATCAATTTGTTGAGGCATCCCCAACAGGCTGTGCCGGATGCGGCTTACCTGTTGGGCCGGATCGGTCGATTGTGGCTCTGGGGGGTCGATATCGATTGGGGTGGATTTTATGGTAACGAAAAGAGAAGACGGATATCCCTCCCAACCTATCCCTTTGAGGGGGAGCGATATTGGATTGAGGGTAATCCCTTTAGCGACCGGAATGAGATGTCCCGTCCCCAGACCCAGATCAAGAAAAAGAGCAGCCTGTCCGATTGGTTTTATCTTCCCCTGTGGAAACAGGTGCCTTCGCTTCCGGTCGAAGGCGACGGTATGGAATCGGAAACTCACTCCCCCTGGTTGGTCCTGTTAGACTCGCAGGGGATCGGGGATAGAATGGCGGCGCGTTTAAAGGCGCGGCACCAGGATGTGGTGATGGTCAAGATGGGGAACGGTTTTGCCGTGGAGAGAGGGGGCCTCTATACGGTGAATCCCCAAAATAAGGCAGAATACAGGACGCTGATCCAGGAGATTCAGAAAAGCCAGAAGTTACCCCGACAGGTTGTTCACTTATGGAGCCTTTCGGCAGACCGGCAGGAAAGTTTGACCGTCGGTGCCGTTGAGAAGGCATTGGACTATGGGTTTTACAGTCTCGTTTACCTGGTCCAGGCGTTTTTACAGGAGAATATTGCCCAACCCACCCAACTCACGGTGGTTACCAACAATATGCAGGCCGTGTCCGGGGAACGATATTTGCGGCCGGAAATGTCCCCGCTGCTGGGCGCGCTGAATGTCATTCCCCAGGAAAATCCCTCCATCCGCTGCCGCAGTGTCGATATTGTGTTACCCGAACCGGGAGATTGTCCGGAGGAACGGTTGGTGGATCAACTGCTGACAGAATTGAAGGCGCCATCCCCTGACCCGCTGATCGCCTTACGGGATAACCGGCGTTGGCGGCTGGACTATGAGCCTGTAAAGCTAACTCCCGCCGTTAGAGAAAAGGCAGTCCTGGAAGAGTCAGGGGTTTACCTGATCACCGGCGGAACGGGAAATATCGGCCTGATGTTGGCCCGCTACCTGGCCGGGAGTGTGGGGGCAAAATTGGCTTTAATCGGCCGTTCGCCCTTTCCCCCCAGGGATCAATGGGACGGGTGGCTCACCACCCATCAGTTGATGGATAAAGTCAGCCAGCGGATAGGGAAAATCCGGGAGATTGAGGAGTTGGCCGGGGCGGTGCTGGTAATGGCTGCCGATGTGGCCGATGAAAAACAGATGCGGGAAGCCGTTTCCCGGGTGGGAAAGACTCTGGGACCCATCAATGGGGTGATTCATGCTGCCGGTGTCGTGGATGAGGAAGCTTTCACCACTGTCGGCCTGTTAGACAAAGGGAAATTTGAAGTCCACTCCCGGCCCAAGATAGCCGGACTCCTCGTACTGCAAAAGATTTTTGAGCAGCAGCAACTGGATTTCCTTTTCATCATGTCTTCGATTTCCTCTGTCCTGGGCGGTCTGGGATTTTCGGCCTATGCGGCGGCCAATATCTTCATGGACAGTCTGCTCCAGCAGCACAACCGGCAGGGTGCACTACCCTGGCTGGCGGTGAACTGGGATAGCTGGCAGGTGGGGGAAAATCATAAAAACCCCGGTGCCCTGGGAGCCAGTTTGAGCGAGTTGTCCATGAATACCGAAGAGGGCGTCGAAGCCTTTAGACGGGTGTTGTCCCGGGTGAAAGAAGGACGGGTCGTCCATTCGCTGGCTGATTTGTCGCTCAGGATCGACCAGTGGATTAAACGTAAGTCCCTGGAGTCGGAGGAGGAACCCGGCAAGGGAGCGGTTGCCCCCCGTTTCTCCAGGGCGGATCTCTCCTCTGCCTACGCGGCACCCCGCTGTGACGTTGAGCATGAACTCGTCGAGATATGGCAGCGTTTCTTCGGTTTTGATCAACTGGGGATAGGCGATGACTTTTTCGAGATAGGCGGCGATTCATTAAAGGCGATCTCCCTGGCCAACAAAATCAACCGGAAGATGAACGTGAATGTTCCCATCACCATCTTTTTTGAAAAATTGACCATTGAGGGGATTGCCGAATATATAAAGGGAGCCAATGTATCTGCATATGCGTTGATCGAACAGGTAGAAGAGAAGCAATATTATGCCACTTCGGTGGTACAAAAGAAATTTTTTATTTTAAATGAGATTGAGAATATCAAGGAAACCTACAACATTTTCCGCATCGTTACTATAGAGGGTCAGCTCGACAGGCGGCGCTTAGAAGAGGTCTTCCGCCAATTAATCGAAAGGCAGGAAAGTTTACGTACATCGTTCCACCTGATCGACCGGGAAATCGTCATAAAAGTACATGATCCGGCGGATATTGATTTTTGCTTTGAGTATGCCGATTTGCAGGGAAGTCGACCGGCTGAAACGGACGGCGCCATCAAATCGTTCAGCCGGCCGTTTGTTTTGAGTCGCCCCCCCCTGCTAAGGGCCAAAATCTTAAGGGTGGAAGAGGAGAGATATTTGCTGTTGTTCGATATCCACCATATCATTGCCGACAATGAATCCCTGCGGCTGCTGTTGAAAGAGATTGTTGCCTTATACGGGGGGGATGTACTGCCGGCGTTGAAGAGGCAATATAACGATTATGCCTGCTGGCAGCAAAAATTTATGGAGTCTGAAGAGTACAAAAAGCAAGAATCCTTCTGGCTGGAAAAGTTTTCAGATGGCGTACCCCTATTGGAGATGCCCACCGATTTTCCCCGACCGGCGGTTCAGAGTTTCGAGGGCGAATGGCTGCACTTCCGACTGGAAGACCGGTTAATCCAGGGTATCAAAGAACTGGCCGACGATACCGGTGCCACCCTGTACATGGTGTTGCTGGCGGCGTTAAATGTATTGTTATCCCGCTATACCGGCCAGCAGGATATCATCGTCGGCTCAGCCATTGGCGGCAGAGATCGCGAAGAACTGGAACACATTATCGGGGTGTTTATGAATGTGATGCCCATGAGGAATCTGGTACCGGCAGATGAATCCTTCGTGGACTTTCTAAACAGGGTAAAACAGAACGCCCTGACCGTGTTTGAGAATCAGAACTATCCCCTCGGAGAATTGGTGGAAAGACTGGGCGTTGTGAAGAATTTGTCCCGGAACCCCTTAAACGATGTGGAACTAATCATGGTGAAAAATGATTTTTCGATGCTGGAGACGCGGGGTCTGCGGTTTATCTCCTATGAGTTTGACCCCGGCACCGCTCCGGTCGATATTACCATTGAAGTGATGGATGCGGAGGGCGATATTTCCTTTGTTTTGATGTACTGCACAAAGTTATTCAAACGGAAGACGATGGAAAGATTTATCGACTTCCTCAAGGAAATATTGGCGATTGTAATGGAAGACAGGCATATTTTGCTGGGAAGTATTGCAATTTCCAGTAACCTGGGAGAGGCACAGATGGTTGGTGAGGAAGATCTGGAGGAATTTGGGTTTTAACGGTGAATGGAAAATAAGGAGTAGAGAGTCATGTTTAGAAGGAGAAATCGGGATGAATTAATGGTGGTAGCCAATCAGAAGACGGCAGAGCGAGATTATTGGTTAAAGAAGCTTTCCGGTAACCCCACAGCCGCTCATTTCCATTATGATTATATGACCCTCTCGAAAGGCAATAACGCTGACAAAAATGGAGAAAAATATGAAGGATTAACCTTCGGTTTTTCCGGCACCCTGTCTGAACGGTTGATAAAAATGAGTAATAGTGGCGATTTTAAGTTGCACATGATACTGGTGGCCAGTATGGCGGCCTTACTTTACAAATATAGTAGTCAGCAGGATATTGTGGTGGGTTCGCCTATTTACAGACAGGAGGTTGAAATCGAATTCATCAATACCATTCTACCCTTGAGAAGTATAATAGAAGAAAATATGACGTTTAGGGAACTGCTTCTTCAGGTGAGGCAAACCATTACCGAGGCCAGTCAACATCAGAATTACCCCCTTGAAATTCTGGTGGATCAACTGGGTTTATCATCTTTTGATAATTCCCAGAATGAGTTCCCCCTGTTTGATGTGATGGTATTATTAGAGAATATCCACAGTAAAAAATATATTCAACATATTAATATCAATACAATTTTTTCATTCTCAAGGGAGAATGGAATCATTGAAGGAAGAGTGGAATACAATCAGCGGCGGTATGAGAGAGCCAAAATGGAAAGAGTCATCCAACACCTCAAAAATCTCTCCATGAAGCTCCTCTTTTTTGTGGACTCTCCCCTCTGTGAGGGAGATATGTTGTCCGGAAAAGAGAGAATACAAATATTGTATGATTTTAATCATATAGGGAATGAGGCTCAATCGGCACCGGAACTACTCCGGGGGCTTACCATCCAGGAAGGATTCGAGGATTGTGTGGAGAAAATGGCTGATCATATGGCTGTTCTTTTTGAGGATCAGAATCTCACTTATAGATTGCTGAATGAGCGGGCCAACCAGTTGGCCGCGGTGGTCAGATCTAGGGGCGGGAGACCGAACACCATTGTGGGCCTCATGGTAGAGCCGTCGATCGAGATGGCGGTGGGTATATGGGGAATCCTTAAGGCCGGTGGGGCTTATTTGCCGCTGGAGGTAGATTTCCCCCCCAACCGGATTACATATATGCTTGAAGACAGCGGCTGCCATTTGTTATTAACCACCGGGGAACTGGAAACGAGGGGAGATAGTGTAGAGGAGAAAATATATCTGGGAGGTAGAGAGCAATTCTCGGGAAATGTTGTGCATATTGAAAATATAAACCGAGCCGAAGACCTTGCCTATATGATTTATACCTCCGGAACTACGGGAAGACCCAAGGGGGTGATGGTGGAGCATCGGAATGTAGTTGAATATCTTCACGCCTTTTTCAGCGAATTTAAAATTTCTTCGGAAGACGTGGTTCTTCAGCAGGCATCTTATGCCTTCGATGTGTTTGTCGAGGAATTTTTCCCGGTTCTATTTAACGGTGGCACGGTGGCCATCCCCTCGGGGTATGAGAATATGGACGTTCTCCTTTTAAAGAAATTCATTGTTAAAAGAAGAGTGACTATAATTGATTGTACTCCGCTGTTGTTGAATGAGTTAAACAAGTTCGATAACCTTAATGGTATTCATACTTATATTAGTGGCGGAGATGTGTTGAGGAGGGAGTATGTAGATCGGTTGTTACAAAGGGGAAATGTATATAACACTTACGGTCCCACCGAAACGACCGTATGTGCCTGCTATTATAAATGTGGGCATACAGTTAATTCTAATGTGCCTATAGGTAAAGGGATATTGAATTATCGGGTTTATATTTTGGCAAGAGATGGCCAACCGGTCTCCCTCGGCATTCCCGGTGAGTTGTGCATCTCCGGTAGGGGGGTGAGTAGAGGCTATCTGAACAACCCACAGTTGACAGACGAGAAGTTTTCGGAAAACCCCTGTCTGGGGGGAGAAAAACTATATAAGACCGGTGATCTGGCTAAGTGGCTGCCGGACGGCAATATCGAGTTCCTGGGCAGAATAGACGGACAGGTAAAGATCAGGGGCTACCGGGTCGAATTGGGGGAGATAGAGAGTAAGCTGTTGAGTCATGAAAATATCAAAGAAGCCGTGGTGGTGGAAAGAGCGCGGGAGAATCGAGAAAAGTACCTGTGCGCTTACATTGTTTCCGAAAGGGAAATCGATGTTCTCACATTACGGGATTTTTTGAGCAAAGACTTAGCCGAGTATATGATACCGTCGTTTTTTATGCAAATTGACAAATTGCCTTTGATGGTGAATGGAAAGCTTGATCGCCGGGCATTGCCGGAATTGGATGTACAGGTAAAAACAGAGTATGTCGCTCCCAGGAACGATATCGAAAAAATTCTTGTCGATATATGGTCCGAAGTATTAAAAGTCGACAAAAGTATTGTGGGTATCGATACCAATTTCTTTGAGTTAGGGGGGCACTCCCTGAATGCCATTGTGTTTATATCGAAGATTCATAAAGAACTGGATGTAAAATTGCCCCTGGAAGAGGTATTTAGTATACAAACCATAAGGGGATTGGCCGAACATATAAAAAAGGAAACAAAAGATAAATTTACAGCGATAGCGCCGGTGGAGAAGAGAGATTACTACGTCCTATCTGCAGCCCAGGGACGGTTGTATATCCTCCAGCAGTTAGATCCCCAGAGCACCGGATACCACATCCCCCAGGTGATCGGCATTGAGATAGAACCGGAGAGAGAAAAATTGGCGGAGACCTTCAAAAAATTGATACAGAGACATGAGAGCCTGAGAACTTCATTTATCATGTGGGAAAAACAACCGGTGCAGAGGATACACGAGAGCGTTGATTTTGAAATGGAATATTGCGATTTAACCGATGAACATGAAGCCCTGGACGCGGCTTCTCCAAACCCAGAGATCTCCACTCTCATCTCTCGTTTTGTGCGGCCCTTCGATCTGTCGACGGCACCCCTCTTGCGGGCAAACTTAATAAGGTCGGCTGAGGGCAGGTATGTATTGGTGGTGGATATGCACCACATCATGGCCGACGGCATATCCCATCGAATTTTAGTCCAGGATTTTAAGGCACTGTACATGGCCGAAGAGTCATCGGCATTACCGCCGATCAGGCTTCAATACAAAGATTATGCTTGTTGGCAGCAAAACCCTGTGACCCGCCAGGCAATTCGGCCGCAGGAAACGTACTGGCTGCGGCAGTTTGCAGGAGAGATACCGATATTAAGCCTCCCCTTCGATTATCCCAGACCGGCGATGCAGAGTTTTGCCGGGAGTAGCCTCTTTTTTCAATTAGATACAGGGGAAACAGGCGCTTTAAATGATATCGCCCGGTCAGAGAAGACCACCTTATTTACCCTGCTGCTGGCTATTTTGGATGTATTCCTGTCTAAAATGAGCAGCCAGGAAGATATCGTGGTGGGCACACCGATTGCCGGCCGCCGCCACGCCGATTTAGAGAAGATCATCGGCATGTTTGTCAATACGCTGGCGCTGCGCAGTCTTCCTTCTGGAGATAAGCCGTTCATTGGTTTTTTGCGTGAGGTGAGAGACAACACTTTGCAGGCCCTTGAGAACCAGGATTACCAGTTTGAGGATCTGGTGGAGAGAGTCGAAGTAGAGAGGGAGTTGAGTCGTAATCCGCTGTTTGACGTCATGTTTATACTGCAAAACATTTTTGATCCCGCCGAAACGCGGGAAGTGTCGGAAGAGGAGATGAGGGACGCGAAGATTAAATCCTATGGCTTTGAAAGTAAGACCGCCAAATTTGATTTAACCTTTGCCGCAGTGGAGAGGGGAGACAGGTTGGCCATTTCATTGAATTACTGTACCAGCCTGTTTAAGGAGGAGACCATCTGCCGGTTTATCCGCTATTTCAAAGAGATTGTCTCCTCAATCGTCAAACACCCTGAAGGGAAAATATCGGCCATAGACATGATGGGCGAAGAGGAAAAGAGTCGGGTTATATATGAATTTAACGATACCGGGGTCGAGTACGCCAGGGATAAAGTCCTGGCCGAACTCTTTGAAGAGCAGGTCAACAGGACACCCGATCATATCGCCGTGACCGGCGCCTGTCTGAAATCCACCTCTTACGGCAGAGAGCGAAACGGGCGCCGGGCCTTAACCTACCGGGAACTCGACGAACTGACAGACCAATTGGCGGGGTTGTTGAGAGCCAGCGGTGTAAAACCCGATACCATAACCGCCGTAATGATGAATCGTTCGATAGAGATGATGGCGGCGCTCCTAAGTGTCGTAAAGGCTGGCGGCGCCTACCTTCCCCTGGATCCCGACTTCCCGCCGGAGAGAATAGAGTATATCCTGGAAGACAGCAGCACCCCCCTCATCGTGACCACTGCCGATCTCGGCTCCCTCATCTCCGTCAGCAGCAACTGCCGGATCTTAGCACTGGATAGAGAGAATCCCTTCAGCGGCGATGGCGGCAGGCTGGAGAGGGAGAGTGAGCGGTTAGCCGGGCCCGGCAACCTGGCCTACTGCATCTACACCTCCGGCTCCACCGGTCGGCCCAAAGGGGTGATGATCGAGAATCGCGCCCTGGTCAATTTTATCAAAGGGATCACCGATATCATCGGGTTTGGTGACCGGGACAGCCTGCTGGCCTTAACCACCATCTCCTTTGATATATTTGGCCTGGAGACCTTTCTGCCGCTGACAAGGGGCTGCAAGGTGGTGGTGGGCACAGGCGAGGAGCAGGTGAACGGCGCGGCCGCAGCCTCGGCTATGGCCGCCGAAGGGGTGACCATATTGCAGGTCACACCGTCGCGGCTGGCGCTGCTGCTTTCGCAAGAAGAGTCGGTTGTCCAGTTGGGCGCTTTAAAATATTTGCTGGTGGGTGGGGAGGCGCTGCCGGTGCAGTTGTTGGAGCAGGCCCGGGAGGTGGTGGGCGGTAAGATCTATAATATGTACGGCCCCACCGAGACCACCATATGGTCGACGGTCAAGGATGTATCGGTGGGAGAGGCGTTGAACATAGGCAGGCCCATTGCCAATACCGGCATCTATATACTGGGCCGGGAGGACACTCTCCAGCCGGTAGGGGTGGTGGGAGAGTTGTGTATATCGGGTGATGGCCTGGGCCGGGGCTATGTGAACAACGCCGAGCTGACGGCGCAGAAGTTTCCCTTGAATCCCCATGAGGGAGGCGGTAATCTGTACCGCACCGGTGATGTGGCCCGGTGGCTTGATGACGGTAACCTGGAGTTTTTAGGCCGGGTGGACGATCAGGTCAAGATCCGGGGATTCCGGATCGAATTGGCGGAGATAGAGAGTCGATTGGCCCGGCATCCGGGTATAAAAGAGGCGGTGGTGGCTTGCAAGCTGGCCCGGGGTAGGGATAGGCATATATGTGCTTATATAGTAACGGCCGAGGAGTCCGGGGAGACGGTAGGCAGTATGGAACTGCGGGAGTACCTGTCCCAGGGCTTGCCCGATTACATGATCCCCACCTTTTTTATTCATGTTGAGGCGATGCCCTTGACTCCCAATGGTAAGGTTGACCGCAAGGCGCTGCCGCTCCCGGAGTTGAAGACAGGGGAGAATTACACGGCTCCCCGGGATGGGGTGGAGAGGAAATTGGTAGAGATATGGTCCGAGGAGCTCGCCGTCGACAAAGATATCATTGGCATCGATGCCAACTTCTTCGAGTTGGGAGGCCACTCGTTAAAGGCCACCATCATCGCCGCCATGGTACATAAAGAATTAAATGTAAAGTTACCCCTGGCCGCGATATTTAAATCCCCCACCATCAGAGGCCTGGGGGAAAGCATAAGGGGATTGGCGGAGGATAAGTATACATCGATAAATCCGGTGGAGCAGAGGGAGTACTATCCGTTGTCCTCCGCCCAGAAAAGATTATTTGTTCTCTACCAGATGGATAAAACCAATACAAGATACAATATGCCAACCGTTCTGGTGATGGAATTTGATGTTTGCCGGCAGAAATTGGCAGAGACGTTCCGAAAACTAATAAAACGACATGAAGTCTTAAGAACCTCTTTTGTCATGCTGGAAGATGAGCCTGAACCGGTGCAGCGGGTACATCGGGATGTGGCATTCAAAATCGACTATTTCGAGGCCCCGGAGGCACAATCGGCAGCCATTGTAAAGGCTTTTATAAGACCCTTTGATCTCGGCTCCGCGCCGTTGTTGAGAGCGGGATTAATAAAAACCGGTGATAAAAGGTTTGTATGGATGATGGATATTTACCATATCGTATCCGACGGTGTCTCCTACGATTTGCTGGTAAACGATTTCCTGGGGCTCTATATAGGGGAGGAATTATCTCCTTTAAAACTGCAGTATAAAGACTTTTCGGAGTGGCAGAATCGTTTATTTGCCTCAGGAGAGATAAAAAAGCAGGAAGAGTATTGGCTGAATCGGTTCGAGGGAGAGATCTCCGATCTTCATTTACCCACGGATTTTCCCGATTCCTCTCTCCAGCGTCTTGGTGAGGGCGGTTTGGTTAAATTTAGCCTGGAAAGAGAGTTAGTTAAAGGTTTATATGAAATGGTCGCCGATACCGAGGCCACCGTATATATGATACTGCTGGCGGTTTTTAATATTTTGTTGGCAAAATACAGCGGACAGGAAGATGTTATTGTGGGCACGCCGGTAGCCGGTAGAAACCATCTGGACCTGGAAAAACTAATCGGCATGTTCGCCAATATGGTGGCCATGAGAAATGTTCCGGCCGAACACAAAACCTTCGGGCAGTTCCTGGAGGAAGTCAAGGAAAATGCCGTCAATGCCTTTGAAAACCAGGATTACCAGTTTGAAGAGCTGGTGAGGAGACTGGGCATAGTGGAACATACCAGGAATCCCCTGTGTAATGTGGTCTTTGTACTGCAAAATTTTGATTATGAAGCGGGAAGCAGAGGCACGGGGGATTTGAAAATAGATCGGTATCCCTTTGAGAATCAAACGGTGAAGTTCGATCTGCAGTTGGAGGCCATTGATGGCCACGATTTTATAAACCTGAATTTTAATTATCCCGTTGCCCTGTTTAAGCAGTCCTCCGTGGAAACAATGGCCGGGCATTTTGTCGAAATCCTGGACCGGGTAATGGAAAATAGGAACATTAAATTGAGAGATATCGCCATCTCCCATGATTTGATTACCGCCGATACCAATATCTTACAAGAAAGCAATGCTTCATTTGGGTTTTAAGGAATAAGCAAAAAAATAAAAAATACCGGGTTAACCGGATAATTCGAGGTTTAAAATGAGAGACACAAGCAATGACACCGGACAGGAAAAACGTCCCATCGGCAAAAAGATCCTTTTGGGTTTACTGCCGTACTGGACACCATTGATCCCGCCTATGGCCATTTCTTATCTTAAGGCCTTTGTTCAGCCCCACGGCTTTGAGGTCACAACCTTTGATGCCAACGTAGAACTGGAATTCAAGGAACTGTATAACAGGTATTTTGACACCATGAAAAGGTATATCCCCCCCAACAAACGCGGCAACTACTACAATATCGGGCACGATCTGTTGCAAAACCATATGATGGCCCACATTCATTACCAACAGGAAGACGAATATTTTGAATTGGTCCACAAAATCGTTTATGAAACCTATTATTATGACCTAAACAATGAACAGATCGCCGCCTTGAGCCAGGTATTGGCCGAGTTTTATGCGACCCTAAAAAATTATCTTGTCGCTTTACTGGAAAAGGAAAAACCCGATGTACTGGGATTATCCGTCTATATCCACACCTTACCGGCCTCTTTGTTTGCCTTTAGATTGACCAGGGAAAAGTATCCCCACATAAAAACGGTCATGGGTGGGGCCATGTTTATATGGCAGTTTCCGGTGGGTACATCGGAGTTTGAGTTTCTCCTGGAAAAGAGCAAAGATTATTTAGATAAAATAATCGTAGGCGAAGGCCAGAACCTATTTCTAAAATATTTGCGGGGAGAACTGGACGAATCGAAGCGGGTGTATACCCTGGAAGATATTAATGGCGAAAGGCTGGATGTTTCTGCTGTGGGGGTTCCTGATTTTTCCGATCTCAAGCTTGATTTTTATCCCTATATCGCCACCTTTGGTTCAAGGAGCTGCCCCAACCAGTGCAGCTTTTGCACCATTTCCCGTTATTTTGGGAAATACCAGGAGAAGAGCGCCCGGCAGACTGCAGAAGAGATCATGAAGTTGTATGAAAAGAACGGCCGGCGCCAGTTGTTTTTTATGATCGATTCCCTGGTGAACCACATCCTGCCGGATCTTACCGCCGAGCTTGCCAGGGCCGGTACGGCTGTCTATTTTGACGGTTACCTGAGAGTCGATGATTCTGTCTGTGATAGCGAAAATACCCTGGCCTGGCGCCAGGGTGGGTTTTACCGGGCCAGGATCGGAACCGAAAGCGGTTCCCAGCGGATATTGGATTTGATTGATAAGAGGATCACACTGGATCAAACCAGGGCCGCCCTGGCCAGCCTGGCTTATGCCGGTATAAAAACCACCACCTTCTGGATCGTCGGGCACCCGGGGGAGAGCGAAGAGGAGTTCCAGATGACATTGGATTTTGTGGAGGAACTAAAAGATTATATTTACGAGGCCGAATTTAATCCCTTCTTCTATTTTTATGCCGGTCAATCCAGGGAGGATGAATGGGTAAAACAAAGTAAACTTCTCTACCCGGAGTGGGCCAGGGATATGTTGATCTCCCAGACATACATCCTGGACGTATATCCCTCCAGGGAAGTGACCTACGGCCGGTTGAACCGCTTTATCGAACACTGCATCCGCCTGGGTATTCCCAATCCCTATTCCATGAGTGAGATCCACTATGCCGATGAACGATGGAAGAAACTCCATAAAAATGCGGCACCGGCCCTGGTGGACCTGGAAGACCCTACCATCTATGTGGATGATCGTAAGAATGTGGCCAGGTTGGTGAGTGTACGCAATATCAATGTGAACGAAGCCACATTTGGTTTTTAAATCAAAAAACTGGCAAAGGAGATTGAGACAATGAGAGATAATAACGTTATTGGCAGCATGGTGGCGGCCGCCACCCAGAATTTGAGGGAGAGGGATTATTGGCTGAATAGACTTTCCGGGGAGCTGGTAAAAAGTAGTTTCCCCTACGAATATCGAAACCAGGGGGCGAAGGATCGGGGATCCTTCGCGGCAATACCCTTTCGATTTAAAGGGGAACTCTTCTCTCAATTGATGAAGTTGAGTAACGGCTTCGACTACTCCCTGCATATGATACTGGCGGCCGGAATCGTCGTGCTGCTGCATAAATATACGGGTAACAAAGATATCATCGTGGGCGCGCCTATTTATAAACAGGAGATTACCGGCAAGTTTATCAACACCATATTGGCCATCAGGAATAAGCTTGAAAGGGAGATGACATTTAAAGAGCTGCTGCTGCAGGTACGGGCTACCTTTCTCGAAGCCACCGAGAACCAGAATTACCCGATTGAAACCCTGTTGTATAAGCTGGATATAGAGTCAACCGAGGAGGATTTTCCCCTGTTTGATGTGGCCGTTTTATTAAAAAATATCCACGATAAAGAGTATATTCGGCATATTCGTCTCAATACGATCTTCTCTTTCCTGAGGACAGGGGATGGTGTGGAAGGGGAGCTGACATACAACTCCTCATTGTTCACCGGGACCTCGGTCAATGGGATTATTCGCCATTTCGACAACCTGATGCAGGCGGCCCTGTTTAACCTGGAGGCCGAATTGGGCAGCCTGGAGATATTGTCGGGGGATGAGAAGAGACGGATTTTATATGATTTTAATCATACAAAGGTAGACCACCCGGTAGACCGGACCATCCATGACCTGTTCGAAGAACAGGTCTTACGGCAGCCTGGAGCGACTGCGCTCCTCTTTGCCGGCGGCCAATTGACATACGGAGAATTGAATAAGCGGGCAGCCCGACTGGCGGGGCTTTTGATCCGCAAAGGGGTAAGGGCCGAGAGTATCGTGGCCGTGATGGTTGAACGTTCGTTCGAGATGGTCATCGGCATGTTGGGTATATTAAAAGCCGACGGCGCCTACCTGCCTATCGACTGCCAGCATCCCCCGGAGCGAATCAACTATATGTTTCACGACAGTGGGGTGAAATTGCTGCTGACACAGGCTCACCTGCCAGACAGGTTGAATAACACCGTTGAACACATCGTTTTAACCGATGAGAATATCGATGCAGACGAAATTGACGGGAAGAGTCCCAATCCTACCGGCGCCGCCCACCTGGCTTATGTCATCTACACGTCCGGCTCTACCGGCAGGGCCAAGGGGGTAGGGGTGGCGCATCGCTCCATTGTCAACACCCTGCTGTGGCGCAAGAACTATTACCATTTTGATCACAGAGATGCCGTACTGCAAATATTGGGTTATATCTTCGACAGTTCGGTGGAGGACATATTTACCACATTGATCAGCGGGGCCAGGCTGACTTTAATACCCCAGGAGAGCGTGTATGACCTGCAATACCTGAAAAGAGTCATAAACGAGATCGGCATCACCTATTTTTTAATCGTTCCCGGTTTTTACAAATCTTTTCTGGTAGAGATAGCCGAGTCTTTAAAAAATTTAAGGGCCGTAACCGTTGCCGGGGACTCGATTACCGAAAAGCTGGTGGAGAGGCATTTTAAATTATTGCCCCAGGTAAAATTGTACAATGAATATGGCCCCACCGAAAACAGTGTATGCTCGACCGCATATGAGTTCGCGCCTGACAGCACAAGGGTGCTGATCGGCAAGCCCATCGATAATGTGACCTGCTACATCCTCAATCCCGGTAATCAAGTCAATCCCACCGGTGTTCCCGGTGAACTGTGTGTGGCCGGCAAAGGGCTTGCCCGGGGATATATAAAGAGACCCGATCTCACCAGAGAGAAATTTGTGGAGAATCCCTTTGAGCCGGGACAGGAGATGTATCGCAGCGGCGACCTGGCCCGCTGGCTGGAGGACGGCAACATCGATTTTTTGGGCCGGATCGATTACCAGGTAAAGATAAGGGGTTTCAGGATTGAGTTGGGGGAAATCGAGACCCAACTGTTAAACCGGCAGGACATAAAAGAGGCAGTGGTCGTTGCCCGGGGCGGTTCTACGGAAGAGGATGCCTTTTATGAGGAGGGGGATAAGTATTTATGCGCCTATATTGTGGCCGACCGGCAGGTGGATATACCGGCAGTGAGGGAGGGCCTGGCAGGGAATTTACCCGAATATATGATACCGGCATATTTTGTGCAGTTGGCGGAGATACCCTTAACCCCCAATGGGAAAGTAGACCGCAAGGCACTGCCGAAGCCCGATTTCAGGAGCGGTGCGGGGGAATACACCGCGCCCCGGGATAAGATAGAGAAAAGGATGATGGAGATCTGGTCCGAAGTCTTGAAAATAGGAGACGATCGTTTTGGCATAGATTCCAGTTTTTTTGATTTAGGCGGGCACTCTTTAATCGCCACCATCCTTGTCTCCAGGATCAACAAAGAGTTTAATGTAAAAGTGCCGATGGTAAGGGTATTTGAAAGCCCCACCGTTAGAGGCATAGCCGAATTTGTGAAGGCAGCGGAAGAAGAGATATTCGCCTCTATCCCGGCGGTGGAGAAAAAAGATTACTACGTGTTGTCCTCTTCCCAGAATCGCTTGTTCTTTCTCCGACATATGGAACTGGAGCAGACCGCCTACAACGTAATCGAAGTGGTTGAACTGGAAGGGGAACTGGAAAAAGAGCGATTGGCAGGTGCCTTCAGGAAACTGATCGACCGGCATGAAAGCCTGCGCACATCCTTTGACCTGATAGACGAGATTCCGGTACAGAGGATAACCGAACCGGGGGAAGTGGAATTTGCCATCGAGCATTACGACCTGACCGGCCGGGATAGGGAAGAGAGGGTTGAGGAAGTTTTAAGAAAGTTCATCAGGGTCTTTGATCTGTCCCGGCCGCCGCTCATACGGGCGGGCTTGATAAAAAAAGAGCCCCGGCGGCACGTATTGATGGTGGATATGCACCATATCGCCACCGACGGCGTGTCCCACGGCATATTGGTAGAAGATTTTGTCTCCCTGTACAGGGGCAGCGTATTACCTCCCTTAAGACTTCAATATAAAGACTATGCCGAGTGGCAGCAGAGCCCGGCAGTGGCCGAGATATTTGAGCAGCAGGAGGCCTACTGGTTGAAACAGTTTGAGGGAGATGTACCGGTATTAAATCTGCCGGCCGATTATTCGCGGCCGGCCATCCAGAGTTTTGAAGGCAAGGAGATATTTTTTGGCCTCACCAATGAAGAGACAAAGGTATTAAATGAGATGGCCCGGTCCGAAGGGGGCACACTGTTTATGGTGATACTGGCGCTATTTAATGTATTTTTGGCAAAGGTCGGCAGCCAGGAAGATATCGTGGTGGGTACACCCATAGCCGGCCGGAGGCACGCCGATTTAGAGCGGATTATCGGGATGTTTATCAATACCCTGGCCCTGCGCAACTATCCGGCCGGGGAGAAGACATTCAAGCAGTTCCTCGGCGAGTTGAAAGAGAGAACACTGGAGTCCTTTGAGAACCAGGATTACCTGTATGAAGACCTGGTTGACAAAGCGCCGTTGGAAAGGGATATGAGCCGCAATCCCATGTTTGATGTACTGTTTGAGTTAATCAATGTTCCGGCAGTCTCCCTGGAAATTACGGAAGAGGAGATGAGGGGTTTGACCCTCAGACCTCATCCCCATGAAAACAGGACATCGAAGTTTGATTTAATTCTCGACGCCGTTGAACGGGATGAGAGGTTAAATTTTTCATTTAACTACTGTATCAAACTATTCCGGGATGAAACCGTTCATAGGCTTATTCGTTATTTCAAAAATGTCATAGCCGCGGTAAGTGAAAACCCGGAGATAAGAATCTCGGCAATAGAGATCGTTGGCGGCGAAGAAAAATTCCAGCTTTTGTATACTTTTAACGATTTCAGGGCAGACTATCCGGGAGATAGGGTCATCCACGGCTTGTTTGCCCAGCAGGTGGACAGGAGTCCGGATACCATCGCCCTATTTTTTGAAGACCGACAGTTAAGCTACCGCAAACTCGATGAGACCGCCAACCGGTTGGGAGGTCTATTGAAGCGTAAAGGTGTACGGGAAAATACCATTACCGGGATAATGGTAGAACGCTCACTGGAGATGGTGGTGGGGATTTTTGGCATACTAAAATCCGGCGGCGCCTATTTACCGCTGAATCCCCAGACCCCCCAGGGTAGGGCCAGGTTCATGTTCGACAATGCCAGTGTAAATGTGTTGTTAACCCAGGACAGATTTGTAGAGGTGTATGAACAGCTTTACGATGTGATCAATTTAAATGCCCCCGCTTTATATTTAGCTTCAGGGGAAAACGGGGAGAAGCGAAAAGGGCTGGAAAACATAAATTCACCCACAGACGTGGCCTATGTGATTTATACCTCCGGCTCAACCGGGAAGCCCAAAGGGGTGATGATCGAAAATCGCAGCGTCATCAATATCATAAAATGGTTTGCCCGGAAATATGACTTGAAGATAGGTTTTAATCTCCTCCAGATGTTCGAGTATACCTTCGATGCCAGCGTAAACCAGATTTTCGGTTCCCTGCTGCACGGCGCTACACTGCATGTTATCCGCAAAGAGTATTTCTTTGATATCGAATTCTTGTATGATTACATCAACCGCCACTCCATCCATCTCATTAATTTTGTGCAGTCGGTCATCAAGGAACTCCTGTGTGGAAGGGAGGAGTTAAAGAGCCTGAAATATGTCATCTCCGGGGCCGAAAAATTGCTGAAGACAGTCAAGGATGAAATCCTGGATATGGGGTATGCCCTCTACAATCAATATGGACCCACAGAGGCGACCGTCGATGCCTTAGCCGAAAAGTGTTCCTTAGAGCATGACGGCACCATCGGGGTGCCGGTTGCCAATGCCCAATGTTATGTGATAGATAAGTACAATAAATTGAATCCGGTTGGCGTGGCCGGTGAGTTGGTGGTGGGCGGCGACGGCCTGGCCAGGGGGTATGTCAACAATGTCGAACTGACGGCCGAAAAGTTTGTGACGAACCCCTTTGGCCTGGGAGGGAAGATCTATAAAACCGGTGATTTGACCCGCTGGTTCAGCGACGGGGTCATGGAATTTTTGGGCAGGATCGATCAACAGATAAAGATAAGGGGTTTCAGGATAGAACCGGGGGAAATTGAGAGTCAACTGTTGAAGATCCCCGGTATAAAGGAGACAAAGGTGGTAGACCGGGAACACTCAGCCGGCGATAAGTACCTCTGTGCCTATCTGGTACTGGAACATGCCGTGACCGATGAAGAGATAAGGGGCGTACTCACCAGGACTTTACCGGACTATATGATCCCCTCCTATTTTGTTGAACTGGATGATATACCCCTGACCGTTCACGGTAAATTGGATCGCAAAGCTTTGCCGGAACCGGAAGTGACCGCCGGCGAGGGGTACGCGGCACCGAGAGACAGGATCGAATGCAGCCTGGTGGAAGTCTGGTCGGAAATATTGAATATTGATAAGGAGATCATCGGCATCGATTCGGATTTTTTTGAACTGGGGGGACATTCGTTAAGGGCCACCATAATGGTGTCGAAGGTGCATAAGAAATTAAATGTCAGGTTACCGTTAAAAGAGGTGTTTAAGAGTTCCACCATAAGGGAGCTTTCACAGAGTATAGCGGCGTTGACAGAGGAGAGATTCACCGCTGTGCGGCCGAGCGAAAGGAAGGCGTATTACGTCCTGTCCTCGGCCCAGAAAAGATTGTACATCCTACAACAAATAAACCGTGACACCACCGCCTACAACATGCCCATGGTATTGAGGCTGGAGATCGATTTTGACAGGCAGAGGTTTGAAGAGAGCTTTGCTAAATTGATCGCCCGGCACGAAAATCTAAGGACGTCGTTTGAGATGATCGACGAGGAGCCTGTACAGAGAGTCCATGAGTCGGTGGATTTTAAAATAGACTACTACGATTTAGACGCCAGTGCCGATGAGGCCAGGCTCATCGCCGGTCTGGTGAGGCCTTTTAACCTCTCTCAACCGCCCCTATTGAGGGTAAAAATCATCCGCCCGGTTGATGGGGGAGACATTTTGATGGTAGATACCCACCACATCATATCGGACGGTATTTCCCACGGTATCCTGCGCAGAGACTTTATGGCCCTGTACGGGGGAGAACAACTGCCGGGATTAAAACTTCAATATAAAGATTATGCCCAATGGCAGGAGGCGCAGTTGAAGGGAGAGGGGCTCAAGAAACAGGAGGCGTTCTGGTTAAAGGAGTTCCAGGGAGAAATCCCGGTGTTAGAGCTGCCCACCGATTATCCCCGGCCGCCGGCCTTGAGTTTTGCCGGGGATGTGCTGACGATTGAGTTATCGAAAGAGGAGAGTGGGAATCTCGAAAAAGTGGCGCGGCAAGAGGGGGCCACGATGTTTATGGTACTGTTGGCCCTCACCACCATACTGTTTTCTAAATTGAGCGGCCAGGAAGATATCGTCATCGGCACCCCCGTTGCCGGACGCCGCCATGTTGATCTGGAGAAGATTATCGGGGTTTTTATCAACACCCTGGCCCTGCGCAATTTCCCGCAAGGGGAAAAAACGATTAAGGCCTTTTTAGCCGAAGTCAGGGAGAGGACATTGAACGCCTTTGAAAACCAGGAGTACCAGTTTGAGACCCTGGTGGAGAGGGTGGTGGTCGACAGGGACCCCTCCCGCAGTCCCCTGTTCGACACGCTGTTTGCCTTCCAGAATTACGACGATACGGATACAGGTACGAAAGACCAGCCAGGAGCTGCTCAATTTAATACCTCAGACTATGGGTATCAAGACCGTACAACCAAGTTTGATCTGGATGTGGATGTAAAGTGGGCCCGGGACCGACTAATATTTTCCCTGAAATACAGCACCGATCTATTCAAACGGCAAACCGTCGAGAGATTTGTCGCCTATTTCAGGGAGATCGTCTCCGCGGTGATCGAAAACAGGGAAAAAACCCTGGGTGAAATCGCCGTATCCCACGGCTTTGCCGACCTGGAGCCCACTGCGCCCGATGACGGCCAGGAGGATTTCGGGTTTTAAAAAAAGAAAAATAGGAAAATAAGATAAGGAGAAGTAAGATGGATTTTGAAAGTTATCATCTAGCGGACAATGCGGCTATTGTAACGGATACCGTACCGGGGCCCCATTCACTTGAACTGCTTGAAAAGCAGCATGAAATGGAGAGCCGCAATCGTTCCTATCCCCAGAGTATTCCGCTGGCCTTTGAGCGGGCGTTGGGTTCGATCATTGAGGATGTGGACGGCAACCGGTTCATCGACTTTTTTGCCGGCTGCGGGGTGCTCAATGTGGGGCACAATAACAGGGATGTTATGGCGGATGTGGAAAAGCAGCAAAAGCAGTTGATTCAGTCCCTGGATTTTCCCACCCGGAATAAAATCGCCTTCATGGAAGAGCTGCACGCGGCGCTGCCCCGGGAATTACAGGGCAATGTAAAGTTTAATTTTTGCGGGCCCACCGGCGCCGATGCGGTGGAGGCGGCCCTGAAAATAGCCAAAATAAGTAGCCAACGGCATACGATTATCGCCTTCCAGGGCGGGTATCACGGCATGACCAACGGTGCCTTGAGTGTAACCGCCCATCTCCATCACCGTAAAAAATTACCCTCTTTAGAACCTGGTGTTCATTTTATGCCCTACAGTTACTGTTATCGCTGCCAGTTTGGCCAGCAGCCCGATTCCTGTGGCCTGGAGTGTGTTAGGTATCTACGCTCCGCCCTGGAAAATCCCTGTTCCGGTGTCGAGAAACCGGCGGCTGTCATTATCGAACCGGTACAGGGCGAGGGGGGCAACATTATACCCAGGGAGGGATTTTTAGAGGAGATCGTTCAAATCGGCCGGGACCTGGAGATACCGGTGATTTTTGACGAGATCCAGGCCGGTTTTTATCGCACCGGACCTTTCTTCTCTTTCGAGCACAGCAGGGCAGTACCGGATATCATCACCATGTCCAAGGGCTTAGGGGGAATCGGCATGCCCATAGCGGTAACGATTTATAAAAAATCCCTCGATTTGTGGGAAAAGGGCACCCATGTGGGGACATTCCGGGGGAATCAGGTGAGCATCGCCGCCGGTGCCTCGGCCATCAGGTTTTCTAAAAAGCATAACCTTGAGAAATATGTAAGAGAGCTGGGCAAAGAGATGCTGGAAAATTTAAGGCGCATCCAGGAGAGATCCCGGTTTATCGGTGAGGTGAGGGGAACCGGCCTGTTCCTGGGAATCGAGTACGTTAAGGACAAAAAGAGCCGGCAGCCTTATCCCGAGATTGTCCAGCAACTGCGGAAGAGGTGTTATGAAAACGGCCTATTGGTCGAGGTTGGCGGGCACTACTCCAACGTCATTCGCTTCATGCCGCCCCTGATTACCACCCAAAAAATCGCCCACAACGGCATCGAAATCTTTGAGAAGGTAAATGCCCAACTGGAACGGGAAATATGAACAGACGAGTGCAAACAGCAGCCCCATCACCAGGACCCCTGGACCGGTTGGCCGTTGCCGCCGCCCAGAAGATTAAAGAGAGGGATTATTGGTTAAATAGACTGGCCGATGAACCGGAACCGACCGTTTTCCCATACGACCGTAAGGACGGCGATTCCGGTAACCGGCGGTCGGATACCGTAACATTCAGGCTTTCTCAAGAGCCCTTTTATCGGTTGATGAAACTGGGCAGCGGTTCCGATAGCCGACTCCATATGATCCTGACGGCTGCCCTTTCGATACTGCTTAAGAAGTATACCCGCAAGAACGATATCCTGGTGGGCACCACCGTGGTGAAACAGAAGCGGGCGGTGACAGACCTCATTAACACCGTGCTGGTATTGAGAAGCGAACTGAGAGACGATATGACATTTAAAGAGCTCCTGCTGCAAACCCGGCAGACAGTCACCGAGGCCGCCGAAAACCGGAACTACCCCTTTGAGATACTGTTGAAGCAGTTAAACCTGTCGTCTGCCGACGGGGAATCCCCCCTGTTCGACGTCGGCATATTGGTCAAAAACATTCACAGCCGGGAATATTTCCGGAATATAAAACCGGCCGTCACCTTTCTGTTCTTGAGGGCCGATGATTATGTGGCCGGGGAACTGGAGTATAACGCCCAATGGTATGAGAGGACCACCATAGAGAGAATGGCGTGCCATTTTACCACCCTCCTGGAGGCGGTCCTGTTTGATGTCGATATAAAGCTGTCGGCCGTCAATATTTTGCCGGACAGGGAGAGAAAACAGATCCTTTATGAATTTAACGATACCCGTAAAGAGATCGGGCGGGATCGATGTTTCTTTCAACTCTTTGAAGAACAGGTCTCCAGGAGTCCGGCGAGGAAGGCAGCGGTAGAGGCTGACCGGCACCTGACCTATAATGGGCTGAATGAAGAGGCGAATCGTATTGCCGGTTTTTTGAGCCGGCACGGTGTGTCCACCGATGCCGTTGTGGCCATATTTATGCGGAGAAGTATCAAGATGTTTTCCTCTATCATGGGGACATTCAAGGCCGGCGGCGCCTACCTGGCCCTGGAGATCGATTACCCGGAAGAGAGGGTGAAAGACATTCTAAGGGACAGCGGGGTGGAGGTATTGATCGGCGAGCCGGGCAACAGGGAGGCGGCCGGCCGTCTTAGAGAGCAGCTCCCCCAGTTGCAGACCCTTCTCTGCCTGGACCACGATGAAGAGGCCGGTATGATGCTGGCAGAGAGCGGTGCAGCTCCCGTCGGCCCGGACAGCCTGGCCTACATCATTTATACCTCCGGTACCACCGGCAAACCCAAAGGCGCCATGATTCATCAACTGGGCATGCTCAATCATTTTTACGGCAACATCCGTTTTCTAAACATGACGGAGTCCGATATTATTGCCCAGACCGCCTCGGTCTATTCCGACATATCGGTATGGCAGTTCCTGGTCACCGCTATGGTGGGGGGCGCAACTTTGATCATAGAGAAGGAGATCGTCCTCGACCCAGGCCGGATGCTGCACGTTCTCCGTAAGGGGAAGGTGACCATTTTGCAGCATGTACCCTCATGGATAAGAATTTTCCTGGAGATAGTAGAGTCGCAAGAGAGCAGGGAACTGAAATACCTGCGCTGGATGATTCCCTGCGGCGAGACCCTGACGGCACCGGTGGTGGGCCGCTGGTACGAGAACTATCCAGATATAAAGCTTGTCAATGCCTATGGCCCGGCCGAGGCCTCCGATGATGTGAGCCTCTGCTATGTAGGCCCGGTTTATGCGGAGGGCCGGCGCCATATGGGGAACATCCCGGTGGGCAGACCCCTGGAGAATCTCCATATTTATATCCTGGACGACAGCTTGAAATTATGTCCCGTTGGTGTCAGGGGGGAGATCTGTGTGGCCGGGGTAGGGGTGGGCAAAGGTTACCTCAACAACCCCGGGAAAACGGCCGCCTCCTTTGTGCCCAATCCCTGTCTGCGGGAAATCGGCGGCGGCGACTATGCCGTCCTGTATAGAACCGGCGACATGGGCTATTATACCGGGGATGGGGAGATCATATTCCTGGGTCGAATAGACCACCAGGTAAAGGTCAGGGGATTCCGGGTGGAATTGCAGGAGATAGAGGGACGGTTGGTGAGCATAGGGGAGATAGAGGAGGCAGTGGTGCTGGCTAAGGGAGAGGGCGCCGACAAGTACCTGTGTGCCTATATCGTGTCCGGCAATTCTGTTCACCCCTCGGTATCGAAGTTGCGTGAAATTTTGTCCGTGGACCTGCCCGATTATATGATCCCCGCCTACTTTACCTTTTTAGATAAAATACCGCTGGGCCCAAATGGAAAAATAGATCGCAAGGCCCTGCCGGAGCCCGGCATGAATGCCGGAAAAGAGTATATCGGGCCCAGGGATGAAGTGGAAGAGAGGTTGGTGAAAATCTGGGCGGAAATTTTGAAGGTAAAAGAGGATATGGTGGGCATAGATTTTAACTTTTTCCAATTGGGCGGTAATTCTTTAAAGGCCACCATCATGGCGGCCCGGATACACAGGGAATTTGATGTGATGATTTCGCTGGGTGAGATATTCAGGAACCCCACCATAGAGGGTACCGCTTCTCTCATCAGGGTCATCGGTTGGGCGGAACAGGAGCAAACGCCAACAGGTGAAAGTCAAGACCAGGACAGGGAGGAAATGATAATATGAGCGTTTTACCTTTTTTATCAAAACTTGAAAAACTGCAAATTAACATCCAACTACTGGACAATCAATTGAAAATTGATGCCCCCAGGGGAAAGTTAACCGGGGATTTGGTCGCCGAGTTAAAGACGAAAAAGAGCGCCATCATCGAGTTTTTACAAAGCAGGGTGCAGCGGCAGGTTAAATACGCCTCGATACTACCGGCGGAAGAGAGGGAGTACTACCCGCTGTCGTCGGCGCAGATGAGATTGTACTTTTTGCAGCAGATGGATTTGCATAGCACCGTTTACAACATGCCGGACATCGTCGAAATAGGCGAGTATATTCCCGTAGATGTGAAAAGAATGGAAGAGACCTTCACGAAACTGATCCGGAGACATGGATCGCTGCGAACCTCCTTCCAACTGGTGGAGGATAGACCGGTGCAGCGGGTGCACAAAGAGGTAGACTTTGCCATCGAACACCGCAGCCTGGACGACCGGCCGCAGACCAGGGCCGAGATCATGGCCGCCTTTATTCGTCCCTTTGACCTGGCAAAGGCCCCCCTGTTAAGGGTAGTATTGATCAAAACCAGCCGGGAAAAATACATACTGCTGCTGGACATCCATCACGCCGTCGCCGATGGCCTCTCCCACGATATCCTGGTGAAGGATTTTTTGACCCTGTATAATGGGGAGGCCCTGCCCCTGTTGAGAATCCAATACCGGGACTATGCCTGGTGGCAAAACAGCCAATCCCAACGGCAGGTCATCAAGGCCCAGCAGGCCTATTGGCTTAAGGAGTACGGCGGCGAAATACCGGTACTCGATATTCCCACCGATTATTCTCGCCCCCCCCTCCAGAGTTTTGAAGGCGCTGTTTTTGCCTTCGAGATTCCCGCCAAAGAGACGCAGGCACTGCGGGAGATGAGCCTCGAACAGGGATTCACCCTGTTTGCCGTCATGCTGGCCGTCTACACCATCATGCTGAACAAACTGGGCGGACAGGAGGACATCATCGTCGGTACCTCGGTAGCCGGACGGAGTCATGCCGATTTGGAGGGACTCATCGGCATGTTCGTCAACACCCTGGCGTTGAGGAATTATCCTTCGGCAGGAAAGAGTGTCACGGGGTTTTTGCAAGAGGTCAACCGGCGGGCGATCAAGGCCTTTGAAAACCAGGACTACCAGTTTGAAGACCTGGTGGAAAAGGCGGAGATCAACAGGGATGCCAGCCGCAATCCCCTCTTTGATGTCACCTTTTCACTAAAAGAGTCAGACGGAAGCGGAGCCTTGAAATCGGCGGCAGATGTGTCGCCGCAGTCCCAGGGCCGCGCCATTGAGAGCCGGGGGGTATCCAGGTTCGACATGAGCTGGGGCGGTTCGGACACCGGGGACCGTTTAACCTTCGGCATCGAATACTGCACCCGGCTGTTTAAACAAGAGACCATCTCCAGGTTTATAAAGATCTTTGTCAGGATCATGACCCTGGTGCTTGAAGATCCCGGCCAAAAAATAGCCGATATTGAGATCGTAACCGAAGAGGAAAAGAGGCAGATATTGTCTGAGTTTAACGAAGCCGGGGCCAGCCTGCCGGCAGATCAATCCATTCAGCAGTTGTGGGAAGAGCGGGTCAGACAAAATCCCCACCGCTCAGCCGTTGTATACGAAGACCGGCTGCTTACTTACAGGGCAGTGGATGAAAGAGCGAACCGGTTGGCCCGCTTGTTGAGGGAAAAGGGGACAGGCCGGGAAACCACGGTCGCGATTATGATGGGGCGCTCCGGCGAGATGATCGTCGCCATACTGGGCATTTTAAAGGCCGGTGCCGCCTATGTACCGGTAGACCCCGGGCTGTCCGGCTACGGCCGAGACTCTTTACTGGCCCACAGTGATACCCGACTGGTGGTGGCCAGCACACAGATTCAACCGGAGCAGGGGATAAAAAAACGATACGAAGTGGTGGTGACTGAAGAGGTGGATGTTAATGCTTACAGTATCGCCGGGCCGGCCCACATCAATGCCCCCGAAGATCTGGCCTGCGTCGTCTACCGACCGGGCCCCAGCGGCAGCCCCAGCGGGATCATGATCGAGCATGAGGCGGTGGTTTATTTACTCAAAGGGCTTTTGGGCTTGTACCCCCAGGATGAATCCGACCGTTACTTGCTCAAATCGCCGCTCTTAGCCGAGGCTCCGCTAGCGGAGTTATTCGGTTGGATTCCGGGGGGCTGCGGCCTGGTTATCCTGGAGGGGGGCAAAGAGAACGATTTACTGGCAATGTTAGATCTCATTGCCCGGCAGGGGGTTACCCATATTACCATTGCCCCGTCGATCATCTTTACCTTTTTATATACGATAAATCCCCGTGATTTCGACAAACTGTCGGTCTTAAAATACATATTTTTAACCGGCGAAGAACTCCTGACAGAACAGGCAGACGAGCTGGATAAACTGCGGGGGCCGGAAGCCGTCACTGTTTTTGAAAACCTGTATGGCCGCAGGGAGTGCGCCGGTTATGTCAGTTGCTACTCCCTATCCGATTGGGATAGGGGCGGCAAGATTCCCATCGGCAAACCGCTGCCCCAGGCCAGGCTGTTTGTCCTGGATCGTTGGGGACACGTGCAGGCACCGGGGGTAGGTGGAGAATTATACATCGCCGGTGCCCGGCTGTCGCGGGGGTATGTCAACAACCCCGACCTTACGGCCGACAGGTTTGTGGAGAATCCCCTGATCCCGGGGGAGAGGCTGTTTAAAACCGGCGACCGCTGCCGCTGGCTGGACGACGGCAACCTCGAGTTTTTGGGCCAGGTGGATCAACGGGCCAGGGTAAACAGATTCGTCCCCAGGGGGAAACAGACAGTCGTTCAAGCTGAGGTCAGGCGTATATTAACCCCGGAGGAGAGAGACAAAATCCTGTATCAATTTAACGATACCGGGGCCGAATACTCGCGGGAAGTGACGCTGCCGGAGTTGTTCCAGGAGCAGGTGGAGCGAACACCGCAGCAGACGGCCGTGGTATTTAACGGCCGGCAGTTGACCTACAGGGAGTTGAATGAGAAGGCCAACCAACTGGCCCGGCTGCTCAAAGAGGCGGGGGTCGGGCCCGATACCGTAGTCGGTATTATGGTGGAACGCTCGCTGGAGATGGTGGTGGGCATCCTCGGTATATTAAAGGCCGGGGGCGCCTATCTGCCGATTGATGTGAAGGCCCCGGAGCAGCGAATCGTCAACATGCTGGAAGACTGCCGGGCCCCCATCTTGTTGACCCAGACCGGCACCGTAAAATCCTTCTCCTTTACCGCCTTACAGTACCGCCGCTCTCCCCTGGACAGCCCGCCCCAGGTCACCGCGCCGCGGCCCCAGATTAAAGATTTCGACAGCCTGCCATACCCCGATTCCTCCCTGGTAGATTACGAGAAGTACAACCGGAGTATCGGGCTGGCCATGGTGAAGAATCGCATTACGCTGCAAGGCACCCGGGGCTGTCCCTTTGACTGTGCCTACTGTCACAAAATCTGGCCCAAAAGCCATGTGGCCCGTTCGGCGGAAAATATCTTTGGGGAGATCAAGCCCTACTACGACTTGGGCATCAAACGCTTTTCCTTCGTGGATGATGTCTTTAACCTGAATGTGGAAAATAGTTCCCGGTTTTTTCAAACGATCATCGACCAGGGCATGGATGTACAGATTTTTTTCAACGGCGGTCTGCGGGGCGATATATTGACCCCCGGATATATCGATCTCATAGTAAAAGCAGGCACCATCAGTTTTGCCCTGGCCTTAGAGACGGCTTCACCGAGGCTGCAGAAGTATATCGGTAAAAACCTGAACCTGGAGAAGCTGCATGAAAACATCCAGTATATATGCAGCCGGCATCCCCGGGTGATTTTAGAGCTGCAAACCATGCACGGCTTCCCCACCGAAACCGAAGAGGAGGCCCTGATGACCCTTGATTTCATCAAGAGCTTAAGGTGGCTCCACTTCCCCTATATACACATCTTGAGGATTTATCAAAACAGCCGGATGGAGAAATTGGCCTTAGAGAGCGGTATCTCCATCGACAGCATTATCAGGGCGGAGAAACTGGCTTTCCATGAACTCCCCGATACGCTGCCCTTCAAGAAGAGCTTTACGGTACAGTACCAGACAAGATTTTTTGACGAGTATTTCCTGTCGAAGGAGCGTCTGCGGCATGTGCTGCCCTACCAGATGAGAATTTTGACCGAAGAGGAACTGGTAAGGAAATATGACAGCTATTTGCCCACCGATATCGACGGCTTTGCCGGTTTGCTGGAATTCCTGGGGCTTTCCCCACAGGAACTGGAGGCAAAGGCGTGCGTGGCCGAGGAGAGGGTGGCGGTTCCGGACCTCAATGCCCGGATAGGGGACATATTTAGGGGCGCTAAAGGGGAGCACCCTGAAGATGAAGATGCCCTGAGGGTTTTGCTGCTGGACCTGTCCCGCTTTTTTTCAGACGACGTGGAGATGCTGTACAACGTCAATGAGCCGCCCTTAGGATTGATGTACCTGGCCACCTACCTGAACCGGCAGTTCGGCGGCAAAATATCAGTAAAAATTGCCAAGTCCGGCGTCGATTTTGACAGTTACCCGGCGTTAAAACAGCTTATTGAGGCGTTTAATCCCCAGGTGATCGGCCTCAGGACATTGACCCTGTACAGGGACTTCTTTCATAAGACAGCGGCCTTAATCAAACAGTGGCTGGGGGATATCCCGATTGTGACCGGCGGGCCTTATGCCACCAGCGATTACCGGACCATACTGCAAGATCGAAACATCGACCTGGTGGTCCTGGGGGAGGGGGAGATCACCTTTGCCGATCTCATCGGGAAAATGATCGCCAATGAAGGAAAATTACCGCTCCCCGAGGACTTAAAGCAGACCCCGGGCATCGCTTTTGTTCCCCAGGGCCAGCCACTCCCCCGGGAATTTTCCCGCCGGATTTTGATGCTCGACGAACTCGATGATGCCTTGAAAAAGAGATCGGTCGAGAATCCGGAGTCCGACCAGTGCCCCCACAACCTGGCCTATGTGACCTTTACCTCCGGCTCTACAGGCGTACCAAAGGGGGTTTTGGTGGAACATAAAAATGCCGTCAACGTGGTTTCCTGGTTTGCCGGAAAGTATGATCTGGGGCCCGGCAAAGGGGTGCTGCAAATGTCCGAATATACCTTTGATGCCAGTGTAAACCAGTTTTTCGGCACCCTGTCGCGCGGCGCCGCCCTCTATTTAATAGATAGAGAGTTACTCATCGACACCGCCGCTCTGCGGGAATTTATCGATGTGAACGGCATTTATCTCATTAACTTTGTCCCCGCCTATCTCCGCCAACTGCTGGGATTTGACAAGAAACTGGCCAGCCTGGATTTGGTGATCTCCGGCGGCGAAAACCTCGTCGAGGAAACCAGGGATGTGATTCTGGCTAAAGGGTATCGCCTCTTCAATCAATACGGCCCCACCGAAGCCACCATCGATGCCCTGTGGGCCGAGTGTTCAAATGATGGGGCACACCTGGGCAGGCCCATAGCAAACATGATGTGTTATATCCTGGATGAAAAAGATCAGGTGGTGCCCCTGGGGGTAACCGGGGAGCTGCAGGTGTCGGGTGCCGGCATTGCCAGGGGCTACCTGAACCGGCCGGAGTTGACCCGGCAGCGGTTTACCCCCAATCCCTTTAAACCGGGAGAGACGGTATATCGCACCGGGGATCTGGCCCGCTTCCTGCCGGATGGAAACGTAGAATACCTGGGCAGGAGCGATAACCAGGTAAAGGTCAGGGGATTCAGGATCGAACTGGGTGAAATCGAAGCCCAACTGCAAAACCACGACAGGATAAAAGAGGCGGTCGTACTGGGCCGAGAGGATGGCGGCGGTGAAAAGTATCTGTGTGCCTATTTTGCTGCCGACAGCGAACTCCTTGCCCCCGAATTGAGAGAGTTTTTAGCCGCCCGGCTGCCCGATTATATGATACCCTCCTATTTCATCCAACTGGAAAAGATGCCCCTGACTGCCCACGGTAAGATTGATCGAAAAGCCTTACCCAGACCGGCGGCAGAGGGGGCAGAGGGTTATGTGGCCCCCAGGGATGAGATGGAGGAGAAACTGCGGGATCTGTGGGCCGGGATATTGGGGCTGGAAAAGGAGAGCATCGGCATCGAGCACAATTTCTTTGAGTTTGGCGGCACCTCCATAAACCTGATCAATCTCGTTTCAAAAATAAGAAACGAATTGCAGGTTGAAGTCCCCATCTCCCAGATATACAACAATCCCACCATAAAAGAGATAGCAAAGTCCCTGAAGACAAAGAATTTTACCGAGCAGACGGTGGTCTTGCTAAACCGCCCGACAGGGCGGAAACTTTTCTGCTTCCCCCCCAAGATCGGCTACGGGTTTCACTATTCGGAACTGGCCTCCCTGGTGGACGCTTACTCTTTTTATTCGTTTAATTTTATCGAGGCGGAAGATCGAATAGCCAGGTATGTGGATATCATCACCGACCTTCAATCCCGCGGCCCCTACATATTTTTCGGCATGTCGGCTGCCGGGCGCTTGACATTCCAGGTCACCCGGGCCTTAGAGGAGCGGGGGCTCGAAGTATCGGATATTATTTTTGCCGATTGTTATTTTAATGAAGAGCGGTCGCCCTCCCACGATGAGGAGGAGATGAGATCCTACCGCCGCCGGGTAAATGAATACCTGGAGGGCCACGGGGTGCCCTTTCTCAGGGACCAGGTCATGAAGAAGACCGAGGATTATATCGCCTACTGCCAGAATGTGACCCGGCTGGAAAAGGTGAATGCCCGCATCCACCTGATCGTGTCGGAGTCGGCTCTCATCAATGTGAATGACGATCCCCACTGCTGGGATACATTGACCGGCAAAGGGGTCGTCCGTTACCAGGGATTCGGCCGGCATGAAGTCATGTTTACCCCCGGTGTCGGTTCCCTGGAAAAGAACGCCGGGATTTTCAAGAGTATACTGGCTGGTATTAAAGTGAAACATCCCTCTGAAATCCAAACCTAAGGAGCATTGGCTATGAAAACGATGGCTTTTTTATTCCCCGGAGTCGGCTCTCAATATGTGGGCATGGGCCGGTCTCTTTACGATAGTTTTAAGATCTTCAAAGAGACCATCGAGGAGGCCGGTGATATTTTGAAACTGGAGATGTCTGAACTCTTTTTTTCCCCCGCCCGGCAGGCGGAATTGGACCAACTGGAAAACGCACAGTCCGCCCTGTTGGCCGCCAGTATCGCCGTCTACCGGGTGTTTAAACAGGAGATCGGCCTCCAGCCCCACTATTGTATGGGCCACAGCCTGGGCGAGTACTCCGCCCTGTGTGCGGCCGGGGTGATTCCCTTTGCCGACGCCTTGAGGCTGGTGAGGCAGCGGGGACTAATCGTGAACGAGGTGTCCGCCGCTCTCGACGGCACAATGGCCTGGGTGGTCAATTTAGATTGGCAGGTGGTTGACAAACTGTGCCGACAGAGATCCCGGAGAGGGGAGGAGGTCTATGTGTCGGCCTACGACTCCCCCAGCCAGACATCCATATCCGGCCATACCGGGGCGTTAATGAGTACTGCCAGGGAGTTGGAAAAGGAGGGGGCCATTGTCTACCCGCTGAAGTTGAGCGGTCCCTTTCACTGCCCCCTCATGCAAGGGGCGGCAGAGAAAATGGTGGCTGTGCTGAAAGAGTATAAGTATGAAGAACCCCAATATCCGGTGATCGCCAATCGCCAGGCCCGGCCGTACGATGGGGGAGCGAGTGTGGTCGATAACCTGTCGCAGCAATTGATCTCTCCCATCCGCTGGCAGGCATCGCTTAATTATCTGATCCAGCAGGGTGTCGAAATCGCCGTGGAAATGGGACCGAAAAATGTTTTAAAGTTTTTAGTCAGGAAAAATACCTCGGCCATCCACACCTATATCACCGATAAGAGCCAGGACCTGCAGTCGATCCAGGCTGAACTGGTGCTCAAAGAGGGGGAATATTTACGGACCATCGGCAAATGCCTGGGGGCAGCCGTCGGTACCAGGAATCGCCGCGGTGGGGGGGAGGCGTATGAAAGAGAGGTGGTGGCGCCTTATAGGAAGATGGAGACGTTGTTTCAAGAACTCAGAAGCGGCGGCAGTCAACCTCGCCCCCAGCATGTCAGGGATGCCGTTCGACTGCTTCAACTGATCCTGGTGGCCAAGAGAGTACCCCAACAGGAACAGGCATATTGGTTGAATCATGTTTACGGCGGCAAATTATTAAAAGGAGTATAAAAAACTTTTTTAGTAAATCTATAAGAAAGGAAGTGAACAAGTGAAAAAAAGAGGTGAAACAATGAACAAAATGACTGTTTTTTCAAAGCGTTTTTGGTTATCGGATCTGGCGATCATCGGCTATATCGCCCTCTTCAACCTGATCTTGCATCTCGTCGCCATCGAGGGCTTCGGCTACTTCCGGGACGAGTTTTATTTTATGGCCGGCAGCGACCACCTGGATTTCGGCTATGTGGACTCGCCGCCCCTCTCCATCCTGTTGCTCAAGCTGGTACGCCTGATATTCGGTGATTCGGCCACCGCCATCCGCCTGCTGCCGGTCCTGGGCGGGGCCCTGTTTGTCTTTCTGACCGGCCTGCTGGCCAGGGAGTTGGGAGGGAAGCGATTTGCCATGATCCTGGCTGCAATCGCCGCCTTTGCCCCCATCGGTAATTTCTTCCTGTTCAGTTACTACTCCATGAATTTCCTGGATATGCTCTTCTGGCTGGCCTGCTTCTTGATTGTCGTCCGCATAATCAAGACCGACAACCCCAGATACTGGCTGGTCTTCGGCCTGACGGCGGGCCTGGGGCTGCAAAACAAGATATCGGTGTTGTTTCTCTGTTTCGGCCTCTTCGTCGGCATTATCCTCACCGATAACAAAAAATACCTGAAAAGCAAGTACCTGTGGCTCGGTGCAGCCCTGGCGGGTCTCCTCTTTCTGCCCTATATTTTGTGGAACATGAGCCACGGCTGGGCCACCTTAGAATTCATGCACAATGCCAGGACCTACAAGATGGCGGCCGTATCCTCCCTAAAATTCCTGACGGGACAGATCCTCTACAACAATCCCGCCACCCTGATCGTCTGGCTGGCGGGGCTGGGGTACTTCTTCTTTCATCCCCAGGGCAAGAAGTACCGCTTGTTTGGCTGGATGTTCCTGGCCATCTATATCCTGATGACCCTCCAGCAGGCCAAAAATTACTACCTGGCCGCCGCCTACCCGATTCTCTTTGCCGGGGGTGCGGTGCTGTGGGAGGCCTGGCTGCTCCAGAGGAGACGGCGCTGGCCTAAGCCGGTGCTGGTGACGGCCATCCTGGTGCCCGCCCTTATCCTCTGCCCTCTTGCTCTGCCCATCTTGCCGGTAGACGCCACGATCGATCTGGTGCAGTTCATCGGCGTCGCAAGTGATATCGGCGAGCGGCACCGGCTGGGGCCACTGCCCCAGCACTTCGCCGACATGCACGGCTGGGAAAAGATGGTGGCCACCGTGGCCGACGTCTACAGCAGCCTGTCGCCCCAGGAGCAGTCACGATGTCTCATCTATGTGCGCAATTACGGGCAGGCCGGGGCCATCGATCTGTTGGGCAAGAAATACGGCCTGCCTAAAGCCACCTGCGGCCACAACAACTACTGGTGGTGGGGCCCCGGAGATTGGGACGGTGAGGTGGCCATCGTCTTCGGCATTCACCGGGGCGTACAGATAAGCCTGGAGAGCCTGCGGCCCCATTTTGAAAGTGTCCAGCATGTGGCCATGACTCAATGTCGATACTGCATGCCCTACGAGAACAACTGGCCCATCTTCGTCTGCCGGGGATTGAAGCACTCCTGGCAAGAGAACTGGGCAACCAAACGGTTCTATATCTAAACCTGACAGACCGGCTGCCCTGCCCGGAGATGCCAGTACCACCATGTACCTGGATGAAAACGGAGATTTTGATTTTTGAAATGGTAAAGTGTTATAATAGAGAATACCACTTTAGGAGGAAAATGACATGGTATTCAGAAATGTTGGCGTGATTGGTGCCGGCACCATGGGTGTCGGCGTGACTGTAGACCTGGTATTTCACTCTATCCGGGCGGTACTGGTGGATGTATCTTCGGACTGCCTGGACCGGGCAAAGGCAGAGATTGTCAGGCAGATCCGCTTTGCCCCCCTGCTCTATAAAAAGGCCCCCAAAATGGCAGTAGACGATGCCTTGAGCCGGATCACCTTTACCACCCGCCTGGAAGATGTGAAAGAGTGTGAATTTATCATCGAGAATGTGAGCGAAGAGTGGGAAATCAAGAAGGAGGTTTACCAGGAGTTGGACAGGATATGCAAGCCGGATGTCTGTTTTGGGGTGGATACCTCCTGTATTTCCATTACCCGGATTGCCGGTCTCACCAGTCGTCCGGACAAAGTAGTGGGCCTGCACTTCATGAATCCCAGTTACCTGAAACCGGTGATCGAGGCGATGCGGGGGTATCATACCTCCGATGATTGCCTGGCGAAGGCAAAGGCGCTGTTGAACCAATTGGAGAAGGAGGCCATTGTAGTCAACGACTACCCCGGCTTTGTATCCAACCGCATCTCCCACCTGTTTATGAATGAGGCCGCCTTCGTACTTCAGGACGGCGTGGCCACCGCCCGGCAGATCGACGATATTTTTAAGAAGTGTTTCGGACACACCATGGGCCCGCTGGAGACCGCCGATCTAATCGGCCTGGATACGGTGATGAAATCCTTAGAGGTACTCTACGACAGCTACCAGGACCCCAAATTTCGCTGCTGTCCCCTGCTGCGAAAGATGGTCGATGCCGGGCTGTTGGGCCGCAAGAGCGGCAAAGGCTTCTACGACTATGCCGGTGGGTCCCCGAAGGGAAGTGAAAAATCTTAAAATCAGGCAAAATATAAGGAGATAAAATGAGAGCAGAAAATCCCCAGTCCCAATCGCCTCAGGCCGTTATACGCGATTACATCCTGGAAAACATCGGCATCCAGGAAATGGATGACGATTTTGATATCTTCGAGGCCGGCATCGTGAACTCGCTGTTTGCCATAGAACTCATGACATTCCTGGAGAGGGCTTTTGCTATCAAGGTAACCATGGACGACCTGGATATGGGAAACTTTAAATCTGTCAATGCCGCCAGCCAATTTATCCGTCAAAAGCAAGGAGTCGGCAGTGTTTAGTCAGTTGACGGCAGAGCAAAAAGCGCATTATCACAGGTTTCGTGAATTTGCCGGGGAGCATGTGGCTCCCTTTGCCGCGGCCTGGGATAGGGAGCAAGCGGTTGACCCGGCGGTCATCCGCCTGTGTGCCCAGAATGGCTTTGTGGGCGGTATTATTCCCGAAGAGTACGGCGGCGGCGGTTGGGATGCCGTCACCTTTGGACTCCTCAACGAAGCGTTTGGGGCGGCCAGTTCCTCGCTGTGTGCCCTATTTACCGTGCAGACCATGGTGGCCATGACCCTGGTCAAATGGGGGACCGATGAACAGCGGGCCCGCTGGCTGACACCCATGGCAAAGGGCGAGATCATCGCCTCCTTTGCCATGACGGAACCAAAAGTGGGCAGCGATATCCAGGCCCTTGCCGCCTCCTTCACCCCCCGGGGCGATGGCTACCTGCTCAACGGCACCAAGAAGTGGATCACCTATTCCGGCCTGGCCGATATTTTCCTGGTATTCGGCAAGGCCGAAGACCAATCCATGGCCTGCCTCGTAAAAGCCGATGCCCCGGGCGTGACGGTCACCCCGCTGCCAAATATGCTGGGCATGAGGGGGGCCTACCTGTCGGCCATCGAGTTCAATGATTGTGAAATTCCGTCCCGGGACCTGGTGGGCAAACCGGGTTTTGCCCTCTCCTACGTGGCCCCCTATGGGCTGCACTTTGGCCGGATGAGCACCGCCTGGTCGTCTGCCGGGCTGCTGCGGGCCTGTGTGGAACTCAGTGCCGCCTATGCTTCGGAACGCCGGGCCTTCGACGTCTACCTGAGCGATCACGGCATGATCCGGCAAATCATCGCCGATATGGGAGTCGCTTTAGAGGCTGCAAGGCAGTTGTGTCTCAGCGCCTGCCGGGCCGAGGACGCCCATTCGCCCCAGGCCGTAGAGAAGACCCTGATAGCCAAGTATTTTGCTTCCCGGGCTGCAGCCCGGGCCGCTGCAGATACGGTGCAGGTATTGGGGGCCTCTGGCTGCCAGGAGGAGAACCCGGCGGCCCGCTACTACCGCAATGCCAAGATCATGGAGATCATCGAGGGCACCAACCAAATTCAGCAGAAGATCCTGGGAAAGAGTTTTTGTAATAGATTTAGCCGAGAGAAAAAGAATGCGTCTTGACCGTAACCGGACAATCACCATCCACCGGTTGTTTGAAGCCCGGGCAGCCAGTGCCCCCAAACACATGGCCGTCTCAGGACCCGGCACCCTGACCTATGAAGAGTTGAATGAAAGAGCCAATAACCTCGCCCGTTTATTAAGGAATATGGGTATTAAGCCCGGCACTGTTGTCGGCATCCTGGTAGAACGATCGTTAGAGATGATTACCGGGATTTTCGGCATACTCAAGGCAGGCGGGGCATATCTGCCCATATCCCCCGATAATCCAGCCAGAAGAGTCGCCCATCTACTGCGGGACAGCGGCGCCAACGTGCTGCTGACCCAGGCCAAATTCCTGGACAGGTGCGCCGAAGTAGACTTAGGTCCGGCTGTGCGGATCGTCAACCTGGAAGCCGAAGAAATCTATCGGCAGCCCACCGGCAATTTACCCCTTTTCAATGAACCGGGGGACCCGGTCTATGTCATTTACACCTCCGGTTCCACCGGCAAGCCCAAAGGGGTGGTGATCGAGCATCGCTCCCTGGTCAACCGGCTCGCCTGGATGCAGCGGGCCTATCCCCTGGGTCCCGGTGACACCATCTTGCAGAAGACCCCCTTTTTCTTCGACGTATCGGTGTGGGAGATGTTCTGGTGGTCCACGGCAGGGGCCCGGGTATGTTTTTTGATGCCCGGCGGCGAGAGGTTTCCCCAGGCCATCGTGGAAACGGTGGAGAAGAACAGGGTTACGGTCATGCATTTTGTGCCCTCCATGTTGAGTGTCTTCCTGGAGTATTTGAGGCATTCGGCCGATGATGTGAAACGCCTGGCCAGCCTGAAGAGGATCTTTGCCAGCGGCGAGGCCCTGACCCCGGCCCACGTAAAGGCCTTTAATGAGATTTTACACCGGCCAAACAGTACCCTGTTAACGAATTTATACGGTCCCACCGAGGCCACGGTGGATGTCTCCTATTTTGACTGTCCCACTGCCGGCGATTTTGAAAAAATACCCATCGGCCAAGCCATCGATAATATCTCCCTGCCTATTATGAATAAGGATTTACAACCGCAGCCGGCCGGAAAGGAGGGGGAGTTGTGCATCTCCGGTATCGGTGTGGCCCGGGGTTATCTGAACCGCCCCGAATTAACCGCCGAAAAATTCGTGAATTTAGCCGCGAAGGCACGAAAAGGCACGAAAAGTTCCAATATTCCATTATTCCAACATTCCATTATTCCAGAGTTTAAGCGAAGCGGTAAGCTGTACAAGACGGGCGACCTGGCCCGTCTCGGGCCGGACGGCAATATCGAGTTTTTGGGGCGGGAGGACCAGCAGGTGAAGATTCACGGCTTGCGCATCGAACTGGGGGAGATCGAATCCGTTATCTCCGGCCACCCGTCGATACAGGATTGTGTGGTGGTGGTGAAACAATACTCGAAAAATATCACGATGATTGCCGCCTACATCATCCCCCAATCAGACGAAAAATTGACCGCCGGGGAGTTAAAGAGTTATTTGAAGGCTCTCCTGCCGGATTATATGGTGCCCAACCTGTTTGTGACCATGGAGCGTTTTCCCCTGACCGCCAGCGGCAAACTCGACCGCAGTGCCCTGCCGGAGCCGAGCTTTTAGGAGAATGGAATGATGGATTGACATTAGTGGTTTAGTGTAATATATTTTTTGGTAAGGAGGTGCCGCCGTGGTGATGGAGTTTATCAAACTAAAATAGACAATAAATTTCTCAGAGATAAATCAATAAGGAGGTCAATTGTGCTTAAAAATTACTTTATATTTACCCTCAGGAATATCAGAAAGCAAAAAGGATACTCGTTGATCAATGTCGTCGGCCTGGCCATAGGCATGGCCTGTTGTATTCTCATTCTACTATGGGTGCAGGACGAGTTTGGTTACGACCGGTTTCACCAAAATGGAGATCAAATTTACAGGGTGATCGGCGAATTGCATACCGGGCATCATACCTCCAATTATGCCGTTACCCCCAATGCCCTCAGTCCGACCTTAAAGGAAAATTTTCCCGAAATAGCCAATTCAACCCGGTTTCAGAGTTTTATCGATTGGCTTGTCATCTATGGTGATAAATATTTCCTGGATGACAGGGTGGCCACCGCCGATGCTTCGTTTTTCGAGATATTTACCTTTCCCTTTGTAAAAGGGAATCCCCAAACCGTCCTGAACGACCGGTACTCTATCGTGGTGACCGAGAGGATGGCTAAAAAGTATTTCGGCGAAGAGGAGCCCATGGATAAAATACTCAGGATCGGTTCCTATGACTTTCATGTAACCGGTGTCCTGAAAGATATACCCCACAATTCCCATATCCAGTTTGACTGCCTGTTTCCCATAAAAAATATGGAGACCTTCTGGCGGGCCAATTTACAAAGCTGGGAAGAGATGCGTTTCCTGACCTATGTTCAACTGGAAGAGGGCAGTTCGGCTGAAGGGCTCGGTCAAAAAATTAAGGACCTGGCCAAAGGATATATGCCCGTATCCGATATCAAGGTGTACCTTCAGCCCTTAAAGAAGATCCATCTCTACTCCGATATCAGGGGGGATGAGGATAATGTCGGCAAAGGCAGTATTACCTTTGTCTACATTTTCTCGTTGATCGGCCTGTGCATCCTGGTGATTGCCTGCATCAATTTTATGAATCTTGCCACCGCCCGTTCAGCCAATCGTACCAGGGAGATCGGTATTAAAAAGGTGGTGGGGGCCAGCAGGAGAGATTTGATCGGGCAATTTATGAGCGAATCGCTGGTCTTTTCGTTAATTGCCCTGCTGCTGGCCATTGTGCTGGCCCGGTTGTTCCTGCCGGTTTTTAACCAACTGGCGGCCAAACAGTTGACCCTGGGCTTTGCCGGTAATCCCGGGTTTATACTGGGACTGATCGTCATTACCCTGTTAACCGGTTTGTTGGCCGGCAGCTACCCGGCTCTCTTTCTCTCGTCTCTTCGACCGGCCAACGTCTTAAGGGGGATTGGGCCCCGGGGCAGCCGCCGCGGCGTGTTCTTCCGCAAGCTTTTGGTGGTGGGCCAGTTCACCTTTGCCGTTTTTTTGATAGTGGCCACCCTGGTAATCTACCTCCAGCTCGAATACATCCGCAGCCGGGATCTGGGCTTTAAGCCGGACAACGTGCTCTTTTTCTCCGGCTATGGAAAATTCGACACCAACTTTGAAGCCGTGAAGGGTGAGCTGCGGCAAAACCCCAATATCCTGAACGTGAGCAAATCGATCCCTCCCGTAAAAGTATATAGAACCGGCGATGTCGATTGGGAGGGTAAAAACCCGGAAAAGAAGATGTTGATGATGCTGGCTTCCGTAGATTACGACTATTTAGAGACCTTCCGGATGAAAATGGCGGCCGGCAGATTTTATTCAAGGGCGTTTGCCACCGATGTAGACAATTATGTGATCAATGAGACGGCCGCTAAAGAGATGGGACTCCGGTCGCCGCTGGGCAAATGGTTTGCCCACAACGGCAAACGGGGCACCATTATCGGTGTCGTAAGAGATTTCCATCAAGGTTCCCTCCACCAGGATATAGAACCCCTGTTTTTAAAGTACAGTGAAACGACCTCGGAGATCTGCATCAGGATCAAGCCGGAGAATATCGAGGAGACGTTAAGCTTTTTAGATACAAAATGGAAACAATTTGTCAGTTATGAGCGTCCCTTTATATACGAATTCGTGGACGAAACCATTGCCAGCTTCTATAAAACCGAACAGAAAATCGGTGCCATTGTCAGGTATTTCACCATCCTGGCGATACTTATTTCCTGCCTGGGGCTGTTGGGCCTGGCTTCCTATATGACGGAGCAGAGAACCAAGGAGATCGGCATCCGCAAAGTAATGGGCGCCTCGATCGCCAATATCACCCGGCTGTTCTCCAGTATATTCAGCCGCTGGGTGGGGCTGGCCAGCATCATTGCCTGGCCAATGGCCTGGTATGCCATGAACCTCTTGCTGAAGAATTACGCCTACCACATCGGCCTCTATTGGTGGATCTTCCTCCTGGCCGGCGGCATAGCCTTAGCCGTCGCCCTGTTGACGGTCAGCTATCAAACCGTTAGAGCCGCCCGGACGAATCCGGTGAACAGTTTAAGGTACGAATAGACAGTTTCCTGCATTTCCCTTCATACTAAAAAAATCTGAAGTAACCAGTCTACACAAAAATATCTATCACGAACACTATCACTATCAATAAATCCCAGAAAAATAAGAGAGGTGACAATATGAAACAAAGTAATGGTTTAATCGGCAAAGAAATCCGGGATTATCTGGCCTCGATCCATTTCCCCGGAGGCGATGATTATGAATTGGCTGAATCCGGCAAAGAATTTTCCTCACAGGGACAGTACGGCATCGAGATTGCCAGTGCCCAGACCCCCACCGTTATCCAGACCATGTTAAAATTCATTAAAAAATATGGATTCAAGCCCAATCGCTTTACCGAGACCCGGGGAATCTTTCGTCTGACCGACGACGACATCAAGGAGATGGTGAATATTTGTGTCAACGAGAATATGGGCCTGGTACTGTCTGTGGGCCCGCGGGCCTTCTACGACACCAGCGCATCGGCAAGGTCGGACCAGGGCTCCCGGATCAGTTACCGGTTGAGAGGCATGGAGAGGATTATCCATGCGGTCGAGGATGTAAGGAGGGCGGTGGCTTTAGGTGTCAGGGGGATTTTAGTCTATGATGAAGGCTTGTTGTTTTTGCTGGGCAGGATGAAGAAGGACGGGCTGCTGCCGGCCCGGCTGGCCCTGAAAGTCTCTGTACACTGCGGACACGGCAATCCCCTCTCTCTATACCTGTTGGAGCAGAACGGCGCCACCTCTGTAAACGTGGTCGGGGATTTAGAATTGCCCATGATCTCTGCCTGCCGAAAGGCCATTAACATCCCCATCGATATCCATACCGATACCCCCAGGAGCTCCGGCGGCTTTATCCGCACCTACGATGTTCCCGATTTAGTCAGGCTGGGCTCACCGATTTTTCTAAAATCCGGTGCCATATCCTCGCCGGCCCACTGCCACCTGCCCTCGGAATCGGATATCCACAACCGCATCTACCAGGCTTATCTCGTTTACCAGATGCTCCAGAGATACTACCCGGAAGCGAAAGAGGTATCCCAGGAGGATATATGTGTGGCCCTGCCGGAAAAGTAAAAAAGTTGAAATTAAGAGAGATTTTCCAGGGCTTTGGCGGATTTATTATCGATATTGAGGGGGTATTAATAAAGGGCGAAAAGTTAATTACCGGTGCCCCGGAAGCGTTGGCTGTCTTAAGGGAAGCGAAGATTAGGCCGGTTTTTCTCTCCAATATTTCCGACCTGACCGGGCAGGAGGTGGCGGCGAGGTTAAAACGCTCGGGCCTCGATATCCCTCCCGGACAAATCCTGACCTCGGCCCTGGCCGCGGCTCTGTTCTTAGCTGAAAAACACCCGGCTAAGAAGAATTTGCTGCTAATCGGCAGTGATTCTTTCAGGCAGGAGTTAACGGATCGGGGTTTTAACATGGTGGAGGATCACGAGGATGCCGATGCCGTGGTGGTGGGCCTGGACTATGCTTTAAATTACGATAAGATCTGCGCCGCTGCCCGGGCGATTAAAAAGGGCAGCCTGTTTATCGCCGCCAACCTGGCGAAGATAAAGTTGACCGCCGACAATTATATCGTGGGCCCCGGTTTTGTGGCCATGGGATTGGCATTCGTGACCGGGAAATCGCCCGAAGTTGTAGGCAAACCCGGTTCGTTTATGTTTCGTCTCGCCTTAGACAAATTGGGGCTCAAACCGGCCGAAGTGTTGACCATTGGCGACAAGCTGGAACAGGATATTTACGGGGGCCGCTCGATGGGAACCGGTACCTGCCTGGTTTTATCCGGGGCCGCGGTTAGGAGTGATATTGCCGCTATAAACAAAGATTATCGGCCGGATTTTGTCCTGGAAAGTATTTTTGAGTTAGTGGAACCTGCTTGACAGTAAAATAGGCCGGACCGTGAAAAGGAGGAATACATATGGATATACATATCCAGGAGGCATTAAATAACCAGCGGGACTTTATGGAAGTTGAGGTAGATGCGGCAGCATTCAGGCAAAACATAGCCCTCGTTCGCGGCGGGTTGGCTGTAGATACCAAAATTATCCTGGCTGCCAAATCTGCCGTTTATGGTCTTGGCCCGGAATTGGTAACATACGCCGGAGAGATGATTGACGGCATAGCGGTAGAGAGTGTGCAGTCGGCTCTGGGGCATTGGCATTCGGGTTTTAAAAAAGACATCTATGTGCTGTCTCCTTTTCTGCCCCGGAGTGGAGAACTGCTGCCCCAGTTGAATGAAGCCGGGAACGTGATCATCTGCCTCGACTCTATCCCCACAGCCGGACATATTGTCGAATTGTGCCGCAGAGAAAAATTTAAGATCCGTGCTGCCGTAAAGGTAAATTGCGGCTTGAACCGATTCGGGATTATCCCCCGGCAGTTGCCCGGGATGATGGCCCTCCTGGCCCATTCTCCCATAGCGGTGGATTCCATATATACCCATTTTTCCGGCACCACCGACAGCCCCATCGAAAAATTAAGGGAAAAGGAAAACCGATTTTTAGAACTGGTAGAGCCGTATAAGAATGGGAACATTAAATTCCATGTGGCAGATTCCGCCTGTACGGTCAGGAAAATAGGTACCGACCTGGGTCTGGTCAGGATAGGGCTCCTGCCCATCGGCATAGACCCGGTTGAAGTTGACCACCAACCGATACCCGGCCTGAAGCTGTGTTTTAAGGTTCTATCCACCATCCTGCACATTACCGAGGTAAAGAAAGGGGCGGAACTGGGATATCGTTACGTCTCCCCCGCCAATAAAAGGGTTGCCACCATCGCCGGCGGGTACGCCCACGGCTTGCCCCGGGATGCCGCCTTCAGCGGCTATGCACTCATCAAGGACACCAGGTGCCCCTATGCCAGCCGGTCGTTTATGGAATATTCGATCATAGACATCTCTGCCTGCGATTTTCCCGTCTCTGTCGGCGATGGGGTAGAAATTATGAGCGATCGCTGCCACCCCTTTCAACTGGCCGCCGCCGCCCGGAATATACCGGAGATATTCTTTACCTCCCTGGCAAGGTCAATAAAGAGAAAATTGATACTTTAAACCATATATTAAGGAGAAAAAATGTATAAAGAGAGCAAGAAAACGTGTAAGGAGAGCGAGAAGAAGAACGAGGTGATACAGACCGAAAATGTGGAATTCAATATTTATGCCACCTATAAATGCAATTTGAAATGTACCTACTGCTGCCGGGAAGCCCAGGAGGGGATCCATGAGCGAAGTTCGCAGATTGAGTGGACACTGGAAGATATGGAGAGGTTTTGCCAGACCTGGCTAAAAGACAGGCATATCTATATAACCTGGAATGGCGGCGAACCCACTTTGAATGAGAAATTGATTCATGCCTTCATGACGAAGTTTAAAGATTGGGAGTACCAGATGCAGACAAACGGAACCTTGCTGCATCGGTTGTCTCAATATTCCGTCGAGCATCTTGAGAACCTGTTGTGTTCCAATGACGGGCTTCGATGTCACACCGAGCGCTATCGGGGCAAGGGAGTCTTTGATCGGATCCTCCGGCAAGTGGCTAAATTAAAGGAGAGGGGGTATAGGGGGACGGTCACCAGCAGGATGACCTTTGTCACCGATGATTTGACGGCCCGGGATGTGCTGCACTTGATTACCGAATACGGTTATGACTATGTTTTCTGGCAGCTCCCCGACGATAACCTGGAATTGCTCACCGACCAATATATGGAGAATGCCAGCAGATTCTTCCGGGAGATCGTCGATATATGGTTTCAAGCCGAGAAGTTACTTAAATTTATTCCCGTTATGGGAGCCGTTAGAGGTGTGCTCTGGCCGGAACTAAGGGATAAAGAGTACTGCGGCCAGACCCAGTGCCGGGTGTCTACCAATATCCTCAATCTTTTGCCCAACGGGGATATTTATCCCTGTCCCCAGCTCACCGATAAACCGGCCCTGTATATGGGCAATGTCAGGGAAAATATCCTGTATCCTTCCCGGCTGCAGAGAATCCCGGGCATGGACTGTTTCGACTGCGACGTATTCGACCTGTGCCGCACCCGCTGCATGTATCAAAAGTATAAAGTTTACGTGGAGGGCAATGACTATGAGAGGGCAATCATGAAGAAGCACTGTGAGCTGGCCAAAACATTTTTGGGTTATATAAAGGAACATGACTGCCAGGCTAAGGTCGAATCGTTGGCCGAAGAAGAGTATCTTGAAGTGAAGTACAGTAAACACTATAAATACGTCGAAGTGATGATGTAACCATGAATAAGGAGGCAATTGTGAACGTGAAAAAGAGAAGATTATCTGTTTTTGATATGGACAAAGTGATCCGGCTGTTTTTGGTTTTTGCTCTGGCAGCAGGCTCCCTGCTGTGGGGGGAAGAACAACTGGATCGTACAATTCGGCAGTTGATGGCGGAGGGAGATATCCCGGGCTTAAGCCTGGTCATTGTCAGGGGGGATGAAGAGCCGCTGCTTAAAGGCTACGGTTATGCCGACCTGGAACAAAAGAGAGCGGTTACCGCCGATACCCGGTTTGAATTGGCCTCGTGCACCAAGGCCTTCACCGCGCTGGCCGCCCTGAAATTGGCAGAGGAGGGACAGATCAACCTCGATGACCCGGTTTCCCGCTACTTCCCCCGGTTTTATGCCACTTTTGCAGGTAAGAAATATGACATCACCCTGCGGCAACTGCTGCACCAGACCGGCGGCATTCCCTGGAAGAGCATCGATCGTATCCCGGTGGGCAGCGGCAGCCGGGCGCTGGCACAGACGGTAGACAACCTGACGGGTATTGAGTTAAATCATGTGCCCGGCACAGGGTTTGAATATGCCACCGTCAATTACGCCGTGGTGGGAGCCGTCATTGAAAAGGCCAGCCAGACTGCCTATGAAGAATATATGGCCAGCAACATCTTTGCCCCCCTGGGCTTAACGGACACCAGGGTGGGAAGAGGGCAGGCCGATCCCTTTATGGCCACCGGCTATAAGATCGGCTTCTTTAGCCCCCGGAAATACGAGGCCCCGGTGTACCGGGGCAACTACCCGGCCGGCTATGTTGTGGCCAACGGCCGGGATATGGCCCGCTGGTTGAAGTGGCAGATGGGGTTGACAGCAGGCCAGACCGGGACCGACTTTTATGCCCTGCTGCGGCAGACCCATAAGCGGGACACCGGTGTGCCGCCAAACCGGACGGAGCTGTCCGCCTACGCCATGGGCTGGCACACCTATATTGACGGCGAGGACCTGGTCTATCACGGCGGCTTAAACCCCAATTTCACCTGCTATGTCGGTTTTAGCCCGGGAGATAAGGTGGGGGTAGTCGTATTGGCCAATTCCAACAGCAGTTATACCGCCGCCATCGGGCGTGCGGTGATGGATTTTGTCCGGCAGGGGGGCGGGGAGGCCATACATATCCCCCATATCCGGAAAGACAGCCTGGATAAAGCCAGCACAATGGTGTGTGCCGTCCTCTGTTTTTACCTGTTGTGCCTGACGCTGTTTTTTCTCTCCATCCCGCTGGATATTGTGAAGGGGCGGCGGCGATTCGAAGGTTTCAGCCTGGTCAAGCTCTTTAAATTACCGGCTGGCCTGCTGGCATTGGTTCCCTTTTTGTTCGCCGTCAACCTGATCCCCCGGGCCATGTCCGGCGTCTCCTGGAAGACCGCGCTGGTCTGGTCACCCTCCAGTTTCCAGGCAGCCGCCGTATTGCTGCTGGCCGCCATCGGCCTGAGTTATACGGGTTATGTCGTCTCCTCCCTGTTTCCCCAGAAGAATAAATACCTGCGATCCATGCCCCTGATCATCGTGTTGAGTCTGCTCTCCGGCGGTGCCAATGCCATGGTGATATTTTTGATCACCAGCGCCCTGTTCACCCGGATGGAGTTGGTTTACCAGCTTTACTTCTTTGCCATGGCCTTCTCCATCTATATCCTGGGCCGCAAGGTGGTGCAGACCAGGCTGGTGCGGGTGACCTTCGATATCGTGTATGATTTGCGCATGAGGTTGATTCAAAAGGTCTTTCTCACCTCGTATCAGCGGTTTGAAAAACTGGATCGGGGACGGGTGTATGCCACCCTGAACGACGATACCGGCAGGATCGGCAACTTAGCCAACCTGGTGGTCCAGTTGGCCACCAATTTGATTACCACCCTGGGGGCATTCCTCTACCTGGCGGCCATGAACTTCTGGGCCACCCTGGCCACCCTGCTGGTGGTGGCGGTGGTAACCTCAATCCATGCCGTGGTCAGCCAGCGGGCCAGGGTGCAACTGGAAGAGGCCCGGGATACCCAGAACGTGTACATGAGATTACTCAACGGGCTTTTAGACGGCTTTAAAGAGTTGAGTCTCCATGCCAATAAGAAGAGAGAGTATAAGGCGGATGTGGAAAAGAGCTGCGATGCCTATCGCATCAAGATCTACACTGCCATCAGGAAATTTATCAATGCCTTCCTGGTGGGGGAGTCGATGTTAATCATCGTGCTGGGCATGGTGGGCTTCGGCATTCCCAGGATATTCCCCGATATCAGTACCTTTACCCTGATGAGCTTTATCATGATTATGCTCTATCTAACCGGGCCGGTCAACGGTATCCTGAGATCGATACCCGAGATCATGCAAATCCGGGTGGCCTGGGGCCGGATCAGGGGCTTTGAGAAAGCCATCCCCGCCAATATAGAACCCCGGTTTCTGGAGGAGATTTACCGCCGGCCCGGGACAGTGGATCTTCTAAAGGCCAAGGGCCTGGAGTTTGAGTACGACAGTGAAAACGAAGAAGAGAAATTTAAGGTCGGCCCCGTAGACTTAGAGTTCAAATCCGGCGAGATTACCTTTATCATCGGCGGTAACGGCAGCGGCAAGACCACCCTGGCCAGGCTGTTGACAGGATTGTACAAGCCCGATGCCGGACAGGTCAGCGTCGAGGGCGCGGCGATTGAAGAGAGCCATAACGGCCGGCTGGGAGAGTATTTCTCAACGGTCTTCAGTAATTATCATCTGTTTAAAAAATTATACGACGTCGATTTGAAGGGCAAAGAGGATCAGATCGAGCAGTACCTGGATATACTGCGCCTCCAGGACAAGGTGAGTGTGAACGGCAGTGCCTTCAGCACCATAGATTTGTCCGGTGGGCAGCGCAAGCGGCTGGCCTTGATGCAGTGTTACCTGGAGGATTCGCCCATCTATCTTTTTGACGAGATAGCCGCCGACCAGGACCCGGAATTTCGCAAGTTCTTTTACCGGGATCTGCTGCAAAGGATGAAAAAGGAGGGCAAGATCGTGGTGGCCATTACCCATGACGATCACTATTTTGACGCGGCCGATAAAATCGTTAAAATGGACATGGGGAAAATCGACTTTGTAAAAAAAGGGAAATGATCAAGTTATTTTTGGGCCGTTTTTCCGTCTTCCTTGCCGGGAACGATGGGCATGCGCGGATGCTTGGCAAAGGAGAAGGTCAATTGCTCATACCAGGAGTCTGAAGAGATCACCATGGTGCGGATGCGTTTCCACAATTCCACCGGCGGCCCGAATTCCTGCCAATCTACCGCCAGGACACGTACGCCGCGGCGCCGCATTTCCTGGATCAGTTTCTGGTAATTCTTGTCCAGGTGCTGGAGGTAATCGAGGGGAACGCCTTCCTCCTGTTCCCGGCCCCGGCTGGCCATGCGCTGGTGACAATCTTCGGGTGAAACCATCAGATAGACAAATATATCCGGCGGCATCACGTCCCGGCTCATGTTGCGGAATACATCGACGTACAATTCGTACTCCTCGGTGGTCATAAATCCCCGCTCCATGGCCGTGGTGGCGAACACCGTGTCTCCATAGATGGGGCGGTCCTGGACCACCACGATACCCTGCTCTCCCCAGGCCAGTTCGACCGCTAAGCGGTGCTGTTCGTACCGCTGACAGAGCATGAACATCTGCATGGCGAAACCGCCGCCGGTGTTTTCGCCGGTGCGCAGATCCTCGTAATAGTGGGCCAGGAAATGGGGGAACTTCGGGTGGTTGGTCGGTTCTTCCAGCACCCGGGCCGGTGAGCCGCTGGCAGTGGCGGCCGAGGCAATGGCGTGGCAGGCATTGGTCTTTCCGGCCCCGATGTTGGCATCCACAGTGATGAAGAGTCCTTGTTTACCTAAATCTCCTTGATTCATACTATCTCCTTTCGAGCTGTTGGCATTCATGGCAATACTGTACTCCAGTTTTTCTTTAAAGGGTAAGCACTATTATATTGTAAAGCGAGATATAATTCAATGGCTTATGGAAATTTAATCGCCCTTTCCTGTAAAAGGTCGATGTAGGCCCCCTCCACCAGCGCCGCCGCCGGGATGTGCAGCCTCTCCATCAGCTCCTCCGCCGTGCGGCGGCCCTCCGCCTCTGTCTGGTCCGGCAGCAGGACCACCTCCAGTTCCACGAACTCCCCCAGGTCCTCCACCCTGTCCAGGTGTACCCGTGTCTGGCCCACCAGGAAGAGGGTGCGCTCTTTTCGCACCACCCCCACCACCCCCAGCGCCGCACCCAGGACCTGCCGCAGCAAACCCGGGTCGGCGACTGGCACGATCCGGTAGCACGACTCTTTGGGCCCGCTCCGGTCCGGCCGTTCGTAAAAAATCAGTTCCCCCCTATCGGCCGAAAACACCCGCACCTTAAGGCGTCCACCCTGGCAATTAAAGAAGGTATCCTCCTGCCCGATAACCACAGGCCCCTCATCGGCCACCTCCTCCACCCGCCGCCTGAGCCCCTCCATATCCCCAACCCACGCCTTAATCTCCACATTACGCCCCATCTGCCTGCCTCTAAACCTCCTCACCACAACTATTCACCATCCCCCATTCTACCACATCCCCCATACCCTTTCCAGGGGCCTTTCCAGGGGCCATAATTTTTTGCCCGTCCCCTTTCGCCTCTTTCAATGGGCATTGCAAAATACCCAACAACCAATAACCAATGAAATCATACAGTATTCATTTTGCATTTTGCCATGGTTATTTTGCAATTTGCATTGAAACTGGGTTAAAAGGGTGTGATATCGGAGCTCGAGGCATCGATATAAGAGCTCGAGGCTGTGATTTCGGAGGTAGGGGACGCAGATCTGCGTCCCCTACAGGCGGCAGCAGCCATCGGCGCCGGAATAACAGTATTCATTTGTAGGGACAGTTTTGCTCCTGATAGGGACAGCCTTGCTCTTAATCGGGGCGTTATTGCTCCTATCAGGGATGTCTTTACTCCCAGTAGGGATACTTTTGATCTTAGTAAGGACATTTTTGCTCTTGAAAGGGATATTATCTGTCCTGTTGAGGACATTTTCGGTCTTAGTAGGAACATATCTGGTCTTAGTAAGGACATCTTTGATCCTGGTAAGGACTTTTTCGCTCCCGGTGGGGACATTTTCGCCCCTGGTAAGAATATTTTCGCCCCCGTCAGGGACGTCTTCCGTCCTGGTAAGGACATTTTTGCCCCTGGTAAGGACATTTTTGCCCCTGGTAAGGACATTTTCGCTCCTGTCCGGGACAAATTTTCATGTTCTCAGGATGACGCCTCGCGTCATGAAGGCCGTAATTTTTTGCCTGTCCCTTTTCGCCTCCCTAAAGTTCTCCTCTCACCCCCAGGAAGGCATACTTCTTCAGTACGTCCCCCTCACTCTTCACTCCTGGAGGAACGGCTGGTTGACAAAAGGTTAAAAAGATATTAAAGTAATGTTGTAAAGACAGCAGGAGGCGCGCAGTGGAAGACTCCAGGGAGCCAGACAGCGAACAGAACGAACATCTGGCCGCTTTCCGCCGGTTTAAGAAATATAGAGACCGGATAAATCCGGTAGTGGACAGTTCCGTCGATATCGATAAACTCATCAACGAGTCATTACAATCGATTAAAGAGTCTGAAAGGGCGGAAGAAAAAATTTAGAGGACATTTTGCCCGGTAGGCCCTATAAATTTGAGTGATAAGATTTCATTTCATAAAGCAAGTGGCCCTTAATAGATTTTACCGGTACCTTAAAAAAAGAATGTTATAGGTTGACATCGTATAAAAAAGATTTTATATTTATCAAAGTGTGGAGAAAGACATGCAGGTGAATGAAATAATGAAACCAAAAATATATATTGAAACTACCATTATCAGTTATCTAACCGGCAGGCCAAGTCGAGATATTATCATCGCAGCCCATCAGCAGATCACTGAGGAATGGTGGCGAACCAGGAGACATTTGTTCGATTTATATGCTTCCCAGCTTGTTATAAGGGAAGCGGGTGCAGGGAACGAAGAACAGGCGAAGAAAAGGCTCAATGCTCTGGAAGAAGCGGAATTATTGGAGATCACAGAACAAGCGTTATCCCTGGCAGAAGTATTCATCGAAAAAGGGATAATACCCCAAAAAGCAGCAGAAGATGCTCTTCATATATCAGTCGCAGTTGTGAATGGTATTGACTACCTGGTAACCTGGAATTGCAAACATATTGCCAATGCTAAAATGCGCAGCAAGATCGAGAGGGTTTGTCTGTCCTGTGGATATGAACCCATTATCATTTGTACTCCTGAGGAGTTAATGGAGGATTAATTATGATAAAAGATCCCATTGTTGAGGAAGTAAGGAAGGAACGGGAGAGCCATGCGGCTAAATTCAACTATGACATACGGGCGATCTATGAAGACTTAAAAAACCAGGAGAAGAAAAACAAACGCAAATTTGTAACCTTACCTCCCAGATATGCCCAAAAGTTAGCTTGAACCCATGGTGATGTAGGGGGTGGGGCGGGCTTATTTGCGTTTGAGCCAGAAGTCGAAGGACCGGCCGGGGGCGAAGATGTCGATGCCTACCGAGGGTTCGGCCAGTTCGTTTTGCACGATATGGGGTTCGTCGGGTCCGAAAAAGGCCGCATCCCCCTCTTCCAGCACCACCGGCTCACCCCCCCCGGTGCGCACCGACATCTTTCCCTTGATGACAACGGTGACCTGCTCCTGGCCATGGTGGTGCAGGGGGGAGGCATGATGGGGCGGCTTGACAAAGTACTCCACCGAGACATTTTGCTCACTGCACAGGCTCACCCGCTTCCAATCCTTATGAGGCTCATAACTCTCGGCCTCTTTAAAATGTATAACCTTCATGACTGCCTCCTCCAAAAAAAGTATTAAATCAATGCTGCAAACATGATTCTACCCAAAATCCCCCTTGATTTCAATAATTAACTCACCCCTTAACAGTAACTCCCCTTCTCTTTTAAGAGATGAAAAAAATAAAGGGGGCCTCTGACTTTTTCATCAGCCCCCTTTATGATCTGAATTTAATGTTTATTTCCCCTGTTTCTCCTCGATGGCCAGTCGAGTTTTTATGATTTCCAGTTCCTGGTTCAATTTTTGCAATTGAAGCTTGAGCTTTTCCAGTTCGATTTGCTGGTCTGCGGTTTCCTTTGCCTTTTCAAGGGCCAGTTGGTTGTTTAACACCTCCAGTTCGGCCTGCAACTGCTTTTGTTTTAACAGAAGCTCGTAATTCTCAGTCGCTCCTTCCAGGGCCAGCCGGGCATCGACCCACTCTTTCTCTTTTTTTAATGCTTCGATCTGGGTGGTGAGTTCGTTTAGTTTGATATTTCGCCGGGATTCCTGGATCTCTTCCACCTTCTTAAGTGTGGCGGCATACTCGTCCCGGGCAGTTTGGGCGGCGTCGGCTAATGCTCCGGTCAGGTTCTTCACCGAGGAAGTACTGGATCGTTCCACCACCACCGGTCGTCCATTGGCGTCAAAAACGAGGGACAGTTTTCTTTTGGAGAAGGCATTGGGCTTAAAGGTAAAGTGATAAAGCGGAGCTTCGGGGTGCATCACCGTCACTACCTCTTCGGAGAGGGTAAAAATTTTACCTTTTGCGTCGCAGGCATAAAGGGTCAACAGCATGGGCAGTGACTGCCGGTAGAAAATTTCACCCTTTTCTTCTGAGTGGTTAAGATTTTCATTGGAAATATTTGTCGATGAATTTTCCCGGCATTCCAGCTTTTTACCTGCTTCGGATAGATGCTCCAGGGTAATGATTACCCTTACGTCCTTAAAAAACGCTGCCATCTTGTTGTAATTATTGGCCCGCAGGTTGCATTCGATGTTATCTATATTTTTCAATATAGTATCTTTGTCCGGAATTTCACAGATTTTGAATGTCTGGTAATGGCTGCTGGTGGATATTTTGGTCCCCAGTTTAAGGTTTTCCCGGAGGCGCTGCAGCAGCACATTGAACGCGGCCGACACCTGCGCCTGCTGTTTTTCCAGGTTTTTGACAGCTTCGACCAGCATTGCCAATTGACTTTTCAGGTGTTTTAACTTATCGGCATCGGCCTTGGCTATCTCTTTCTCCTTCTCCAAACGCTTGCGCTGCATCTCTCTGATTTCGCCATTAATCTCCTTCATCCTGAGCCACAAACTGCAGGCTTTGGGATCTCCGGTGATCAACTTGCGGACATCTGGAGGCAACAAGGTGGTTTCTGCCTCTTCCTGGCAAGCTTTTGTTTTTTGAGCCTTCTCTAGGTCCCGAGCTCTTACTTTAATTTCTCCTGAAAGTAAAACACCGGCACTTAAGGCAGTGAACGGCATACCGGCAGGGCTGATTAATGCGGCAGCAATCGAGCCGAATTTGATGATATTCTTTACAATTGCTCCGCCCATGCCCTGGCTGTCCAGGTTGATTGTTTTGAGAATGCCGTTATTCCCGGTTTCGATTTTAAGGCTGTTTTTGAACCAGCCTCCCGGTTTGACGGTAAGCACACAGGCGTTATCTACATCGGCAACGGTTTGCAGCAGTGCCTTTCCTTCATAGGCATATTCTTCTTCATCTTTAGGTTTCAGATCATCATTGTTTAGTTTCCTGATTACCGTTTTCTGTACCTTCACTTCAACTTTTACCACATCTTTGCCAGGGTAGTACACCAGGCCATTTTCGTGTTTAGGTAACTCTTTCATTTTTTTTTCCCCTTATCTTTTATTTGGAAAGATACATTATCGTTAATAATGACCTCATATGATGAGGGGGAAACCCCGGGGCAGGCTGGCCTTGTCATGCGTAACTCCCATGGGGCAGTACCGGCAGGCACCGTGAGCAGGAACAGTTTGCCCCAGTGACTGAGGCTGATCTTGCCCTCTGAGGAGAATTGGAAATCCGCCCACGAGGGTATACGGAGCACACAATCATTCTTCAAGTCCCCGGGTCCGCTGACGGGGGAGATATGGAGATAATCATCTTCTGCCGCTTTGAGGACAACGGTGAGGGAACTGCTGCTATGGATGAGGTGTGTACTGTCTCTGCCCTTATGGTAGATACTCAATGTCCTCTTTTCCAGCACCATTCTATTCTCCACGGTAATCTCAACCTCATTCCTCATTTAATTCACCTCCTGTAATCTCGAGTAAAGTTTCCCATATGCCTCCATTAGATCGGACATGTAGAGAGAGATAGGGGACGCATATCTGTGTTCCATATTAAAAAAAATCGAATAGTCAGGGCATCTGTCCTTTAGAAGAATTTTACGAAGCTCGGTTCGAACTTAAGCTGGAACATGATCCCGTATTCGATTTTTTCTAAAGCGTCTTCTCCTTGTGTTCTAATACTTAAGAATGGGGCGACTCCAATTCTGACATTTTTTGAGTTGATGTCAAAGTAATAGAATAACCATCCTTCGATTCGCAACCTTGCTGAACCTTTGAAGGGGCTATATTTATTCAATTCTCCAATGAAATCGTAGTATAATGCTGGTGCATAGATAATTGACTTTTCCTTTCCTGGATAATATGGAAGGGCAAAGGCCAATGATAACCTGGGGTATGTACTGGGGGGGGCTATAATCATGTCCTTCACCACAGCAGGACCATCGTCATTAGAGGGGATTACTATCCCAACTTTATCGGCTTCCTTCCAATCTCGACTGTAGCGAATTTTAAGATTGGGTGCCAGTTGCTGTCCGCCAGCACCTTCTTTCCCGTAAAACGACATGCCTTTGAGTTCAACGGCAAATGAATGCTGCTCTTCGCTTCGCTCATCGTTTGCATTTCCGTTGGCAAAATATTTAAAATCTTTGGTGCCCCATTCCGCCTGAATACCAAAACGAAATTCTTTGGATGGTCCTGTCTCCTTTGTAACACTTTTTTCAATTTCTGCGGCTAATACAATTCGCCAATCTGACGTATATTGATCAATTTGAAGAATGGATTTTTGTTTGTTTGTCAGGGGAATTTTAAAAAGAGGTCGGATTTTAGCTTTTTTGAGTATCAATTCCGGTCCAAATTCAAAAAAACCATCCGTAATGCTAAAAACGCCATTCAGGTATGGTGTGATTTTTAAATCTGCACCATGAATTTCAATCACTAAAACAAGACAAACCAGGAAAATCTTGACTGGTTTTGACCTATAAGCGTATTTCAAATTCATGATATCCTCCTTCTAAAGTGAATGTCAATATTTGATCATTTAAGTTGCCAGGGAGGTCGATATGGAAGGCATATTGGGCCTCTCCTAATCCCCAGGCTCGGACTTTTATTCGTAACTCGCCTTCTGGAAGTTTGCCTGTCCATTCCCATGTCTTATTTCCCTCACCTGCTATTACTTTTTTTCCATTTACGAAGGCATAGAAGTAGTTAATCATTCCTTTTATAGGTTCCAAAACAATTTTAAAACTTTTTTCTTTGTCACTCATATTTCCTCCTTATTTTGTTTTATGAATGGGGGCGGTAAGCGGCCGTATGACCGCTTACCTGTTTTTATTTATCATGTGTCGGGGTAGATTTATTCATTTTTCGGGATTGATTTCGAAAGGCCGCCTGGCAATGAAACCATCGGTGTCGGGGCCGAAATAGAAAAGGTTCGGGGTCTGGTATGGCGGCATCTTTTCGATGATTTTCCGGTGGAATTTTTTGTAATCCCCCTTAAATTTTCCTTCATTCCATACTGCCAGCAGCGTTCCTGTAAACCGCCCATTAATAAGGCCATCGTCGGCCAACTGGTTATCCTGGCAGGCGGACAGCGACAGTACCGTGGCCCTGGTCGTGCTTTTGGGAGGCGGAATTTTTTCCTCAATTTGTCGGTAGAAATCTTTGTTTTGTCTGAAAGTCCGAAGTGCCCATGATAGCGGCATGTTGCGGGTGCGTTTTTCTCCTCCTCCCTTAGCCGCATCAAAATATGACATGGCGGCAGATGTGATGGCCGCCTTGGTCGGTGTGCCGCTGTGGCAGCAGTCGGGGATGACCAGGATTCGCACCCCTGCGGCAAAATCTTGCCACAGGTTGTAGATCTCGTCATCGATCAGTTGTCCGTCGTACAGGCACCAGGTTTCATCCATGCCGTCCACTTCGTCGTCGTTAAAATCCGGTGTGTTACCGCCATGCCCGGCGTAAGTGACCAGTAAAATATCCCCGGCCACTACCTGTTTCGCGGTTTCTTTGATCTTTGATAACACGGCTTCCCGTGTCGCCTCTTTTGATAACAACAAGCTGGTATTATACCCCATGCTGTCCGCGATCTCCCGCATATCGCTGGCGTCGGCCTCGCAGGCGAGAAGCACTCCATCCCAGCCGGCATAGTGGCCGGGGTCTACTCGGTTTAAACCGATGTGAATCGAAATTCCTTTTGACATTTTTAATCCTCCTTAATATTATTTTTTTCTTAATCATCACCGATGGTGACGTTGCTTGGCTGTCTTGGTATTTTGGATGACCTTCCCCATAAATTTGATTTTTTAATCAAGAGAAACCATGGGGAACTTCCGGCAAAAAACCGCAACGTTACATAAACGTATTTCTCATTACTATCATTACGAATTTCACGGGTCATCTCCCTTATTACCACATCGCCTTCAGGATGGAATTCATAATCCACCAGTTCAGGCAGGCCCATCTCCACCTTCCAACCCGTTTCATTGGGAACTGGGTTACCATTTGGTTTGATTTCAATGCTGTCTACTTCTTGTGCTGGATCCTCGGGGTACCTGATAGGTATTACTGGGGCGCCTGGAATAGGTGGATCGACTACACGACATCCAAGAGTGCCATTTCCGTCACACATTTCTACCTTTCTTTGTACTTTGTTGTTTTGAAGTGATACATAAAACGACATCTGTTACCTCCTCATCTCTTTAAATTTTAATGTTAAATGTTAGATATTAAGCCATAAGGCAATTTTACTTTTCGGTCCCTCAGGGGGGGATATGAATAATATTTTTTGTTTTCATTTCTCAACCTCCTCCTTAAAAGGTTCACCCCAATGGTAGTATAAATCGGGTTTTGGGACTACCAGGGATGTTGCAAAATATAACAGATTGGTTGCAAAATGGTAAAATGGGAGGTTATGTTTGGCTTTGTTCGTGTTAGGTTCGTTTATTTTCTATTGGGATTCGGCGGTCTGGTAGGTGGAGGGCAGTTGATGAAATTTGTCTTTAAAACACCTGGCAAAATAGGCCATGTTGGAAAAACCCACTTCTAAAGCCACCTCGGTGACATTGCCGAATTTGGCCCGCAGCAATTGGGCCGCCCGCTTGAGACGGTAGGAGCGAATAAACTGGGTGGGGGATTCGCCCGTTAAGGCCATAATCTTGCGGTAAATGGTGGCCCGGTTCATGTACAATTTTTTACTCAGGGCCTCGACATTGAAGTCCGGGTCAGACAGGTTTTTTTCGATGATCTCCTGCAATTCCTGGATAAACTTCTGATCGATAGAAGAGACGGCAATCTCGACCGGCTGCAGCAGCATCTGCCGCTGGATTTTTTCCTGCAACTGGCGGCGCAGTTCAATCAGGTTCTTGATGCGGGTCATCAAGATCCGGGTATTGAAGGGTTTGGTGATATAATCGTCGGCACCGGTCTCCAGGCCTTCGACAACGCTCTCCTCCGAGGCTTTGGCGGTTAACATTATGATGGGGATATGGCTGGTTTTGATCTCTTGCTTTAACACCCGGCACAGTTCATAACCGTCCACTTCCGGCATCATGATGTCGCTGATGATGAGATCCGGTATAATTTCTTTTGCCCTCCGGATGCCTTCGCGGCCGTCATTGGCTTCCACCACCCTGTAGCGCGGCTCCAGGGAGTCCTTGATGTAGGCGCGCACATCGGGATTATCTTCCACCACCAGGACGATAGGTTGGGTATCGGTCTCCTCAGCCTTATTGACTTCATCCTCCCCAATCTCCACTTTTGTTTCAGCAATGTCGTTTTCTTCAGCCTCTTTTATGAAGTATTGACCGGGGGAGGGGCGATAACCAGGGGCGGCCTTTTCCCCCGGGCTCAGGTGTTCATCGCCCAAGGGAAGGCGAATGATAAATTCTGTACCGCTGCTCTCCCCCTTACTGCTGTGCACGACGTGCACGTCGATCTGACCTCGGTGCAGCAGGACTAACTCTTTGGCCAATGCCAGCCCGATGCCGGTTCCCTGGTGTGCCCCTTTGCCGGTCTCCTGGCTCTGGAAAAAACGGTCAAAGATATGGGGCAGTTTCTCCCGGGGTATCCCCGGACCGGTATCCCGTACCGATAATTCCAGGCAGCCGTGGGAAAAACCGCTGCCTTTGTCCTCCTCTCGATGGACCGAAACCGTCACCATACCTCCGGCAGGGGTGAATTTAACGGCATTGATCAGGAGATTGCAGATCACCGCTTCCAGCTTCTGGGTATCGAAATAGAGGGTAATGTCTTCTGTGTCGCTGCGAAACGTCAGGTCGATATGATTCTGTAGGGCCAGCGATTCAAAAGAGGCCAGGATGCCTTTCAGGAAGGGAATGATATTTTGACGATCGGCGTTTAATTTCATTTTACCGCTGTCCAGTTTCGACAGGTCCAGCAGTTGGTTGATGAGGGTGAGCAGCCGCTGCGAATTGCGCAGCATCATACGCAGCTCTTTTGTCTCGGTTTGGGGGTGGCCCTGGGACAGCATCTTCTCCAGCGGCCCCATGATCAGGGTCAGGGGAGTACGGAATTCGTGGGAGATGTTGGCAAAGAAGCGGGATTTCACCGCTGCCATCTCCTGGAGTTTCTCCGATTGCTCCTGGAGGCGTAGGGCCTGTTTTCCCAGTTGTAGGTTGGTGAGATTGATCTCCTGGGTCCTCTGGGCAACGGTTTGTTCCAGCCTCTGCTTTTCCAGTTGAAGTTTTCGGGAGCGCCACCTGACGGTAATATAGAGAAGCATCAGGGATAAAAAAATATACATTAAAAATGCCCACCAGGTTTGATACCAGGGGGTTAAGATTTTAAATTGATAGATAGCTTCCCGGCTTTTGTGTCTATACACATTCTGGGCTTGCACCCGGAATGTGTACTCCCCGGCATCGAGATTGGTGTAATTTTCCTGGGTCTTGGCGCTCCAGTCGGACCAGTCTTTGTCGTATCCCTCCAGTAAGTATCTATACATGGTGGATGTTTCGTTTTCGAAAAATGGCGCGGCACACTCAAAACGAAGGTTCCGCTCTTTGTAGGGCAAAACCGAAGCCAATGGCTCTCTGCCATCACCCTTTGGCCTGTGATTGCCGGCATAGATTATCGTTTTCCCATTCACTACAACTCTGCGAATCAGGGCCTGGAAGTTCTGACGGTAGTTTTTGGGGTAACCGGTATCGAAGCGGATTAAATTATCATGGCTGCCCAACCATACGGCATCGTCGTCGAAGAATATTGCATTGACCTGGACCCGGGGAAGTTTTAAAAATGGAATCTCGTTTACCCGGTAGGTGTCATCCGGTTGGTGAATGAAATGGTAGGTTCTGCTTTTCGAATGAAGCCAGATATTTTGGTGTTGGTCTTCGGCAATGTAAAACACCTCCCGGAATTGATTGCCCAGGGTATAGTCCGGCATAAAACGGCCGCTGGGTTCATCGAAACGGAGGATTCCCCTCTGGGTGGCAAACACGACGTTACCGGCTGCCCCAAAGACCCTGATTTCCGAAGGCGGCAGCCCGTGGGATTCGCCAAATCGGTTGATGACGGGCTCTTTGATATAGGATGGGAAATTTAATTTAAAAGCCACTCCCGCGTTGGCCCCCAACCATAGATTCCCCTTCCCATCCTCAACAATGGTTCTGATTTCTCTATTTATATTTTTTTCGATAGCAAACTCTTCGGCCCAGCGCAGGTCTTTTCGCCGTAAAGATGTCACTCCCTTGTCTGTGCCCGCCCAGATACGCCGTTTGTCGCTGCCGGAGGGATGCAGGACATACGTTTTGCCTGCGGTAATTTTCCTCTTGCCGTGGGTGTCCACCTGGAATACCCCATCGGAAGTCGCTGCCAGTAAAGTATCGCCGGTGGAGAGCAGGCACCAGCAGTTGCTGTCTATACCGGGGAACTTCTGGAATTTTTCGCCAGTAGGTGCCATCCGCCATAATCCCATTTTGGTGCCGACATACAGGGCCTGTTGGTGCCGGGCCATTGATAAAACCATTTTTGGCAAATCAACCCTCTCGTCGTAAAGGGAGAATGGGGAGTGGTATTCGATTTTGGCGATCCCGTAATCCAGCCCCAGCCACAGGTTCCCCTGGAAATCCTCAAATACGTACTTGACATTGTCGTCCTGCAGGCCGGTTTTTTTGTCAAAAATTTGCTTTAGCCGCCCCCGGGCATCGATGATGACCAATCCCCCTGCCAGGGTTGCCAGGGCATAATCGCCGGATGAGAGACGGATGCCGTGACACACTTTTTTTTCTTTCAAATAGCCATCCACCTGGGTGGGGAAGGGGTAGGCCGCCTTGCCGTCGTACAGGAAACATCCCTTCGACCGGGTGGCCATGAAGAGTTTTTGGCGGTGATTGTCGTAAGGGGCCATCATAAAGATCTCGGCTTCCGCAAAATTATCGCCGCCGGTTACGGGATTGAGTTCATCACCTACCAATTGCAAAAGCCCCCGCTTACCGTCACGAATAAAAAGGGTCCCATACTGCACAAAAGAGGAATCGAATTGGTATTGGGGGGTCCATTTTCTGAAGCCTCCTTTATGCCAGCGAAAGAGGAATTCCTTTGCCTGGAAGTAGATGCCCTGGGGGGTAGAGTGGGTTCTCTTGACTGCGGAAAAGCTTATTTTCTCATCATTTAGGTGCTCACGCAAGGATCTATATCCCAGCGACCCGTTGGAGTCGGGGGCCAAAAACCCGATTTCATTGATGCTGCCGATAAAAATCGTACCGGTTTCATCAATGGCCAGGGAACGGACAGGACCGTTATCTTTGATTGCAATAGACCGCCAGGCGGTGCCGTCAAATTCCAGTACACAGCCGTTGTTACCTACATATATAATGCCCCGCTTGTCCTGGAGAATCGACCAGTTCTGGGGATGTTGTCCATACTCTTGCCGGCTGTAGTTTTTGAGATATTTAAGGCCGGTATATTGGCAGTATATCTCCGTTGACACCGTAAACAGCATCCCCAAGAGCAGAAATAAACCAAAAAAAGAGACATGGAATGAGCGGATGTGTGGTCTCTTTGGCTGACGATAAATATCTCCATCTCTTTGCATGTAAAAATTTTATCAGAATGGCTGTGAAAATTCAAGAATTTAGCTCCATTCTGTATTCTGAATTCCTGGTTAAAACGATAAAATGTGTGAAAGGGCTTGTGTTTTTGGTGGGAGTTCGGTATTATTTTAGGGCGTAGCCGGACAAGGTATGGGAGGTGTTAGATTGGTGAAGCGGTTGGTCTGGTGCTGGTTGATGGTAGTTGGCCTTCAAGTTGCGGCGGCCGTGCCGCTGCGGTTGGCTGTGCAAAACAGTGGTGAGCCGGTCGAGTGGGATTTGCTGGGACTTTTTAGTCAAACCGGGCAGCCGCCGCTCTTGATGGTGTCGCTGCCTTTTCCGCCTGAGCCGGGGACCGCTGCCCCCCTATTGCCGCCCCCCCGTATCCCGGTGCTGCTGCAACTGGAATTTTCCGGCAATGGGGAGGCCGTAACCGATCAAAGCCTGGACCGCCTGGGTGCGCTGCTCTCCTCTTTCCAGAACATCTCCCATCTATCGCTGCGGGGCTGGCAGGAGATTGAGGATTTTAACCGCCTGGCCTACACCCTCAAACGGATCGCCTCCCTGGCCCGGGGCATCCGCCCGGGCATCCGCATCGCCGCTGCCTGCGGCGATGGGGCTGACGGTGCCTTTGACCTGACCCTGCTGGAAACCCTGGCCACCAGCCCGGATACCTCTCCCTATTTCGACTGCTTTTTCCTGGACACCGGGGCCAATGAAAAAATCCGGCACAGGCTCCTGGCTAAGGCCCCCCACCTGCATTTCTGGGAAGCGGCCAACCTCCCGGCTGGGGGAGGGGAGGAGGAAGAGGATCTCGATCCCTGCCGGATTCTCGCCGGTATCCTGGAAGACAATATCGTCGACGCAGCCAATACCTCCCTGCTGGTGATTCCCTTCAGGCGAGCGGATATTTTGTATCCCCTGTTGTGGCGTTTTTCATTCTATTGGCAGCAGGATCTCTACCAGGACGGCAGTACGATAGAAGTCCGGCACGGGGATAGCTCGTCTTCGGCCCACCCCCTGTTTTTTCGGGCCAACGATCATGCCCCGGTTCTGTTCCTGGGGGACGGCCGGGACGAAGAGGTGAGGATTGTATTAAAAGAGGGCCTGTACAAACGGGCGGTGGTGGAAAATTTACTCAGCGGTGAGCGGGCGGTATTTAAAATCCACAAAAACGCCGGCGCCCTGATGTTGAGTCTCAATGGGGATTGTTTTGCCCTGCACCTCGTCCCCCGCCAGACCAAACGGGGCGATTCCCGCTATAATCTCGAGGTGACCGGCAGATACCGGCTGTCGGCAGCCGAGATCATTGCCCGGGTCCGGGCCTGGAAGGCCCGTCAACAACTTAAATTAAGGAGTTTTACCGCCACCATGACCACCTCGATGCGGCTGCGCATTGCCAACCTCAACCAGACCTTTGATTTGACGATTAAAGGCCCGGTGTTTGCCCGGCGAAATGAGCCTTACGACTGGGTATGGCAGGAATTTTTTATTAACGGGGTCAAATGGAAGAGTACCCAGGTGCCTAAAATACCGCTGCTGCAGCCGGAAAAGGTCAACATACTGCCCCTGGATATCAACCTGACCGAGGCCTACCGGTACTCCCTGGCCGGCGAAACCACGGTGGCCGGGCAGCCGGCTTATGTCATCGATTTTAGCCCCCGCCGGGAAGGCAAAGCCGTCTCCAGTTGCCGGGGCAGAATCTGGATCCATGCCGGGACCTTTGCCGTACTCAAGGAGCACCTGATTCAACTCCATCTAAAGGGCGAGGTTCTCTCCAATGTGGAGACCCGTATATTCAAGCCTCTCAAACCCGGCGGGGAGATCCGGCTGCCCCTGACGGTCACCGGCCACCAGGTCTTCTCCACTGCCGGACGCATCACCAATGTGGAGCGCCGGGTCAGCCTGTCGGACGTGGTCGTCAACCCGCCGGACTTCGACGACTTAAGGGCAGAAGCCTACCGCTCGGATTTCCAGATGGTGCGGGACACCCAGAAGGGATTGAGGTACCTGGTTAAAGATCGAAAGAGCGGTACCCGCTCGCTGGAGCCTAAGACGAAAAAATCCCAACTATTCGGGTTGGTGGGCGGCTTTTACGACAGCTCCTTTGACTACCCCATCCCCATACTGGGGGTCAACTACATGAACTTCGATTTGGGCGGCAAGGGGCGCCAGGTTAACGTCCTGTTTGGCGGCGCCATGCTGACGGCCAATTACAGCGATCCCGCCTTTCTGGGTACTAAAATGGACCTGGGGGCCAACCTGGTGGCCGTGGCCTTTCCCTTTGCCAACCGCATCTATCAACAGGGCACCGAGATGGAGGCAGAGAGGCTGAAGCGCTGGCCCGTGCGCTTCCAGGTCAATACCGGGATTCCGCTGGGCCCCTATTTCAAATTTTCCTCCTTTTTCTTCCTGGAATACACCGGGTTTTCCCGTGCCAAAACCACAACTGACGACTTTATCCTGCCCCCCAGTACCTTTACTTTGGGCTGGCGCTCGCGGCTGACGGTCAATTTTAAGGGATGTCGCCTGGCCCTGTGGGGGGAGGTGGCCCGCCGGGGCAAGTGGCAATTCTGGGGCCGGCCGGGAAACGGCAGATACGATCAAAACCAGAGATCCTATCTCCGCTGGCGCGCAGTTTTGACCAGGGATTTTTTCCTGTCTAAGTTCAGGAAGTTCAATCTAACGGCCGGTTATTTTGACGGCCGGCGGTTGGACCGGTTCAGTGCCTACGAATTTGGCTTTTTTAGTGAGTTGAACCTGCACGGCTACATGTCCGGGGTCGTCCAGGCCAGCCGGGCCTTCATGCTGAACCTGTCCTACGGATACAGCCTGGGCCGGGCCTTTCGCCTGGAGGCCAGTTACGACTCCATCTGGGTCACCAGCCCTTACCGGGCCTACCGCAACACCTATTTCTCCGGTGCGGCCCTGTCGGGCACCATGAATATCCCCTGGCTGAAGGGCATACTCCGCTTCGAGGTGGGCCTGCCGGTGGTCAGCAACGGCATCAAGGGCCTGGTCGTCTACTTCATCTTCCTCAAGATGTTTTAAAAAGTGAAGAGTTCCCCTTCTCCTCTCTCTTATTCCATGTCGAAATGGAGCTTTATGGCTGATTCGATTTCTTTAATGATATCGAGAGATATTGTGGATAATTTTTTGATCAGACGTTTTTTGTCTACGGTTCTAATCTGGTTGACCATTATTTTAGAATCTTTAGTCAACCCTACACCTTCCTCACTGGCAGGCAAAAAGACCTCAAATGGATAAACACGGCTGACATTACTGGATAATGGGATAACGGTTAGAACGGGAGAGAATTCATTGTTGATATCATTGGTGATAACGACAGCCGGCCGGGCTTTCTTAACCTCATGGCCAATGGTGGGATCAAAGTTAACCAGGTAGATATCACCACGCTTCGGAAATTCCATCGCCGCTGACTCCTTCGAAGAATTGATTCTCCTGGTCCGCTTCCCGGGCTGCTTCCCGGTAAGCCTGGATCAATTTCTCTTTTTTGATCCGTTTAAGCTCCCGCTGCACTGCCTGTTCGATGAATTGACTCCTTTTTCGTTCTCCCACATAATTTGCCATCTCTTCCAGCAGTTGAGGAGAGAGGATGATGGATATTTTTTGCTTCCCCATTTAGTCCTCCTATTTATGCTCCATGTTAGTATGGTAAATGTTTATTACTTATTTGTCAACCCAAATTGATTTTTTATCCTTTTTAGGAAGTTAAGGGGTGGGGGGATTAAAAGTTTTATTTTTTTGTTGACAAAATCACTTTACTGTTGTATATTAGCATAACAGTAGGTGAGGCAATGAAAAAATATGCGACCAAATCCTTTGACCTAAAAGTGGATGTCAAGTCCGCGGTGCCCATTTATGAACAAATTAAGGACGCCATCAAAATTTCCATTTTTAACGGGACGCTCAAGGAGGGCGATCAACTCATCTCCATCCGCGAGTTGTCCAACGTTCACCACGTCAATCCCATCACCATCATGAAGGCCTACAATCAACTGGAGAGCGAAGGCCTCCTGCATTCCCGCCGGGGCTCCGGTTATTTTGTCAGGGCCAATCCCGCCGAGGTGACGGCCGGACAGACAGAACTCCTCCGGCGGGAGGTTACCGGTTTTTTGAAAAAAATGGCGGCCATGGGTTTTAGCGCCCGGGATCTGCTGTTGGAGCTGCAGAAATACTTGAAGGAGAATCATCATGATTAAAATCGAAAACATGGGTTTTGCCTATGGCAGGAGAGGGGTTTTTAGGGATTTTAATCTCCACATCAAAGAGGGGGAGACCACTCTCATCACCGGCATCAACGGCACCGGCAAGACCACCCTGCTGAGGCTGATGGCCGGTGTCCTCTTTCCACACCGGGGAAGCATTCACTATTCGGAAAAGTTGGGGCCCGATCCCCGGAGTAAGATCGGTTTTATATCGGACCGGATGCATCTGTATGAAAATATGACCCTCTCGTCTGCCATTCGTTTTCACTCCCGGGTATACCGGATCGGGGAGTTCGACATGAGCCTGATGGAGCAAGCCCATTTGCAGCCGGACCAGAGAATAGGCGACCTGTCGGCCGGCCAGAAGTTGATCTTTCATCTCGGTTTAATACTGGCGGCCCAGCCGGATATCTTGCTGATCGATGAGGTGATCCATTCCATCGACGCCTTCTTGAGGGAGATGTTCCTGAACCGGTTGCTGGAATGTATTGCCCGGCGAAATGTCACCTTGATCCTGGTCAATCTGAACTACCATGACATCGAAAAAATTCCCCAGCGGGTCATCCTGTTAAAAAATGGCCGGGTGGCGGTGGACGAGCCCATCGATGTATTAAAGGCTAAGGTTAAAAAGCTCGTCTCCGCTGAGCAGATTTCCGGCATACCCAGTCTGTATAACCGGCACTATGCCGATCGGTTTGAATATTATGTCTACCCCTTTAGCCCGGATCTGGCAGCCAAAACCAAAGGCGGGTTGAAGGTGGTGGATCTCAACCTCGATGAGATTATCAAAGCCTTTATTGGAGGAGAATATGCTTAGAAAAGAGATACTGGATACCCTGCGGATATTTTTAATGTCCCTATCAGTGGCGGCGGCGACGATTGTGTTTTCCCTGCTGGTCCTCGAAATGGGCGGCCATCAAGGGGTCACCTTTAATGAACTGTTGTGTTACCTGCTGGAAATTATCCTGCTGCTCATCGCCCTTTACCTGGGCTCCTCCCTCTTTGCCGAGGAGAAAAACCAGGACAGCTTTGAATATCTATTTTCCCTGCGGCTCGGCCGCTGGCAAATCCTGGCCTATAAACTGCTGCCCCGTGTGGCCGCGCTGTTGGCTTATCTCGCTATTTACGGGCTGTTTGCCGCTGCCTTTGCCCGCTATCCGCTGCTGCTGAAACCGCCGGTCTTTGTCCCCCTGTTCCTGGCCATCTTTTTCTTCTTCTCCTCCCTGTCGCTGCTGCATCGTAATAATATCCTCAATATCGTTTACAACTCCTTTATTTTTCTCTCGCTGTTCCTGATCATTTTATCCATCACCAATGTGCTGGCCGGCAGCTTTCACTCCTATTCATCGCTGCTGGACCGGTTGACCCTGGCCCGGGTATCGCTGCATGTCTTTTTCCTGATCTCCGTTGTCTTCTTCCTGGGTTTCGTATTCACCTTTAAGAAGGTTGACTTAAGCAATATGTCCTACCGGTTTTTAAAGAAGTATATTGGCCGGATCGGCCTGGTGCTGCTCGGCTTGCTGCTGGTCTGGCTGGTGATCAACCGCTTCGATGCCGGTGACAATCCGCAGGCCTTTACGACAGAAGATCTGCGGCCCGCCACCTTTGATGCCGGCAACGGTTTCTACCGGCTCTGCACCCTGCTGGAGCCGCCGGCGGTAGATGTCGAGTCCCCGGAGATTATCTTAAAGTACCGCCGCTACCATGATTCCCGCTGCGATAATGAAAAATATTTAAAGGATTGGCAAAAATTGACATTTGAGCCCTTTCTGGACAGCCCCAAAGGGTCCTCCGGGCACTACCCCTGGTTGAATTTTCCCGATGAAACAAGCTTGTGGAACGACTACATCCTGAAAAACCGCCGGAAAATCATTCTGAACCGGGACAGATTTGATCTGCTGCTGCACCGGTACCGGCGCCTGATCGACAGTCCGGTGTTTGAAGACTTCAGCCGGCTGAACTATAGATCGCCGATTCCCAACCTGCTGGCCTGGCTCAGGGTCGCCAGGATATATATCGGCATGAACATGCTGGATGCCCTGGACGGCAACTGGCAGCAGGGCGCGGCAGCCATCCTGGATCAGGTGGATTTTTGCAAGCGGGCCGTCAGAGGCTCCCGCATTTTAATTACCAACCTGATCGGCAAAGCCGTTCTGCGTATGTCCCTCCAGGCCCTTGCCAGCCTGATGGCCCATCCGGACTGTCCCCGCCAGGTCTTTAGCCAGGTGCTTGACGGTTTACCGGACATGACCTATGAAGAGTTCGGCACCCGCAATTGCTTTATCACCGAGTACCTGATCTGGGATCGATATGTCGAGGCGGACATTTACCAGGAGTATAATAAGTGGAGCGAGGGAATTTTGCTTCACCTCTTCATGCAAAAAAACCGCACTAAAAAGTATGTATTCGATGTGATGTCCGCTGCCGTCGACAATGAAGAGAGGCTGCCGTACCGCCGGGAGGGTGGTTGGTCATGGAAGTATGAAGATATCGACAGAGAGGCATTGGGCGGCTGGCTCTGGTGGGTGCAAAATCCGGTGGGAAAGGTCATCCTGGAGAGTAATGCCTTGACCAATTACAGTACTATCGTTTTAAAATCCTATTACGCCAAAGCCCTCTATGACATGACCAAAATCTCGGCCGAATTCCGCTTAAACCACTCCCCGGAGAAGCCGGTCCAGGATACCTTAAACAGCCTGGAGACCTACCGGACCTTGCTGGACCCCTGCTCCGGCAAACCCTACATCTACAACAGTGAAAAACAGATCCTCTACAGCCTGGGTACCGACCTCGACGACGACGGCGGCAAGGGCGAGCGCATCACCTCCACCGACACCGATTTTGTCCTCCCCCTGATCCTGCCCCCCAACCATTAATCTCACTCTATCCTGACGGTGACGGTTTTTTGTCACCATCTTGATTTGTGGTGAGAAATAGGGTAGCATCTGGTATTCAGGAACATATGCATCGAGGTGAAAATTTTAAAGAAAAAAGGAGGATCCTATGAAGTCAAGGCTTTTTGTCGTGTGTTTATCGTTTTGTATGGTTTTCTTTTTGCTGGGTTCCCACCCACAAGTAAGGCACTACAGTGATGCCGTTGATTACGGCAGTGTCACCCCCGGCGTGGACGTGCTGCCCCAGCCGCCCATGATACCCATCACCGCAGAGCCTGCCGATGAGTTGATCGATGAACTGAATCCTTCCCGGGTCAGTGCCACTACCTACAATACCCTGTATTGGATCAATGCCGGTGGCAAGAGTTGGGTTAATTATGACTTTAACAGTAAGAGTATATCCAGTACCAACGTGGATTGGCCCATCATGATCGTCTTTTACGGCAATGCCACCGTCAATAAGGTGAAGAGCATCTACGGCGGCCTTACCATTGCCAGTACCAAGTATGCAGCCTATGATATCGGCAGCGGTACCAAATGGGATTCCGACATGGGTACCAAGGTGTCGGTCACCTTTGGCGGACCCGACGGCAGCGACAGCGATACCCTGCACCTGCGGATCTATGCCCCCTCCACCGATTACTTTGACGGCAGCGGCGGCTGGGGTCACTATGTGATCGCCTCTGCCCACTTTGACTTTAATCCCCCCTGGGATACTGTTTGCGGCTACAGCGAGGATGCCGAGCATAAGGCCCTCCAGATTGCCGCTGGTAAGGGGTACACGGTTTACTACGACTACTTTTACATTTACAACACCGAGGCCTTCCGCAACGAAAGCAACCACTACTGGCAAAGCGACGGTTACGTCAGCCTCGTCTACGTCCCCTAAAACAGCAACCAGTATATTCTTTGAAAACGCAGCAGCGTATTTCCATACCAGAATACCAGACGCGGCGGAAATTTTTTGAGTAATTGACAATTTTGGGCTAAAATACTATACTGATAGCGTAGTTTTGTCGGGTAACAACATGGATATAGAGAATATTAACGAATCGGTGACGGAATTAAAGAAGATTTTAAGAGAATCTTTGGGGGATGGAATAGAACTCTATCTTTTTGGCTCTGTGGCCCGCCGCGACTACCGCACCGATTCGGATATCGACATCCTGGTCCTGGTGCCGGGGGAGGTGGATACCGCCCTGGAGGAGGATATCATCAACCTGGCCTATGAAGTGGAGTTGAAATACAATGTGGTCTTTGGCATCATTGTCTTTTCCCAAAAATTCTGGTCCTCCCGCCAGGCCCGGGTAATGCCCTTCTACCAGAACCTCCGGAAAGAAGCCCAGCGTCTATGAACTGGAAAAAAGACCTCATCAAATACCGCCGTGAAAAGGCCGCCAAAACCCTCGAAGATGCCTCCACCCTGTTTGATACCGGGAGTTTTTTTTCTACAGTAAACCGCATCTACTATGCACTCTTCTATGAGGTAACCGCATTGCTGCTGACAAGGAACCTCTCTTCTGCAAAGCATTCCGGTATAAGATCCATGTTTAATGAACATTTTGTTAAAACAGGCATTGTTGACGTTGAGATCGGGAAATTTTTCTCCAGGATGTTTGACTTTAGACAAAAAGGCGATTATGCAGATTTTATCGAGTTTAAGGAAGCGGAGGTTAAAGAGTGGCTGAAAGCAGCCCAGGAATACCTAAAACAGTTGGAACAGATCATAACTAATCAGGATGAATCCAAAGAGCAAAAAACCAGGTAAATTTTTTTGTATATCACTACGAAGAACCTTGAACATGGCTTCTCTTCGACTCAGGAGGTGAACTTAAATGCCAGATTTTCCTAAAATTGTAGAATCTATTTTAGTGTTAATCTTTAGGGATAAAATTCCCCCTATAGTACCCCAGATATTTGGTTACATTTTTCTGGTTCTGTTTATAATATTTGCTATATGGGTGTTTCTTTCTTTCTTGAGCAAGATAAAAAGACTCTGGAACAAGGATGTCAAGCCTATTTTCTATGATGCCGAAAAGAGACGGCGAAGGAAACGCCGCCAACAGTTTGCCAATCACATTGAGTATAAAATCAAAAAATTATGCGACTGGGAAGACTGGAGTGAATCTCGATTTGCAGAACTTGAGGCTGAAGTCGAGGCGGAGGGAAGAGAAAGAGTATTTAGCCTGATCCCGTTTCTAAAGAAAAATCGAGGGGGCCTTCGGCGGGAACATTCTCTTTCAAAGGCCCTTGAATCGAGTCGGGAACGATTGATTCTATTGGAGGGAGAACCCGGATCTGGCAAAAGTGTGGCCCTTCGATATGTTGCCCAATCTATGGCTCGCCGCGCAATAAAGGCAAAAAATATCAACGCTGTTATACCTATCTACATCAATCTCAAGGAGCTTAACCGTCAAAAGAGAGAGCCAATTGATAGGAATTTAATCGAAACATTTGTGTTGAATACCTTGAACCCTGGGAACGATCGTGATATCGAGGAGTTTTTAGAGAAGGAGTTTGTACCGGGATTACGGAATAGCACCTGGCTTTTCCTGTTCGATTCCTTTGATGAGCTTCCCGAAGTATTGAGTTCGACTGAAGCTGATGAAATTATCAGGAGGTATGGAGATGCTATTTCCGATTTTTTGCATGGAATGAATCAATGCCGGGGCATCATCGCTTCACGTCAATTTAGAGGACCAGGCAGATTGGGATGGCCTCGATTTCGTATTTTGCCGCTTTCCGAGAAACGACGTCTTGAACTTATTAAAAGGGCTAATCTTGAAACTAAGGTGGAAAAAGAGATTGTGGGGCAGTTGGAATTGGCGTTGCCCGAAATTCGTTCGATGGCGAATAATCCCATGTTTCTGGGACTATTGTGTGAGAATATGAAGTCCGGCCAATCGTTTCCCCATAACACTCATCATGTATTTGAGACATACATTGAGAACCGTCTGGTCCGTGATAAAGAACGATTATCAAGGCGTTATAATCTCAAACCCCAAGAGGTGAGAAATGCGGCGGAAACCGTTGCCTTCTCTATGACGGCCAATCGGGATATCGGTCTCAGCCCCAGCCGGCAGAGTTTAAAAGATGTATTAATAAGTGCAGATCATCGGGTTATTAATATTAAACGCCTCGACACATATCTGGACGCCCTGGAATATATCAAATTGGCCCGGTCTGAAACGGCCACCTCTGCGGGGGAATCAAAGGCCTTCACCTTTTCTCACCGCAGGTTTCAGGAATATTTTGCCACCTGTGTGTTAATGCGCAACCCCGATTTAGTCAGGCCGGACCAGCTTTTAACGGATGCCCGGTGGCGTGAAGCGGCTGTTGTGATGTGTCAGACTCAACCCCAGGAAGTACTATCTCCCCTCTTAGATGAGGCCCGTCGCTTTCTTAATGATCTTGTCTCTAAAACTCCCGGTTTAATCAAAGAGCCGCTGGCATATGTTCAGGCTTCTGCCAGCGAAGAGAAAGAGAAGAGAGGGAAGAGTAATGAAAAGATCCCCGAACCATTCTCCTGGGCAAAAGGGACTCTTCATATCCTGGAACTTTTGCAGGATGGTTTTGGCAGTCATCTGGATGACCTGCCGGAAGATATAAAGATGCTGGCCGCCCGAATAATCGTATCGGTCAACGAAACGGGGACCCTTTCGGACCGAAAATGCGGATTAGAGGTAGCCGGTATTATGTCCCGTCCTGTATTAACCTGGCTGCTGCGAAACGCTTTTACCAGCGGAAGCCAATGGCTTAAAGAGGTTGCCTATCGCCAGGCAGCTCGTTTACCCGAAATCCCCGCTGATATTGCCAGGTGGATTCGTCAGTCATTGATGGGGCTTTTGGCAGATGGGCGTTTAAAACGCGAGCGTCTGGCGGTCAAAGCACATCTATCTCGTCTTGATAAACCAGATAAATTTCTCTCTGCCATGAATCTCCTTCAGCGACTTCCAAATATTGAAGCAATTTTGCATGTTTTAATATTTCTTCTTATGGTTATTGGTATTAGTGGTAGGGATTTTTCTATAAAGTTGTTCACAATAAGTTCATTGTCCATTTTAATACTTCCGGTTTCATATTTTTGGGGGTTGCGAGTATTAATTCGTTCTTTTATTGATAGTGATTTTGAGATTAATGCCTATAATATGACATTTGCGGTTATGGAAATAATGATTAAATTCATGCTGCTACAATTTATATTTTCTGTTTTTGCATTCCAAAAGATAACAATCTCCTTTTATCCCTTTTTTTTACTCATATTAGTTTGCTTTTATTTTGTGGCATGGTCGCCAAGCGCCTTATCCGCAGTTAAAAAAGGACGATTTATTCATCCCCTTTGGTGGCCTGTGATGCCCATAACATTGCTTTTTCGTTCAACAAATAGTGATGGGGAGAAATTTGTTAAGTTTATAAAAGACTGGAAAATATTGATAAAAGCGACTCTAATTGGGATCTGTTTTCCTGGCCTTTTTTTGTTGGCCCACTTTTATATCAAATGGTTATTCTGGCTTATTGGATTTTTGATGTTGGTTTTTATCTCACTTCCATCAGTACTTCTGTTTATGATATTCATGTATACCAAACTAAAAAGCTTGATTCAGTGGTGTTGGTGGAAGTGGAAACCACAGGCAGATAAAAGAATGTCAGGGGTGGAATTTCTTGCAATGATCACTCAATTTAAAGAGAACTCAGGCTTACGCCGTTTTATAAAATCTGTTCGGGAAGAACAATTGCTTGAAGTTAACCGAGACTCGGAAGCCTTGATTGAAGACTTAGCTCTTGCAATTGAACAAGGGAAAAAGGTACAAAGTTTTAAGTCGAATGTTTTTGATCGGTGGTATTCAGACTACCTCAAGAGGAAAGAGTCTCAATTTTTTAGTCGAGTTGAGCGCATTTTTGGTAAGTCAAATTTCACATTGGCGGACCTGGGATCGGAAGTGCTGGATGAAGTTTCTATGCTTTTGGAGCAAATTCGTCGGCGGCGTCGGGATTAGATCCGGTAATGTTTGCTAATTGGATTTTTATTTAAGTATGGGGATGAAAAAGGTGGATTTGGGGGTTGTTGTCTTGATTTAAGGTTAAAAATAAGTTAATATTGGTCATGATGAGGACAATATGACCCAGTTAGAGAGTGCGAAGAACGGCACCATCACCGAAGAAATGAAGATCGTGGCCCAAAAAGAGGGTATTACCGAGGAGCGGCTGCGGACATTGATTGCCGGTGGTAGGGTGGTGGTGCCGGTCAACAAGAACCATAAGAACGTGAGCCCCATCGGCATCGGCAAGCACCTGCGCACAAAAGTCAACGCCAATATCGGGACTTCCGGGGATTTTGCCCAGATCGACGATGAAATCAAGAAGATCGATAATGTAATCAAATACCGGGCCGATACGGTCATGGATCTCAGTACCGGCGGCGATATCGGCCGCATCCGCCGGGCCTTGCTTGCCATCTCCACCATACCCTTCGGCAATGTCCCGATCTACCAGATGGCCAGGAGCGAGGCAGCCAGGGGCCGGCCCTTCGTGGATATGACGATCGACGATATGCTGGTCTACATCAAGGAGCAGGCCGGAGACGGGGTCGATTTCATGACCATCCATGCCGGTCTGACCCGGGCCGCAGTGGAGAAGATCCGGCAGCAGAAGCGGCGGGCCGACATCGTGTCCCGGGGCGGGTCGCTCCTCACCGGCTGGATGTTTCACAACGGTAAAGAGAATCCCTTTTACGAACATTTCGACCGCCTACTGGAGATCGCCCGGGAGTACGACGTCACCCTGTCGCTGGGCGACGGCCTGCGGCCCGGCTGCCTGGCGGACGGCACCGATTGGGGCCAGGTGGAGGAGTTGTTGACCTTAGGAGAACTGGTGAAACGGTCGCGGGAAGCGGGGGTCCAGGTAATGGTGGAGGGTCCCGGGCATTTGCCCATCGATCAGGTGGAGATGAATATCAAGATTGAGAAGTCGATCTGCGACGAGGCGCCCTTTTATGTACTGGGGCCCATCGTGACCGATATCGCGCCCGGCTATGACCACATCACCTCTGCCATCGGCGGCGCCATTGCCGGAACCGCCGGGGCCGATTTCCTCTGCTACGTGACCCCCACCGAACACCTGGGGCTGCCGGATGAGGAGGATGTGAAGAACGGCATCATCGCCTCCAGGATCGCCGCACATGTGGCGGATATCGGCAAGGGGATTCCCGGCAGTATGGAGCTGGACAACCGGATGGCTGCGGCCCGCCGGGATTTAAACTGGCAGGAACAGGAGAAGTACTGCATCGACCCGGAGAAGTACCGGCAGGTCAGGCAGGAACGGAGTTCCAGCACCGATGCCTGTTCCATGTGCGGGGACCTGTGTGTATATAAAATCTTGAAGGATCGCTTGTAGACGCTCATGCCGGAATTACATTATACATTTTACGGGTGCCGGGGCAGCTACCCGGTGGCCAACAAAGACATCCTCAAATACGGCGGCAATACATCCTCCATCCTGGTGGAGATGGGGGAGCAGGTGCTGATTTTCGATGCCGGTACCGGGATCATCAATATCGGCAGCTATTTGAAGGAGAAAAAGAGCGACATCAAGAAGATGACGATATTCCTGACCCACCTCCACCTGGATCATGTCCAGGGCCTGCCCTTTTTCCAGCCGATTTTTGATAAAAACTATGAACTCGACATCTACTGCCCGGCCTACAAAAATATCTCCCTGAAGGCAGCGGTTTATTCCCTGTTTAACCATCCCTTTTCCCCCATCAGCAACAACGGTATTAAGGCCGGGCTGAACTTCTTTGAATTGAGACCCGAAGAGAAGAATATGGTTACCGTCGATTCGGATCTGCACATTGAATTTATCAAAGAAAATTCTCACCCCATTTGCGGGGTGTTGATCTATAAATTGAAGACCGGCAATTTTAAATTCGTTTTTGCCACCGATGTGGAGTCGCCGGATGGTTTCGATCGGGGGGTGTCCGATTTTATCAAGGGGGCCAATGTGCTCATTCACGATTCCCAGTATTTTGATCACGATTATGCCGGTCCTAAAAATTCAAAAAAGGGATTCGGCCACAGTACCTATTCCATGGCTGTCCGCAATGCCCTGGCGGGTAAGGTCGGGAAACTCTTCCTGTTTCACTACGATCCGGATTACTCCGATTCCGATCTGGAGAGGATGCTGGATGAGGCCCGAAACGGATTCCCCGAGACATACCTGTCGGAGGAATTAAAAAAATTTACCATAAGGAGTTAAATATGTCAGGTCATTCTAAATGGCATTCCATCAAGCATAAAAAGGCGGCCGCCGATGCCAAACGGGGTAAGGTTTTTACCCGCTATATCAAGGAAATCGCCGTGGCCGCCAGAATGGGAGGCGGTGACCCGGAAGCCAACTCCCGCCTGAGGCACGCCGTCGAGGGGGCCCGGTCCGTCAATATGCCGGCCGATAATATCAAGAAGGCCATCATGAGGGGCACCGGTGAACTGGAGGGGGTTCATTATGAGGAGATTGGTTATGAAGGCTATGGGCCCGGGGGCGTGGCCATCATCGTGGAGACCCTGACGGATAATAAGAACCGAACCGTGGCCGAGGTGCGTCATGTATTCGACAAGTACAGCGGCCGGCTGGGGGAGCAGGGGTGTGTGAACTGGATGTTTTCCCGGAAAGGGTTGATCCTTGTGGCCGAAGATGCCATCGGCGAAGACGAATTGATGGAGATTGTGCTGGAAAGCGGGGCCGAAGACATGAAGACCGAGGAAGACAATTATGAGGTGATTACCGAGGTGAAGGATTTTGATGCGGTGCTGCAGGCCATCAAGGCTAAAAATATCGAACCCGTTTCCGCCGAGCTATCGATGATTCCCTCTACCTATGTCAAACTGGAGGGGAAGCAGGCGCAGCAGATGTTGAAATTGGCCGAAAAGATCGAAGATCTGGACGATGTGCAGGATGTCTGGTCCAATTTCGACATTTCGGATGAAGAGATCGAAGCCTATCAGAATGGTTGATGACGGTCATCGGTTTTGATCCGGGCTCCATCCGCTTCGGCGTGGGATTGGTAGGCGTGGAAAAGGGCAATATCGACTATATTTATTCCGAAGAGATTCGGTTAAAAAAGAAGGACTTTTATGAAAGAATGGCCCATTTGTGGAAGCGGCTGCAGGCCATCTACGTTAGATTTTCCATTGACGAGGCGGCCATCGAGGAGGGTTTCCTGGGTAAAAACGTCAGGTCCATGAGTATGATTGCCACGGTCCGGGGGGTGGTGCTGGGTTCCCTGCTCGTGAAGGGCATCGGCTTGAAGACCTATTCGCCCCGGGCTGTCAAATTGGCGATCACCGGCAGCGGCAGTGCCTTGAAACCGCAGGTCATGCGCATGGTAAAGACCCTGCTGGATTTAAAGCAAAAAGACCTGGGCGGCGACGAGAGCGATGCCTTAGCCGTGGCTTATTGCCACGCCCTATTCTTAAGATGATATCCGCAGTCAAAGGCAAGTTATTGGCAGTCCTGCCCGGTGAGACCCATGTCGATACCGGCAGCGGCCTGGTGCTGAAGGTATTGACACCTGTCTCCAGTTATTCCAGGATCAAACAGATGGAAGAGGTTTTGCTGCACACGGTACTGCGGCAAAAGGATGAGGAGTTTTTCCTCTACGGATTTTTATCCCTTAAGGAAAAGCAGTTGTTCCAGCGCATGATTGCCGTGTCCGGCATCGGCGGCAAGACGGCCCTGTCCATGATTTCTGCCTTTTCCATCGATGAATTTGTCCGGGCCGTGGACGGGGGCGATGTGGCCCGCTTGAGTTCCGTACCGGGAATCGGCAAGAAGACGGCCCAGCGCATCATCCTGGAATTAACCGGTAAACTGGAATTTGCAGAGGAGAAGGCCGAGGGCGAGGATGTCCGGCTGCGGGATGATCTGATCTCCGGCCTGGTCAACCTGGGCTACCCGGCCAGAGGCGTCAGGGAGCAGGTGAACAGGCTGCTCAAGGAGAATCCGGACGAGCGTTCCTTTGAAGTATTGTTTAAATCCCTGTTAAAGAAGATCAGTAAGTTATGACACAATCACCGCCCCAACCGGAGACCGACAACAACGATGATCTGAAGTTTGAGCGCAGCCTCAGGCCCTCCTTGATCAAGGAGTTTATCGGCCAGGCCCAAAAGATTGAAAATCTGAAGACCTACATCAAGGGCGCCCGGCAAAGGGGCGAGGCATTGGATCACGTATTGTTTTACGGCCCGCCGGGCCTGGGCAAGACCACCTTGGCCCACATCATCGCCGCCGAGATGGGGGTGCACATCCGCCAGACCTCCGGCCCCATACTGGAAAAAAAGGGCGATTTAACCGCCATCCTGACCGACCTTGAGCCCTACGGCATCCTGTTTATCGATGAGATCCACCGTTTAAAGACTTCGCTGGAGGAGATGTTGTACAAGGCCATGGAGGATTTCCAGATAGATGTCATCATCGGCCAGGGGGTAGGGGCCAAGAATATCTCCCTGGATATCAATCCTTTTACCCTGATCGGCGCCACCACCCGGGCCGGCCTGCTCTCTTCCCCCTTACGGGACCGCTTCGGCATCATGATGCACCTGGATTTCTATTCGCTGGCGGAATTGACCCGGGTGGTTAAACGCAGTGCCGGGATATTGAATGTGGAAATCGCGGCCGAAGCAGCCCAGGTCATTGCCCGGCGCTCCCGGGGCACCCCCCGCATCGCCAACAAACTGCTGCGCCGGGTGCGGGACTTTGCCCAGGTCAAGGGGGAGGGCAAAATCGACCTGGCCATTTGTGAGCTGGCCTTCACCGCCTTAGAGGTAGATGAGGAGGGCTTTGACGAGATCGACCGCAAGATACTGCTCACCATCATCGAAAAGTTTTCCGGCGGCCCGGTGGGACTCTCCACCCTGTCTACCGCTGTCCAGGAGGAGAGGGACACCATCGAGGATGTCTACGAACCCTTCCTGGTCCAACAGGGCTACCTGCAAGTCACCTCCCGCGGCCGCATGGCCACCCCCAAAGCCCTCAAACACTTCAAACACGCCCCCCAAAACATCCAAAAATCCCTATTCTAACCAGCCATTGGCGCCGGTTGTTTGCGGTAGGGGAGGGGAGAACCTGCATTTACTGCGGCAGCCATCGGTGCCGGCATGACAGTGGGAATATTATTGTAGGGGAGAAGTTTCAGGGACAGGCGGAAAACACCTTTACCCCTCAATTAGAATTTTCCTTTCTTGAAATATCCTGACTTTTTGTGTAAAATAGAATCGGTATTGGAGGCATGATGTTAACGAGTGCGGAATATAATCAAATTATTCAGACCATTAATAAACTTGAATATTCGGAAAAACGGCAACTGTTTGAATATATAAAAGAGATGGTCAAAGCCCGCCCTAAGTCAGAACATAAGACCGTCGAAGGCTCACCCTGGCTGGGCAGTCTTACAGGCAAGACAAATATTATCGGCGACATCACTTCTCCTGTAATGGATGAAATGGAGTGGGAGGTATTATCTCATTGAAGTATTTGCTGGATACTCATATCTGGATCTGGAGCGTTTCTAAGGTGGAAAAACTTTCTGGAAAAGTCAGTAGAATTTTGAAGAACACCGCCAATGAATTTTTCCTATCTTCTATATCCATCTGGGAATTTATGATTTTGCTGGAAAAGAAGAGAATTGCCATTGATATCCCTTTCGAGGAATGGCTGCATATTGCCATAGATATGGCTAATATTAAAGAGATCCCAATAGATGGGGAAATTGCAGTGGAAAGTAGAAAAATTGATTTACCTCACCGGGATCCGGCAGATCGATTTATTGCCGCTTCCGCTCTGGTAAATCAATTAAAATTAATCACCTCCGATAGAAACCTTTCCAGATCCAGAGAGATTTCCGTAATCTTTAATAAAGTTTAGGGGGGAAGTGGGGACGGATCTTGTAAAGCGTCCCCTACTTACCAGGGTTGGGGTTTGCCGTTATGCGGTGTTGTTTTTCCTGAATACGGTTTGGGATTTTACATATACGGTTGTATTATTTCTAAATACAACTTTTTTATTCCTATATACGACTTTATTTAGCCTATATCCGGCTGCCGGGCCTTTCGGATGGGAAAATTTGGGGGATAGGGGAGAATCAAAACGGGTAAGGGCGGAGGCGTTGTTCGGGAAGGGATGGGGGTTGAATATGGGGGGTCTTGTGGTACAATCATTCAGGAGGTCAAAATGGTACAGATACAAGAAGAGAAGGGGATGCTTGTGAGAAGAGTTTTTTTTATGCTTTGTTCTTTGCTGCTGATTCTTCTGGGCAGTGGTTGTCCGCCGGGACCGGACGATCTGGATGTGGTTTATTACCGTTTTACCCCAATGGTGGCGGCGGAAGATATGGAGACCGATGTGGTGCTGGAGGCAAGGGTTGAGGGCTCGCCTTCCGCGGTGAGATTGAGCCTGCAAAGCGGCAGCGATGTGGATTTGCGGGACGATGGTTCAGGCGGCGATGCGGCGCCGGCTGACGAGATCTATACCGTTACTCTAAGTGCGGCCCAGGTTCTTCACGACTTCACCGCCGATGACGTGAACCGCAATTTTATCGGTTACCTGCGCCTGTACAGCGGCGAAGAATTGGGCACCCAGATCAACATTTTTGCCGATATTATCACCGAGGCTGTACCGCCGGTGCAGGTGGAGGTACTGACGCCCAATGTTCAATACAGCGATCACCTGGTCAATATCGTTGCCCCCGGTTTTTTTAGCAGTTTTGACAATGCCGACGTGACCGGTACATTCTATACCCACTTTGGCGACAACTTCGACTACATCAACATCATCTATGAAATCCCCCACATCGAAAACCGCCATCACGTCACGGTAAAGAACGATGTCCAGGGTATCGGTGTGGGGATACGGGATGACACCACCGACTACGGCAGCAGCGGCCGGTTAATGGGTTACACCGTTTTCCCGATTCCGACATTTTTTGACGGCGCCTCACCGGACTATCAACACGAATTGGGGCACCAGTGGGTCAATTTCCTCTCCGTGCCCCCCCTTGATGTGGCGGTTCCCCATTGGCCGCTCTCCGACTTAGCTTCCGGCATCATGGGCTGGGGAAGGGGCCGGAATACCCAGGGCCTTACCTTCAACTTTTACATCGTATACGTAGGGGGAGGGAACTTCCAACTGGAGGCCGATTACGAACCCAAGGTCTTTACCGATCTCAGCCTCTACTTGATGGGCTTAATTCCCCCGGCTGAAGTGGCCGGTCACTTTGTCTTCGATAACCAGGACCAGGATCCCATGGCCGGCGGGACCCTTTCAGGGCCGGTGACTTCCTTTGTTGTCGGTGACATTATCGCCAGCCTCGGGCCCCGGCTGCCGGCCAGCCACGATGCGGCCAAAAAATTTCGGGTGGCCACGGTCATTGTATCTAAGGACGGCCTTTTGTCGGAACGGGCTATGCGCCTCTATGACTATTTCTCTGTCCGGGCAGAGGAGACCGAGGTGGTCTCTTATTCCAGCGGCCTCGTAAAGGGCCAGGCCAAACCCTTTTACCTCTCCACCCGGGAGATCGGCCGCCTGGACACCCGGATTAAATATCGCATCCTCATCGATGCCTCCAGGGACGGCGGCATCTGGTGGTTTCCCCAGGTGGGGGCCTTTGATCCGGCTGCCCCTCACCAGGGAAAGGCCCTGGCCGACTTCTTACGTTCCGAAGACTATAAAGTGGAGGAGCTGCCCCGGCCCTATACCATCTCGCCGGACCTGTTGGCCGGTTGGGATCTGGTGGTCCGGGTGGTGGGTCTGGGGAGTTATGCCCCTGACGAGATCGGGGCCTATCAAGACTATGTCTGGGAGGGCGGCAATCTTCTACTCCTGGCCGATCACGGTCGGCCCGATGCGTTGGCCTTGAGTTTCGGGATCAGGTTTGAAGGGGCCAGCCGCGGTGAGAATGTCCTCTCCGACTACCATCCCCATCCCCTGACTCAAGAGCTGGAAGATGTATTCTATAACTGCGGCGGTGGTCTGACCCTCTATCCGGAGACAGCCCAGGTCATCGGTTCCCTGTCTGCCGGCAGCTATATCGACACCAACAATAACGGCAGCCGGGATGCCGGTGAGCCGTCGGCACCGCCTGTGCTGGGGGTCATGCCTTATGGAGAGGGCACCGTTGTCTTTTGCGGCGATGCCAACCTGTGGGAAACGGTTCCCCAGCCCCTGGTCAACAACCTGCTCCAATGGCTGATCCTCCAGTAAAGCCTTTAGTGGATCAACCTTTATTTTCGGAAGAGGGTGGTGAAATCGAAGGCGATCCGGCAGGGACCGAGGTGAAAGAGGATTTTGCCGTCGGGGAAATCGTCCCCTTCCATCTTTCGGTAATGCCGCTTGTTTAAGGTAAACACCTCGGCCGCGGCAGTGCCGGGATCTACGAGGCAGTAGTATATGACCCCGGCCTCCTCGTAGAGGCGGTATTTGAGTATCCGGTCTTTGCGGGCCGTGGAGGGGGAGGTAATTTCAAATACCAGCACCGGTGGGATCAGCAGTCGGTCTTGCTCCGGATCGTCGTCGCACACCACCAGCACATCCGGCTGCACCACCGTATCTTCGGTGATCTGCCAATCGATGGGCATATAGGTCTGGCAGCGGGGGCACTCTTGCAGGAGTGTCTCCAGTTGGGCGGCGATTTTTACCGCCAGTCGCTGGTGTTTCTTGGCCGGGGCTGGCACCATGGCATAGGCAATGCCGTGGATCAATTCCCAGTTGCCCTCCCATTGGACGTAATCGTCGTAGGTATAATGGGGCAAATCTTCTATTTTTAAGGCCGCTAAACCCATGTGGTGACTCCTTGTTTCATTAATATGCCCCAAATTTCCCCTTTTGTCAAGCAAAGGTCTTAAACGGCAGAGCAGAAAATAGCTCGTTAGCCCTTAAAATAGTAAGAGAAATTTGCTAAAATGGATTTAGATGAATGAGGTAGTGAATGTGCCGTTGATATATGTGCTGCTGGTGATGTCGGCAGCCTTGATGTTGCTTTTGGCCATCATGGCCGGGATCTTTTTTATGAGGATGTTTTTAATTTTCAAAGTGCAGGCCCGCCTGGTTTATAATCCCACCAGGATAGTGTCGACTAATCCCGGCCAATACGGGCTGGATTTCCAGGATATCACCTATAGGGCCCGGGATGGCACCGCTATCTCCGCCTGGTTTATCCCGGCCAAAAATTCACGGAAATATATCCTGTTCTGTCACGGTAACTACGGCAATATTTCCGGCCGTAAAGATTTTTTTAAACTGTTTCATCGACTGGGATTGAATGTCTTCATATTCGATTACCGGGGGTATGGCAATAGTCAGGGAAGACCGTCAGAGGAGGGCACTTACATGGATGCCGAAGGGGCCTGGAACTACCTGGTCGAAAAGATCGGTGCCCAACCCGCGGAGATCGTCATTTTTGGGCGATCCCTGGGCGGGGCAGTGGCCACCTGGCTGGCCGGGATTCATCCCCCCAGGGCCTTGATCCTGGAGTGCGCGTTCACCTCGATACCGGATATGGCCGCAGATATGTTCCGCTTTTTCCCGGCAAAGTATCTCACCCGTTATCGATACCCCACCCAGAAGTATATCCAAAAAACACAATGCCCGGTGCTGATTATTCACAGCCCGGATGATAAACTGGTGCCCTTCTCACACGGGAAAAGATTGTTTGAACTGGCCGGGGAACCGAAGCGCTTCCTGTCGCTGCGGGGCGGGCACAACGAGGCGGTCAATGTGTCCCGGAGTGCCTACCACCGCAGCGTCAAAGAATTTATGGCGGATGTTTTCGGTGACTTTGAACAAAAGGGATAATTGGTCTATAATAATACTTTCTATAGGTTAGCTGGTTAAAGAGGATAAATGAAGGCAAAAATTTTAATTATCGAAGACGAAGGGGGCATCGTAGATAACATCGCCTATGCGTTGAAGACCGAAGGGTTTGAAACCATCCGGTGCTCCACCGGTGCCGAGGCCATGGTTGAGGTTCAAGCCCGCCAGATCGACCTCATCATCCTGGATGTGGGCCTGCCGGATGTCAACGGCTTTGAACTGTTTAAACAGATCAAGAAACAGAGAAGTGTCCCGGTCATTTTCCTGACCGCCCGTTCCGATGAGATCGACCGGGTATTGGGACTCGAGCTGGGGGCCGACGACTATGTGACCAAACCCTTCAGCCCCAGGGAATTGGCGGCCCGGGTCAAGGCGGTGCTGAGACGGGCCGGTCAGGCGGCAGGGCCGTCCGAAGATCGGATAACGGATGAGCGGTTCCCCTTTGGCCATGACGGGCACAAAAATTTGATCACCTATTTCGGCACCCCCCTGAAGCTCTCCAGGTATGAATACCGGATTTTGAAAATCTTCATCCAGCACCCCGGCTGGGTGTACTCCAGGGAGCAGTTGATGGAACTGGCCTGGGAGGAGCCGGACGTGAGTCTGCTTCGCACCGTGGATGCCCATATCAAGAATATTCGCCAGAAGTTAAAGGGCATCCGGCCCGACTGCGACCCCATATTGACCCACCACGGCAGCGGTTATGCCCTGGCCGATAACTGGTGACGGGGTGACGCAGTGAAAATACGGTACCGGATCTTCCTGGGATTTACCCTCATCCTCTCCCTGGGCTTCGGTTTTCTCATCTGGTGGATCCTGGATGATGTCAATGCTCAGCCCAAGAAATCCATGGAAGAGGCCCTGGTGGACACGGCCCATATCCTGGCCGCCCACCTGGAGCAGGAGATCGACGGCAGCGGTATATCCACCGCGGCATTGGCGAGGATTTTCCATAATGTAGGGAGGCGGAGATTCCTGGCCCCCATCTATGAACTGGTGAAAGACCGGGTCACCCTCCAGGTCTACGTGACCGACAGGCGGGGCATGGTAATTTTTGATTCCGATGGCGGCAAGGCGCTGGGAGAGAATTTTTCCCGTTGGTTTGATGTTAAACGCACCTTGACGGGCCGCTATGGGGCCCGCACCACCCGTCTGGACCCCGCTGATCCGGCCTCCAGCGTGGCCTATGTGGCCGCACCCATCTATCACCGGGGGGAGATCGTGGGCGCCTGTACCGTGGCCAAGTCCTGGAAGAGTATCCACTCCTTTGTCCGGAGTTCCCGGGATAAGATCATTATCGGCGCCGTGGTGGGTTTTGCCGTTGTGCTGATGCTGAGTTATTTGATCTCCCTGTGGATCACCCGGCCCATCCTGCGGCTCACCGATTATGCCTACTCTATTAAATACGGGGTGCGGGCACCTCTGCCTTCATTGGGCAGGGGGGAGATCGGGGAACTGGGGGAGGCCTTTGAGCAGATGCGGGAGACACTGGCGGGGGAAAAGTATATTGAGAACTATGTCCAGGCCCTGACCCACCAGTTAAAAGGCCCCTTATCGTCGATCCGCGGCGCCGCCGAGCTGCTCCAGGAGGAGCTGCCCACTGAAGACCGGGCCAGGTTTATTCAAAATATCGAGACCGAGAGTGCCCGCATCCAGCGCATCGTGGACCGTCTCCTGGAACTGTCGGCCATCGAGAGCCGGCGGCAGCTCTACAATGTGGAACGGATCGATGCCAAAGAGATCATGGCCGAGCTCATCGACGACATGTCCGCCATTTTTGTTAAGGAGCAGATCATCTGTGTCAACAATAGCCGGGATTCCCTCTATTTCCGGGGAGAGCGGTTCCTGATCCGCCAGGCGCTGCGCAACCTGCTGCAAAATGCCGTAGAATTCACGCCGGCCCAGGGGGCCATCCGGGTGGAGGCGGAAAAAGAGGGCAACAACATCTATCTGCGCATCCGGGATACCGGTACCGGCATCCCCGACTATGCCCTGTCCCGGATCTTCGCTAAATTCTACTCCCTGCCCCGGCCCGGCAGCACTCAGAAGAGTTCCGGCCTGGGGCTCTCCCTGGTCAAGGAGGTGGCCCACCTTCACCACGGCGACATTTCGTTGGCCAATGCCCCCGACGGCGGCACCATCGCCACCCTCCGCCTCCCCGCCGCCTGAATATCTCTTTATTGACTGCTCAGGGCTTGTTGGATTCGTTGGGGGGTCATGGGCAGTTGGAGCAGGCGGGCGCCGCAGGCATCGAAGATGGCATTGCCGATGACCCCGCCCATACAGATGATGGCCGGTTCCCCGCCCCCCTGGGGAGGAGATTCCCGGTCGTCTATTATGACAGTCTCGATCTCCGGCAGCCAGGAAAACCTGGGGATCTCATAGGTATCGAAGTTCCGCTCAAATATTTCGCCGCCCTTGAAGTGGATATCCTCTGTCAGGGCATAGCCCAGACCCATGGTGATGCACCCCTCCATTTGAATCCTGGCCCCCGCGGGGTTGATGGATAGTCCCATATCCTGGGCACAAACCACCCGCTTCACCCGGACAGCGCCGGTTTGCCGGTTCACCGCCACTTCGGCCATGTGGGCCACATAAGTGCCGGCGTCGATACCGGTGGCAATGCCGAAGCCGCGGCCGCTGGGAGCCGGGGCCGGTCTCCAGCCGAATTTTTCGGCAGCCGCGTTCAAGACCCGGATCATCCTCTTATCTTTCAGGTTTTTCAGGCGAAAGGCCAGGGGGTCCAGGCCGGCTTTGGCCGCCAGGATGTCGATATGGGATTCCCGGGCAAAGGTGTTGGTGTTGTTGGCCGGGGCGCGCCAGGCACCGGTGGAGAAGGGGTGAGAACCGGGGGTGCCCCGCCAACTGCTGCCGAAACTCCTGGTGCGGTGGTGGGGAATGTCGTAAAAGTGTTGGGAACCCCTCTCCCCGGCAAAGTAGACGCCGTAATCCCACAGCGATATGCGGCCGGAATCGTCGATCCCGCCCTTTATTTTCACCACTGCGGCCGGCCGGAAGGTGTCGTAGAAAAATTCCTCGGCCCGGGTCCAGGCCACCTGGACCGGCCTGCCGCTCAATTTCGCCAGCCTCACCGCCTCTATGGCCTGGCGGTTACTGGTTTTGCCGCCGAAGCCGCCGCCCACAAAGGGGGGGATGACCCGGACATTTTTGTAAGGGATACCCAGAACCGAGGCCGCCTCTTCCTGGAGGCGGAAGGGAGTCTGGGTGGAGGCCCAAATGGTGGCCCGGCTGCCTTCGACCCTGGCCAGGGCCGTGTGAGGCTCGATGGGGGCGTGGGCCACGTAACCGTCCAGGTAAGTCCGCTCCTCTACGGCCTTCGACATCTTTTCTCCCCGGGCCAGATCGCCTTCCTGGGATACCGTTTCCCCTTCCGGCGCCACTTTGAGAAGGTGATCGAAGATACTCCGATCATCCACCTGGCTGTCCGGCTTTTCAAATCCGGCCTTTATCTGTTTTAACGCCCTGTCTGCCAGTTCCGGGTCTTCATGCAGCACGGCAATGAGATCTTTGTCCCGGATGACCTGAGCGCCTTTGACCTTTTTGGCTCCCGAGGTATCCAGGCTGACCAGCCTGGCGCCGTGGGCCGGCGGCCTCAACAGCCGGGCATAGAGCATGCCCGGCTGCCGGATATCTCCGGCAAATTGGGCCTGGCCCGTGACCTTTTCCGCCGCATCCCGGCGCAGCACCGGTTGGCCCACAATGGTAAAATCGGCCGGCTTTTCCGGAACCGCTTCCCTCTGTAACTTCCTGGCGATTTTCTTGCCTTTGGCCAGTTGGGCATAAGAGACTTTTTTCTCTCGGTGAGATTTATCGTAGATGACACCGGCCTTGACCTCAAGCCGGGATGTCGGGGTTTGCAGGTACTCGGCTGCCAATTCGATCAGCACTGCCCGGGCTTCGGCTGCGGCTGCCCGCAGCGGCGGGCCGAAAAACCGAGTGGTCATCGAGCCGAAGGTTCCCATATCCCAGGGACACAGGTCGGTATCGCCCATCACCATGTCCACGGCCTCCAGGGGGACCTCCAATTCATCCGCCAGCATCATGGCCAGCGAGGTCACCACTCCCTGGCCCATCTCGATCTTCCCGGTCAAACAACTGACCCGTCCGTCTGCGCCGATGCGGAGAAAGGCATTAAAATCGTCGGGCAGACCCCGGCCCGATCTTCGTCTCTGGGCCAGGATGGCTGTGGGATCTCCCACGGTGAAGAGGATGGTGATGCCGCCGCCCAAAAGCTTCAGGAACTTTCGCCGGCTGGGGGAGTAGATAAAATCCTCTTGTTTCATCGTTAAATCCCTCCCTTCATCTCTCTGGCTGCGGTTTGTATGGCCCGGACAATACGGTTATGGGCACCGCAGCGGCACAGGTTGTCTTCCATGCCTTCGATGATGTCTTTGCGGGACATCCTGGGATTTTTCAACAGCAGGCCGTAGGCCTGCAGAATCATACCGGGGGTGCAGAACCCGCATTGGAGCGCATCGTGCTGGATAAAGGCTTGCTGCAGGGGATGGAGTTTGCTATTTTGGGCCAATCCTTCGATGGTGATGACTGCCTTGCCGTCGATATCTTCGACCGGGAACTGGCAGGAACGCACCGCCTCATTGTTGACCAGCACGGTGCAGGCCCCGCAAAAGCCTTCGCCGCAGCCGTATTTAACACCGGTCAGGCCGAAATCTGTGCGCAGCACCCACAGCAGGCTGCGCTCACGCACGACCCTCAGACGTTTCGGTTGACCGTTGAGTTTAAAACCGATGATCTTGTCCATTTGCTTCTCCTTCTAAAGATAAACCAGGAAAAGATATCATGGGGTCAGGAAAGGCGCAGGAGGGTAACGATGGCCGCACAGATGATCAGGGCGGTGGGGGAGAGGGCGTATTGGAGTTTTCCCGGGGCGCCGGCCTTGATGAAGCGAGTTTCAAAGGCTGCCATTTTTGTTCCCAGCCAGAAGCCCAGGGGAACGGCCACGAAGGACGCCAGCACGGCAAAGTGGATGTAATAGAGCGACAGGGGATAGGTTGTGCCGGGCGCCGCACAGGCGGAAACACCGGTGGCATACCCGACCAGGGGGAACAGGTTGGCGGCCGCTGCCGCAGTCATACCGCCCAGGAGGGCCTGGCCAAATGGCTTCTGGCTCAGCTTCTCTTTGATGATAGAGACCAGGACGACAAAGGCGATTGCTTCCATGAAAAAGGCAAAGATCGGGTTGCCGATGGCGCCGTGTTGAATGGGCAGGGAGAGGAGCAGGGCGTCGAACAATTTGAAAATCGAGGCGATGAATACCATCAGGAACACCCCAAATACCCGCCTGGATACTGCCCAACCGGCGGCCAGGAAAAGGAGAGCGGCTCCGGTCATTAAAGAGCCGGAAACAGCGGCGGCACAACTGCGCAGTCCCATGCCCAATGCCGCTTCCGAAAGCCCCCAAACAGACCCCAATATGATCAACATACCGAAGTGTGATCCACTATCCGATTTATGCATACCTACCTCCTTGTGCAAACATTATTTTATCGTTCACCTTGCCACAATCATACACTCATTTAAACTTATTTGCAACACTTTCCAGGCATAAAGAACCCCGGTTTTTCGGTTAATTTGATTTGCAATTGGGGGTTTGATTGTTTATAATATTATTCTGTTTTTTTGGAGATGTATTGTAAAAATTAGGAGGAACCATGAAACAAAAGAGATTTAACAAAAAACTGGGACTTAACAAAGAGACCATTGTCAGGTTGGACGGGGAGAAAGCGGCCGGTGTGAGGGGCGGCGGACCTACTTATGCCTTTACCTACGGGCCTTATAGTTGTGTCAACCATAATTCATGCTTCTCCATCCCCGACACCGGCTGCATGATCCACTGCGAATAACACTGCCCGACTCCCCATACCCCCACCCCGCTTATAAGTCATTTAGTTTAAGGAGAAAACAAAATGCACAGAACTTTCGGAAAGCTATTTTTAGCTATAGGCATCTCTTTATTCATGTTTACCAGTGGTTGCGATTCGATCGGTCAGAAGTCACCGTCACAAGTGGTGATTGCGGCCTATATGGCTGCGAACGAAGGTAAATATTCAGAGACCGAAAAATACCTCTCATCCATAGTCCTAAAGTTTTTTAAGATAGCCCCGAAGGCGGGTGTTGGCGGTAGTATAATTAGTTTATGGGACAGGGCGACTCGCTATGGCACAATCCGGAGAATTGAAATATTAGGGGAGAAAGTACGAGGAATAAGGGCAACAGTTTCTTTTCGCATCCATTTTAAAGATGGAAAAACGAACGATGAAAAATTACCACTTATCAAAGAAGATGGCCAATGGAAAATCACAACCGCCTAAGTCAGTAAAACCACAAAATTTTCGCCTGTCCCTTATAATCTTATAATAATATTATAGATCCAGGCAGTATCGAATTGTATCTTCAACTTTGTCCATTAATTCAACAGAGAGTTTCCCGGCTGGCTTAGAGGGAAACCGATCTGGGTCCAGAGATCTAATTTGAAAGCATAAAAAAACAGTTTCCATTGGTAGACCGCTAACCTCGGCAGATATTCGGACATTGGTAGGATAATCTTTGGAGATATTTTCACCTTTGGTTCCCACAACAACTGTTACCACCAAAGGGAGCTTATTGATAGTATCTTTGGATATTACCAGAACAGGGCGTTTACCCGATTGCTCTCTACCTCTAATAGGATTCAAGTCCACGAAATAGATCTCACCTCTACAAATCACTAAATCTCCTCCAATCCATCCGATTCCGTTTGAGCGAACTCTTCATTTATTTCTTTTAATTCCCGTTGGATTTCTGGGTCCGAAGCCATAGCTGCCAATTGAGTCTCTATCATATCGCCCCTATTTTGGCTACTTTTTCTTAAACGATGGATGATTTTCTCCATTAACATGAGTTGATCGTTTTGGGGCAGCATACTGATTTCTTTTTCAATCTGAGACAAATTTGTTACACTCATATTGCTTCCTCCCATGCTAGAAAATGTATCATAATACCCATTATAAGTCAAATGATAGAAAAGAGGGGGCGGTGCGACAAAACGTTAAACTGTGTGGTATAATACTTCGGTGAAGAGAGTACGAATAACACATATTTCATAGTTTGAGATCGATGGGGTAGCCGTTCTTCCTTCATTCCCACCCAAAGACGACACCCAAACACTCCATTTTTTTCATAATACCGGGGTATTTGGGACAGCGATAGGGTATTTCCGGCATCGCCGGGGTATTTTTGGCAGGGTAGGGGTTGTGGGGTTGGTTTTAAAATGGGGGGAATTTTGTTATAATGCGACTCCAATGGAATGTGAAGAGTGCCAGCGCGGCGTGGTGGAACAGATCGTCAACGGCGGTTGGGGATTGGTGCGCAGTGAGGCGGGGGTGGTGTTTTTGCATTTTGTCCTGCCCGGAGAAGAGGTGGCTTACCGGATCAAGGAGCGGGCCAAAGGCCTCCTCTGGGGCGAACTGGTCGAGGTGTTGACCCCCTCGGCCCAGCGGGTCGATCCCCCCTGTCCCTATTACGGCACCTGCGGCGGCTGTGCCTTCCAGCATATCGATTACGCCTTTCAATTGCAAATCAAAAAAGAAATTTTGCGGAGCGACCTGCAGCGCATCGGTAAATTCCCGATGGCCGAGATTAAGGTGAAGGCATCGCCGGTCTTTCACTACCGGATGCGTACCAGGTGGAAGGGCTGTACCGACGGCCGCCTTGGGCTGGTTGAGAAGGGTACGGTCCGGGTATTTCCCATTGACCGCTGCCTGCTCTTGCCCGAACCGGTCAACGATTTTCTCACGCAGTGGAACCGCGCTGCCCATCCGCCCCTGTTTGTGCAGCAGGATATGCTGTGGAATCCCACGGATGAGAAAATTTACATATACCTGACCCCCCCGCCGGCTGGGCAGGGGCGGCAAAGACTAAAAGAATTCCCCCAGGTCTCTTTTTCCTGGCAGGGAAACGAAAAGGCCGGGGTATCGGCGCTGGGGATAAAAGATTGGACTTTTCAGGTGTCACCGGCGGCCTTCTTCCAGGTCAACCGCTTCCAGTGGGATAACATGTTGAACCTGGTGGAACAGTATTTTGAAGAGGCGCAAACAGCTATCGATCTCTACTCCGGCGTGGGATTTTTTATTCCCCTGCTGAAAAAATTTTATCGGCAGGTGATGGGGGTGGAGAGCCACGGCCTGTCGGTGCAGTTGGCAAAAAAGGCCTTCCCGGCGGCCGCATTTTTCAGGCTAACGGCGGAGAAGTTCCATTTTCCCGGGGCGGACATCATGCTCTGCGATCCCCCCCGGTCGGGTCTGTCGAAATCTGTCATTCAACAGATTTTAAAAAAGAAGTACCGGCGGCTGATTTATATTTCCTGTTCATCCGCCAGCTATGCCCGGGATTTAAAGATACTCAGGGAAGGGGGGTACCGGTTGGCCGATATCAATCTTTTAGACCTGTTTCCCCACACCCCCCATTTAGAGATCGTCTCGCTGTTTGTTTTGGATAGATTAATCGTTAAAAGAGAAAATAATACACATATCTGTTGAAATATTGACACAATTCCGTTAAAATTATGATTTAATTTACATTAAGAAATCACGATGATATTATTAGATAGATCCGGTCAGACTTTTATCACAGTTACCCTATTAAATCTGGAACACCGTTGTTCCCGGTTAAGGACGAGAAAGGAGGAAACATGGAACCGAATGAGAAGGAAATATGGATAGGGGAAAGCAAGCTGTATCTCGGTGACGGCAACATACTCTATGTCGAGATCGTCGGCGATTTGACCGATGACATGGCCGTGCCCTTAAAAGAGGGAATGCTGCGGCTGATGAATATGGTGAAAGGTCAAGTGAATGTACTGGCTGATCTTAATAGGGCCGGTAAACCGTCGGCCGAAGTCAAGAAGAGGGGAAAGGAGGTGGCAGAAAATGAAAAAACCGGCAAGGGGGCCATGTTTGGACTGCATCCGGTGGCCAGGGTGATCGCCTCCTTCTGGATGGGCATGGCCCGGAATGAAAAGGTGCGTTTTTTCAAGACCAGGGCAGAGGCGCTTTCGTGGTTGAAAGATTGAACGGATGGGGAGGCAGAAAATGGCTGGAAAGGATAGAGAAATCTGGGTGGGGCAAAACTGGCTCTACCTGGGTGAAGACAACATTTTACATGTGATTGGTGGTGGGGATGTGGACGAAGAGATGGCGATTAAGCTTAAAGAAGTCGTCCTTAAAAATTTTTTTAACCTTGAAGAACTTAAAGGGGAAAGGGTTTCCACCCTGATAGATGTTAACAAGGCCGGCCGGCAATCGTCAAAGGCACGGAAGATATGGAAAGAGTTGGTTGAACATGAAAAAACAGGGAAAATTGCCTTTTGCGGCCTGCACCCCGTTGCCAGTGTTATAGCCGCTTTTGTGATGGGGATTTGCCGGAAGGAAGACATGCGTTTTTTCAAGACCAGGGCAGAGGCGATTTCATGGCTAAAGGAGAAAGAAGCAGGGCATCGGGAAGAAGTAAACGATGGATGTGAATAAGATGAAAGCAGAGCGTATCAGCGACATGATTGAAGTCATCGTGAAGGTGGCCCGGGGAGACTATTCCGTCCAGGTGAAGCTTTCGGGTGAGTACGACGATATCGATTCCCTGGCGGTGGGGATCAATATGATGATCGACGATCTGAAAACCGGCACGGTGAGACACGAGTATGTGGAAAATAGATTGACGGGAATCTTAGACGCTGTCCGGGGGTTGGTCCGAAGTGATTACTCGGCCGCCTGTGAATTGGGTGAAGAGAACGACGGTTTCGATGCCCTCGCCATGGGCATCAACATGATGATCGATGATATCAGGCAGTCGCAGGAGGCGCTGCGGGAGAGCAAGGAGAATCTATCTGCCATTCTAAACAGCATCGGTGATGCGGTGATTGCTGCCGATGTTAAAGGTAATGTGATCTTCCTGAACCCGGTGGCCGAGAGTTTAACCGGCTGGACACAGCCAGAGGCTGCCGGGAAGCTTGTAAAAGAGGTTTTTCACATTGCCAACGAAGAGACCGGGGAAGAGGTCGAAAACCCGGTAACAAAGGTGCTGCAGGAAGGTAATGTCGTCGGCCTGGCCAATCGCACCATTCTGTTGCCCAGAGACGGAACCAGAGTTCCTATTGACGACAGCGGCGCGCCGATCAAAGACGGTAAGGGAAACATTACCGGCGTTGTCCTGGTCTTCCGGGACATCAGTGAACGCCAGGCTTTGCAGGAGCAGTTGGTGCGCCAGGAGAAGCTGGCGGTGCTGGGCGAGCTGGCCGGTGGGGTGGGCCATGAACTGCGCAATCCCCTGGGGGCAATTAAAAACGCCGCCTATTTTCTCAACATGGTCCTGGAGCGGCCCGATCCGGAGATCAAGGAGACGCTGGGTATCCTGGAGAAGGAAGTGGCAAACTGCGAGAGGATCATCGCCGGCTTGCTGGATTTCGCCCGGGCCCGGGCGCCGCTGCGGCGCAAGGTGGGAATCGCCGAGGTACTCCGGCAGGTGCTGTCCGGAATCAATGTACCGGGAAACATCGCGGTGAAAAACCGGGCGATCGAATCGCTGCCCGTTATTTTAGCCGATCCCGATCAACTGGCCCAGGTCTTCGCCAACATTGTAATCAATGCCGTCCAGGCCATGCCCGAAGGCGGCGAATTGTTCATTAATTCGGAAGCCTCAGATCAAGAATGGCTAGCCGTTTCGGTTACGGACACCGGGGTGGGCATCCCCCCGGAGAACCTGGAGAAGATCTTCGAGCCGCTGTTTACCAGCAAGGCCAAGGGAATCGGCCTGGGCATGGCCATCAGCCGGACCTTTGCGGAGGGACACGGCGGCAGCATCGAAGTCCGGAGCCGGGTAGGCAAGGGCAGCACCTTTACCGTAACGCTGCCGGTGGGTGAAAAAAAGAAGGCCCATATGGAGAAGAGAGGTAAGGTTCAGAGGTGAGAAACACAGCCCCGGTCTTTCTTTTTTTCCTGTGTCTAACCGGGACTATCTCCCCGGAGAGCGGCACCGTTCGCTTCGAGGGTATCTCTATAGATGATGGCCTTTCCCAGAGTACGATATTTTGCCTCCTGCAGGACAGCAAGGGCTTCCTGTGGATTGGCACCCAGGACGGTCTCAATAAATACGACGGCTACTGCTTTCATGTATTCAAAAGGGACCCCGATGACACCAACAGCTTGAGTTACAATTGGGTCACCGCCATTTATGAGGATGATTCGGGCATGATCTGGATCGGCACCAACGGCGGCGGGTTGAATCGATTCGATCCTAAAAAAGAGAGGTTTTTTCGTTATCCGGTCAGGCAGGGCGATCCCGGCTGCATCCATAACGGATCGATAAGGGCCATTTACCAGGATTCCGGCGGTGCCATCTGGGTCGGTACCGGAGGCGGACTTGTTAAGCTAATCCTGGAGGCGGATCTGCAAAATCCCGGGATCAAAGCGGTGAGAATCACCAGCTTCCGGCACAATCCCGGCGATCCCCGCAGTCTGAAAGATGACCTGGTTAACTCTATTTTAGAAGATCGCACCGGCTTGCTCTGGATTGGCACCGGCGGCGGCCTCGACAGGTTTGATAAAGAAACCGGCGACTTCAGCCATTATACCCACATCCCCGGCCAGCCCACCAGCCTGAGTCACAGCGGGATAACTACAATTTATGAAGATCGGGCCGGCCTGCTCTGGGTCGGCACCGGCGGCGGTCTTAATGTTATGGATAGGGCGACCGGGGAGTTTAAACGTTACCGGCACGACCCCGTTGACCCCCACAGCCTGAGCAGTGGCCGGGTGAGCGGCATTGTCGAAGACCGCTCGGGCTTTCTCTGGATCAGCACCATGGGCGGCGGCCTCAACAAATTTAATAAAAAAGACGAGACCTTTACCCATTATCGCCATATCCCCGCTGACCCTTACAGCCTGAGCTTCGACCATGTCAACTGCATCCTTGAAGACCGGTCCCGCATACTCTGGGTCGGTACCTCGGGCAAAGGGTTGAATAAGTTTGACCGGGAAGACAACTTTGAGCTTTACCGCTGGGACCCCAACAATGCCAACAGCTTGAGTGACAGTTATGTCTATGCCATCTATGAAGACCGTTCCGGTATACTCTGGGTGGGAACTTCTGGCGGCGGGCTCGATAGACTGGACCGCCGAACCGGTACTTTTACCCATTTTCGCCACGATGCCGACGTGCCGGGCAGCCTGAGTAACAATGCCGTACATGCAATTTTTGAAGATCGCGCCGGTGTACTCTGGGTGGGAACCGGTGGCGGCGGGTTGGATAAGTTTAACCGCCGGACCGGGGCATTCAGCCATTTTCGTCACCTTGCCGGTGATCCGGCCAGCCTGAGCTGCAATTCCATCCGCTCGATTTTGGAAGACAGCGCCGGTGTACTCTGGGTGGCTACCGCCGGCGGGGGCTTGAACAAATTTGATCGCAGCAGCGGGACGTTTATCCACTATCACCGGATAGAAGACAATGCCAACAGCCTTGTTGACGATTATGTCAACGTCATCTATGAAGCGCCCACGGAACCCGGCGTTCTGTGGATCGGCACCCGGCATGGAGGACTGAACCGCTTCGATACCCCTAAACAGGTCTTTAGCCGATTCAAAACGAATCCCCGTGATTCTAACAGCCTAAGCAGCAATTTTATCCTGTCCGTTTATGAGGATAGTGCCGGTACACTCTGGGTGGGGACCCTGGGCGGGGGCTTAAATAAGCTGATCGGTCCCAGGGGCGAGGGTGAAGGAATCGGGTTTGTTCGTTACACCGAAAAGAACGGGCTGGCCAACAATTCTATCTATGGTATATTGGAAGACTCTGGCGGCCAACTGTGGATGAGTACCAATAAAGGGATCTCAAGGTTCGATCCTGGAAGCGAGACGTTTAAAAACTATGATGTCAAAGACGGGCTGCAGGGCAATGAATTTAACAGCGGGGCCTACCACAAAAGCAAAAGCGGCGAGATGTTTTTCGGCGGCGTGAAGGGGCTTAATGCTTTTTATCCCGACGATGTAAAGGTGAATCCCCATATCCCGCCTATCGTGATCACCGACTTTAAAATAGCCCATAAGCCGGTTGTCATTGGAGCCGATTCACCGCTGAAGCAATCTATCACCTGGACCGAAGAAATAAAATTGTCTTATAAACAAAATGTCCTCTCTTTTGAATTTACTGCCCTGGATTTGGACATACCGGAAAATAACAAATACGCCTATATAATGGAGGGCTTTGAAAGAGAGTGGAATTATACCGATTCTGACAAACGGTTTGCCTATTATACAAACCTGGACGCCGGAGAGTATGTGTTCCGTGTCAGGGGTACAAACAATGACGGTATCTGGAATAACGAAGGCACGGCGGTAAAAATAACCATTATACCGCCGTGGTGGCGAACCTGGTGGTTCCGGATTTTCGTTATAATGGCTGTGTCGGTGTTGATCATATCGGTTTATAGGATCAGGACACAGGCGATCAAAAAGAGAAGTCGCCAACTCCAGGAGATCAATGAGGCCTTGAATAGACAGATCGCCGAGAGGAAGGTGTTGGAGGAGCGGGTGGTGCGCCAGGAGAAGCTGGCGGTGCTGGGCGAACTGGCCGGCGGGGTGGGTCACGAACTGCGCAACCCGTTGGGCTCGATTAAGAACACCGCCTATTTTCTCAATATGGCCCTGGATCAACCGGATCCGGAGGTTAATGAGTCGCTGGGAATCCTGGAAAAGGAAGTGGCAAACTGTGAGAGGATTATCGCCAGCCTGTTGGATTTTGCCCGGGCCCGGACGCCGCTGCGGCGTCAGGTGAATATCAATGAAGTCCTCCAGGGGGTGCTGTCTAATATCAAAATACCGGGAAATATCGAGGCAAAAGCCCGGTTTACCGACTCGCTGCCCCTTATATTGGCCGATCCCGATCAACTGACTCAGATCTTCGGTAACATCATACTCAACGCCGTCCAGGCCATGCCCGAAGGCGGTGAATTGTTCATTAATTCGGAAGCCTCAGATCCGGGATGGCTAGCCGTTTCGGTTACGGACACCGGGGTGGGCATCCCCCCGGAGAACCTGGAGAAAATTTTCGAGCCCCTCTTTACCAGCAAGGCTAAGGGTATCGGCCTGGGCATGGCGGTGACCCGCACCTTTGTGGAGGGTCACGGCGGCAGCATCGAAGTCCGGAGCGAAGTGGGCAGGGGCAGCACCTTTACGGTAAGGTTACCCATGGCGGAGAAGGAGTAGATGTCGTATGAGTGTAAAAGAGCGGATCCTGATCGTGGATGATGATGAGAGCACCCGCCGGAGCCTGTCGCTTATATTTAATAAGAAGGGCTATGAGACCGCCACTGCCGGCACGGGACAGGCGGCCCTAAAACAGGCACAAGAGAGGTTCTTCAATCTGGCGCTCCTGGATATAAAATTGCCCGATATGAAAGGTGTAGAACTGTTGGCACCTTTGAAGAGGATTCATCCGGATATGGAGATGATCATGGTCACTGCCCATGCCTCTTTGGAAACCGCGATTCAGGCCCTGAACCGGGGGGCTTCCCTCTACATCACCAAGCCTTTAAATATGGATGAGGTATTGTCTACCATCCGGGGGGTCCTGGAAAAGCAGCGTCTCAGGATGGAGAACCGGCGGCTGTTAAAGGAAGTGCAGCGGGAGTTGGCCGAACGCAAGCGGGCGCAAGAGGAACTCCGGTTGGCGCATGAGCAGTTGGAGATGCGGGTGGAGGAACGAACCGCCGAGCTGGCCTGGGCCAATGAGGAATTACGTGAGGAAATTGCCGAGCGCAAGCGGATGGAAAAGCGGCTTAAGGTCACTCTCGAAGAAAAAGAAGTGCTGCTGCGGGAAATCCACCATCGGGTCAAGAACAATCTGCAGACGGTCTCCAGCCTGCTGAGCCTCCAGTCCGGTTATATCGAAGACAAACAGGCCCTCGAAATATTAAAAAGCAGTCAGCAGCGAATTAGAACCATGTCCCTCATCCACGAAAAATTGTATCAATCCAGAGATTTGTCCAGGATCGAATTTCGGGAGTATGTCCAGAGCCTGGTCACCCACCTATTCGAGATATATTCTTTGCAGTCTGGACAGGTCCAATTAAACATGCAAATAGAAGATGTGGTGCTGGATATCGATACCTCTATCCCTGCCGGTCTGATTATCAACGAGCTGGTTTCAAATTCCCTGAAATATGCCTTCCCGGATTTCCGGAAAGGTGAACTGCGGGTAACCCTGGAGAAGAGTAAGGATGAGGAAAAAGATTGTGATTATACATTGATTGTCGGGGATAACGGCATTGGCCTTCCCCGGGACCTGGACTTCCGGGAGCCCGGCAGTCTGGGTATGGTGCTGGTCAACTCGCTGGTGAAACAATTGAACGGGGTCATCGATCTCGATACAATGGGGGGGACCACATTTACCATCAAATTCCAGAAATTAGACTATGAAAAAAGGATATGAATATGATTCACTATCTCGACATGAGACAAACAGATAAAAGCCCGACCATTCTTGGGGCCAGGGTTACCCGTGGGTATACGGGCGCAAAGGAGATAAAATAGAATGAAGGAGAAAGTCAGCATTTTGATCGTGGATGATAATATGAGTCAGTGTAAGACCATGGCCTTCATCCTGAAGCGCAAGGGGTACGTCGTCACCATTGCTCAGAACGGGCCGGAGGCCATCGCTATTGTGGAGAAGAGTCCTTTCGATATAATCTTCATGGATATCAAGATGCCCCTCATGAATGGGGTTGAAACTTATAAAAAGATCAAGACCGTCAGGCCCGAAGCCAGGGTGATGATGATGACCGCTTATGCGGTTGAAGATCTGGTCCGGGAGGCACTGCAGGAAGGGGCCTACGGTATCGTCTACAAGCCCCTGGATATTGAAAAGGTAGAGCTAATTTTGGAGAAGGCCACCGAGAACAAGCAGGGCGCCCTGATCCTGGTGGTGGACGATGAACCGGAGCTCTGTTCTGCCCTGAAAGAGTTACTGATTAAGAAGGGATACAGGGTGGGTGTCGCCCATAACGGCGAGCAGGCCATTGCCACCGCCCGGAAAAAGGCGTTTGATATTATCTTCGTTGATCTGAAGCTGCCGACCCTGAACGGGTTGGAGACCTACCTGGCCATCAAGGAGATCAACCCCGAGGTGGTGGCGATCATGATGACCGGCTACCGCCAGGAGATGGGCGACCTGGTGAAGCAGGCCCTCCATAACAATGCCTACACCTGCCTCTACAAGCCCATCAACATGTCGGATCTGCTGAATTTAACCGCCGAGATCGTGGAGAAAAAGCAAAGTCGGAAATAGCCAAAAATATTCGAAATTGCTTGAAAATTTTTTTCTTTTATGTTAACGTAACGAATATAAATTGAAGAAGGAGGTTACATATGAAGGCCAAAGAAGTTACCAAAAAGCTGTCGGTCAACAAGACGACCATCGCCAATTTGAAGTCTAAGGAGATGAAGGATGTGAATGGCGGATTCCCTATTACCTCGCGTGTCATCACCTGTCCCCATATCTCCACCTGCCACGCAGATGTCTGCCTCTGCCCCTAATAAGTAAAATCTAACTAAAATTTAAACCAATTTATCTATGCTCTTCATGTAGGTCTTTACTACTCGATTTTTATTTAATTGTCTATAGGCGGCTATCATCTCTCTCAAAGCGTCGGCCAGCATATCCCGGCACTCTTCCAGGGTTTTACCCTCGGTAATAACCTCCGGCCACTCGATAATCTGTCCCATGTAGCCGGAACTTATTTTTTTATAGTTGGCAGTAAAATTACCCAACATATACTCACCTCACTCTCAGCTTTTCCATCTAAGTATACCTGATGATTGTCATTTTTACAAGAGATTTTACCGAATATATTAGACTTCCTTGTACTCCAGGATGTCTCCGGGCTGGCACTCCAGTTCGCGGCATAGGGCGTCTAAGGTCGAAAAACGGATGGCCTTAGCCTTGTTTTGTTTCAGAATAGACAGGTTGGCAATGGTAATACCCACCTTGTCGGCCAGATCGGTCAGCTTCATCTTCCGTTTTACCAGCATTAAATCGAGGTTGACGTTAATCGGCATGCTGCTCTCCCTAAACCGTTAAATCCTGTTCTTCCTTCATTTTGGCACCGAGACGGAAGATCTCCGCGATTAACAGCACCACCACTCCGACAAAAATGATATCCAGCCGCAGCTCGCTTAGATGGAGCCAGAAACTGGCATGGGAGATAGATGCTCCCTGCATGATCACTTTGCTCTTCAGATGAAACATGGCCAGATAGGCCACCAGGTTGCGCAGCAATTCGGCCCCGACAATGAGCCAGCCCATCCAGCGGATGCGGATGGCGTTTTGTAGAATGAAGGGCCCGGTCTCTTGCAGAGTGGCAAAGAACTTCCGCAGCAGGAATACCATAAACAGATGCATGAGCTGCCTTAAGAGTACATAAAGGGAGACCGGTAAGATATACAACCGGTTGCGGGGAGTCATCCACACCGATACCCACAACTCCATCTCCATTTTATAATCGGCAGCGGAGCTGCCGATCTTATACGGAGCCTCCCCGTCGGGGACCAACTCGAAAAGGGTCTGGGTGGTGAAAGGAACAATCTGGCAGTCCGGGTTAATCATAACAACGGTTATTTGCAGCAGGGAGCCCACCAGCTTGATGATCAGCAGGATAAAAACAACATTGATCACGATCCTTAGAAAAGAGAGGACATACAGTTTCTTTTTCCCCGTCACGATACCCTCCCCGATTCAGCCGTTATGCCGGTTTTTTGCAGTCCCGGAACCACCCCCGGCTTTTCGGCCGAAAGAAAAAAGGCGAGCAACAAAATAATTAAAATAAGCAGTATTCGTTTCATGCTGCCTCCTGTGTCGTTAAACCTGTTAAATTCCATGTCAGTATTATAATATAAAGTTTATCGTTTTTCAACAAATATTTATTGTTTATCAACTTTTATTTATCGTTCTTCAATTCATTAATCTGTCATGTTGTAACGGCAACATGGGAGGTTGTCCCCTTTCGTTAATTTTAAATATTTCAGGTTGGGTTTACAGAAGTTGACTTTTTTGGGGTTTTAAACTATTATTGGGGTGGAGAAAAAAATGGCGACGGCGATGAACCGACCGGAGATCGAAAAATACGTTTTAGAAGTGGTGGAGAGCCGCCTCAACCGGGCCCTGGAAGAGTATATTGAGCGGAATGAGGTGAGGATCAAGGAACTGGCCTTAATGGAACGGGTGATCAGGGTGGAAGAGGAGTTGAAGGCCCTGCGGCAGATGTCGGAAATCAGATTTGAGGCGGTAGATAAGCGATTTGAGGCACTGCAGAGAGAGATGAATGTCAGATTTGAGGCGGTGGATGAGCGATTTGAGGTACTCCGGAGAGAGATGAATGTTAGGTTCGAAGCCATGGATAAACGGTTTTCGGCAGTCCAATGGATGATCGGCATCCTGGTGGGTATTCCCGCCTTAGCCATCGCCATCACCCAGATCATCAAGATCCTGTAAAGGAAACAAAAAAAGGGGCAGACCGGAAGAGTCGCATTGACACCCTTGACGTCACCACCGACGGTCTGAACGTCACCGCTGACACTCCGGCTTACGCCTCTATCATTTTGAGTCACGACGGTTCATGACTCTTCGGCTTCCTCTTCGGGATTTTCCGCTCGCCCGGCAGTGGCATCACAGCCCGGAATACCGGGACCCAGAGCCATACTTCGGAATCCACCGTTTTAAGGCGAATAATGGGGACACACGAAAAATAGATGATTTGATTATTATAATAGAGTTTAGCTTTTTAAAGGAGCATATGATGCAGATGAGGCGAATATTTTTGACAAGGGGGGGGGCAAGTGATACAATCCCATTTCTCCCGGTCGTTGGGAAATCGATTTTTATGGTAAATGAAGGAGTGCTGAATGATACGGAAGACGGTACTGGATTGCGGACTGGCGGTGATTAGCGAGGAGCGGGCCGATTTGTCCACCTTTGCCCTGAGTTATACGCTGCGGGGCGGGTCCCGGGCAGAGGAGCGGGAAAACAGCGGCATCCACCATTTGATTGAGCATATGATGTTTAAGGGCAGCGAGAAGTACGATTTGAAGCAGATTGCCGAGGTGTCGGACCGGCTGGGGGGAACCCTGAATGCCCTGACCGGCAAAGAACTGACCCAATTTTATATCAAGGCCATAGACGAAAAATTGACGGAATCCTTTGACCTATTGACCGATATTGTGCTGCATGCCACCTTTCCGGCAGTAGAGTTTGACAGGGAAAAAAATGTGGTGATCCAGGAGATCCGGGAGACCGAAGACAATCCCGACTCCTATGCTTTTGACCTTTTTTATGAAGAGGTATTTGAGAATAACGGCATGGGCTACCCCATTGCCGGCCAGGCCGAAGTGGTGGCCGCGTTTGGCCGGGACCGGGTGTTTGACTTTTACAGCCAGGCCTACCGGCCGGAAAATTTGATCCTGACTGCAGTGGGCAATGTCCGCCATGAACGACTGGTCGAACTGGCGGCAAAATATTTTTCCGGTCGTCCCCCAAAGAGGTCGGCCGATTTTTCCTTCACCAAACCGGCGTTTAGATTTACCGCCGGCGGCAAGAAAAATCCCTCCCTGCAGCAGGTCTATGCCCTGATGGGTTTCCGGGGTCTGGCTTTTGATTCGCCCCTGAAATACAAGTACAAAGTCATGAACAACATCCTGGGCGCCGGCATGAGTTCCCGCCTGTTCCAGGAGATCAGGGAGGAGAAAGGATTGGCCTACACCATCAGTTCTTTTTCCGATTATTTCCTGGAAGACGGCATTCATATCGTTTACGCGATCGTGGAGCCCGACAAGACCGGCGAGTATTTGCAGGCGGTGGGGGAGGAGATCGGCCGGTTGAAGGCGGACGGTATCGGCCCGGACGAACTGGCATGGGCCAAAGATTATCTAAAATCCTCCCTGATCTTGAACCTGGAGAGCAATGTGAACCGGATGCGGTTTCATGTCAATCAGGAACTGTATCTCCAGGGGGAGATGACCCCGGAGAGGATCATCGACGATATTCACCGTACCACCAGGGAGGATATCGACCGCCTGATCCGGGACCACCTGGATTTTAACCGCATGGCCCTATTCCTGTACGGCAACATCTCACCCGAAGATTATACCGGTTTTAAATTTGAATAATTCATTTGAACCGCCAACATTATATGCTATACTAATGGCTTAATCGATGAACAAAAAAAAGATAAAAGTCGTTTTTACCGGCGGGGGTACGGGCGGCCACGTTTATCCCAACATTGCCATTTATGAAGCCATCAGGGAGAAGTACCCGGACTCTGCATTTTTGTATATCGGTACCCGGAAGGGGGCCGAGGCCAGGATCGTCAAGACGATTCCCCAGCCCATCGATTTTGTGGCGGTGCTGTCAAAGGGGATTCCCCAGCGGGTAAAGAGTTTTCAGACAGTGGTCTCCCTCTGTTACATCCTGCTGGGTACGGTTAAGAGTTTTTTTGTGCTGCGCAAGTTTAAACCGGATATCATTATCGGCAGCGGCGGTTACGTGGCGGCGCCGGTGCTGCTGGCCGCCTCCCTGTTGAGGCTGAGCGTGTTTGTCCACGAACAAAATGCAGTGCCCGGCCGGTTGAACCGCTTCATCGCCCGCTTCGCCTCCCGCATCGGTGTCTCCTTCCCCTCCACCGCCAAATTTTTCCCCGAAAACAAGGTAGTGGTTTCCGGCTATCCGCTGAGAAAAAAGATTGTCTACAACAAGGGCGAGAATGTCAAAGAGAAGTACCGGATCCCGGAGAAAAACAAGGTCATTTTTATATTCGGCGGCAGCGGCGGTGCCCGGACCATCAATACGGCGGTTGCAAAAGTACTGCCCCAATTGCTGGAGATCGGCGACTTAACCGTCATACTATCCACCGGCCGGGGGTATTCGAAGGAATATAAGGCCTTTGACGATACCGTAAAGATCCTGGAGAAGAACGACATCCCGGCTGAAATCCCGGGAAAACTCATTATCCGGGAATATTTCGACAATATCGACGAGATCTATGCCATTACCGACCTGGTGGTATCGAGGGCCGGGGCAGGGACCATCAAGGAGATTACCACCATCGGGATTCCGTCAATATTGATTCCCAAGATCGACCTGCCCGGCGACCATCAGATCCTGAATGCCCACGAAGTCCAGAAGATTGGCGGTGCCAGGGTGGTCTACGAGGAGGTCAGGATTCTTCAGAACCGGCGGATTATCTACATTCCCGAAACCCGGCTGCTGGAGGTCATCAAGACCACCATGTTCGAGGGCAGCGACCTGTTTAATATGAAAAAAAATCTCAAGCAGGTGGAAAAACACAACAGCACGGAACTGATTCTGAAAGAGATCGAGCAGGTGGTGGAGAGGAAGGAAAAGATCGACGAGAAGCAGATTAAAGTATTCTATATGCAGTCGGAGGACGATGAGAAGAGTTATGAACTGATCTTCGATACCACCACCTTCGGCAATACTTATTTGAGCGACATTTTCCTGGAGAATGTGGATGAGAATGTGCTGTTTAAGATTCAGAATCTAAATCACAAGGACAGGCTGATCTTAAAGCGCATCCGGGGAGATATCCGGGTCAATGGTCAGGAGGTGGATAAGTGGGCCGAGATTAAAGAGGACGATGAGATCGGTATACAGGATAAGGTTTTTGTCTTAAAAAGTTACTTTGAAAAGGTCCAGGAGTATACCAGTGAGAAGACCCTGTCGGCCAAAATGATGGGCTCCTCTTTCGGAATCGTGGTCTCCAGGCTGGGCGGTTTCTTGCGGGAGATATTTACGGCCGCCTATTTCGGTGCCGGCAAGGCCATGGATATTTTTGCCATCGGTCTTACCCTGTCCAATTTCATCCGGCGCATCGTGGCGGAAAACGCCCTGGAGAATGCCTTTTTGCCCATTTTCTTAAGGATGTTTCACCGCAGCTCCCGGCAGAAAACCTGGGAGGCGGCCTCCTCCATTGTCAATACCACCTTGCTGCTGTCGTTGGGCTTCACCGTTATCGGTGTACTGGCGGCTCCCCTTATCATCAAGGCCCTGTTTTCGGTTTACCTGGAGCGGGGTATGTACGTGCAGACCGTGAATATGACCCGCCTGATGTTCCCCTACCTATTGCTGGTGACCGGTGCCGCGGTCATGGCCACCTATTTGAAGGCCTTTAATCGCTTTGGCTTAGCCGAGTCCTCGGCGGTGTTCTTCTCCGTGGGTACTATTATCGGGATCGTCTTTTTTTACCGGGTGTGGGGCCTGTACGCGTTGGCGGTGGGTGTCTTGTTGGGCGGCCTCTTCCAGATTTTGTTTTTGATGCCCTTTATTTTTAAGGTGTTTAAAGATAAACGGGTGGCCTTTTCCTATAAACTGCTCGTCAATTTTAACAGCACCACCAATAAGAAGTACTATGCCCAGTTGGGCCCCATCTCCTTTGATGTACTGTTGGCCAAGACCTCCGAGATTGTGGACCGGCTGTTGGCCTCCCGACTGCCGGTGGGCTCGATCTCTTACCTCTACTATTCCCAGACGATTTTTCGGCTGCCCTTTGCCATTGTTTCCCAGGCCATCAACAGCGTGATTTTAAAGGAGTTTTCCGATCAGATGGCCCTGTTTGATAAACAGAAGGCCCGGCGGCTGTTCCTGGACGGCATTAAGACCAATTTGTTTTTGTTGACCCCCCTGTCTATCTTGATGGTTATCCTGGCGGGTCCCCTGGTATCGCTGCTGCTGGAAAGATTTAGCTTTACCGCCGCCGATGTCGAGCATACCGCCTTTGCCCTGCAATTTTATGCCCTCGGACTCATCGGCTGGGGCATCCATTCGCTGACGGTGCGCATTTTCTCGGCCCGCATCGATATCAAGACCTCGGTGCTGATCAATTTCTTCATGTTGGGTACCAATATTACCCTCTGTATCCTCCTGGTCAGGACACCGTTAAGGTATGCCGGACTGGCCCTGGCCACCTCGATCTCTTACCTGCTGTTTTCCGTTCTCAGGGTGGCGGTACTGAAATTGAAACTGGGACAGGAAGATATCTTGATCAAGTGGAAGGAAATTTTAGTGTCCTTTTTAAAGACCATGGCGGCTGCCGGCCTGATGGTGATTGTGGTGGTGGAATCCCGGTTGATATTCGGTAAAATTCGATTCGCTTCTAAGTCGATTGAGAATATTGTACTGCTGGTATCTCTCTCCTTTATCGGTATCTCCATCTATTTCCTGTCGTCTTTGCTGCTGCGCAACACGGAAGTGCTGATTTTCCGGAAGAGTTTATTGAAAAGAAAGCGCCAGGAGGTTCCCATCTCGCTGCTTTCTCCCTTTCAATTCTTAGAAAAGGTAGGCAAGAAACCGGATCAGTTTTACGATGATTATTCGTATAAGATCAATATCTATACCTCCAGCCCCGGTTGGGAAGTCCGCAACGTGGGTATTAAATTAATCGGGATCTTTAAAGATAAGGATAAAGTCGCTTACCTGCTGGAAATCCTGAAGTCGGTCGAAGAGAATGGCTTTATCAAGCGCAATGCCCTGATTTCCTTAAGGCAACTGGATGTGTGGGATTCGGAACTGACGGATCTATTGAAGCAGTTGCTCCATGACCCTTATTATGAAGTCCGGGTGGCGGCCGTCGATTACCTGCGGGAGTGTATACCGGCCCGGGAGTATACAAATTTTAAGGAGATCATCCGTCAAAAGTTGAAGAAATCGAGGTGGGAAGAGAAGCTGGCCTGCCTGAGGCTGGTGGCCCGGTTGGGGGATAAAGAAGATCTCCCCTACCTGGAGGGTTACTATTTAAACAGCAATTCCCGCTTGAGGGAAGAGCTGCTGGAACTGCTGCACAGTTTTTACCGTCGAAACCTGTTCACCCCCGAAGAGACCAAAGGGCATATCGAGAAAATTCTGCTCACCTCGAACAATCTCAGTCCCGAATTTAGACTGAAATCGCTTATCAAGAAGATCTATAGGGAGATTGAATAAAATGATCCTATGGCTGATCGAACTATTTCCCTCGTTTCCGTTCCAGCGGCTGGTTTCCTATATCAGCTTCCGCTCATTGATGGCCATGCTGACCGCCTTCCTGATCGGGGTAGTGCTGGGCCGGCGATTGATCAATATCATTTATCGCCTGAATCTCCGGGATCAAATCAGGGAGTACGGCGATATCTCCTCGAGGAACAAGGAGGGCACTCCCACCATGGGGGGATTGATCATTTTTTTCTCCTTTCTCATCTCCATCCTGCTGTGGGGCAAGCTGGACAATTTTTTTATCAGCGTTATCATATTTGCCGCCTTCTGGTTTACCGCCCTGGGCTTTTTCGACGACTATCTGAAGAGCCGGCGGGGCTCCAGCGACGCCGGCCTGAGCCGGAGCCTGAAACTGGTATTTCAGGCTCTCTTCGGCTTGATCCTGGCCTTGCTGGTGCTGTCGCCCTCTTCGTCGCCCTTTGATTCGGCCATCATCACCAGCTTGTTTGTACCCTTTATAAAAAATCCGGTGGTGGACCTGGCCTACTTGTATTATCCATTTATTATCCTGGTCATTATCGGCATCTCCAATTCCATCAATTTTGCCGACGGCCTGGATGGGCTGGCCACGGTGCCGGTCTCCCTGGTGGCCGCGGTATACGCCGTGTTTGCCTATATTATCGGCAATACCAGGGCGGCGGAGTATTTCCTGTTTCCCTTTGTCAACGGCACGGGAGAACTGGTGGTGGCCCTGGTGGCCCTGGTAGGGTCCCTGGTGGCATTCTTATGGTTTAATACCTATCCTGCCGAGGTATTCATGGGGGATACCGGTTCCCTTTTACTGGGGGGGGTGATCGGCACCACCGCGGTGCTGCTGAAGAAGGAGCTGCTGTTTCTAATCGTGGGCGGGGTGTTTGTGATTGAATTCCTGTCGGTTTTTATCCAGGATTTTATCGGCATCAAATTGTTGAAGCGGCGAATCCTGTACCGGGCCCCCATTCATCATACCTATCAATTTCTGGGTATTGCCGAGACCAAAATCGTGGTGCGCTTCTGGATCATCGCCGTCTTGTTTGCGCTGGTCAGTTTGATCAGTTTAAAGTTGAGGTAGGGAGTGAAGTGGTCGAGGGGTAAAGTGAGTGGGGAGAAAGTGATGATTCGAGAATTGAGGGAAATTTTACTATTTTTGAGTTATGCGTTTAGACATTATGTGCTTCACCTGGCACGGCTTTTCCTCTATTTTACGGCGGTCCTGGTACTCATCATCCTGGTCTTTTTTACCACGGTGCGGTTGACCGCCGGTGTATGGTCGTTTCTGGCCTTCCTGCCCCTGGTTTTGGCCGGCCACCTCCTGGTGCAGCGGATTTTTTTCCGGAAGTATCAAATCCGTTTGAATCGGTTGTTGATCGGTTTTTTAAAGGAAAAACAGGACGAGGTGCCGGTTTCCGGCGAAGAGGTGCAGCAGATTCTCGATATGATTAAAGATTTGCGGCGATATCCGGCCCTCAGGCTCTCCCCCAGGATGCGCTGCGCCCTGGCGGTGTTAAAATTTTCCGGGGACGACCGCCTCCCCCTGGAAGATAGAGCTTTAAATCAGGCGGCCCGGGCGAGCCGAAAATACTCTACTTCAGGGTATCTTCTACTTCTACTGTTACTGATTTTCTTTAGTGCCATATCGTTTTTATTTACCCTGGGACTGGCGATTCCCATCAAAGTCCTGATCTTTACGCTGGGATTCGTGTTTGCCTACTCCGTCTACCTGACGATCATCGACCCGATTGTGGGGCTGCTGATCCAGTACAACCTCAGCCGGTTGAGCGCTTAACCCGGCAGCCCGTCGATATCCAGGTCGGTAATCCGGTTTGATATTGCGGCTGATGACGATCTGTCTCCATAATGAGATTTTTATTGATGATAGTGGGCTAGATTCAAGGTGCGGTACTGCAACGCCTCCTGGATGTGGGGGGGCTGAATATCGGTCCAGCCTTGCAGATCGGCAATGGTCCTGGCAATTTTCAGGATGCGAAAATAACTCCGGGCACTGAGATCCAGTTTGTCGATGGCACTCTTGAGTATCGTTTCTCCCTCTTCATCCAGGGCACAAAATCGTTTAATGGCCCGGTTGTCCATCTGGCCGTTGGCAAAAACTTTCTGGTGCTTTATATGGCTGAATCGTTCCAGTTGGAGGCTGCGGGCATGAAGCACCCGTTTCCTGATACTTTCGGAGCTTTCGGCCAAGCCTTTAGAGGTGATTTCGGCTATTTTCACCTTTTTGACTTCGATCTGTAGATCGATGCGGTCCAGCAGCGGCTTGGAGATCTTGGAGTAGTATTTTCGCCTCTGGTAGTCGCTGCAAACGTAATACTGCGAATCCTTGATGCCGATGGAATCCTCACAGGGATTCATGGCCGCAATCAGCATGAACCGGGCCGGGTAGGTATAGGAGGTGAGGGAGCGGGAAATGGTAATTTTGCTATCTTCTAAGGGCTGTCGCAGCACTTCTAAGGCCGGGCGTTTGAAGTAGGGCAGCTCGTCTAAAAACAGCACCCCGTTGTGGGCCAGTGAAATTTCTCCCGGCACCGGGTATTTACCGCCGCCGCTGATGCCCACGTCGGAGATGGTGTGATGGGGGGAACGGAAGGGCCGGACGGTCACCAGGCCGTTGAGGCGGTTTAATAAGCCGGCGGCACTGTAAATGAGGGAGGTCTCTAAGATCTCATCGTCGGTCATATCCGGCAAAATCGAGGGCAGGGCCTTGGCGATCATGGATTTGCCCGCGCCCGGCGGGCCGATCATGAGTGCGTTGTGAAACCCGGCCGCGGCGATCTCCATCATGCGCTTGGCTAAGTACTGCCCCTTGATTTCGGCAAAATTTACCGCGGCCCTGCCGGGCTTCATTTTGAAATCACTCTTAAAAGGCTCAAAGGAGTGGGGATCTTTTATAAATCCCATTACCTCGTTTAAGTTGTCCAGGGCGTAGACGTCGATGCCTTTCACAAAGGCGGCTTCGATGCCGTTTTCGTGGGGGATGACGATTCCCTTATACCCCTTTTCCCTGGCAAACAGGGCCAGGTTCAGGACCCCCTTGACCGGTTTTAACTCGCCGTTCAGGTTGAGTTCGCCAAAAAACAGGAACTCCTCAAACAGGTGGTCGTCGAAATCGTATTGGTTCTTCAGGATGCCGGTGGTGATGGGCAGATCAAAGGCGGAGCCCTCTTTCTTGACATCCGCCGGCGACAGGTTGACCACCACCTTGAGACCTAAGGGATACTCGAAGCCGGAGTTCTTGATGGCAAAGCGGATGCGTTCCTTGCTCTCCTTGACCGCGTTGTCCGGCAGCCCCACGATGGTGATGCCCGGGATGCCCCGGGAAAATCCCACTTCCACTTCGGTAGGTATGACTTCCAGGCCGTTCAGCACAATAGACTTAATCTTACTAATCACCGCTCACCTCGACGTTTAATAATGAATCTTATTTATATCAATTCTGCCCCAAAAAAGCAAATCCTCCCCAAAATTTGGCCTGTCCCCTTCCGACTCTCCTTTTACATCGTAAAAAAGGAATCGATACCGGAGTTCAAAGGGTCGATATCGGTGCCCCCTGGGGGTGCTATCGGGGCAAAAAGGGTCGATATCGGTGCCCCCTTGGGGTGATACCGG
>CBFDCR010000004.1:0-126711 GCA_965603365.1 uncultured bacterium
AACTGTCCTTTTGACAGGGAATATTTAGACATTTTTCGTGCCATCATATTTACAATATTTGATTGCGGTTATATAGCACGCAGTGCCAGGGAGGTAGATGACAGCAGTGAAGTCAGAATCGATAAGATCATTAAAATCATATCGGAGTGCAAATTTGGCGTTCACGACATATCCCGCACAGAGTTAGATAGAGAGACGAGCCTGCCGCGTTTCAATATGCCGTTAGAATTGGGACTTTTTTTGGGGGCAAAGCGATTTGGAACGGGAAAACAAAAGATTAAAGTCTGCCTGGTGTTAGATAGAAATCCCCACCGTTACCACAGCTTCATTTCAGATATTGCTGGCCAGGATATTCGGTCACATAACAATGAAGTCTCTGAAGCCATTAGAGTAGTCAGGGAATGGCTGAACAACGCATCCAGAGGAATTATCTTACCGGGGGGTAAAAAGATTTTGGAGCGATATTGTAAATTCACATCGAAACTGCCGGCATTATGTGAGAAGGTGGGCCTGACTATTGATGAGATGATTTTTAACGATTACACAGCCGTTATTTATGAATGGCTCAAAGAGAACCCGTGGTTTCTCAGCAGGCCCTAAATAAATTCAAAGGAATCCATTACTGAATTGTACCTGAAACGATCCCCACGGCTATTTTTGAGGATAAACTTTTTGAATGTCCCCAATCTGATCATCCAACTCTTCGACCACACCCTAAAACCAAAATAACCGAAACCAAAGAGCAAAACCACCGGGATGGTTAAAATTCCCGGCCCCAATAGACAACCTTCCCCCCTCACCACACCAAAACTGTCCGATAACGGACAACATTTAGCAGTCGATGAGTAAAAATCACTCGTCGAAGAGTAAAATTTACTCGTGAACGAATAAAAATTACTCGGCGATGAGTGAAATTTACTCACCGATGACTAAAATTTACTCGTTGATGAGTAAAAATCACTCGCCGGAGAGTAAAATTTACTCGACGTTGACTAAAATTTACTCGTGGTTGGATAAAATCTGTCCGTTTTCGGACAACATGACGCCGTTTTTGAAGAGGGAAATATGGTTGTCGGATAAAAATCTATGATTGTTGAAGAAGAATCTGTGATTGTCGAAGAAAAATATATGGTTATTCTAAGAGTTTTGTCGGTTTGTCTTTAAAAATCCGTGATTTGTCTTTAAAATTCTTAGAAAGTCCGAGAAAAATCATTCGATTTTCTTGAAACTTTCAAGGAAATCCATTAAAAAAGTATGAAGAACCGAGAAAAGTTCTCGACAAATCTTTAAAAATTGTCGAACAATCATATTTGTTCCCCCTTTTTTCTACAAAGGTCGAGTGATCGGCTGAAAGATGAAAAAGATTGTTAAATCAATGATCCCAGAGTCGGAGGCCGGGGATCTTCTCGAAATGGCTGTCATAGGTGACAATTACCGAACCGGTCTCCACGGCATGGGCGGCAATCCAGACATCGTTAATCGGCAGGGGCGTACCTGCCCGTTTTAATGAATCTTTGATCTGACCAAATATTTTTGAGGTCTCGATAGTGGCATCCAGAATCGCTACAGTCTGTTTATGCAAAAAAAGATCCAGTATCTCTTTATTTTTCTGCTCTTTGACTCCACCCTTGCAACCGGCATAGAGTTCACCCAGCACAAATATTGACATGTAGACAATCCCGGCTTTTGCTATTGCGGAAAAGACATGTTTATCCCCCAATAGATATCTGGAATAGGCATTGGTATCCAGGACTATTTTCTTCACTGCCAATCTCCGGGATCTATCTTCTCAAAATCCCCTGTTGCGGCCTCAAACTCCACAAAATCCTCTTCAGACCAGACACCGAAAAGATCCATAAACTCATCGCCGTGGTCCTCCTGTGGAGTGCCTTCGATGCCCAATGCCTTTGCCAACAATTTTTTGATCGTTCTATTCAGACTTAATCCTAAACTCTTTGCCCTTTGCCGGATCATCCCGTCCATTTTATCATCAAGATCGTGAATTGTAATAGATTTCATGCGAAACCTCCATTTGAACCATTTCTTTGTGAATTATAGTTCAAATTCCAGTCCATTTCAACTTTTTTCTGAAAAAAAACCTGCTCGGTGCGGGCAAAGGTGCAAATGTTGGGGTGGAGAAAAATGGTTGAAAAAATGTGTCATTGCATTTATAATTAGTGATGGAACAAGAAAATGGAGATCCGACGATGAAGGCACGGTATGTCAATCCCCAATAGAAAGCCAGCTCGGTGCGGGCAAGAGAGGAGTGGTTGACATGAAATTGCATGCCTTAGATCCCCTGTTGTATCCACCGGAAGAAGATATTCTTCACTCCGAAAATAAGTTTATCAAACACTTTTATGAACTGATTGGCCAATCCATTGAACCGCCCTATGCCGTCTCCATAGATGGCGTTTGGGGCAGCGGCAAGACCACAGTCATGAAAACCCTGGAAAAAGAGTTGCAGGCGTCCTCATACCCAACCTTCTGGTTTAATCCCTGGGAATATCGACAAACCCAAAACGTAGTGCTGGCCTTTTTGCAGTGTCTGGCAGGGACGTACAAAGATATCTTAAAAGAGATGAAAAACAGTACCACTAAAATCTTCCGGGTTTTGCTGGAGGCCGGCATGGATGCCGGTTTGAAAATGGTTACCAGCGGAACACTCAACCTAAAAGATATTAAAGACACCCTCAAAGGTATTGAAGACAAACAGTTACCTTCTTATGAAAGATACCAAAATACCATCGAAACGATCAAAAGTGAATTCGGTGGATTGGTCCGGCATATCAGCCAAAAACACAAAAACAGACCGGTTATTATATTTTTTGACGACCTGGACCGCTGCCTGCCGGAAGATGCCATTCAACTGCTGGAGGCACTGAAAAATCTCTTTGTTACCCGAGGATGCAACGCAATTTTTATCTGCGGAATCGATACCCACGTAGCCAAACAATTTATTAAGGAGCACTACAAAGGCATCGAAGAGGATTTCTCCATCAATTACTTCCGAAAAATATTCAACCTCACCATCTCCATGCCCCACAATTCTGACATATATTCACTGCTGCTAAATCACATTAAAGGGCTGTTTGATTGGGATGATCCCCAGGACAGAAAATCGAAACCTTTGGCCGAAATGATCGAATCGGTAGGCAGACAGGCACAGATTTATAGTGCCCGCAAATATCTAAATATTGTCGATAATTTCCATGTCTTTTTAACATTCAACCCCGATTATAGGCTTAACCTCAAAGAAGACTTTATCGTCTATTTGCTAATACTAAAGGAGGCCTGGCAGCCAATCTTCGAAGATCTTATCAAATCTGCCTTTAACAAGCGTTCTGACAATATGGAAAAGCTGGTTTACGATTTAATCGTTGATTATAGAAAAACAGACAGCATTTCATTTAAGCAGCGTCGGTTCCTTTCCGGCAGACTGGGAACGAAAAGCAAATTTGCACAAGAGTTCCTCTATAAATGGCTGACCAGTTATCCTACTCTATCATAAAAAAAACTCTCCTGAAAGGAGTTAACTGTTGGTTTTTAGTTCGTCCAGATCCTCGCGGGTCATGAGCACTTCCCGCTGGTTCTTGCTGTTGGGGGGTGATACCACCTCCTTGACCTCCAGTTGATCGATCAGCCGGCCGGCCCGGGCATAGCCTATACTCAACCGCCGCTGCAGAAACGAGGCCGAGGCCTGACCGGTGGTGACCACCACCTCGGCGGCATCAAAAAACATGTTATCCAGGTCGCGATCATCCACTTCGCCCTCCACATTGGCCTTTGGCTTTACCACCTGGGTATTGTATTTGGGTTTGCCCATCTTGGCCAGGAAGCGAATGACCCGCAGGGCCTCCTCTTCCGAAACAAAGGGGCTGTGCAGCCGGATGAGGGAGGCTGTCTTGGGAGGCAGGAACAGCATATCGCCGTGTCCCAACAATTTCTCCGCCCCCATCACGTCGATGATGGTTCTGGAATCGTGTTTGGAGGGCACGGCCATGGCGATCCGGGAGGGGAAATTATTTTTAATCGTACCGGTGATCACATCGGTGGAGGGCCTCTGGGTAGCCAGTATCAGGTGAATCCCCACGGCCCGGGCCTTCTGGGCAATCTTGGCCACATCGTCTTCGATCTCCCGGGAGCACTCCATCATCAAGTCGGCAAATTCGTCTATAATAATAATGATATAGGGCAGCTTTTCGGTATCCTCCAGGTTTTCAGGAAGGTCATCCTCGGTCTGCAAGACCAGCTCGATCTTTTTATTGTACTGCTCGATATTCCTGACCTGCAGCAGGGCCAATTTCTTATAGCGCATCTCCATTTCGTATACCGCCCAGTCCAGGGCATTCTTGGCCTGCTTGGTGTTCACCACCACCGGCGCCAGCAGATGGGGCAGGGAATTGTATATGGCCAGTTCCACCCTCTTGGGGTCGATGAGCACAAATTTCACCTCGTCCGGAGAGGACTTGTACAAAACGCTCAATATGATGGAGTGGATGGTCACACTCTTGCCGCTGCCCGTGGCACCGGCTACGATCAGATGGGGCATCTCCCGCAAATCGGAAATAAAGATCTCGCCGTTCTTGCTCTTTCCCAGGGCCAGGCTTAAGGGGGAGGTGGATCTCTGATACTCTTCGGATTCCAGAAGCTCCCGCAGGTGGATCATCTCTCTCTTCTTGTTGGGGATCTCGATGCCGATGGCCTTCTTTCCCAAAATCCGCTCGATGCGCACGTACTGGGCCCGCACCACCAATGCCAGGTCTTCGGAGAGATTGGTCACATCCCTCACCTTCACCCCAACATCGGGTACGAATTCATAGGTGGTAATCACCGGTCCCGGGGTGTATTCCATGATCTTGCCGTTAATTCTAAATTCAGTCAACCGCTGGGCCAGTTCCTGCTTTTTTTCCTCCAACTCCTTGAAATCGATCTGGCTCTTTTCGGTCGGGGCATCCAGGTAGGTGAGGGGCGGCGGCTTGTATTTCACATTTTCCCCATGCTCTTCCTTAAAATCGTCAAACAAATAACTCTCTTCCGGTATTTTGCTGGGCTCCCGGACGATTTGTTTCTTCTCTTTTCCGGACAGATCTTCTGTGGGGGGCGTCTCTTTTTCTTTCCCCTTTTTCTCGACCTTTGTCCCCTCTGCTTCCACCTTGTATTTTTCCTGGATCTTTTTGATCCGGCGGTTTTTTCGATACCTCTCCACCTGCCGGCTGACGAATTTATCGGCAAGGCGAGACAGTCGCCGGGCCACCGCCCATAAAAACACGGCGACTTTCCCCAGCGACAATCTGGCAATCAACACCAGTGACATCACCATCAACAGGCCGAACAGCAGGCCGGAAAAGAACGGCTTGATCCCCTCCACAAAAAATAGATTGATAAAATAACCGACAATGCCGCCGGCATTCATACCTACCCCATCGATTTCCGTAATGGGTTTGACATTGGCCAGGAATGAAGAGAAGGAGAGCAGCAGCAGGGCATAACCGGCGCTCTTTGTAATCACATTCTTTATTTTGCGGTTGATCAAGAAAAAACTGGTCATAAACAGCATAAACAAAATAAAAATAATCGTGGCATAGCCGAACAGGTTGACCAGTATGGCCGAAATTTCCGCCCCCACCCGGCCGCCGAAATTGCCGACCGTGGTCTTCAGGGTAGAATGAAAAAAACTGGGGTCCAGCGGCGAGAAGCTGATGACACTAAAAATCAGGTAGATAGATACAAAAAGCAGTACGATGCCGATGGCTTCATTCTTCAGCAAAAGCTCACTGGACGTGTTGTTTGGCTTCTTAACTTTTTTCATCCTTATTTCATTCACCAAATTTCAAGAAAAAAGTATAAATTTATTCCCCCCTTTTGTCAAGAAATTGGGGAAATGAAAGTTATCGGGGATACACACCCCGCCCCTACGGGCCACCCCTCTCAAGAGGGGACACACCCCGTCGGCTTCGCCGCCACCCCTCTCAAGAGGGGAATGGCTCTTTGAAATGGCTGCGGATTTTGGTACAATTTAAGGCGATGGCACGCAGGATAGTTCCGTATAAACCGCATCTGAAACAACTAGCCCGGGAATTGCGGAATAACAGCACCCTTTCGGAAATATTACTCTGGCGGCATTTAAAGGGAAAACAAATGATGGGATTTGATTTTCATCGGCAAAAACCGATTGATCGATATATTGTTGATTTTTATTGTTCCGAATTGAGGCTTGCCGTCGAGGTAGATGGGGACAGCCATGATGACAGGTTTGAAATCGATACCTACAGGCAGAGACGATTGGAAAACATGGGAATCCGGTTTCTAGGGTTCACCGACCTGGAGATAAAAAGAAATATAGAAAGTGTGTTAGAGCACCTCAAAAATTGGATCAAGGCACACAAAAACGATACCTTTGATGACTAACCCTTACAAAATCAAACCACCCAAAATCCCCCAATAGTCCCCTCTTGAGAGGGGTGGCGGCGAAGCCGACGGGGTGTGTGTCCCCTCTCGAGAGGGGTGGCGGCGAAGCCGACGGGGTGTGTGTCCTCTTGAGAGGGGTGCCCCGCAGGGGCGGGGTGTGTCCTCCTAATCCCACAAAAATATCCTGGCAATTCTCCGCTTGTCCGGGATTAAAGATGTTACCAGGGAGGTTTGAAGGAATCGTTTCACGTTTCACGCCTTTTTTCCCTCTTTACACAGCAATTTAACACTTTTTTCTCCAGTGGTCGGGTGACCTGGCGGTCGAGTGACCGGCTGAAAGATAAAAAAAGTTGCTAAATCGTCGGCTTGCAGTTATAATTATAACATGGATACAATCGTGCAGAAGTGGATTGAAATTTCCGATTATGATTTCAAAACAGCAGAGGCTATGTACCGAACCGGGAGATATTTATACGTTGCCTTTATGTGTCAACAGGCGGTTGAAAAAATCATAAAAGCCCTTATCACCTCCATCGATCACGAATATCCTCCTAAAATTCACAAACTCGAATCTTTAGCCAATAAAGCAAAGATTGACAATAAACTAAACGACGAACAAAAAGACTTACTGAGCGAATTGAGCTTTTATTATCTAAATAACAGATATCCCGATCTCAAAAAAGAGTTAAGCCAGTTGGTGGACCGGAAGAAATCAAAGGAATTGTTAGGGAAAACGGAGAATTTCTTAAAATGGATGAAACAAAATTTAAAATAGAAAAGTATATTGAAATTTTGCAGCAGCAATTGAATATAGAATTGATCATTATCTTTGGGTCTTATCTAAAAGACTCTTATTCCAGAGACTCGGATATTGATATTTTGGTGGTGGCCAGCGAATTTAGCCGGATGAGTAAGCTGGATGCCTACAAAATGCTTTCCAGACCCATGTGGGATTTGAAAATTAACATCGATCCGATTCCCGCCACACCGGAAGAAGTACAAGAATACGATAGGGCCTCCTTCCTGGCCGAGGTCATGAACACCGGTAAAATTGTCTACCAAAAATCTGCCTGACCCATTTTACCTGATGGTCAAGTGACCGGGTGAAAGATGAAAATTAGGATTCTGAATTTTGACTCCTGATTCTTGAAATATTATCTCCTGATGTCGTACTTCTTCATCTGCTTGTGCAAATAACTCCGGTCGATCCCCGACATCCTGGAAGCCTCCGACACATTGCCCCCCGCCCTCTCCAACACCGCCTCAATATACATCCTCTCCACCCGCGCCTTAGCCTCCTCCCACACCAACCCAAACAACTTGTGGATTCTCTTCTACATACCTGGGGGAAAATTGTCTACAACTTTCTGGTTTCAGGGGTTAAAGATGCTGCCGGGGAGGTTTGGGGGGTGATGGGGGTGGGTGGGGGAGTGTTTTTTATTCCCAGTTGAGGATGATTTTGCCGCAGTTGCCGGTCTCCATGATGTCGAAGGCCTTCTGGTAGTCGTCTACCGGGAAGCGGTGAGTGATGATGGGGGAGACGTCGAGGCCGGAGAGGACCATCTGTTCCATGGTGTACCAGGTCTCGAACATTTCGCGGCCGTAGATGCCCTTGATGCGCAGGGCTTTGAATATGACCTTATCCCAGGGGATCAAGGTGGAGGAGGGTAGAATGCCCAGCAGGGCAATTTTGCCGCCGTTGTACATGTTGTGGATCATCTCGTTGAAGGCTGCCGGTGAACCGGACATCTCCAGACCCACGTCGAATCCCACCATGTCCAACGCCTTCACCACATCGGCGATCTTCTCTTGGCGGGGATTGATGGCTTTGGTGGGACCCATTTTTCTGGCAATATCGAGTCTATACTCATTCAAGTCGGTCACCACCACGTAACGGGCTCCGGCAAACCGGCTGATGGCCACCGCCATGCTGCCGATCAAGCCGGCGCCGGTGACCAACACATCTTCCCCGATTAAAGGAAACGACAGGGCCGCATGGGTGGCATTGCCCAGGGGATCGAAAATGGCCACCAGGTCATCACTGATCTTTGAATTGAGCATGATGATATTGAAAGCGGGGATGGCAACATACTCGGCAAAGGCCCCATCCCGGTTTACCCCGACGCCAACGGTATTCTCACAGATATGTTTTTTACCCCGTTTGCAATTTCGGCATTGATTGCAGGCGATGTGCCCTTCACCGGTAACCCTCTCGCCCACTTTCACGTTGGTCACGCCTGAGCCGACTTCCACCACGGTGCCCACGTATTCGTGGCCGATGATCATGGGGGGATGTATCGTCTTCTGGGCCCACTCATCCCACTTATAAATATGGAGATCGGTGCCGCAGATGGCGGTTTTTTTTATCTTGACCAGTACATCGTTGATGCCTATCCTGGGAACAGGGGCATCATCCAACCAGATACCCTTTTCAGGTTTTTTTTTGATCAATGCTTTCATTGTTTTCACTTTTCTATCTCTAAATTTTATTACAAACCCCCAAATATTTCAAGCGTGAGAGTTGACATATCGGAATTTTTGAAAAAAAATGGGGTGTCTGTGGCCTTAACGGGAGTTCCAATAACGCCATAGAGTTGAGATTTCCCACAGGCACCCCGGGTATAGGAACGTTTCGTGTGCGGTCAGAGTCCGGGCCCGGGTCTGTAATCATCGACCCGGGCTCGGAGCATCTGTTGTGGTTTTTACACTCTTCTACCGCGAAAATCCATATCCCACATAATCAGCAGGAGCGGCAACCAATCTTGTTTCAGGCAACACGATCTATGTGGTGTTAAACATTAAGGAAGTTTTCAATTTCACAAAAGCTCCAACAGTTTACTGTGAGTTGGCCGGCCAACTCACAATAATATAGCAAAAAGGATGCCAAATCGAATAACTTAGATTTAAACGCCTTCTCCAGGGCGGGGGAGTAATATATAACCACAATAGTAACAAAATAAGTTCACAAAACTGACAATAATTGTCAAGGATGGGGTAGGGCGCCCTTGCGGACGCCCTGGGGTTAATTGCTTCTTACTTTGATTTCTTCAGTTCGTCGAGCTTTGGTGGAATCGCCAGAATGGCACGGATAACGTCGATCACCAGGTAGTAAAGGACGAAGAAGATGTAACTCAAGAAGGGCAGCAGACCGAAAGTCAGGATCTGTGCCGCTGTCAAATTGCCCCGCTGCCAGGCGAAGCCTACATTATCACCAAAAACGCCGATGAAGTCGATGAATAGCATAATGGTATAGACCACTATGCCGACGCCGAAGATGATGGGTATCAGCCTCAGTAACGCTTTAAGGAAAAAGGTAACGATACCCAGGGCCTCCTGACCGGCGGAGCCCTCCTGGACAATCTCGACAGTAACGGTTTTCGGATTAAAAGCGATCAGGGCCAGGAACTCCAGGAAAATAAACAGCCCTAAACCCACCAGGAAGGGGATGACATCGCCTACCTGTATGGCCTGGATGATGTATATAATCAATACGACCACACCACCGATGAGGGCCAGAAAACCGAAACAATCCAGGAAGGCCTTAGATGCCAGGGTAGAGGGATTGTTCTTGATCAAGCCGTCGCCGGCATTGGAAAACTTATGAGCCGTGTACTGCACCACAAAAACCAGAATAATCCAGGCGATACCATAGAGAAAGGCGAAGAAAGAATTGACCCGGATGGCGAAGATAATGGCAAATAGGAATCCCAGTCCTGCGGCCACGATCAAGCCGAAATGACCGAACTTAGACGCCCATTTGATACAAAAATCCAGGAAATTCACACCCAACAGGCCTTTGAAAAAATCGACCAATTTCTCCAGAATTGTCACCATAAAAAGGTGACCGGAACCTTCCGCTTTCTTCTTAGCTGCTTTTTTTGCCGCCATTTTTCCTCCTTAAGAAATATAGTGAAACTGTTAAAGATAATCACGATATATATTTTATGGCTTTTGGGAAAAAAATGCAAGGGCTAAACAATTCTAAATTTGAAATAATGGCATAAGGGTTGTTTTGGGTTTTGCCTTGATTGTTTTGCAATTTGCCTTGATTGGCGTTTAGAATAGGGCGTCGATGTCGCCGGCACCTTTGCGGACGATCTCCGGCGGGTCCTCCGTAAAATCTACGATAGTGGAAGGATTGTTGGGCATGATACCGGCGTCTAAGATCAGGTCGATCTCATGGCGAAACATGTCGGCGATTTCCAGGGGATCGGTGAAGAAATCCTCTCCCTGTTCTCCCCGGGGCACGCTGGTACTCAATAGGGGGCGGCCCAGTTCCTCCACTAAAGAGAGGGAAACCTGGGAATCGGGGATGCGCACCCCCACGGTCTTGCGTTTCTGCAGGATGGCTTTAGGCACCTCTTTAGAGGCCGGCAGGATAAAGGTATAGGGACCCGGCAGTACCCTCTTCATCACCCGGAAGGCCCGATTGGGTATATAGGCCCATTCGGAAATACTCTGCAGGTCGAGGCAGATGAAAGTCAATAGTTTATGTTTGGAGACATTTTTAATCCTGAAGATCCTGGCAATGGCATCTTTATTCAATATATCGGCGGCTAAGCCGTAAATGGTATCGGTGGGGTAGACAATGACCCCGCCGCGCTTCAATATTTTGGCGGCATGCAAGATCTGCTTGCGGTGCGGATAATCCAGTTCAACCTGCTGAATTTCGACTGCCATGGGTGCCGTCCTTTTTTAATCACTTGCACCCTTATTATAATGGAATCGGCCCAAAAATTCAAATTTTATTCCCTCAGCTTCGGGAGTGGCTCAAAGTCTGGACCAGAAATGGTTCATGATCCGAATATTCCCGGAGAGGCGATAGGGATGCTTTAAGCTGCCGACAACGAACTCTTTGGCCGCAGACACAGCCTGACGGAGCGTCTTCCCCCTGGAAAGGGCAGCGGCAATGGCGGCGGCAAAGGTGCAGCCGGAACCATGGCTGTTGACTCCCTGGATCAGTTCCGAATGGAAAATCTTCAAACCGGCTCGATCCACCAGGACATCGAAGGCAGCATCCTCCAGGTGCCCCCCCTTGACGACAACCGGCACCCCGAGCCTATCAAAAAGCCTTTGCCCAACCGATTCCAGGTCTTCGGCGGTCTTGATCTTTTCATCCACCAGGATTTCGGCCTCCGGTATGTTGGGGGTAATTAATGAGGCCAGCGGGAACAACCGCTCCCTTAAACTCTCGATGGCCTCATCCTGGATGAGCCGACTGCCGGAAGTAGCGGCAAACACCGGGTCGATGACCAGGGGAATATGCCGGAAAGCTGTCAGGGCAGCGGCAATGGTCTCGATAATGGGAGCGGAAAACAGCATGCCGGTCTTTATTGCCCTGATGGGGAATCCCTCCAGAACGGCGGTTAATTGCTTCCGTACCACTTCGGGGTCGATCGGCTGGATAGCGGTCACGCCGTCGAGATTCTGGGCGGTGACGGCGGTAATCACGCTGGTGCCGAATACACCGAAGGCGGAAAAGGTCTTTAAATCCGCCTGGATGCCGGCACCGCCGCCCGAATCGGACCCGGCAATGGTGAGGGCCGCTATATTGTCAATCACTCTAATTGTCTCCATTTCACCATTATAGTTGACATCCCGCCGCCGGTCAACTTTTCCCCAAACCATTGCCACAACTCCCCCCAATATTCCATCACTCCATCATTCCACCATTCCATTATTCCACCCCTTTGTCATGACAAATTGTATGGATCCGGGAATGTCGGGGCGGGCGGGACACTTCCTTTACCTCCACCACCACCGAATCGTGGCTATACAGGTTATCTGCATCCGAAACCAGGTAGTGAATCCTGTAAAATCCCTCTTCCGGAAAGGTCACGGTCAATTGTTGGCCCGCTGCCCATACCCTGGGGTCGTGAATATACCACCGGTGATTCACCACTTTGTAGGTGCTGGAGAGAATTTTTCCCCGGAGATTTACCCGGTGCCCTTTTATCTCCTCCACATTGATTTTTACCACCGGGGCTGCCGACGGTTGGGCCAAACGCTTATACCAGACAGCCGTGGGTTCATGGGATTTGACCCCTTCGCTCCACACGGTGTGCAGACTGCCCGTCAGGTCCAGGGCAATGTCCATGTGTCCCATCCAGGGATTCGCGACCGGGGCATGATCGATGACCTCCGGAAGAGAGATATTACCTCTGGTAAAGCGGACATAAACCGGCAGATAACCGCTGGCAGCAGGCTTTCGGTACATGGCATAGGCCACGTCGTTTTTGGCCACCGTCACCCCAAAAAAGGTAATGCCGCCGTTGTCGGCCAGGAAACCGGCATCCCAGGCGCCGCTGTTTGCCGGTTTAAACAAATACTGTAAGGCAGCCTCCCGCTGGCAGAAGATCCCCAGTATATTGCCCTGGGAGTCGACCGCCATTTCCGGCCACTGGGGCTGGTGAGAGGTTACGGGCTCAATCAGCATCACCGCTTCGCTCGCCGTCTCTTCCCGGCCGGCCCAGCCGGCGGCCAGTCCCCATTGGTCTAAAGCTGAAAACCCGTCCATCCACACGGCCTGCAAACGGCCCTGGGTAAAGACCGTGGTCTGGTGAATGCTCTGGGTATGGGAGGTCTTCGACAGGTTCTGCATTTCACCCCAGGTGGCGCTGCCCCCGGCTTTTTTCACATACACGATGTCCTTGCCGCCGTAACCGTTATTCAACACATGCTGCCAGGTGATGTACAGGTCATCGGTCTGGGGGTCGATGGCAATGCGGGGCCAGGCAGAGTTGACCGGCGTGGCCCTGACATTTTGCGGCTGGCTCCAACTGCCCTTTTGATAGTAGACATAATAAATGTCCCGGTTGTTGGAGGCATCGCCATCCATATAACTCACATGCACCACCCCCCGACTGTCCTCTACTGCCTGGGGGTATTGGGCATTGCGGATGGATGGGGCCGCGACCGCGGGTTTGGCCTCTAAGGGCGGATTCCACTGGCCGGTTTTCTGATCCCGTATGCGGTACATGATGTTGTTTTGGCGCTTGTCCACTCCACTCTCCCACATTACCAGCACATCGCCGCTGTGAAGAACCAGGATCTCCGGGTGCACGTTGCGGACGGCCCCTTGCCCTCCACTTACAGATAAATTAACCTTTCCATTCCCCGAAGTCACCTCCAGGTCCCACGCACACATCATCCCGATGGTGACTATCATCACAATAAAAAAAATCATCTTCTTGTCCATGACTATCTCCTTCTCTACCAATGGTGCAACATCCATGCCAACCAGCCCCCCCACCCCAAACCCTCTCCTCATCCCCCTCCCAGCCCATCCCAATTTTAAACACCTCCCCAAATATAACCCCCCATTTATCCCCCATAACCCCCGGGTTATCCTTAATGGGGGCGCAGCACTTTAGATAAATAGATTGAGATCTACCATAAATTGTGATACAAATAACTCTAATGATTGGCATTGCAGAATATTGGTTCTAAAATGGTGCAAAGCAATATTCATCTAACCCAACTGGAGAGGTTGTTTTTGGTGGTGAGCAATCGGTGCAGTGGGCGGTGTGGGTTGTGCAGTTATTGGCGGGTGGAGCCTAAAAGGGATCTGCCCCTGTCGTTTGTCGAGGAAAGAGTCGTTCCCTTTATCCGGCAGTATGGGGTAGAGGTGACCTTTATCAGCGGAGGGGAACCCAGCCTGCACCCGCAGTTGCCCCAAATCGTCGGGCAGATCAAACAGGCCGGTTCTACCATTACGCTGATTACCAACGGTTCCCATTTAGAGGAAGTCTTTGAACACATTGCGGCTCCGGTGGATGCCTACCTCCTCTCCATCGACGCCGGTAATGCGTCCCTCCACCGGCAGATCCGGGGACTCGATAACTTTTCCGAAATGGCGGCCTGGCCGGAGAAAATCAAGACAAAAAAGCCGGCCGCCCAGGTGGCCTATACCTGTGTGCTGCAAAAACAGAACATCGAAAACATCGTGGATTACTATCTGCGGTTTTCCCCCTTACCATGCGACGCCATCTTCTTCAATGTGCCGGAATTAAAGCCCCACTGCTTCGGTCGGCAGGATACCGTTCCCGAAGAGAGCCGCCAAAATGCCCGACTCAACGACAGGGAGATCGAACTACTGGAGACCAACCTGCAAAAAATACAGCAGTTGGATACCGCCAGAAACAAATTGAGTCAATCGCCAGAGTTTTTTAGCGATTGTGTTAAATACTTCAAATACCTCAAAGGCGAAAGAGTCGAATGTGATGACCACATATGCGTCATGCCCTTTCACAGTTTGGTGATCGACGAATCCCAACACATCCTCCCCTGCTTCTACCTGCCCTTCTCCTTTCCCTTTGGCTCAGAACATTCCGACATACTGAACCGTGAGGATCTCCGGGAAGTCAGGAGAGAAATTCTTCACAATCTAGAATTTAGAGAAAAATACTGCCGCCAATGCCGCCAATTCCACGGCTGACGGACAATCGGCTTTTCCCGGCTAAAAATATTGATAAATCCATCTATTTGTGATATAAAACAGTCTATGGATTGAAAGAATTTCTATGGCGATTTTTTTTTGATCAATGGTGGCTAGAAATTCTCAAATATTCAACCATAAGGAGGTCACGATGCCTAAAGGTATTATGGGTAAATATCTGCGAATCGATTTGAATACCCAAAATTTTCAATATGGTCCCCCCCCCCTGGAATTATTCGAAAATTTTATTGGCGGCAAAGGCGCCGGCTTAAAACTACTGGTGGATATGGGACTCGTCACCCATGATCCGTTCTCGCCGGAAAATCCCCTCATCTTCATGACCGGTCCCTTTACCGGTTCGCCGGTACAGACCTCTGCCCGCTCCGTCCTGGTGACCAAATCACCCCTGACGGGCACCTTCCTGGACAGCCATGTGGGGGGACACTTCGGCCCTATGGTCAAGCGGGCGGGCCTGGATTACATCATCGTTACCGGCAAAAGTACCCGGCCCGTTTACCTGCATATCACCCCGGAGGGAGTGTCATTTGCAGAGGCAGGGAGCCTCTGGGGTAAAGGAATATTCGAGACCGAGAATCAACTGAAATCCCGGTATCCAAAGTCAAAAATCGCCTTAATCGGTCCGGCCGGGGAGAATAAGGTTAAATTCGCCTGCATCGGTACCGATTTGTACCGGCAGTTTGGCCGCGGCGGCAGCGGAGCCGTTATGGGATCTAAAAACTTGAAGGCCATCGTGGTGGAGGGGAACGAGAAGATCGGATTTTACGATAAAGAAAAATTCATGGCGTTGAATAAGAGCGTGACCCAGGACATTATGAACCACCCGAACCGGGAGCAGCGATACAACCTGGGCACCAACATGTGGGTCCGCTGGGGTCAGGAGGACGGTCGCTTCCTGCCCACCCGGAACTTCCAGGAGGTCCAATTCGAAGAGTACGAGAACCTGGTGTCCGAATCGATGCGGAAACACCTGAACTGGAAGAGTGTGGGCTGTTTCAACTGCGTCATCAAATGTGCCAAAATGGCCCATTGGCAGGATTACGAGCTGGAAGGCCCGGAATATGAGACCACTGCCTTCTTAGGCTCCGGCTGCGGCATCGGCAGCCCCCAGAGCGTGGCCTATGCCAACTATCTATGTGACGACCTGGGGCTCGACACCATCTCGGCCGGCGTGGTCACCTCGTTTGCCATGGAGGCATTCGAGAAGGGCATACTCAGCGAGAAGGATACCGGCGGGATTCAGTTGAAATTCGGCAGTGCCGAGGCCCAGGTTCAGTTGCTCAACAAAATCGCCCGGCGCCAGGGAATCGGCGATATACTGGCCGAGGGAACCCGCCTCGCCTCCCGGAAAATCGGCAAAGGCAGCGACTATTTTGCCATCCAGACCGCCGGCATGGAACTTTCGGGGGTCAACATCAAGGGCTGTGCCTCCATGGGCCTGGCCTTGGCCACTGCCGACTTTGCCAGCCACACCCGCTGCTGGACCGCCACCGCAGAGATGAACAATGAACTCACCTTTGAGAATACCCCCACCTACGTGATGATGGCCCAGGACGAAATCAACAGCAAGGATTCCCTGATTGTCTGCGACTTCTTCCCCCTGGGATTTGACCGCCTGGCCCCGTTGTACGAAACCCTGACCGGCATCCCCATGGACGAAGCCAGACTGATGCAGATCGGAGAAAAAATATCCAACCTGACCCGGCTGTACAATATCAAGAACGGCCGCACCCGTCAGGGGGATACCCTACCCCAGAGGTTCTTTAAAGAAAAACACCTGTCCGGGATCTTCGAGGGTGAATTGATGACAGAGGAAAAATTCAACCAATGGCTCGACATGTACTATCAAAAAAGAGGCTGGGACGAGCAGGGCATACCCGGCGAAGAGAAATTGTCGGCATTGGCAGTAGAGCGATTTTAAGATAAAAAAAAGGAGATGCCGCATGAAAAAACCCCATCATCGACTGGCCGACCGCATCGGCCACCTGGAGCCGGAAGGGGCCTATGAGGTGCTGGCCAAAGCCCAGAAACTGGAGGCAGAGGGGCGCCAAATTATTCACTTGGAGATCGGCCAGCCGGACTTTCAGACCTTTGCCAATATCGGCCTGGCCGGGATACGGGCCATTGCCACCGGCCAAACCCGTTACACCCCCTCGGCAGGGATTCCGGCTCTTAAGCAGACGATTACCGAGCATACCGGCCAGCGCCTGGAGATGAATTTCTCTGCCTCCCAGGTGGTGGTGGGGCCCGGGGCCAAGCCGCTTCTCTTCTTCCCCATGATGGCCGTGCTGGAACCGGGAGATGAGGCCATCTACCCTGAGCCCGGCTTTCCCAGCTACGCCGCCATCATCGAAACCATGGGAGCAAAGGCCGTACCGATTCCCCTATCCGAAGAGAAGGGCTTTTCCTTTGACATGGAGGCGTTTCAGCGGCAGGTCAACGAACGAACCCGCCTGGTGATTATCAACTCGCCTTCCAATCCCACCGGCGGCATCATCCCCCCCGAAGACCTCGAGACCATTGCCGAAGCCGCGAAGCAGTACGATTTCTGGGTGCTGTCTGATGAAATCTACACCCGGTTGACCTATACCGATGAACCGGTGGCAAGCATCATGACCCTGCCCGGCATGGCTGAGCGCACCATACTGATGGACGGCTTCTCCAAAACCTATGCCATGACCGGCTGGCGCCTGGGCTACGGCATCATGCCGGAGCCTTTGGCCGAAAAAGTGGGTCTGCTGCTAACCCACTCGGTGGGCTGCACCGCCTCGTTTACGCAGATTGCCGGTATTGAAGCGCTGACCGGGCCGCAGGCCCAGGTAGAGGAGGTGCGGCAGATCTTCCAGAAGAGACGGGATACCATTGTGAAGGGTTTAAATGAAATCCCCAGGCTCACTTGCCAGATGCCCCAGGGCGCCTTCTATGTGTTCCCCAACATCAAGAAGTTCGGTCTCTCTTCAGATGAATTGGCCGGATACCTATTGACCGAGGCCGGTGTGGCCCTACTGCCGGGCACTTCGTTCGGAAAACTGGGGGAAGGCTATCTGCGGCTCTGCTACGCCAACTCCATCGAAAACATCAACAAAGCATTGGCACTGATGCACAAGGCATTGACAAAATTATGAAAATAATAGATGAGGGGTCAAGGGGTCACGTGGCCAAGTGGTTCAAATTTTTATATTATAAAAATTAAGTAAGGAGGAAGCAATGGCTTTACATTATCCATTTTTGAGTGAAAAAGATATGAAGCAAATGGAAGCTTTAAAGGAGTCGTACGGCGGCGCAGCGGAAATCACAAGATCCATCGAAAAAATGCGGGGCTATGAAACCAGAAAGAAAGTCAGCGGAGAAAAGGGTTTCGGAAAAATGCTGGAAGAGGCGGAGGAATATGCCCAATCGCTGGCCAAAGTAGAGGACTTCATCGAACAGGAGAACATCCGCTTTACCAAACCCGGCGTCGCCACCACCCAGGTCTCCGGCTGGCAAGGCGCAGCGGTGACCCATAAGGGTCTGAGACGAATGGCCGAAGACGGCGAGACCCTGGTACCCACCGAATTCATCTCCGTCATGGCCCTCAGCGAGGACTACGTATTAAACGGTGAGTTGATCACCACCTTAGCCCTGTCGGAAAACATCATGAAGGCCTCGAAATTCTGCAATACCAACCTGGTGGGCACGCCGTTGAGCAGCGAGGTGTACGACCGCCTGGAAAAGGTGAGCGGAGAAAAATTTGAAACCTATGAACCGGCCGCCGGTATGCGGGCCTTAATCCTTAAAAACATGGGCACCGCCTTCGGCAACCTGGGCGGTGTGGAGGTGGCCAACAACAACCACCTTGTCTACTTAGACGGCATTACCCGGGCCGCCATCCACACCGGCGCCGACTTCTTTCTCAATCCCAGTTGGTCCACCATCGTGGCGGCCTGCTGTTATGCCCGGGACATCAAAAACCTCTCCTTCAAGATCTCCATGCTCCTCTCTACCCAGAACGCCATCCAGTTCCGTATGCTGCTCAATATCATGAAGGAGTATATCCGGGATGACGGCACCACCCCATTATACGAAGTCAACCTGGGCAACGGCCAATCGCCGGAGATGTTCATCCAGTGTGCCCGGGAGCTGAAAGAGTCCGGCATCCCCGGTGTCTCCCTGGCTGCCCACCTGCGGATCAACCCGGACCTGGGGATGAAAGACTTTGACTGGACCGAAAACGCCCACAAAGTCCTCGACTCCGGCACCGACATCACCATCAAGTACGAAAGCGACGGCACCTCCCGGCCCATGGACACCATGGAAGCCTATTTCCTACCCAAAGAAGAGCGTCTCAAACATGCCCAACAGATCGGCGACGTCATTTATTACAAATGTGTCCGCTGCTCTAACGACGCCAAAGAGATCATGAAACGGGGCCATAAGGCCATATTTGCCGACACCGCTTACCGTCAAAAATAATCATTTAAAATGAGGAGAAATAACATGAAACACAAGATCGCCCTGATCGGCTTTGGCACTGTGGGCCAGGGCCTCACCGAGATACTGCAAAAAAAGCAGTCGGAACTCAAAAAAAAATACAACTATGAATTCGATATTGTAGCCGTCAGCGACTTAAGATGGGGAACCGTTTACCACCCCGACGGCCTGGATCTGCAATACCTGCTGGATACCGCTAAGGGGGGGCAGAAATTTTCCCAGCACGCCAGGGATTGGGATACCCTCAGCCTGATCAAGGAGTCCAATGCCACAGTCGTATGCGAACTGGCCTTTACCGATCTAAAAACCGGCGAACCGGCCATCTCCCACTGCCGGGCGGCATTCGAGAACGGCAAACATGTGGTCACCAGTAACAAAGGACCGGCGGCCCTGGCCTACCGGGAGATGAAGGCCTTAGCGGACCAAAATGGCGTCCAATTCCTGATAGAGGGCACCGTCATGAGCGGCAGCCCGGTGCTGAATCTGGCGGACGGCCCATTGGCCGGCTGTGACATCACGGCGGCCCGGGGCATACTGAACGGCACCACCAACTACATCCTCACCCGGATGGAAGCCGGCATGGACTACCAGGATGCACTCCAGAAGGCCCAGGAGTTGGGCTACGCCGAAGCCGACCCCAGCGGCGATGTAGAGGGTCATGACGCCCGGGGAAAGGTCACCATCCTGGCCAATGTGGTCATGGGGGCCAGGCTCTCCATCGGCGATGTGGCCTGCAAAGGCATCACCCATATTACCGCCGCCGATATCGAAACCGCCAGATCCCGGAACGCCCGCTGGAAACTGATCGGTTCGGTGGAGAAAAAGGACGGCAACATAATCGCTACTGTAGCCCCGGAAATGGTTGAATTGACCCACCCGCTGGCCGGGGTCATGGGTGCCACCAATGCCCTTACCTTTACCACCGATTTACTGGGGGACGTCACCATCGTCGGCCCCGGTGCCGGTCGAACCGAAACCGGTTACTCTATTCTCACCGACCTGCTGCGCATCCACCGTTCCTGAAGAGACAGCCATGGATCTGAAAATTCGAGATAAAGTGGCGGTGATTACCGCCGCCAGCAAGGGCCTGGGTCGAGCCGCAGCCGAGGCCCTGGCCGCCGAAGGCGTCCACCTGGCCATCTGTTCCCGGGATCAAGCCAATATCGAGCAGGCGGCCGAAACGATTCGCTCAAAATACGACGTGCAGGTCTTAGCCGCCGTCTGCGATGTCACCGACAAAGAGAGTGTCAACCGATTTAAAGAGCGGGTGATCGATCACTTTCAGACCTGCCACATCCTGTTTACCAACGCCGGCGGGCCGCCGCCCGGGAAAGTAGAAGATTTCCAGCCCCATGACTTTGATTCGGCTCTGCGCCTCAACCTGACCAGCACCATCGACCTGATTTACGCCTTTCTGCCCTCTATGAAGAGCCAGAAATGGGGCCGCATCATCGCCTCCACCTCCATCTCAGTCAAGCAACCCATCGCCACCCTGGCCCTGTCCAATGTGTCCAGGGTGGGGGTGATCGCCTTTATCAAGACCCTGTCCGCCGAGGTCGGCCCATTCAATATTACCGCCAACTCGTTGGCCCCCGGCTATATCATGACCGAACGGGTGGAACAAATTTTGAAAGGACGGGCCGAAAGAGAAAAGATTACCTACGATAAGGCCTTAGCAGACCTGAAGGCCAGCATCCCGGTACAGCGTATCGCTTCGCCCGAAGAGTTCGGCGCCCTGGCAGCCTATCTCTCATCGAATCTGGCCGGTTACATCACCGGCGAAACCATCCTCATCGACGGCGGCATGTACAAAGGCTTAATGTAAAAAACTTGTCCGAAAACAGGATCTCGGACGAATCAGGGGGAAACTTATGCCATCCTGTAATTGAAACCCGGCGCCGGTGTTTCGACAACAGCCTCCAGCGCCATGTGAATACATACTGGTCACGGAGGTTATAAGGAGGTAGCACATGAAGGACAACCTGTTTAAAAGCCTGATTTCCGACAGACAGCGATCCAAAAAATGGCTGCTGTTCCCCTTCTCCGCACTGTTCCATGCCCTGGTCATCGCCGCCGTCGTGGTGGCCCCCCTGATGGATGCCAAAAGCTCCTTTCCGGACCTGAAAGTAATCGGTGTTATGTTGGCCGCCCCGCCCGTACCTACTCCGCCTCCGCCGCCGGCCGGCCCACCCGCAGGTAAGACATCGAAGCGACCCGTCAAGACGAAAGACGACGCGGCCAAACCTGAACCCCCACCCAGACCCACCAACAGCGGATTGGTGGCGCCGGTGGAGGTTCCCGATGTCATCGAAGACGAAGACATCGGGGATTTTGGTTTCCCCGACGGCGTTGTAGGCGGCGTGCCCGGCGGGGTCGAAGGCGGCGTGCCCGGCGGGGTGCTGGGCGGTTTACTGACAGATACAGCCCAGGCGAACAACTTCCCGGTGACCCGGGTTCAGCAGCCCAGATTGATCAGACAGGTAGACCCGCAGTACCCGCAATCTGCCTTGATGGCCCGAATTCACGGCGTAGTCATCATCGAAGCGGTTACAGATATCTACGGCAGAGTCAGGACAACCAGAGTCATCTCGGGCCATCCGCTGCTCAAGAATGCAGCCGTGGAAGCGGTGAGTAAATGGATCTATGAACCCTACATCGTCAACGGCATCCCCAAACCGGTGGTCTTCACCGTCACCGTAAACTTCCGGCTCCACCAGTAATCGCAACCTCCTCACCCCTCACCTCACCGCCATCCCTCCTTACCAACAGGGGCGATCCTTTGTGATCGCCCCTCTTCTTTTCCACCCATTTTCTTCACCTACCATATATTTCATCACTAAATAATTTTTTTGTTTTGGTTGGATATGTGATATAATTTCTGTTAACATTTATGGGTAGGAACGTGACCAGAGAAAAAAAAGTATTGATTACCGGTATTGCCGGGTTTATCGGTTTTCACCTGGCTAAAAGATTATTGTCCCTGGATTTCGAGATCGTCGGCATCGATAATCTCAATCCTTATTACGACCCCCGGCTCAAACAGGATCGGTTGAAGGAACTGGGATTTTCTTCAAAGCAAATCGATGTCGTGTCCGGGAATGAGCCTATCCGTTTAAAGGCCAGAGAGGAGCTAACTTTCTATAAAGTGGACCTGGGTGACCGGGAAAAATTTGCGAAGATTTTCGAGGCGGAAAAACCGGATTATGTGGTGCACCTGGCGGCCCAGGCAGGGGTGCGGTATTCGCTGGAAAATCCCTATACCTATATCCAGAGTAATATTGCCGGTTTTCTGAATGTGCTGGAGAACTGCCGGCATCTGCCTGTAAAGCACCTGGTATTTGCCTCCTCTTCGTCGGTATACGGATCGAACGAACGGATGCCCTTCTCGGAACATCACAACGTGGACCACCCCATATCGTTGTATGCGGCCACCAAAAAATCCAGCGAGCTGATGGCCCACACCTATGCCCATCTCTACCACATACCCTGCACCGGCCTGAGATTTTTTACGGTCTACGGACCCTGGGGGCGACCCGATATGGCCACATTTATCTTCACCCACAAAATCTTCAACAATATCCCCATCGAGGTGTACAACCACGGCAACATGGAGCGGGATTTCACCTATATCGACGACATCGTCGAGGGGGTTTACCGGGTCATGCTGAAAATACCCGGAGGCAACGACAAATGGGACGGCCTGGTACCGGACCCGGCTTCGTCAAAGGCTCCTTATCTTCTATTTAATATCGGCAACCACCGGCCGGTGAATTTGAAGGATTTCATCGCCGTGATCGAGCAAAAACTGTCGATGAAAGCCAGCATAAAATTCCTGCCCATGCAAAAAGGGGACGTGCTGTCTACTTACGCGGATATCGACGCCCTGTATCAACACGTGGGTTATAAACCGGTCACCCCTATCGAACAGGGGATCTCCAGATTTGTGGACTGGTATCTGGGCTATTACGGCAATCGGAAATAAAAGGAAACGACCATGGCATTTAAGAAAAACATATTGTGCATCGGCGCCGGATACGTCGGCGGCCCCACCATGTCGGTGATCGCGCTCAAATGCCCCGAATACAGAATCGAGGTGGTGGACATCAATCCCGAGAGAATCCGGCAGTGGAATTCCGATAAACTCCCGATTTTTGAACCGGGACTCGACGAAATCGTCAAACAGTGCCGGGGTAAGAACCTCTTCTTCTCCACCGACATCAATAAAGGTATCCGGCAGGCGGCTATCATTTTTGTCTCCGTAAACACCCCCACCAAGACCTTTGGCGAGGGTGCGGGCATGGCTTCGGATATGCGCTACTGGGAACGAACCGCCCATCAAATCCTGGAAAATGCCGACAGCGATAAAATCATCGTGGAGAAGAGTACCCTGCCGGTGAGAACCGCCGAGGCCATGGAAAGAATACTCAAAGCCGGTACAGGCGATATTCACTTCGAAGTGGTGTCCAACCCGGAGTTCCTGGCCGAGGGCACGGCCATCAACGATCTGCTCTACAGCGACCGGGTGCTCATCGGTTCCCATCAAAGCGAAGAGGGCATTGCCGCTGCCCGGCAAATTGTAGAAATCTATACCCACTGGCTGCCCCGGGATAAAATCATTACCACCAATTTATGGTCGTCGGAACTCTCCAAACTGGTGGCCAATGCCTTCCTGGCCCAGCGGATCTCGTCGATCAATGCCGTGTCCGCCCTGTGTGAACAGACGGATGCCGATGTCTCGGAGATCGCCTATGCAGTGGGCACCGATTCCAGGATCGGCTCAAAATTCTTGAATGCCAGTATCGGGTTTGGCGGCTCCTGCTTTAAAAAGGACATCCTCAACCTGGTTTACATCGCCCGGAGTTACCACTTAAACGAAGTGGCGGACTACTGGGAAATGGTGGTCCGGTTGAATGAATACCAGAAGGCCCAGTTTGTGCGAAAAATCGTCCGGGCCATGTTCAATACGGTGGCGGAAAAGAAAATCGCCCTGTTTGGCTTTGCCTTCAAGGCCAACACCGGCGATACCAGGGAATCGCCGGCCATCACCATCGCCAAAAAGCTGCTGGAAGAGAAGGCCAAAATCGCCATAACCGATCCCAGGGCCCTGGACAATGCCCGGGTGGATCTGCGGGGAATCGATGCCCATGTGCAGTACGAAATCGACCCTTACAAGGCTGCCGAAGGGGCCTGCGGCATCGCCGTGGTTACCGAGTGGGAGGCATTCAAGGACCTCGATTACCGGAAGATATTCCAGTCCATGCAAAAACCGGCCTTTATCTTCGACGGCAGAAGTATCCTGGACCACCAAAAACTGTATCAAATCGGTTTTAACGTTTATCCTCTGGGTCGCGCAGCCATGACCCATTTTAAATAAGGAGAGAGCAGATGTGCGGCATTATCAGTTACTGCGGCAGTAAGCCGGCCATACCGATATTAATGGACGGTTTGAAGCGTTTAGAGTACCGGGGATATGACTCGGCAGGCTTCGCCGTCATCCAGGGGGGCCAAACCGTATTGGTCAAAACCGTGGGCAAAGTGTCTAAGCTGGACGAGAAGAGAGCGGGTCTTAGAATTGAATCCACTTTCGGTATTGCCCACACCCGCTGGGCCACCCACGGCAAGCCCTCGGAACAGAACTCTCACCCCCACACCGACTGCACCAATAAAATCAGCCTGGTCCACAACGGCATCATCGAGAATTACCTGGAGATCAAAGAGGATCTGCTGCAAAAGAATCATGTCTTCACCTCAGAAACCGATACCGAAGTGGTCGCCCACCTCATCGAAGAGAACTTCAGCGGTGACCTGGAAGTCGCCGTGCTCAAATCGGTCAAGAGACTGGTGGGCACGTTTGGCATCGCCATCATGCACGCCGATATCGACCATCAAATCATCATCGCCAAACGGGGCAGCCCCATTATCATCGGCATCGGCGACGGGGAATACTTCGCGGCTTCCGACTCCAACGCCATCTCTCCCTATACCAACAAGATGATCTACTTAAGCGACGACGAGATGGCGGTCCTGAACTCGAACGAATACTACATCAAAAACATGAGAAACGAGATCCTGGAGAAGAAAATAGAAATATTGGACGAAGAGACCATCAAGGTGGACAAAAAGGGATTCGATCACTACATGTTGAAGGAGATCTACGAACAGCCCGAGAGTATCGAAAACGCCTTCCGGGGCAGGTTGATCGAAAGTGAAGGAGTATCCAAGCTGGGAGGCCTGGAACCGGTACTGGACCGGTTAAAAAACATCAAAAAATTGATCGTCGTCTCCTGCGGTACCAGTTACTATGCCGGACTGCTGGGCCGATATATCTTCGAGACCCTGACGGAATTGAATGTAGAAGCCGAACTGGCCTCCGAATTTCGCTACCGAAGACTCCACCTCGACGAACACGTAGCGGTGCTGGCACTCTCCCAATCGGGTGAAACCGCCGATACCCTGGCCGCCATCAAAGAGGCCAAGCGAAAAGGCGCGCTGCTGCTGGGCATCGTGAATGTGGTGGGCTCGGCCATCGCCCAGATCACCGATTCCGGTGTTTATAACCACGCCGGGCCCGAAATCGGCGTGGCCTCCACCAAGATCTATACCTCCCAACTGGTGATTCTCACCCTGATGGCCCTCCTCATCGGCCGCTACCAGAGTATCTCTTATATCGAAGGCAGCGGCATCATCAATGCCATCACCAGGCTGCCCGACCAGGTGAAGGACATTTTAACCAAGGAAAACATCGAGCACATCAAAAAAGTCGCCCTGAAATACACCCGGTACCGGGATTTTCTCTACATCGGCCGGCTCTACAACTATCCCACCGCCATGGAGGGCGCGCTGAAACTCAAGGAGATCTCCTACATCCATGCCGAGGGCTATCCCGCCGGCGAGATGAAGCACGGCCCCATCTCGTTGATCGATGGAGATTTCCCCACCGTGGCCATCGCCCCGGACGACCTGACCATAGACAAAATGATCAGCAATATCCAGGAGATAAAGGCCCGGGACGGTAAGATCATCTCCGTCACCAATGAGGGTGCCAAAAAGATCATCGAAATGTCCGACGACGTGCTGATCGTGCCCCGCACCATCGATATCCTGCAGCCGGTGCTCAACGTCATCCCCCTGCAATTGTTTGCCTATTATATTGCCAGAGAGCGGGGCTGCGACATCGATAAACCCCGGAACCTGGCCAAGTCGGTCACCGTAGAGTAAAAAAATTGGCCTGATGGAAGATCGGGATAGTGGAATGTTGACCATTAAAAACAAACTGTCGGACCGGCTCAAGGTGGGGGTCAACATCTACCGGGATATCCAACTCACGGATCCGGCAGCATTGGCGGCCTTCATCGACGATGAGATCATAAAAATCAAAGAGAGCCATTTACGAGAGCTGCCCCCGGGATTTGCCTTTTCCCGCCAGTTGTACCGGGATTTTCATATCGACCCCACCAAAACCCGCCCCTCATCCGAAGCCCTGTGGCGCCGCCTCAAAAACAAGGACGACTTCCCCCGGGTCAACCCCTTCGTAGACCTCACCAACCTCCTCTCCCTGAAATTCCAGGTCTGCTTCGGCCTCTACGATATCGACCGGCTCGGCAGTGACATCACCATCGACGTGGGCGGTGAATCGGATTTCTACGAAGGCATCCGCAAAGACACCATCCACCTAAACGGCAAGATTACCCTCAAAGATCACCACGGCCCCTTCGGCAACCCCTCGGCCGACTCCCCCCGCACCGCCGTCACCGAAACCACCCAAAACATCCTCCAGACCCTCTTCCTCCACCCCCTCGACCCCCAGGCCCCAAACCTCACCCACCAGGCCCACAATACTTTCAGCCAATTCTTCCATATCACCCATTCCCAAACCCGACTGCTTTAGGGATTTTCGATCCTTCTCTCCTCCATAATCTTTCCAGTTACTATGGGGGTCATTTGGTCGGGGATGGGGATGATTTCTGCGCTTATGGGAATGGTTTTGTCCGTTATGGGGACGGTTTTGCCGCTTATGGGAATGGTTTTGCCGGGTATGTGGACCGTTTCGGAGGGTATGGGAATGGTTTTTCCCCTTATGGGGATGATTTTTCCGGCTATGGGGATGGTTTCGCCCGTTATGGGAATGATTTTGCCCGCTATGTGAATGGTTTTGCCGGGTATGGGAATGGTTTTGCCGCTTATGGGAGTGATTTTTCCGCACTCCCGGGGGCGGGCTGGGGAAGTGGTGACAGGGGATTAATACACGGTGAGGTTGAATTGGGGGAGGAGTTGTTGGAGGACGTAGAGGCGGTGGTACCAGGCGGCACGGATAAATCGGCAGGCATCGGATTCCCGGGCAAACGATCGGTCCGCTTCGATGTATTTGAGCCGGGCCACCTCCCAGTGGTATTTGTCATAATTGACACCGATATCGATGCGACTGGGGGGAAACAGCTCGCCATCCCGGATGGCCTGCTTCCACCGCTTCACCCGCTCCGCCTTGTCTTCAGATTCAAAGCCGATGATCGCCTTTACCGGGGCCTCAATATCCGGCCACTGCCGGCGGGTCCTGTCGTCGGCATACTTCCTGGCCTTCTCGGCAAATTGGCCGAAAAAGCGGTGCAGTTCCCTGGCACCCTCCAGGAAATCGCCGGCATTGTTCCTCGTCACCTTGCCGCCCGACAGCGCCGCCGACTCCGGCTCATACTCCCAGCTCAGGAAAGGGGTATCCGGGTAACTGTCCACCGAGCCGTGTCCCACCGGCACCAACTCGGCAAACACACCGGCATACTTTTCCAGTTTGGCGGCAATATTCTGCAATACCGTGGTGTTGACCACATTGTGGGTCGTGATGGTGCGATTCTTCACCTTATTCCAACCGTGGGAGATGCCCACAAAGCCGTAATGGGCAAAGGTGTCGGCAAACACGTGGGCCACCACCCCGATGAGATGGGGCCAGAGGGGCCGATTCTTTTCAGCCAGGGTATCGGTGAGCATCTGCTGGGCCGGTCGGCTGTTTTTGCGGCAGGCCATACGCTCCACGAAACTGCCGTCCGTCGGTTCATTGCCGGGCAGGAAGTGAAAGGGCACCCACACCTTCCACTGGTCCCCGGCCATGGCATTCTGGAAGTCCAGGGGCTTGTGGCTGGTCATGGTGGGCACGATGGCAAAATCCCTGGAAATCTCGACCTCATCGTCTTCGGTGGCATCATCGACATATTGGGAACAGTAGGCGATGATCCGGGCCGCCTTATCCTGGATACCGGCAGCCCGGGCCAACGCATACACCCCATAAAAATGCATATCAATCTGCATATTGTCCCTCCTCGTTATATTTTTTTATTCATTTATTTTTTATTTTATTATGCGCTTCGGATAACGCCTCATACCAGATAAGACCTTCGGGGACGGATTTCCGTTCTTTATCAACACCTATAATATTTATTCCCTCTTCTAACTCCAATCGCAGTTTATTCCTGTATTCAATCATTAATTCATCGGTATCCAGGCCCTTATGTTCACCAGTATAATGAAAGATAAAAATTTGTTTGTTCTCATCTTCTATAAGTGATCTAAACATACCGTTAATATGACCATCATCGGTATTAAATCCATACCCAATGACACAAATCACATCAGATTTCCTGAATTCATCGTATAATTTAACATATCTTTCTGACATTCTTACGGAAGTCAAAGGTTTGATGCCGCTTTGAGTAAACAAAAAGGGAACCGTTATATGATCGCCCTTTGTTAATTTCTCAACCTTTACAATCTTATTTAAATATGGATCATAGAAATCCCTAACAGATCCGTTCAGAAAAAATACATCTCTTTTAGTAACCTCTTCAATAAAGGTATTGTAATTTGTAGTCCCAATGGTTTTAATATCAAACAGGAATTTATCCTCCAAAACGTCATGATAATAACCTGGTCCCGCTTTACATCGTTCTATATATTTTTTAGCTATTTCGTAAATATAACGCCTGACAGTATGCAAAAAGATGGCAATTTTACAAAACTTTGCCCAATCAGTCTTGGGACTGTACAAATATCTCCAGTAGCTATCGATCAAAGATTGATAATCTAATGCCTTTGCATAGAGATCCTCTAAAATCATCTTCCCGAATTGGATGATAATGTTTTCATCAGACCCTGTTGGGAAATTAATGAAACTCTCTGACACGATATAATCCAAACCTTCCAAACCCGTACGCCTGTAATCCAGAGAGAAGATACTTTCAAACTCATCAAAAACATCAATCCCAGGTGGCGTTTTAGCGAAGACTCCATCATTCAATCGGTGAATTAAGGCTTCTCCACAGGAACCGATTAACAATTCCAATACAGCTTTGACTATTTTCTTGACCTCAACCCTGAATTGTTTACTAATCCCTGAAGTTTCGAGAATATTCAACAATGCAGAAAAATAACTGCTACCGAAAATTTTATTATAATCACCTAAGCTTGTAGATAAGGCAATTAACTGTGTGTATAATTTTGAACCAAACTTTATATGGGTAATATTTTCAAAGCTTTCCTTTACTTTGTTCCCTCTCTCACTAAAACTATTCGCATGCCCCTTTACATTTCTATCAAAATCATTTAAATAATTCAAAATAACATCCCGTTTGTTTTCGAGACTGCCTTTTACTAAAGATTCTAAATGAGATTTCCCGAATGCTGAAACAGGTTTCTTTAAATATCCCAAAGGTAGCCAGTGGGATGCATAAATAGAACCCTCGGCTACCATTTTTCGTTTTTCATTAAAATCATTTTTATCTCCACTAACATCCATTCTAAATATTTCCAATGCAAATTTTCCACCGGACGGAAGCCCATAAGACATCTCCGCCCCTGCGCCGAAAAAAAGGGCCAATGTTGGTCTTTCCATTTTATCCTCCCTCTCCTCTTTTTATTTATTATTTGCGTTCTCATTTGTGTTTTTATTTTTCTCGTTACTTAATTTGTCGGTTCTCCCCTCATCGACCTTATTCTTAAACAACGAGTTAAATATCTCATTTAATTTATCAATGGCCTGTTTGGAAAACATCCCGGATAAAGCGGCAAATCCCATTACACTGAAAGGCCGTAGTGTTGAGACTTCGGTTTGAATGACGAGAAGACTTCCTTTTATGATCATAAAAACAATAAGCGCCAGTACCGAACCGATGGGGAGACGCAGCCAATACCACCAGTACCAACTGGGGTGGAATTTACGATTACCGATAAAATCCGAAAAAGAAGTAGCTGCATGGATATAGCTGCCCAGGGCACCGGCTATCAACACCAATAGTAACAGACGCAATTCATGGGAAATTTCTAAACCCAACAAAAGCGTCTTTTTCGACCAATTGTCCTGATCACTTTTCCCTTCTACCGATTGCGTCTCCAGGCTGTCGGTTCTGGCTTCGGCCTGGATATCTGGGGACGCCACTGCCGGTGGTTTCGACGATGTGGGAGGTTCCACCTTTAAGGGCCAGAATTCAATGATAAAAAGAATCATAATAAAGGGTACGATTATTAAAAAAGCGCCCAGGAAAAAGCGCTTGCATCCGGTATCCTTTGATTTCAGTGGCGGCTCAGCAGGCTGCTGCTTCTCCAAACCCGAGTTTTTCCCTTCTCTAGTTTCCTCAGTCATATTTACTCTCCTCTTATATTTTTTTATTCCTTATAAATTTTTTTGCCTTTAATCTCTATCTTTTTGTTAAAGATAAAATAAGTTGGGGAAAAAGTCAATAGTGGGGTGAGGTTTTTTTATTTTTTTTAGAGTTCCCCTCTCACAGGTTCTGCCATATTTGAGCGTCCGTACTATAAGCGGCAGCAACCTGGCAAAGCTAAAACACTAATTTAAACTTTAGCTAAGGCACTTAAAGTTTAAGATGCCATAGTAGATGTTAGACCCGTTTATATCGATTATTACTGGATTTCGTAGAATACCATCGAGGTATACTGGCCAAAAACCAGGGAAAGAAAGCACTGGTGATTGAGACTCCAGATCAGAGAGATTCCCGGGATTTCATTGGCATAGACCTCTGCTTTAATATCGTTTAAGACGTCCAGAATTTCCTCTGTGTCCTGGAGCATCTCATGGTAAATCCCTCGAACATCGCCACTCTTCAAGTATCTTCTGACATCCCAGAATAAGGAAAAGATTAATCCATTATCAATACGAAATTTACCATAATTGAAAGTTTCCAACTCTGCAATCACCTCGGGATTGTAAGGGGTCACTTCGGCAAGTTGTGTTAAGTCGATATAAGCCAGCCTGGCATTCTCCATATGAACGATAGCCGTATCGATCAGGTTTTGCAATTCGTTAAAATCCGTGCCGTTCAAATCACTGATCTCTATTCTGTTGAGAAAATCAATTATAACGGAATGGGATTTTAAAAAATGGCCTGCACCTTCAACCACGTACAGGTTGATGGAAGAACCGGTATTATCGGCCTGAATCCCCCCCTGGAAAGCCATGGGCGACCAATTGGCTTTGAGGGAAGCCAAGCCATTCACATGTAACAACAGAACAGCAACAAGCAACACAGAAATTTTTAAGCAAAAGCATTTTTTTATGTCCATTAGATCCTCCATTTTTCTATTTAAATATATAAACATTGGGTCTTATAATGCGCTTCTAAAATATTTCATTATTTAATATTTCGCAAATAGGGTTCCAGGTTTCAGAGATTCTGAACAATCTCGTAGAATACCATAGAGGTATACTGGTTAAAAATGAGGGAGAGGAAACATCGATGATTCAGATCCCAGATTTGCGATATTTCCGGCATCTGGCAGGCATCCACCGCTGCCTGAAGATTGTACAAAATGTCTAAAATGTCCTCGGTATCATGGAGCATCTTACGGTATAATCCCCGGACATCGCCGCGCTTCAAGTATCTTCTGACATCCCAGAATAAGGAAAAGTTTAAACCACTATCCCCACGGAATTTTCCATAATTGAAAGTAAACAATTCTCTTATTACCTCCTGGTTGTAGGGAGTAATATCGGCTAAGTACGTTAAGTCATCGTAAGCAGCCCTGGCACCTTCCATATAAAAGATAGCATTACCGATCGACTCCTGGAATTCGCCGTAATCTGGATCATTCTCGTCATACAACTCGATTTTGTGGAGAAAGTAAAGGATTTCAGAATGGAATTTCAGAAAATACGCTCCCCCCTCGGTAACATAGTAACTAATGGTGTGACCGGGATTCGGTGCCCCGATATCATCAAAAGCGGCGGGTGACCAATTGGAAACAAGCCGAGCCAGGGCATGCGACTGAAATAACATAAAGACAAAAACAAACAACATAGTCTTAAAAAAGCAACCTCTTTTTATGTCCATTGGGTCCTCCTATTTTTTAATCCTCTTAATTTATATTATACATAATAAACAAGAATTTTCAAATCCAGATGACAACCCCTTTTTATTCATAGCTGCTACTCCTATTTTTTTTCATGTGTTTCCTCACTAAAGTCACTTCTACCGCTGTGCTGAATTTTATGATCCCTAAACGGTCTAAACTTAAAACTCTTACTTTATTTAATAGGAGCGAGCATCGTTATTTTCTACGAAATCCAATGTATACATTACGAAATAGAAAAAAAAGGTTTCATTCTCCATTGGCGAAGTATTGAAAATAAACTTGATTCAGGTTCATTTGTCTCAACTCCGAATCTTTAACATCAAATAGAAGCTGCCCTCCCTTCATGATACCGATTCGGTCGCCGATCTCCGGTGCCAGCAGCACGTCGTTGCTGAGATACAATATTCCTTTGCCAGATTCCTTCAGTCTACGAATATTCCTGGTGAATTCAATGATAAATTCAACCGGCATACCACTGGCAAAATCATCAAAAATATAATATTTACTGTTTTTCATTTTAGCAGCGGCAAACACGGCCTGCCGTTTCTCACTCTCCTGTGCCGCGCCAAAATACTTTTTCTTGATGTTGTCGATCCCCAGTAAAATAGAAATCTCATCCGCTTCATTCTTATCGATTCCCGTAAGCCGCCGCATCAGATTCAGAAAATCTCCCACTTTAATATTGCCGGGCCATTCAGCGGTTTTACCCACAAAAACAAAGTCACCATTCTGCTGATCATCGGCCATAATCTTGAACTTCTCCTGTATTTGATCCCAATTTTTGAACTCCTTCACCGCCCCTGAATAGAGCACATACAATTGATCCCCGACGCCGCCGATTGCCGAAAGCAGTACGTAAGATTCGCCCTTTCTTACTCTCAAGTTTAGTTTACCGGTGGGAGGCAATTTTTTCATAAAGGTGGAAGAATCGAACCTGACCATTTTGAACAGGAACCTTTTGCAGCACAGGTAGGACACGATTAAAAGTATAACACAGAGTAATATCGTAAGGGATACCCCTGTCCACGCATAATCCGGCAGCCGACTGCCGGCGTAGAAAATATTCTCATCTCCCTCTATAAAAGACTCAACGTTTTCTGGATGCTCGGTATAATAACTCTTTTCGATAAAAAACTTGACAAACCTCTTCTTCAGAGCATGTACATAGTGATAAAAATCAATAAAGTTCTTGTATCCCCGGCTGCTCACCTCGTTGTGCACGGACTGGTAAAAGGTGGCAGGAAAGAAGGAAGCGAGGCGGTGATAAAATCTCACATTGTCATTCATCTCCTCGATCATTCCTTTCTCCATCTTATTGATCTCTACAAATTCATTCCGTAAATAACTCTCAATCGCGCCCTTTGCTTCCTCCGACATCTTCTCTCCCAATGGGAGGGTACCGTATTTCTTATTGCTTTCTTGCTCAAAACTCATGAGAGTCTTTAATTTTTTCAACTCCAGTTGGTAATTCAAAGTGATGTTCCCCGCCCGCTTGGAAACCAACTTGCTTATAATCCCGGGCAGCAAAAACACCGAAACAAACCACAATACCATGAGGGTGACCACACCGACGGCTTTTGATTTCAGGCTGCCGACCGCCGTTCCCAGGATGTAGAAAAAGAGCAGCATCAACAACATGACTGCGGAATATTTCAACAAATAGATGTAGTCGGGGCCACCCAGAGGTATCCCATTGGCTACCAACAGCACAGAGCCGGCAACTATCAAAAAGAGAAAGAAGAACAACATTATCAGGATTCTGGAAGCCAGTATAGAGCAAAAGATCGGTTTGAAACCGGAAAAGCCGGACAAAAATCTCAAATAATCCCGGTAGCGAAATGAGCTGTAGCCAAAATAGAGGGCCATCAAACTCCCGAACAGCAGGATTATCCCGGAAAAATCTTTAAAGTTATCCTTTTTTTCGGAAAATAAATTCTTGCCTTTAATGGAGTTGTAGATTTTTAAAATTTCGCCGGAATCCACCTGGGAAGTAATTTCAGCCGCCACACCGGAATTTGTAAAGAATACACTCAAGGGAGAAGGGATGAACAGCAAACGAAACCCATAGCTTCCGTACTGCCGGTAATGCGTGTATTGTCCCACTTTTACCTTTTCGATTTCCTGAAACTTAACCTTACTATCGGCGATATCTTTGTAGTCTTGAATGCCCTCTTGCACAAAATAGAGGCACAACAATAAGAGCAACATCAGGGCAACGATCACTTTAGCGGAAAACAGCCGCTTAAACTCTGCCACAAAGAATGCACAAAAATCTTTCATTGTCTTCTTTCCCCCCCAGTTCTGCCAGATTCCGCAAACAACATACAGATCTTCTTCCTGCTATCTATTTCCATATTCACTCATATATTTTACAAACATTAGAGCCACCGGTCAATAAAAAACTAACTTTTTGCTGTATCCTGGCTTTCTGGCCATAAAAAGTTCATTTGCCGACATTTTACACATTTATGCAGAGCTAACTGCCCTCAGATTAGACTTCGGTGCCAGTACAGACATAGACAGAGGAGCCCTATGCCTCTCTTCATAGGGATTGTAATGGCACCATGGTTTTCTACAAAAATGATTTCCGTTTGAGCCATAACAAACCGGCTGGCAAGCATGGCATACATACCGATACTCGCAATCTTTACAAACCTCAATCTGATCCAGGGAGAGCCTCCAGAACCTTTGAAGCTTTTTCCCCCAGATAATATCTTTTAAAGAGTTTTCCCGAACGTTGCCGCAGGACTCATTTCTTTGCATAATGCAGGGGAATACATCGCCAGTGCTGGTTATGTCAACCTTTCCCCGCCAGCATGCATTCCCTCTAAACCTCCAGAGAAAAGTACCTTTATTGACCGGGAAAAATACGGCATCTTTCTCCTTCTGTTCGGAAATAAATTTATCGGGAACCAGTTCACTATCGATGGAACCCCCGGAGGGTCGAAGGATTCCATACTGGGGATCCTCCATACCCAATTCCTTCAGAAAAGCCATTGTTTCATCAACAACATCCTGGTTATGCTTCATCACCAATATACAGTAACGAACATTAACTCCTTTTTTTTCTAACTTTCGACAATTCGCCAGCAGCCTGGTATGAGATCCCTTCACCCTGGTTATCTGATCATGAATTTCAGGTCGTTTTGAATAGATGGAAGTGGACACACTGATTCCAAATTCTACGATTTGATCCACCCATTCATCCTTGAGAATATTAAGATTCGAAAAGAGTTGAATATCCTTATAATCGCATTTCCTTGCCCTCTCGGCAATCGAGAACAGATCTTCACCATACAATAGAGGCTCACCACCGATGAATTGCAACGCCTGGCAACCCAGTCCCGCCGCCTCGTATATAACCCTCATCCACTCTCCCTTTTTAAGTCGTCTTCCTGCCGTCCCAGGAGGATTATTCTGAGAATAGCAATGCCGACATCTCTGGTTGCAGTCTTCCCGGAGCTCCAACCAGATAAAATCAAGTTTATCATGAGATGAGGACAGGGGACGTTTTTCAACTTCTTTAGGGCCAGAATAAAAGTTTCCCAGGTCCTCTGAATCCAACCTATTTAGATAAGCCAGGGCATCGGTAAAACCGATATCAGGAATCCGGGACGAAACCCTGGAAATCTTCTCTCCCTTTTCGCAGGCTTCGATCAACTTCACCGCAATGGGGTCGATAGAATGAACCGATCCATTCATTAGATTATACACTGCACCACCCCTGGCTCCCTTGACCAGGTAGCAATCATCTTTCAAGAAAAAATACACACCCACATCCTCCTACAGGACGAAAGGGGCTCTTTCACTTTTACGTTAACCCAATTGCCGGGCCCCTACCCTTAAATTCATCTGCGCCCCATCTATATGGTCAAAATGATTTATCCCTACACCAAGCTCTTCTTGAAAAGCCAGAGATTTATGAAAAAAACCGTTTAGCTGAACCGATACCGACCTTAGTTCCCCTGTCAAATGTTTGAACTCGTTCTCATTTATATATCCGAGGTATAAAGCACAATTCAAACTGTCCTTGACTTTCTCACATAGTCTGATGGCCTTCTTTAAAAAAATGTACTTCCTGGAACTATTTCTCTTCTCAAAAGCTTCGCTAATTTCGATATTGAGGGATATGGCTGCCTTTCGAATATGCCGCCGCAGATGATTACCTTTTAAAAATCTCTCTTTGGTGGTTATGTTATATATTTTTTTGGCGATATTCAACCCCTCGGCCCACAATATAAGATGCTTTTGTCTCCCCATTTGATTTATTCTTGTTCTCTAACACGCTTAAGATAAGCTTCCGCCACTGGTCCTCCTTTTTCTGCATGGTCACTATTAACCACAGCAAGTTTCCGTTTTTTGTGTAAATTATTCTTTGAATTTATAATACAGCATTTTCCATGCCAAACGTATAATAACTCTGAAACCGTCTATTAACAAGCATTTTTGGGAATTTGAATTGTTCATTTCAATTTAATTTTCAATATTTACGTAAATTTTTTTTACACTCCAACTTAGAAAAAGGACGGGAAACTATCTCATAATAAGGAACTCCAGAAAAAACACACCGAAGTGTAAAGAACCTTTACACCCCCCCATTATCTTTAAGATTCTATGGCTAAAGGGTATGCCAAAGGAGAAAAGATGTAAAGAATTTTTACACCTTCCGCCAATATCGCTCGCCCAGATAAAGACTTGACATCATTACAGTAAACGGCTAAAATGCAGCTTAAGGATAATAAGGAGAAAATATGTTTGGAAGCCTTGGCATATGGGAAATATTATTGATATTGCTCATCGTGGCGTTGCTGTTTGGCGGAAAAAAACTCCCGGACCTGGGAAGAGGACTGGGAGAAGGAATTAAAAATTTCAAGAACTCACTGACCAAAGATAAAGATAAACAGGAAGATCAGAGCATTTCAGCGAATGAGAAGAATAATTGAAGAGCTCATTAGACAGCGAAAGGAAAAACAGGAAAGACTAAAAAAGACATTAGAGCGACTCGCTGATTTAATCGAGAAAAAAGGACTCCTGAATAGACAAAAGGGTAAAATAAGGCAGGCCCTGTCGACCTTAAATACCGATCTGAATGAACTCATCACCCTCCAGGACAAAGAGTGGGACGCCTATTCCAACAACCATGCCACCATGGTATTTAAATCTTTACACTGGAAGATCGAGAAACTGGAAGCGGAATACGCCAATGTCAGAAGCCTGTTGGCGAACTTTATCCAACTGGAAAAATCTTTGCAGAATTTGATCGAATCGATAGACAAAAAAACAGATACACAGCCATTGACACGACTCAAAGAGATCCGGAGCCGGTTATCCGTCTATCAATATTCCGACTTTGAACAGCGCTTCAGGGGTAATGAAGAGGAAATCAAGGAAAAGCTAAAACAGTATCTGCCGATCTTTTCAAACCACGACTTTATTCTTGACATCGGCTGCGGCAGAGGCGAATTTGTGGAATTGCTGACGGAACAGGGTAAAACCGTTGAAGGTATAGATATTTCCGAATCGATGCTGAAGATCGCCGAAGAAAAAGGCCTGCGCTGCCGAAAACATGATGCCTTAGCCTTCCTGAAAGATCGGGATGCCCAATCCCTGGGGGGAATCTTTTCGGCCCAGGTCATCGAACATTTCCAACCGGAATACCTGAGGGACATCGTCATCGAATCTTTCAGAGTGCTAAAAAACGATTCACCGATACTGCTGGAGACCATCAATCCCCTATGCCTGTTTGCTTTGAGCAACATTTACTTCCTGGATACCACTCACCAGAAACCCCTTCACCCCGAATACATGAGATATCTACTGGAGAGTTCGGGTTTCTCGCAGGTAGAAGTCCTCTACCCCGGGGCGCTGGCGGACGAGCAGTTGGAAGAAATAGCACCGGAGCATCCCCTGGCCAGGGCGTTTAATACAAATGTCGATAAATTAAACCATCTCCTGTTTTCATCCCCCATCTACGCCATTAAAGGAGTCAGGTAGGAGACGGCCCGCCAAAATCCCATGAAAAATATCAGGAATTTTTCCATTATCGCCCATATCGACCACGGTAAAACCACCCTATCCGACCGACTGCTGGAAATCACCCACGCAGTATCAAAGCGAGAAATGCAGCAGCAGGTTCTGGATTCCATGGAGCTGGAAAGGGAGCGGGGCATCACCATAAAATCCCATTTCGTACGGTTGAAATATCGGCACAGCGACGGCCAGGAATACATTCTGAACCTGATCGATACCCCCGGTCATATCGACTTCAATTATGAAGTCTCCCGATCTCTGGCCGCCTGCGAAGGGGCCTTGCTGGTCATCGACTCCACCCAGGGGGTCGAGGCCCAGACCGTGGCCAACACCTATCTGGCCATGGAAAACGACCTGGTATTGATCCCGGTGATGAACAAAATCGACCTGCCCAACAACGAACTGGAAAAATCTCTCGACCAGATGGAGAACATCATCGGCATTGGCCGGGAAGAGGCCCTGAAAGTCAGCGCCAAAACCGGTCAACACGTGGATCAAATTATTCCCGCCATCATCCAGCGGATACCGCCTCCCCAGGGAGACCCTCAAAAACCATTGAAAGGGCTGGTTTTCGATTCCTGGTTCGATTCCTACCGGGGGGTCATCATCCTGGTTAGAATCATCGACGGCATATTAAAAAGAGGGGGCAGAATAAAATTTCTCTCCAACAATGCCGAATACGAAGTCAACGAACTGGGGGTTCACACCCCCAAACCCATGCCCCTGAATCAATTGTCTGCCGGAAAAGTGGGCTACATCATCGGCAGCATCAAAAACATCGCCGAAGTTAAAATTGGCGATACCATTACTCTGGCCAGGGAGCACCGGGTCACGCCGCTGCCGGGTTTTAAAGAACCACAGCCCATGGTCTTTGCCGGGTTTTACCCCGGCGAAGGCACCAGTCATGAGGAATTACGGGAAGCCTTTGAGAAGCTCACCCTCAACGATTCTTCCCTAACCTATGAACCCGAAACTTCGCCGGCCTTGGGCATCGGTTTCCGCTGCGGATTCCTGGGGCTCCTGCACAAGGAGATCATCCAGGAACGGCTGGAACGGGAGTACAACCTCACCATTGTGACCACTGCCCCATCGGTGAGATACCGGGTGACCACAAGCAAAGGAGATATCTTCGAAATCGAATCCCCCGCCCAACTGCCGCCGCCGCAAAATCTCCAGAAAATTGAAGAACCCTATATCGAAGCCATTTTCCTCACCCCCGAAAAATATCTGGGCAATATACTAAAATTACTCCAGAGCCGCCGGGGGATCCACAAGAAGATGGATTTTATCAGCGCCCAGACCATCTATTTAACCTACGATCTTCCCTTAGCAGAGGTTCTGTACGACTTCTTTAACAAACTCAAATCGATTTCCCAGGGCTATGCCTCCTTCGATTACGAATTCAAAGCCTTCCGGGAATCTCCCCTGGATAAACTGGATATATTGATCAACCAACAGCCGGTGGATGCCTTCTCTTTAATCGTCCACAAGGATAAAGCCTACGCCATCGGCAACCAGTTGACCTCCAAAATGAAGGCGCTGATTCCCCGGCAGTTGTTCGAGGTGGTCATCCAGGCGGCCATCGGCAAACGGGTGATTGCCAGGACCGTGGTCAAGGCGCTGCGAAAGAATGTGCTGGCCAAATGCTACGGCGGGGATGTGACCCGGAAGATGAAACTCCTGGAAAAGCAGAAAAAGGGCAAAAAACGGATGAAACGGATCGGCAAGGTGGATATCCCCCAGGAGGCTTTCCTGGCCGCCCTCGACCTCGAATAAAGAATACGAGAAAAAAGTACCGGTACGCGGGAGATGAGTACCGGGACTTAAAGGATGTGTACCGGTACTCGAATCATATGTACCGGTACACGAAGGGTGAGTACCGGGACACAAGGGATGGGGAGCGGTACACAGAGGGTGTGTACCGGGACACGAAAAAAAAGTACCGGTACTCAAAGGACGAGTACCGGTACTCGGAAGGTGAGTTTCGTGAAGCGGTTGAAGTATTTATTTGTCATAGACCAGTTGATGGTTTTTGACCACCACTTCGCCTGATTTAATGACCGTGTGGATGGGGTTGATGCCTAAGTGGTAGGCTAAGTAGCTGTAGTCGGGGATGTCCATGAGCAGGACATCCATCCTCTTGCCGGGGGCAAAGGAGCCGACCCGGCGGTGGCGATCCACCGCATAGGCGGCATTGATGGTGACGGTGTTGATGGCCTCCTCGATGGTGAGGCCCATCTGGAAGATGCCTAAGTGGAAGATAAACAACTGGGAGGAGATCATGGAACTGCCGGGATTAAAATCACTGCCCAGGGCCACGATGCCGTTTTGCTCGATCACCCGGCGGATGGGGGCGTATGCCTTCATCTTCAAGAAGAAGGAGACCCCCGGCAGGAACACGCAGGCGGTATCGGAAGCAGAGATGGCCTCGATCTCCTCGGCGGTCATGGCGATGAGGTGCTCGGCGGATACCGCCTTTTTTTTGACCGCCAGCAGCGCGGCCCGGTTGGAGGTGAACTCGTCGGCATGGATCTTGAGCTTAAAACCCTGCTTCTGGGCCTCATCGAGGAAGTAGGCCGCCTCGTCGTAGGAGAAATAGCCCTCTTCGCAGAAGATATCGACAAATTCGGCCAGCTCCCGTTTCCTGACCTCCGGCATGACCTGCCGCACCAGGAACTCCAGGAACTCCCGGTTGCGGCCCCGGTAGTCATCGGGAATCTCGTGGGCCCCCATGAAGGTGGGAACGACCGCCACCGGGTGAAAGGCATTGACCGCCTGAATGACTTCCAACTGTTTGATCTCGGTCTCCATGTCCAGGCCGTAGCCGCTCTTGGCTTCGCAGGTGGTGGTGCCGGAGAGCAGGATGTGATCCAGCCGATTTTCGCTGGCCTTGACCAATTCATCGATATCGACCTGCCGGGTCTGGCGCACCGTGCCCCGGATGCCGCCGCCTTTGCGGGCAATCTCCTGGTAACCGACCCCCTGAAGTTTCTGGCGAAACTCGTCCTGGCGGGTACCGGCAAAGGGGAGGTGGGTGTGGGGGTCTACAAATCCGGGAAAGGCGACAAAATCGGAGCCGTCGATGACCACCGCTCCTTCAGCTAAGGTACAACTCTTTTGAAAATCCTCTTCAAAACCGATAAAGGTAATGTTTTCGCCGCTGGCCCCCAGCCAGACGTTGTGGGAGACCTTGATGGCGTTCAATTCACTGCCCCGCACCACCTGGTCGTCGGCGGGGCTGACCAACTCTTTAATATTTTTAATTAAGGTAGTAATTTCAATCATTTTTTCCCCGTCACTTTTGGCCGCTGAAATACCGGCACGTCCAGGTAATCGTCAAAATCATCGGGATTGGTGGACATACTCGGTAAATTGCTCTCGTTGATATAGTCGAATTTATCCGACAGGTTGACCGAGTTTTCCCGGGGTTTAAAGGATAATCTCTCCTGCTGCTCCACATTCCGGGGTTTGAAATTGTCGGCCCGGGGGGGCGTCGGCGTACGAGGAACGGCGTTATTACTTTTTACCTGGGCGGCCGTTTTATAAGCCGGTTGAGATCTCTCGCCTTCCTCACCGAAGCCGGTGGCAATCACCGTCACCCTTAATACATCACCCAGGCTCTCGTCATCCACAATACCAAATTTAACTTTAGCATCGGCAGCGGCATTCTCCCGGATAATTTCGGAAATCACACCGATCTCTTTTAAACTCAAGCTGGTCGAAGCGGTGATGTTGTACAACACACCGGTGGCGCCCTTAATGGCCACATTATCCAGGAGCGGCGACGTCAGGGCTTTACGGGTGGCCTCGTCGGCCCGATTCTCCCCTTTGGCTTCGCCTGTACCCATCAGGGTGCGCCCCTTTTCGGACATGACGGCCCGGACATCGGCGAAATCGACGTTTTGATACCCCGGATTATTGATGATATCGGAAATACCCCGGACAGCCTTCAGTAAAATTTCATCGACCTTCTTGTAGGCCTCTTTGTAGGAAAGATCCGCATCCTCCAACTCGAACAATTTCTGATTGGGGATCACAATCAGGGCATCCACACTCTTCATCAGATTTTGAATGCCCTCCTCGGCCACCGCCATGCGGCTGTTCCCCTCAAAAAAGAAGGGCCTGGTCACCACCGCCACGGTGAGGATGCCCATGGAGGAGGAGTGATTGGCAATCACCTGGGAGGCGCCGGTACCGGTACCGCCGCCCATACCGGCGGTGACGAATACCATGTTGGCACCCTCCAGCACATCGATAATGGCCTCGGTGCTCTCAAGCGCCGCCTGCATGCCGATTTCGGCATTGGACCCGGCCCCTAAACCACGGGTAATTTTTTCACCGATTTGCAGGCTCATAGCCGGAGATTTGATATTGGAAAGATCCTGGACATCGGTATTGATGGCCACAAAATCGACGCCCCTCAACCCTTCCTCGATCATACGGTTAATGGCATTTCCGCCGGCACCGCCGACTCCCAGAACCCGCAGCACCGCACCTATTCGTTCTTCGTCTGCATACGTTATTTTGATATCGTTCGCCATGTCGTCTCCCTAAAAGCCCAATTGTTTCTTTATTTTTTGAAAAAACCCCAGGGATTGGTTCTTGATAACCCCCCGATCTTTCATATCCAGCAGCCCGTATCTCAAGAGACCGGTAGAGGTGGCAAAATCGGGGGTATTGACCTTATCGATCAGGCCGCCGTAATCCCGGGGCCGTCCGATCCGCACCGGGGCGGAAAATATGTCGTCGGCAATCTCAATCAGGCCGTCCAGTACGGCGGACCCGCCGGTGACGACGATGCCGGCATTGATGGCATTCTCCAGGCCCTCGGACTCGATCTTTTCTTTTACCATTTCGAAAATCTCCTCGGCCCGTGGTTTCAATATATCCGATAGTAACGTCACCGAAATCAACCGCCGCTTTTTACCCCCCACGCTGGGGATCTCAATATTCTGATTTTTCCAGTTGGGATCGGTCCCGCAGCCGTATTTCCGTTTGATTTGCTCGGCCTTATCGATAGGGGTGCGGGTGCCGATGGCCAGATCATTGGTAAAATTATCGCCCCCCACGCCCACGGTGGCGGAATAACTCAACGCCCCCTTCTCATACACCGCCAGGTCGGTAGTACCGCCGCCGATGTCGATCAAGGCCACCCCCAGCTCTCTCTCATCGGCAGTCAAAACGGATTCCGCAGTGGCGATATGGGACAGCACCATCTTGATCACATCGATCCTGGCCTTCTTCAAACAGATGAGCAAATTTTTGGTGGAGGTCATGGCCGCGGTGACGATGTGAATGTAGACCTCGAGGTTTGAGCCGATCATACCGATGGGATTCTTAATACCTTCCTGGGTATCCACAATAAACTCCTGGGTCAACACATGAAGGATATCTTTGTCGTTGGGCAGCATGATGCTGCTGCCGTGGGTGACGGCCCGGTCCACATCCTCCTTGGTGATCTCACGATTTCTGCCGCTGATGTTGATGCTGCCTTTGGCATTGACCGACTGAATATGGCTGCCGGAAATGTTTACATAGGCCGATTCTATCTCCACACCGGCGGTCAATTCCGCCTCCTTTACCGAGCGCCTGATATCTTCTACTGTCCGGTGCATATCGACGATTACACCTTTTCGGAGGCCCTTCGATTCGGTGATGCCGTAACCGATGATTTCGAGCTCGTCGGTCTCGTCTTCGGTTTTCACCTGCCCGATCAGGGTACAAATTTTTTTTGTCCCGATATCTATGCCTACCAGATAATTGTCCTTCATTTTAATGTCTTGCCTCCTCTTCAAATTCAAGGTAAAATCTATCCTCAAACCTCAGATCCACACATTTTATCTTTTGGGCAGCCAACGGTATCTTTTTCCTCAACTCCAGATAGTGCACGATTCGATCCACAAAATGGCCTTCTCCGGGATAAAAAAACTCATCGATGCCCTTTAATTTGACCAGCACCTTGTGAGGTTTCTGGAAACCGATATAGTCAATAGAACTGCGAATCCGACGCATTTCCGGTAAATAGGGTATAATACTTTCCAACTGCTCCGGCAGGACCTTACGGATGGTAATCAATCCATCGACTCGTGACGGGGTGGTATAGAGAAACGTCCCTTCGTCGTCCATAATGCGGCAGCCGTTCTTTCCCTGGATCTGAAACACCGGTTCCCTCAATTTAAAGCAAATTTCTATGGTGGAGGGAAGATGCTTACTCAACACTACATCCTTGACTTCAGTCAATGTCAGGAGTTCCCGCCGCAGATCATCAAAATTGAAACTCAAGATATTGCCGCCGTAATGCTGGACGATGCGCCGCACTTTCTGGGCACCCATTTTGGGGGAGTTGGCCAGGTGAAAAGACTTTATGTTTAGTTTTTCCCAGGTTAACAGAAAGCGGGCGGATTTGTAGATGAGGAATGTCAGGCTAACCAGGATCGAAAAAATAAAGAATAGATGAATCCCTTTTATCTTAATGCTTTTTATTTTCTTTTGCCGACTCAGGGAGCGATTGTTGCGTTTTCTGAGAAAATCGGCCTCGGTGACGATACCCACCCTGGATAGTTCTCTCATCTGCGACTTCCTGCCTTCCGGCCGGCCATCTTCTCCAGCACCTCGGCAAACCGGTGAGCGGTGCGGGTTAAGTCTCCGGCCGATAAGAACAAGAAGGCATCGCCTTTTTGCATTTCCTGCCGGAGACAGCCAATAATATCCTCGAGTTCTTCTATATAGCGCACATCTTGTAGACCCTCTCCCCTGATCTTTTCGGCCAGAATTTTACCATCCACATTCTCGATCTCCTTCTGATTGGCGGCATAGATTCTGGCCACGATCAGGCGATCCACCCCCTGAAAGGCGGAGGCAAACTTCTCCATCAGTATCTGCAGCCGGCTAAACCGGTGGGGCTGAAAGATGGCCACGATCCGTTTGAAATCTCCCAGTTTGAGGGTATCGACGGTGGTCTTGATTTCACTGGGATGGTGGGCGTAATCGTCGACCACCAGATAGTCCGGCGAGTAAAACAACACCTGGAATCGCCTCTCCGGCAGATAAAATTTCTTTAAACCCTCCTGGATGACCGGCATATCGATGCCGATCTCCACCGCCGCGGTAATGGCGGCTAAGGCATTGTAGATGTTGTGAATGCCGCCCACATTCAGCTCCATCCGGCCGCGGTATTCGCCCAGGATGAACAGATCGAAGGCGGTCCCAAATAGGGAATTTTTTATGTTTTCCACCCGGATATCGGTGTCCGCCGACAGGCTGTAGGTCAGCACCCGCTTGTTCAGGTGGGGCAGGATCTGTCGAGAATGTGAACAATCGTAGTTGAGAATCACCGATCCATAGAAGGGAACCTTATTACCGAATTGCAGAAATGACTCCCGCAAACGATCCATATTCTGATAGTAATCCAGATGGTCGTCTTCGATATTGGTGATGACCGCAATGGTGGGAAATAGACTCAAGAAACTGCCGTCCGATTCATCGGCTTCGGCAATCAGGTAGGCCGATTTCCCCAGCTTGGCTCCGCTTTCGCCGGTCTTCAACTTACCGCCCACCACAAAGGTGGGATCCTTGCTGGCATGGCTGAGAATCGTGGCGATCATCGAAGTGGTGGTGGTTTTACCGTGGGTCCCGGCCACTGCTACCGAGAATTTCACCCGCATTAATTCTGCCAGCATCTCGGCCCGGGGAATCACCGGGATCTTCCGCTTGAGTGCCTCTTTGACCTCCACATTGTCCGGGGTAACGGCACTGGAATAGACCAGGGTCTCGGCGTCAGCGACATTGTCCTTCCGGTGTCCCAGGAAAACGTCGATCCCCATGCTCCTCAACCGGTTGATGGTGTCACCCTCGGCAATATCGGAGCCGGATACGACAAATCCCATGTTGTGTAAGACTTCGGCGATGCCCGACATACCGGCGCCGCCGATGCCGACAAAATGAATCTTTCTCACTCGACTGTATTCAATCATTTAAAAGCACCGTTTTCCTGTGTCGGGACACGTTGATGATGATCCCGGTAACGATCAAGCTGGAAACCAGGGAACTGCCGCCGATGGATATAAAAGGCAGGGGAATACCGGTGGTGGGGAAAATCCCCAGGGTGACGGAAATGTTGATCATGGCCTGGCACACAACCAGAAAAGTGAGGCCGATGACCAGCAGATAGGTGTGGCGGTTTCCCGAATGTTTGGCAATAACAACGCCCCTGGCCAAAAAAATCATAAACAGCATGATGACAAAGAGAGCGCCGATGAGTCCCACCTCCTCGCCGATGATGGAATAGATAAAATCGGTATAGGCGTAGGGCAAAAAAAAGAGTTTCTGGGTCGACTTTCCCAACCCCTGCCCGAAGATACCGCCGGAGCCCACCGCATTCAGCGACTGCATCACCTGGAAATTAAAGGTGGCGCCATACTTGTCGGGGTTAAAAAAGGCCACAATGCGATTCATCTTATCGGGACTGAGCTTGATGATCAAATAGAAAAGGGGTATCAGACCGGCCAGGGATGCGGCAAAGTACCTGATCTTTAACCCGGCGATAAACAGCACCACCATGGTGATGAACAGGATCAAGAAGAAATTCCCGTAATCCGGCTCTTTCAAGATCAATATTTCAATTAAGAACACCGGTATCAAGATTAGCGCCAATTTTTTTAGATTATTCACCTCTTCATCTTTTCTGCCCAGCATATAGGATAAATACAACACCGCCGCAATCTTGGCAAACTCCGACGGCTGCAGCGAAAAACCGGCAAACCGAATCCAGCGGTAACTGTTATTGATTTTACCGCCGAAAAAGACCAGCACCAGGGCGGCCGTACTTAAAATTAAGACCAGCCAGACCATTTTCTGATCCAGATAAATGGGCTGCCTCAAGGTGACGATGATTAAAAAAATAATGAAACCGACACTCAGCCACATCACCTGCCTCTTTAAAAAATAGAAGCTGTCCCCGAAGTTCTCCTTGGCCATGATCATGGTGGAACTGTAAACCATAATGAGGCCAAACAGTAACAAGCAGATCACCGCGATCAGCAAGAACTTGTCGATGCCGATGTTCTTAACCATTGGCCACCCCACTCCGGGCACCCAAATGTTGCCTCTTCAGCGACAAAAAGGCCTCCCTGAACACTTCGCCCCGGTGCTCGAAACTGTGAAACATGTCGAAGCTGGCACATCCGGGCGACAGCAGCACCACGCCGCCGTTCTCTCTGGATTGCAGCAGTTGGTACCCACACTTGACCGCTTCGTTAAGATCGGGGACGAATTCACATCGATCCCTGACATGGGAAAGCTGCTCATAAATGGCAGTGGCAGCCTGTCCCATCAGCAAGACCTTATTTACCCTTTCAGTTACAGCCTTTTCCAGCAAGGAAAAGTCGCCGCCCTTATCCTTGCCGCCTAAGATGACGACCAGATCTCCGCTGAAGCTGTTCAATGATTTTAAGGCGGCATCCACGTTGGTGGCCTTGGAATCGTTGATAAATTCGACCTTACCGATACCGCCCAACGATTCCATCCGATGGGGCAGCCCCTTGAAGGTCTCCAGAGCCGCCTCGATTTCATGGGTCCCTAAGCCCATCAACCGGACAGCAGTCACGGCGGCCAGTACATTTTCGGCATTGTGAATGCCCCTCAGCGGATTACGTCTCAGGGAGATACGATCGGTTTTCCCCGCCCACTTGAGATCGGCCGCGTCGTCTTTGATGAAGGCCCGCTGCGCCGCCCACTCCAACTCTTCATCAATGGAAAACCAGATGCGCCGACCCATTCCCGGCAGAGTAAAATTCCCCAGCAGCGGGGCATCGTGATGGTTTAGAATCTGGTAGTCGGAGTCCGTTTGATTTTTAAAGATATTGAACTTGGCCACAAAATAATCGTCCTTTGCCGGATAACGATCCAGATGGTCGGAGGTTACATTTAATAGTACGGCGATATGGGGTCTGAAATCAAAGATCTCCTCCAACTGGAAACTGGATACCTCCAGCACCACGATGGAGTCGACGGCGATCCGATTTACCTCCGAAATAACGGGATTGCCGATGTTGCCCGCCAGCAAACTATTACGGCCGCTGCTGGTTAGAAAATGGTGGATCAGGCTGACGGTGGTCGATTTTCCGTTGGTGCCGGTCACGGCAACCAGCGGGGCATTGATAAATTGGCTGGCAAATTCGATCTCCGAAATCAAGCGGATTCCCTTTTTCCGAAGGGGAGAAAATCGAGGAGTACGGGCATTCACCCCGGGACTCATGATGATCAAATCCATCTCCCCAAGGCGGTTAAAATCCTCCGATCCGACCAAAAACGTCACCCCCCGCTTTTTGTAATCCTCGATCTCCTGCGCCTCAATCCGGGGGTTATCATCGTACAGGTATAAATGTCCCGCCTGTTTCTCGATCAACAAAAATTCCAGCAGAGCCTTGCCGGTCTTGCCGAAACCCACCACAGCCACCTTACCTTCACTACCCTCAGTCATTGAAAAGCTCCTGCAAAGTCCGTTCCAGGGCAATTCCCCGGGACGCCTTGAGCAGCATCACACTGCCCGCCCCGGCAATCCCTTTTAAAAATCGTCCCGCTTCGGTAGAATCGCCGCACATCTTAACCTTTTGCCCGGCGTAACCGGTATGCTGCGCACCCTCGGCTATCTTTTCTGCCCGCCGGCCAACTGTTACCAGGAAATCAAAATGCAGGCCCGAAAAAAAAGTACCCACATCAAAGTGAAAATCCTCTTCCCCCTCACCCAGTTCCAGCATATCCCCCAGCACCGCAATCTTCTTCCCCTTCCAATCAAGAAATTCCTGATCCACCCAGTCGAGCGCCTTCTTCAAAGCTTCGGGGTTTGAATTGTACGTCTCGTCGATGATGGTGAAGCCATTTTTCCGGTAGATTTCGCCTCGACGGGCCAGGGATTTTACGTCTGCCAGGGCCTGCTGGATCTCGAAGTGCTTCATCCCCAGGTGCTGGCAAACCACCACTGCAGCAAATAGATTTTCGGATAGGACCCGGTTGACGACATGGGTGCTGAATTCGGTTTTAATGCCGTAAAATTCCATCACCAACCGGGTACCCTCCTTTTCGCGAACAACCTCCTTTAAAATAATATCGTTGTGGGCAGGACTTTTACCGAAAAAAACCTTGCGACCTCTTTTGGGGGCCACCGCTTGCCTGAGGGGTTGGGAGTCGCCATTGATGAAACCCACATCGTCGGCAGCCAGATGATTCAAAATTTCCGATTTGGCCGCGGCAATATTGTCCAGGTTTTTGAGAAATTCCAGGTGTACCGGATAGACATTGAGGATGACCGCCACATCTGGGCGCAAGATGTCGGCCAGGAGATCGATTTCGCCGATGCCGGGATCACTCATGGCCAGTTCAAACACCGCAGCCTCCTCTTCACCGGTCATCTTCAACAGGGAAAAGGGCAGCCCGATGCAGTTATTCCAGTTCTCATGGGAGCGATGGGTTCTATATTTGTGGGACAGCAGTTGATAGATGAATTCCTTGGTAGTCGTCTTGCCGGCGCTGCCGGTTACCCCGATATACTTTGTCTTTCTGAATTTATTTCGAACATGGACGGCCAGTTGCTGAGCGGCCGCCAGGGGGTCGTCCACCCGGATGAGCGGTAGAGTCAAACCAGCAGTATTAAAATCTTTTGCAACCACCGCCCCCACCTCTTTTTTCTTGTCTAAATCCCTGACAAAACGATGGCCATCATTGTCCCGGGTTTTTAAAGCAAAAAATAACGTCCCTTCCGAACGGATCAACCGGGTATCGAAATGAAAATCGGAAAACAGCAGATTTTGACGATTTTCGGGAATATTCTCCAGGCTGCCCCGGGTCACCCCGGCAATTTCCCGAATCCCCAATCTCGGCACCTTAGACCTCCCTCTCGACAGCCGGTTTCCCTTTCAAAATCCGCTCTACCACTTCAAAATCATCAAAACGGATGGTGCGGTCGGCAAATATTTGATAATCTTCATGGCCCTTGCCGGCAATCACCACCAGATCATCCTTACAGGCCATTTTCAGCGCCCTCCTGATGGCCGTTTCCCGGTCCACCTCGACGATATATTGACGAAATCCCAGCTCAAAACCCTCGACAATATCTTCGATAATGTCCGCCGGTTCCTCCTGCCTGGGATTATCGCTGGTCACCACCACCAGATCGGCATTCACCGAGGCTATTTCCCCCATCCTGGGCCTCTTGGTCGTATCCCGGGAACCGCCGGCACCGAACACCAGGATGATTCTGCCGCTTACGACCTCCCTTAAAGACTTCAGCAAATTCTCCAGGGCATTGTCGGTATGGGCATAATCGATCATGACGGAAAAATCGTTTTGATAAACAAAATCCAGCCGCCCCTTCACCGGTTTAAAATCCCCGACTGCCCCGGAGATATCTTCAAACGAGATCCCTTGAATCAGGGCCGAACTGACCGCCGCCAGGATATTCAACACATTCACCCGGCCCACCAGTGGGCTCTTGATCGCCAATTCGCCTTTCGGCGTCTTTAAGGTGGCCTCGATGCCCTTCAACGAGAGGTTGTAATGGAGGGGTCTCACATCGGCGGCGGTGGAAAAGCCGAAGGTGAGATATTTACTCTCCAGCGCCTCAAAAATTTCCCCGGAGCTCGGATCATCAATATTGATGACCGCCCAATCGTCAACGGACAACTTTTGAAAGAGCCTCAGTTTGGACTCAAAATAATCCGCCATGGTCTGATGGAAATCCAGGTGGTCACCGGAAAAGGAGGTAAATATACCCTGGGAAAAGCGGATGTTATCCACCCGCTGTAACTTTAATGCCACCGACGATACCTCCATTACCAGTTGGCGGCAGCCCGCCGACCGGGCCTCCGACATAAACGCCATGATTTCCGGTGCCTCCGGGGTGGTGAGAGCGGTTTTCCTGAAAAAGCTCCCCTTCTCATCACCCGGGCAATTCAGCCGGCTCATCCCCAGGGTGCCGATCAGACCGCTGCCCCCTTGACGGCTCAAGATGGCGGCAACTAACGAGGCAACGGTGGTCTTGCCATTGGTACCGGTTACGCCGATGACCGTCATATCCTGGCCGGGGTGATCGTAAAATTCCGCCGACATCTTTGAAAGGGCCTGCCGATCATTCATGACCTGAACCCAACAGACATCTTCGAATACCGGCAGCGGCGGGGCCTGGGAAACAATCACCGCGGCACCTCTCTTGATGGCCGCCTCCACATAGTTCAGGCCATCCACCCTGAAGCCCTTGATGGCCACGAAGCAGTACCCCTCTTCTACTTTGCGGGAATCGTGGCTAATTCCCGATATCTCGATGTCCAGACTTCCCCGCTGGCGGATGATCGCCACCTCCTTTAACAATGTCTTCAACGTCTTCACATGCGCACCCTTATATCCTGATCTCATTCCGGCTGTCCGACACGGGGAATACCTTGAGATACACCATCAATTTTTCGACAATGGCCCGGAACACCGGGGCCGCCACATCGCCGCCGTAATACTGCTTCCCCGGCTCATCAATCATGACGTATAGGGTAACCAGCGGACGGTCTGCCGGGAAAAAGCCGCCGAAGGAGGAGACATACTTCTCAATATACTGCCCATTTTTAACCTTCTGGGCCGTACCGGTCTTGCCGGCGATATCAATACCATCGATTTTCGTTTTCCGGCCGGTGCCGTGGTTTACGACCTCCGTCATGATGGCGGTCAACCGGCGGGCAGTGGTGGAAGACAAAATTTTAATCCGATCCCCCGGAGGTACGGCAACGCCTTCGATCTCCTTTAAAATATGGGGGGTCACCAGGTAGCCGCCCGAAGCGATTACATTGAAAGCCCGGATCATCTGTATCGGCGTTACCGAGATTTCGTAGCCGTGGGCCAGGTAGGCCAGGGAGACATCACTCCATCTATCCAGGGGATTCAGGATTCCTTTCTCCTCTGCCGGCAGTCGGATGCCGCTCTTGAGTCCAAAGCCAAAGTTTTTGATGGATTCATAATACCGTTTTTTCCCCAGCCGCATGGCAATGCGGGCCGCCCCCACATTGCTGGATTTGATGATGATCTCTTCAAAAGTTAACCTGTCAAAGGGATGGATATCCGTGATTTTCCGGTCTTTGACCCGGAGCTCACCGTGATAACAATCAAAGACCTGGTGTGGGTAACAAACTTTGTTCTCCAGGGCCGAAGCCGCTAAGATGACCTTGAAAGTGGATCCCGGGTCATACAAAAATGAGACGGCTTTATTCTTTAATACCTTATAAGGGGTATATTGAATGCGCTCGGGTCTGTAATAGGGATAACTAGCCATGGCCAGGATGGCACCGTTTCGAGAATCCATCACAATAACGGTTCCCCCTTTGGCCTGGAATCTGCGAACGCCCCTTTCCAGTTCCCTTTCCACAAAGTACTGGACGGAAGAATCAATGGTCAAATACACATCCTTGCCGGAGACCGGATGGCTCAGGTACTCCAGGTCGAATATCTTGAGTCGAGCATCTAACAACACTTTTACCCGGCCGCCCTTGCCCTTGATCTGGGAATCCAGCCCATACTCGATGCCCTCTAAACCCTGTTCATCAACACCCACACCACCGAGAATGTGGGCAGCCCTCGTTTTTTGGGGATAACTTCTCTTGTACTCATCCACAAAACCGAGGATGGTTTTATCTTTCAGGCCCCCTCTGAGTTGCTCCAATGTACGGTATTCGGCATCCGTCAACTTCCTCTTGACCCAGATAAACCGTTCTCCCCGCTTGATGCGGCGGGCAATCTCCAGTTTCATTTTGCTGTCCAGTCCGACCCTTTTTTTGATTCGTTGGAATACCCCTGCCGCCTTATTTATATTCCGGGCATTTAAGAAGCCCGATCTGGTCTTCACCGAGATGGCCAGCACTTCGTCCCGACAGTCATAGATCGTCCCCCGCTTAGGGTGCAGGGAAAATATCCGTTTACTCTGGGCATTCACCCGGGATAAGTATTTATCGTAGTTGAAAATCTGGATTCTCACCAGGGTGAAGACAATAAACAGAACCCAGGCAAAAAATATCACAAACAAGATAAAGGCCCGGTTCCGTTCATTGCTATTGATTTTCATTTTGGTCATCCTGGTTTTCAAAAACTTTGATGAATTGGTGGGGTTCGGGATACTGATAACCTAATTCACGCATCACGATTCTTTCCACCCTATCCAAATTTAACAGACTGGCTCGACGGGCTTTCAACCTGTCAATTTCCTCCTTCAACTTTTTTTCTTGCGCCATTAAATCCTGCATCCGATAGCCAAAATCGATATTTTTTAGATTGAGGCTGGAATAGGTAAAGAGCAATACGAATACCAAAAAGGTGATCAGCAAAAAGATACCGCTGATCGGTTTTTTCGACTTTTTCTTCACCTTCATCTCCTTACTCCTGACCTTTCAATGAAGTAATTTCGTTTAAGATCCTCGATACCTTTTGCAGTTTCTCTTTGCCAAAGGGTTCACCCAATTCCTTTAATCTGAAATTCTCCTCGTTCCAGATCACCAGGTGGTTGGCCTTGCCCATAACTCTGACCACTTCATCCAGTTGCCCCTCTTTTCTTAGAGCCGGCGGCACCAGTACCCTGCCCTTTGAGTCCAGTTCCGCTTCGGTTCCCCAATAACTCAAACGATTTACATAGGCATCCACATCGGGGTCCAGAATACCGGCATTCTCGATCTGGAACTCCACCTTTTCCCAGACCTTCATGGGATAGATTATCACATGGTCGCCTTCCAGGGACGTAACATAGAGTTCTCGTCCATAACCGGCGTTAAAAACCGATAGAAATTTGGCGGGGATTTTAATTCTTCCCCTGTCATCGATCTTCGCTTCGTAACTGCCTCTAAAACGCTGCGCTGTAGTCCCACTTTGTCCCATTTTGTCCCACAATATATTATATAATATATTATAAAATGTCAAGAAATTCTAAATAAAAAATAATTTTTCTGCAAAAAAATGCTTGACACCCCAGATATAGTGCACTAAAATATCATGGCAACTAAATAACCGAGGAGTACAAATTGGAAGGTTTTAGTGAGAATGCCTTAAAGATACTTCGGGCACGCTATTTTAAGAAAAATGAAAAAGGTAAATTGCTCGAAAAAAAACCTTCGGATCTCTTCCGAAGGGTAGCCAGATATGTGGCCGGTTTCGAGAAAAGCGATCAAGATAAAAAGTTGTGGGAGAAAAAATATTTCGATGCCATGATGCGCAAAGATTTTATACCCAACTCCCCCACCCTGACTGGAGCCGACAGGGGATTATGCCTGTCCGCCTGTTTTGTGTTGCCCATCGAGGATTCCCTTGACGCCATATTTGAAACCGTCAAAAACGCCGCCCTGGTTCACAAGGAAGGCGGCGGCACCGGCTTTGATTTTTCCAGAATCAGACCCCAGGGCAGCTTTGTCCGAAAGACCCAGGGCATCGCCTCCGGCCCTGTCTCGTTCTTAAAAGTCATCGATTCCGGCACCGAGGCGGTGAAGCAGGGGGGCACCCGCAGGGGGGCCAACATGGGGGTTCTCCGGGTGGACCATCCGGACATTAAAGACTTTATTTCCATGAAACTGGATGGCAAGACCGCCCAGAATTTTAATATTTCGGTGGCCGTGACCGACACATTTATAAAAGCCTTTAAAGAAGAAGCCACATACGATTTAATCAATCCCATGAATGGTGAAGTGGTGGGGCAGCAGGATGCCCGGGAAATATTCGATATAATTGTCGAAGCCGCCTGGCAAAACGGTGATCCGGGTCTGATCTTTATCGACCGGGTCAATGCCCTGAATCCCACCAGGGATCAAGGGCCCATCGGCGCCACCAACCCCTGCGGCGAGCAGCCTCTCCATCCCAACGAAGCCTGCAATCTGGGATCCATCAACATTGCCAATTTTTTCGATCCCAAAGGCAAGGATAGCTTTGACTGGCAAAGATTCCGGGAGACCATCGATATGGGGGTCCGCTTCTTAGACGATGTGATCGATGCCAATCTCTATCCCCTGCCGGAGATTAAGGCCATGGCCATGGCCAATCGTCGAATCGGTCTGGGGGTGATGGGATTTGCCGACCTGCTCATCAAGATGAAAATCAAGTACGACACCGAAGAGGCCCGGGAAGTGGGACGAAAGATCGCTAAATTTTTAAAGGAGCAAGCGATCAAGGCCTCAGAACGACTGGCGGAAGAGCGGGGTTCCTTCCCCAACATCGACCAATCGATCTACAAGGGCAAGAAAATGCGCAATGCCGCCGTGCTGACCATTGCTCCCACCGGCACCATATCACGCATTGCCGGTTGTTCCTCCAGTATCGAACCGGTATTCTCTTTTAGAGTCATCTCCAGAATTCTCGACGGCGAGATCAAGGACGTCCATCCCCTATATCAGGAGTGGGCCGACCGGAATCCCGGCGCCGAGCCGCCCGAATACTTCATCACCGCCGGAGACATCTCACCGGCCGACCATCTAAAAATGCAGGAGGCATTTCAGGAATATGTGGACAGCGCGGTGTCCAAAACCATCAATTTCCCCAACAAAGCCAACCGCGACGATATCGCCGGCGCCTATAAAATGGCCTTTGATATGAATATCAAAGGGATCACCGTTTACCGGGACGGCTGTCGGGCGGTACAGGTGTTGAACAATGAAAACAACGTTTCACCCCGCCCGCTGGAACGGCCCGACACCATCCCCTCATACACCCACAAGATCTCCACCGGCCTGGGCAACCTATATATCACGGTGACCTATTTTAACGAGAAGCCCTTCGAGGTCTTCTGCTCAATCGGCAAGAGCGGCTATTCGACCATGGCCGATGCCGAAGCCATCGGTCGGCTCTGTTCCCTGGCTCTAAGGAGCGGTATCCCGGCTACCGAGGTAGCCAGCCAACTGAAGGGCATCGGCGGTTCCGAACCCACCTTCCACAACGGCAGCCTGATCCATTCCATCCCCGATGCCATCGCCCAGGTGCTGGAAAACCATACCGGTAAGGTCAATTTCAAAAGACAGGACTTAAATACCATATCATGTCCCGTGTGCGGTGCCTCCCTGCCGGATGAGAAGTGTCCCACCTGCCCCAACTGCGCCTGGTCCCGCTGCAGCAGCACCTGAGGAGAAAAGTGGGAAAAAATGGGAAGCTAAGGAGAATACATTGAAAGATAGAGTGGGTGTGATCGGCCTGGGTTACGTAGGATTGCCGTTGATCCGGGAGTTTTTGGCCAAAAACTTCTTTGTGACCGGCTTCGACATCGATAAAGACAAAATCGATAAATTACAAAAGGGTGAAAGCTACCTGCGTCACATACCGTCGGCAACGATCCGCACCTGGGCCGATTCGGATCGATTCGTCGCCACTACCGATTTTACCAGGCTGAAAGAGGTGGATTCGATCTTGATTTGCGTCCCCACCCCCCTGGACGAATACAAGGAACCGGATCTCTCCTTTGTAGTACGCACCACCGAAACGGTAGCCAAAAATCTGCGAAAAGGCCACCTGGTCATTCTGGAGAGCACCACCTACCCCGGTACCACCGAGGAGGTAGTACTGCCAATCCTGGAAAAAACCGGCCTAAAAGCAGGGCAAGACTTTCACCTGGCCTACTCACCGGAGCGCGAAGACCCGGGCAACAAGGAATTTACCACCGGCAAAATCCCCAAGATCGTGGGCGGATATTCTGAAAAGTGTATGGAAAGGGCCGTCTCCCTGTATGACCATATCGTTCAAACAGTGCCGGTATCAAATCTCCGGGTGGCGGAAGCGGCCAAGATTCTGGAAAACACCTACCGGGCCGTCAACATCGCCCTGGTTAACGAACTGAAAATGTTGTTTGAGCGCATGGGCATTAATGTTTGGGAAGTGATTGAAGCGGCCAAAACCAAACCCTTCGGGTTTCAGGCCTTTTATCCAGGCCCCGGTCTGGGGGGACACTGTATCCCTATCGACCCCTTCTACCTGACCTGGAAAGCCAAAGAATACGACTTCAGTACCCGCTTCATTGAACTGGCAGGAGAGATCAATACAAACCAGCCTTATTACGTGATACAAAAGGTGTCGGAGGCTCTGAATCACTTTCGGAAACCCCTGAAGGGCAGTAAGATCTTAATTATCGGCATGGCCTACAAGAAGGATGTGGACGACATGCGGGAGAGCCCCTCCCTTAAAATTTACGATCTGTTGACCGAAAAGGGAGCTGAGGTGGATTATTACGATCCCTATGTGCCGGAGACCGGCCCCCACCGCCGCTACCCCGAGGTGCAGCTCAAATCCATCGACTATTCCCCCCAGATGATCGAAACCTTTGATCTCATCCTTCTGTTAACGGATCACACCCATCTCCCTTACGACGAAATTTTTGAGCATGCCCACGCCATTGTCGACACCCGCAACGCCTTCCCCCAAAAATCCGACAAAATCTTCAAAGCCTAAACCCCCAAATAAAACAATCAAAGACACTCGGAAATTACTGAAATTACTTCCTGTCGAAAAACTGGTGCCCGAAAATTTGCCCGTTCCTTTTTACGGCCCTCAAATATTTTTGTCCAGGGGTTGGGAACAATTTTTTAGGCATTGGCAATGATTTTTTAGGCGTTGTGAATCGTTTCCGAGGCGTTGTGGATGATTTTTTAGGCATTGTGGATCGTTTCGGAGGGGTTGGTAACGGTTATTTAGGGGTTGTCAATCACTTCTTAGCAGTTGGGAACCGTTTTTTAGTGCCCGGGAATGAGTTCTTAGGCAACGTGTGTCCTTAAATGAACGAATGGTAAGCGTTAAGGAGTGTTTTTTTGCTGACCGGTAAACGAGAAATAAATTGAACTCTTCCTCCTGAAAATTTAATATGGCTATATCAATCTTAAACGCAGGCTGAAGATAAAAAAAAATTTTCCCCTTTGCAATTAACGCTATCCTGTATTATAATCTTACTTAGAACGGAAATTTAGAAAATTCATTTTTCACAGGTAACAAAAAAATGATCGAAACAAATAAGTATTCATTCATAAAGGAGGCAAGATGATTTTCGGCATTCCCAAGGAATTATCCCAGTTTAAAGATATCCCCGAATGCAGGGTCGGCCTGTCGCCCATGGGGGTGAAAGAATTGGTAGTGGCCGGTTCTCAGGTCTATATTGAAAGCAAGGCCGGTGAATTGGCTGGCTTTACCGACGCCAATTATGAAAAAGCCGGAGGCATGATCGTTTACTCCAAAGAGGAAGCCTACCGCAGAGCCGATATCGTATTAAAGGTGCGGAGCCCCCAGCCGGAAGAATATTCATTTATCAAAGATGGCCAGATCATCCTGGGATTTATGCACCTGGTCACCGCCCCGAAAGAATTCATCCAAACGGTGAAAGATAAACAAGTCACTCTGATTGGCTATGAGATCATCCAGAAGGAAGATGGCCGGCTGCCAATCGTGATCCCCATGAGTGAGATGGCCGGCAAACTGGCGGTTCAAATCGCCGCTAGATTATTGGAGTCCGGTCATAATGGCCGCGGCATTTTACTCGGTGGTATACCGGGGATTCCCCCGGCCGAAGTGGTCATTATCGGTGCCGGAACATTGGGCGCCAACGCGGCCAAAAGTTTTGCCGGGATCGGTGCCAACGTTTACATCCTGGATGTCGACCGCGATAAGCTGGACGAGTTGGCCAGCCAGACTCAAAACATGAAAATTACCACCATGTTTGCCATCCGGCACAACCTTGAAAAACTGGTGAAATTTGCCGATGTGCTCATCGGTGCGGTATCCGTCACCAGAAAAAAATCGCCGATACTGGTCACCAGGGAGATGGTGGAATCGATGCGCCGGGGTGCGGTGATTATGGATTTCTCCATTGACCAGGGAGGTTGTGTGGAAACCTCTAAAATATCCCCCAGCGGAAAATTCGTTTACAGTGTCAACGACGTCATCCATTTCTGCATGCCCAATGCCACCACCCTGGTGGCCAGAACCGCCACCCATGCCCTGACGTCTGGAGCCAGCCCTTATCTGCGAATCATTACCGAGTTGGGCTTTGAACGGGCCCTGCGGGGAAATCGAGATCTTGCCAGAGGAATTTATGCCGAAAAAGGAGAGATTATCAAAGAATTTTTAACATGAGCTAAGGAGTTTACAATATGAGTTGGTATGATGATTATAAAAAGAAATGCTGTTCATTAGATGAAGCGGTTGCAGAGATCAAGAACAACGAGCGGGTCTATATCAGCGGTAATGCCGCCACCCCATTCAAACTGTTGGAAGCCCTGGCCCGGCGAAAAGACGAATTGCGAAATGTGGAAGTACTGCATGTCCTGCTGCTGGGAGACGACCCACTGGCAAAACCCGAGATGGAGGGCCATTTCCGGCATCACTCGCTCTTTGTGGGACCGGCAGACCGCGCGGCTATAAATGAAGGACGGGCCGACTATTATCCGGTATTTCTTTACGAAATTCCAGACCTTTTTTATTCTGGTCAACTCCCCCTGGATGCAGCCCTACTGCATGTGTCTCCACCGGATGAACACGGCTTTATGAGCTTCGGGGTTGAGTGCCTGGCCTCAAAAGCGGCGGCCGAATGCGCCAGTAGTGTTATCGCCATGGTGAACGATAGAATGCCCCGGACATTGGGAGATTCCTTCATCCATGTCTCCCGAATCCACAAACTGGTCGAACTTTCCGAGAAAATACCAGAGTTAACCATCCCGCCATTTACGGAGATCGAAAAAAAGATCGGACGTTATATCGCCGACCTGGTGGAGGATGGCTCCACCTTGCAACTGGGCATCGGCGGTATCCCCAATGCCGCCTTGAAGGCAATGTTTGATAAAAAAGACCTGGGCATACATACCGAGATGGTTTCCGACAGTATTGTGGAGGCTATCGAGGCGGGGGTAATCACCGGTGCCAAAAAGACCCTGCACACCGGTAAGTGCATCGCCACCTTCTATTTAGGCACCAAAAAGTTGTATGAGTTCATCCACAATAATCCCAACTTCGAGACCCACCCTACCAACTACACCAACCACCCGTTTACTGTGGGTCAGAATGCAAAGATGGTGGCCATCAACTCCGCCATTGAAGTGGACTTGACCGGCCAGGTCTGTTCCGATTCTATCGGTACCAGAATTTACTCGGGATTCGGCGGCCAGGTGGATTTCATTCGAGGGGCCGCCCAGTCAAAAGGCGGCAAACCGATCATCGCCCTGCCCTCCACTGCCAGAGGAGATGAAATTTCCAAGATTGTGCCCACACTGAAAGTAGGTGCCGGCGTGGTGACCACCCGGGCAGATGTCCACTACGTGGTGACCGAATATGGGGTAGCCAACCTTCACGGCAGAAATCTCCGTCAGCGGGCCCGGGAACTGATCAACATTGCCCATCCAAAATTTCGCTCCATGCTGGAAGAAGATGCCAAAAAGAGGAAGTTATTGTAATAAAATGGCTCACCAATTGACATCCATTTTTTTCTATGATATTGTGATCATTCCTCATTTCTTAAGTATTCGAATATTTAAATGAGCATATATGTCGACAAAACCAAAATTAAGCCATAAGGAGACATAAAAAATATAATGAGCATTAGCCTGATTGGAAGAACGATTAAGGAATCGGTCACCCTCAAGCTGAATGAGACGGCAGCAATCCTGAGAGCTAAGGGTGAACCGCTGATTCATTTGGGAGGCGGTGAACCCAAGACCAGAGCGCCCATCGATGCCATCACCAGTGCCGCGGCATTGCTGAATTCCGGTGAGCTTCGTTACGCTCCGGCAGACGGGATTCCCGCTCTAAAACAGGCCATTATCCGCTACACCGAAGAATATTACAACCGCAAGGCGGAACCGGAAAATGTGATCGCCTCCGGGGGCGCCAAGCAGGCCATCATGGTGGCTCTGCAGGCCATACTGGACCCCCAGGATGAAGTCATTTTCCCGGCACCCTATTGGGTCAGTTACCCCGAGATGGTAAAACTTTGCGGTGCAGTTCCGGTGCCGGTTTATTCCGAAGACGGTACCTTTTATCCCCGGCTGCTGGATATCGAGAGGCATTATACCTCCTATACCAAGGCAGTGATCATTAATAGCCCCAATAACCCCACCGGTGCCCTATACCCGGAACAGTTTATTGCCGAAATCGTGGATTTCTGTGAAAAGAAGGGACTCTACCTGATCATGGATGATATCTATCACCGCCTGGTTTTTGGCGGCAAGAGGTGGGTGAATTGTTGGGAACACGCCAAAGACAAATCGGAAAACTCCAGACTAATCATCGTAAACGGGGTGTCCAAGCAGTATGCCATGACCGGCTTCCGCATCGGCTGGGCCATCGCCAGCAAAAAATTAATCGAAGTGATGCGCAACATTCAAGGACATCAGACCTCTGGGCCATCCGTACTGCTGCAGCGGGCGGCCGTGGGGGCGATCAACGGCGTTCAATCTTGCGTGAATAGTTTACGTTTGACGTTGGAGAACAACTGCAAGGTGATGATGGAGCAGTTAAACGCCTTCGACGGGGTCAATTCTACCAAACCGGACGGTACCTTCTATGTGTTTGCCGACTTCAATGTGTATGGAAAAGACTCGACGAAATTGGCCTTCTTCTTGCTGGACAAAGTCCGTGTTATCACCGTACCGGGTGTCGAATTCGGTCTGGATGGCTACCTGCGGCTCTCCACCTGCGGCTCCATCAAAGATATCACCGGAGGCATCGAACGGATGAAATGGGCACTGGATCCCAATTCGCCCAATGAATTGTACATTGGAGAACGTAAATTAGTGAGGGATTGGATATGACAAAATACCTTGAATTTGAAACACCGGCATTAAAGCATGCCACCGAGTTGGCAAGCGATTATAAACTGGCGAATCACGGGCTGGTTCACCTGGATTTCGTATTCTGGAACCTTCCGGAATCCGCATTGTACGAAGAGGCGGTTTTTCGGGGTGAAGGCAAAATCGTACACGGTGGTCCCTTCCTGGTAAATACCGGAAAATGGACGGCCCGGGCCGCCAACGAAAAATATTTTGTGCGGGAACCGTCTACCGAAGATAAAATCGACTGGGGGGAATACAACCGTCCCATGAGTCTGGAGAAGTTCAACGGTATCCAGGGCCGGCTTCAGGCCTTTCTGCAAGGTGAAGAACTGTTTGTCCAGGATGTCTATGTAGGCGCCGACCCCAACTACCGCATGCCCATCCGCATCATCACCGACAAAGCCTGGCAGAGTCTGTTTGCCCGCAACATGTTCATCACCACCAACAATCGTGATGAATTGAAGCGTTTCGTTCCGGAATTCACCCTGGTCGCCTCCCCCTCTTTCAAGGTGGACCCCAGGATCGACGGCACCAACAGCGAGACCGCCATCGTCATCGATTTTTCTAAGCGTTTGGCAATCGTGGCCAATTCCAGCTACGGCGGTGAGATCAAAAAGTCCATTTTCACCGTCATGAACTACCTGATGCCCCTCCAGGATGTGATGTCCATGCACTGTTCTGCCAACGTCGGCGAAAAGGATGATGTGGCCCTGTTCTTCGGTCTCAGCGGCACCGGCAAGACCACCCTCTCCGCCGACCCCACCCGGAAACTGATTGGAGACGACGAACACGGCTGGAGCGACGAAGGGGTATTTAACTATGAGGGCGGCTGTTATGCCAAGGTGATCCGCCTGTCGGCAGAGAACGAGCCGGAGATCTATGCCTGTACCCGCCGGTTCGGTACGATTTTAGAAAATGTCGTATTCGACCCTGGCTCCCGAAAAATCGATCTGGACGACGACCATTTTACCGAAAACACCCGGGCCTCCTATCCATTAGAATTCATCCCCAATGCCATGGAAGAAAAAATGGCCCGATCACAGCCCAAAAATATCGTCTTCCTGACCTGCGATGCCCAAGGGGTTATGCCTCCCATTGCCCGGCTGGACATGAACCAGGCGATTTACCACTTCGTCAGCGGCTACACTTCAAAAATCGCCGGCACCGAGATCGGTCTGGGCATCGAGCCGGAAATCACTTTCAGCGCCTGTTTCGGCGCCCCCTTCATGGTACACCATCCTTACCGCTACGCCGACCTGCTGCGACAGAAGGCCGAAAAAGTGGGGGCCAACGTCTGGCTGGTCAATACCGGCTGGGTGGGCGGCAAGTTTGGCGTGGGCAAACGCATCAGTATCCGCCACACCCGCAACATGCTGAACGCCGCCTTAGAGGGCAAACTGGACAACATCGAGTACCGCCAGGATAAACTCTTCGGCTTTGAAGTCCCCCGTACCTGCCCCGACGTACCGGAAGATGTATTTATCCCGGAGAATGCCTGGGGCAACAAAAACGAATACTGGCAAAAATACGATGCCCTGGTGTCCAGATACATCGAGAACTTCAAGATCTACGCCGCCGGTTGCCCCGAAGAGGTACTCGCCGCCGGTCCCAAACGCCTGCGGAATGTAAAATAATAGATAAACGTATAAAATAAAACACTTAACTTAGTAGGAGGGTAAATATGAACGTTAATTCTATCGAAGAGGCTAAGGCCCACTTTGCCCAACTGGCGGAAGATCAGTTGAAACGGATCGAGGAGATGAAGAAGGCCAAAGACTGGATCGACTACAAGACCCTGAAACCGATCATCATCGGCATTATCGGCGGCGACGGCATCGGCCCTTATATTGCCGAAGAGGCCCGACGGATTCTTGAATTTCTATTAAAAGATGAAGAGAAATCAGGAAGAGTGGAACTCCGCAACATCGAGGGTTTGACCATCGAAAACAGGGCCGAACAAAACCAGCCCATCCCCGACGATGTGCTGGCGGAGATCAAGAAGTGCCACGTCACCCTGAAAGGCCCGACCACCACTCCCCGAAAAGGCGATCCCTGGCCCAACATCGAGAGCGCCAACGTGGCCATGCGTAAGAAGCTGGACCTGTTTGCCAATGTCCGGCCCGTCCGGGTTCCCCAGGACGGAATCGACTGGATATTTTTCCGAGAAAATACCGAGGGCGCCTATGCCTTAGGAGACCAGGGCGTGGCCATCGGCGACGATCTGACTATGGACTTCAAGGTTATTACCAGCCAGGGGGCCGACAGAATCATTAGACTGGCTTTCGAATATGCCCGAAAAAATAACATAAACAGAGTCACGCTGGTGACCAAGGCCAACGTGATCAAGACCACCGACGGCAGGTTTCTCGATACCGGTTACAAAATTGCCGAAGAGTACCCGGAGATCGAGTGCGACGACTGGTATATCGATATTATGACCGCCAAACTGGTGGACCCCAAGCGCCGCACCCAGTTTAAAGTACTTATTTTGCCCAATCTCTACGGTGACATCCTGACCGACGAAGCCGCCGAATTTCAGGGCGGTGTGGGTACCGCCGGCAGCGCCAATATCGGCAAACAGTATGCCATGTTTGAGGCCATCCACGGCTCTGCCCCCCGAATGGTGAAAGAAGGCAGAGCCCAATACGCCGATCCCTGCAGTATGATCCGGGCCGCTGCTTTGCTCTTAAATCACATCGGTTTTGGCAAACAAGGCAAAAAACTGGAGATGGCCCTCGACATATGCGGACAATACGAGAAGAAGTTGACGATTACCGGCAGGTCCGACGGAGCCACCGGCAAGGAGTATGCCGGGTACTTAATGGAAACCATCGAACTGCCCGACCTGGAAGAGAAGTGGCAGAGCTATCAGCCTTGAATTGAGTGATCAAAAAAAAATAAAAATTCCCTTCGACGTTTACTTGCAAGTGTGGTAAAATAGGAATTAAATCAAATCATTAAGCGAGGTAAAACAAAATGATCTCAAAACAAGAAGCATTAGATTACCATTCTATCGGTAGGAAGGGGAAAATCGAGGTCAATGCCACTAAACCCTGCATTACCCAACGGGACCTGTCACTGGCCTATACCCCAGGCGTGGCCGAACCCTGCTGGGAAATCGAAAAATCCCCTGATCTGGCCTACACCTACACTGCCAAAGGAAATTTAGTGGCGGTGGTCTCCAACGGCACCGCCGTGTTGGGACTGGGAAACATCGGTGCCTTAGCCGGCAAGCCGGTGATGGAAGGAAAAGGAGTATTATTTAAAAGATTCGCGGATATCGATGTCTTTGACATCGAAGTGGATTCCGAAGACGCCGATGACGTGATCAAGGTGGTCAAACTGCTGGAGCCCACCTTCGGCGGTATCAACTTAGAAGACATCAAGGCCCCCGAATGCTTTTACATCGAAGAGACCCTGAAAAAAGCATTGAACATCCCGGTGTTTCACGACGACCAGCACGGCACCGCCATCATCTCCGGCGCAGGTCTTCTCAATGCCTTAGAAATTCAAAAAAAAGACATTGACAAAGTAAAAGTCGTTTTAAACGGAGCAGGAGCCGCCGGCATTGCCATGGCCAACTTTTACACCCGGTTGGGAATCAAACGAGAAAACATGACTCTGTGTGATTCCAAGGGTGTGATTTACAAAGGCAGAGAAGAGGGCATGAATCCCTACAAGGAGAAATTTGCCCAGGACACCAAATTTAGAACCCTGGCAGAGGCCATGAAAGGAGCCGATGTGTTTGTCGGGTGTTCCATCGCTAATGTGGTTTCCAAAGAGATGGTAAAATCGATGAATTCAAGACCCATCATTTTTGCCATGGCCAATCCCGATCCCGAAATCACATATAACGACGCCATCAGTGCGAGAAGCGACCTCATCATGGCCACCGGCCGTTCCGATTACCCCAACCAGGTCAACAACGTGCTGGGCTTCCCCTTCATCTTCAGGGGAGCCTTGGACGTCAGGGCCACCGCCATCAACGAAGAGATGAAAATCGCCGCTTCCCATGCCTTAGCCAATCTGGCCAAAGAGGATGTGCCCGATTCGGTCATCAAGGCTTACGGCAACAAACCCATTAAATTCGGACCCGACTATGTCATCCCCAAACCCTTCGATCCCCGTGTCCTCATCATGGAGGCCTCGGCTGTGGCCAGGGCCGCCATTGAGACCGGCGTTGCCCGGATCAAGGTGAACATCGACGAGTACAAACAGCAGTTGGAAGCAAGGTTGGGCAAACGCCAGCAGGTGATGCGCATGTTCATCAACAAGGCCAAGAGTGACTCCAGGAGAATCGTCTTCCCCGAAGGCCATGAAGATAAAATCCTGCGGGCCTGCCAGGCCATTATGGATGAAGGCATTGCCCGGCCCATCCTGCTGGGCGACCGGGAGACCATTTTGAACAAGATCAAACAACTGGAACTCCACCTCAATGACGATATCGAAATTATCGAGCCGGGAAAATCGCCCAAACTGGATGAATATGTGGATGAATTTTTCAAGATGAGGCAGCGCAAGGGTATCACCCCGGTGGAAGCCAGGGATATCTTAACCAGACAATACAACTACTTCGGCTCCATGATGGTGCACAAAGGCGATGCCGACGGCCTGGTATCGGGTCTGGCTAAACACTACCCCGAAACCATCCGCCCGGCACTCCAGGTGGTACGCATGAGTCCGCAGTTCACCAAGGTGAGCGGCCTGTACATGATGATTTTCAAGAACGATGTGATGTTCTTCGCCGACTGCACCGTCAACATCGAACCCAGCGCCGAAAACCTGGCCGAAATTGCCATCTGCACCGCCGAGACCGTTAAGCGGTTCGGCTTCGAACCCCGGATGGCCATGCTCTCCTTCTCCAACTTCGGCAGCACCATTCATCCGCTGTCGGATAAGGTCAGGAAGGCGGTGGAGATCGTCAATCAGAAGAAACCGGATCTGGTTATCGACGGCGAGATGCAGGCCGATACCGCAGTGGTCCAGGAAATTCTCAACACCGACTATCCCTTCAGCAAGCTGAAAGAGAAGGCCAACGTGCTGATCTTCCCGGACCTCCACTCCGGCAACATCGCCTACAAATTAATGGAGCGGCTGGGCGATGCCTGCGCCGTGGGTCCTATCCTGATGGGCATGAACAAATCGGTACATGCACTCCAGCGGGGCTGCTCCGTGGCCGACATCGTCAACCTGACCGCCATCGCCGTGGTGGACGCCCAGGAAAAATAAGAAATACGTGGTCCAGGGTCCCGGTGGTCCGGTGATCACCGGGCCACCTGGACCCTTTACTTCTTTTTACATATTGATTCTAAAAAAATGGAGGTGTTATGATGGGACTCACATTAACCGAAAAAATATTAAAAAGCCACCTGGTGGAAGGCGAAATGATCAAGGGCCAGGAGATCGCCGTCCGCATCGACCAGACCCTGACCCAGGACGCCACCGGCACCATGGCCTACCTGCAATTCGAGGCCATCGGCCTTCCCCGGGTCCGGACCGAACTCTCCGTCAGCTATGTAGATCACAATACCCTGCAGGGTGACTTTCGCAACGCCGATGATCACAAATTTTTACAGTCGGTGGCCGCCAGATACGGCGTTTACTTCTCCCGGCCCGGCAACGGTATCTGCCATCAACTGCATTTAGAGCGCTGTGCCCGGCCTGGCAAAACCCTGCTGGGCAGCGACAGCCACACCCCGTCGGGCGGCGGTGTAGGCATGATCGCCATGGGCGCCGGCGGTCTCGACGTGGCCGCAGCCATGGCCGGCGAGCCCTTCAGGATCAAGACCCCCAGGGTGGTCAGTGTCCACCTCACCGGCAGCCTGCCCCCCTATGTCTCCGCCAAGGATATCATCTTAGAGGTACTCCGGCGCATCGACGTCAAAGGCGCGGTGGGCAAGGTGCTGGAATACACCGGCCCCGGCGTTACGACCCTTAGTGTACCGGAGCGGGGCACCATTACCAACATGGGCACCGAGACCGGCGCCACCACCTCGGTCTTCCCTTCAGACCACATCACCCGAGCCTTCCTGGAAGCCCAGGCCCGGGGCGACCAGTGGGTCGAACTGCTGGCCGATGAGGACGCCCGGTATGACGAGGTCATCGACATCGACCTCGGCCAACTGGAACCCTTAGCCGCCGCACCCCACAGCCCCGGAAATGTCAAGACCATCCGGGAACTGGAGGGCAGCCGGGTCGATCAGGTCTGTATCGGCTCCTGTACCAACTCCTCGCTGCGGGATCTCAAGACCGTGGCCCAGATGCTCAAAGGCAAGACCATCGCCCCCAGCCTCTCCCTCACCATCTCCCCCGGCTCCCGCCAGGTCTGGGACCACCTCATCGAAAGCGGCGAGATGCAGTACATCGTGGACGCCGGCGCCAGGATCCTGGAGAATGCCTGCGGCCCCTGCATCGGCATGGGCCAGGCCCCCAACACCGGCGCCGTATCGGTGCGCACCTTTAACCGCAACTTCGAAGGCCGCTCCGGCACCCCATCGGCCCAGGTCTACCTCGTCTCCCCTGAAACCGCAGCCGCCACCGCCTTAGCCGGGGAGTTCAAGGACCCCCGAAAGAGCGAAGGCACACTGAAGCTCGACATGCCGGAAACATTCCTCATCAACGACAACATGATCATCCCCCCACCCGAAGACGGCAGCGGCGTGGAGATCATCCGGGGACCCAACATCAAGCCCCTGCCCAGGTTCGACCCCCTGCCCCACACCCTGGAGGGCGAAGTACTCCTCAACGTGGGCGACAATATCACCACCGACCACATCATGCCCGCCGGGGCCAAGATCCTACCCCTGCGTTCCAACATCCCGGAGATCGCCAAACACGTGTTTGAACAGGTGGACGAACAGTTTTACCACCGGGCCATGAAGGCCGGCGGCGGCTTTATCGTGGGAGCCGAAAACTACGGTCAGGGTTCATCCCGCGAACACGCAGCCTTAGCCCCCAAGCACCTCCAGGTTAAGGCAGTGGTGGTCAAATCATTCGCCCGCATCCACTTAGCCAACCTCATCAACTTCGGCATCGTGCCCCTGACCTTCAAGAACCCCGCCGATTACGATAAGATCGCCCGGGGCGACCGACTCTCCATCGACGTCAGCAATCTCCAGGGCACCGTCACCCTGAAGAATATCAGCAAAAACCAGACCTACGAGCTGGAACACAGCCTCTCCGACCGGGATATCATGCTGCTTAAGGCCGGCGGCAAACTCCCCTACCTCAAGCAGCAGCACAGTTAAATATTACCCCATTCAAGAACAGAGATTTTGACGGAGCCCTTGAGCAGACATGATGGAGGGGATTGTTTTGCGGGCGATTTTGGAGTATACTTGACATTTATTCGGAGGCAATCATGGATTCTTTAGAAAAAACATTACAGGAATTGGCACAGAAAGTGGCAGCCAACAACCTCTGGCGGCAGCGGCGCTGCTTCAACCTCATTCCCTCGGAAAATACGCCCTCACTGCTGGTAAAGCTCTGTGAGATCAGCGACCCCTCCGGCAGGTATGCCGAGCACAAGACCGCCTTGAAAAAGGAACGGCAAGAACTGGAGGGAAGCGGTGCCCTCAAGGGAAACCAGATCTACTATTACCAGGGCATCGATTTTATCTTTGAGGTGGAAGAGCGCCTGAAGGAAGAGTTTGGTAAATATATCTCCGCCTCGGAGGTGGAGGCCCGGACAATCAGCGGCCAGATGGCCAACGAGGTGGTATTTAAGGCCATGGTCAAATTTTTAGCCGCCGGCAAAGGGGACTTCCCCCCCCTCACCAACACCGGTCGTCTGGCCACGGCCATGAACAACCATCTCAACTACGGCGGTCACCTGAGTGCCCAGCCCTTCGGCGCCCTCTTCAACTTCGTGGAGGGCGATGTGGTCAATTTTCCCTTAGTTGAGAACAACCCCTACAAAACCGATGTAAATAAAATGCTGGAACTGGTGGATCAACACCGGCCGCCCCTCATTGTATTCGGCAAGAGCATGTTCCTCCACCCCGAACCGGTCAAGCCGCTCCGGGAGTTTATCAACGGCAGCGACGGTTACAACCCGGTGGTGATGTTCGACGCCGCCCATGTCCTGGGTATCCTGGGGCCCCATTTCCAGGACCCCTTAGCCGAAGGCGCCGACGTGGTGACCGGCTCTACCCACAAGACCTTCTTCGGCCCGCAGCGGGGTATCATCGCCGCCAACATGCCCAAGGGAAGCCCGATGCGGAAGCTCTGGTTGGAGATCAATTCCCGGGCCTTCCCCGGCTCCACCAGCAACCACCACCTGGGCACCTTGCTGGCCCTGCTGGTGGCCACCATCGAAATCAATCATTTCAAAGGCGAATACCAGAAGCAGGTGGTGGCCAATGCCAGGGCCTTTGCCAGCGCCTGCGCCGACCACGGCATCCCGGTCGAGGGTGGTGAAGAGGATGGCTATACCAGCACCCACCAGGTGGTGATCCGGGTAGCAAAGTTTGGCGACGCCAAGGATATTGCTTATCGGCTGGAGGAGAACAACGTCGTCACCAACTACCAGGCCCTGCCGGATGACGAAACCTTTTACCATCCCAGCGGCATCCGCATGGGCGTCCCGGAGATGACCCGCTTCGGCATGAAGGAGCCGGATTTCGACCACCTGGCCCAACTGATGGCAGACATCATCATCCGCAGCAAGAATGTAGGTGACGAAGTGGCCGAGTACCGCCAGCAGTTCCAGACCATGCACTACTGCCTGAGCCTGGATGAGACCCTTAAAATTGCCCCCGCCATCTTCGAGAGCCTGTTCCCCAGCGCCGATTACTTCCAGGGTGTAACCCGGGCCCTAAACCAATTCAAATCCTGACCTTCAGACCACCGGCGTGAAAAACCGGACCAGGTAGAAATCTTCGGCATCGCAGATTTAATATCCTGCTCTTCGAGGAATAAGTCGACGGCAATTTTTAAATTCTTTCTGGCCCCATCGATGGTACTGCTTTTTTGCTTGCCTTTGGCTGCCGCAGTAAATGCAGATTCTCCCGTGCCCTGCCCCATCTATTTTTTACATCTTTCAGCTATTCCTGAGAAATTTGAAAGAAATAAGAAACTCTGTGGATAGCCAATAAATGTTTAGAAACTTTAAAAATTTAGGGGCATTCGAATATTTGCTGTCTGCTATAAATGCTCGATGATCTCATCGATTAACTCCGAAATGTCCGGCAAAACAGCTTTAATGGGTTCTCCGCCCTTTGGATGTTTGTGTTCTTTAAATCCTGGATCGGGCTTATGGGCGGCATTGTCATAACGAAAGATGCAATTGCCCTCCCGATCCTGGTAATGATATGCATAACTGACTCTTTCGATTCCAAATCTACCATCAAGGTATTCCTTTACTTGTAATTCTGAGCCGTTGATTAAGATAATTCTGACATTGATAATTGCCTGTTTGTTGGGCCTTATTTCTTCGTTAATTTCGATAGTTTCCGCATAGCCATAATCTTCAAGCCTTTCAAGATGTGAGCGAAGAGAGTGAAAATAATCATGAAGAAACATGTTGGATGCTTTTTAGGGTTGTCAGTCGTTCATTTAGTTTGCTGAAGAGGTGGTATTCACCGGCCCATTCTACATACTCCATGTCCTTATCCTCTAAGTCTTCGGCAGTCCACTCTTTTATAAACCTTTTTGAGGAAATATTGTATTTCTGCTCAAACTTCTTGAGTCGTCTCAAGGCAATATCTAAACTGTGCTGCACCCTTAAAGTTTCTAATTCAATGGCCTCTCTTAACACTTTTGATGCCTCTTGCGGCCGATTGGTTCTAAGCAAAATTTGCGCCATGACTGCCTCCAGTATAACATCGAATTCAGACAGTAGTATATTATAATAAATTCAAGCTTATTTCAACCGCTCTTCCCGGCAATTTAGAACAGATTTTTTGCCTGGCACCGCAACACACGAAACCCGAAGTAGCTGCCCCTGAAATTGGGGTAGAAGTCGTAGAAGCGGGTAAACAAATAGGGGACATACAAATAATTGACATTAAAGATTAGTTATTGACAAAAGATGGATTTGCATCTATATTATTATTGAATAAATTAGATGCACTATTGGAGGTTTATCGGGTGATTGCGATAGAATTTGAAACAGAATCAAAGGCCGGTATGATTAAAATCCCGGAGGAGTATCAAAAAATGATGGGGGGAAAGGTAAAAATCATCATGTTGAAAGAGGCAGAAAATGTTGACTCCCGGAAAAAAGACCAGATTTCCAACATAAAACAATGTTTGAGGGAGATTCGAGAGAAAAACATATTTGCCCACATCAAAAATCCGGTAGAATGGCAGCGAAATCTTAGAGATGAGTGGCAGTAAAGTTTTAATCGACAGCAATATCATCATTTACCTTTCAAAAGGAGTGCTGGAAATAGAAGAAATCGCCAATCACTATGATGAACTCTGTATCTCAATTATCACCTATATGGAAGTATTGGGTTTCCAATTTCCGGATCAAGACGAATTAGAAACGACAAAAAACTTATTGAATCATTTTAAAATTATCTATATCAATAGGGAAATAGCCGAGAATGTAATTTCAGTTAGACAAAAGAAGACAATAAAACTGCCTGATGCGATCATCCTGGCAACCGCAATATTTTTAGAAGGTGATCTATGCACCAGAAATGAAAGTGATTTTTTAAACATTTCGGAAAACATAAGAATCGTGAATCCCTTCAAACAACCAAAAACATTGACAGACACAAAAACAGACGCATCCAGTTGAAATAAATTGGACAAAATAATAAGGGACACACCACATTATCCCTACACTATCTCTGCCCCACTACAAACAACCGGCGTAAAAAAAAATACATATTTTTATCAATGTACGGGCGTTTTAATAAAACGCCCCAGGAATAGGGCCAAAGGGATCAGGACGCCGCTGGATGTTGACGTCGGCACAACTGCGGCGGGTCCAGAGTTTCAGATGGACAGAGTAACAGAGTACCAGCGGAGACCCTACAACCGGCACCGCACAACACGAAACCCGAAGGCGTAGTCGTTCCAGAAATGAGGGACGAAGTAGCAGCGGGCGGAACAACGGAGGTTGACTTCATCGTAGATCCACGAGCCGCCGCGCAGCGCACGGGCATCTTCATCTTTATCATCCCAATTCTCCATCCACTCCCAGACATTGCCGGCCATGTCCATTAAGCCCTCCGGGTAGCGGCCCTCCGGCGTGGTGGCGTCCACGTTTTGACCGTAATTGGCCAGGCTGGGGTTGGGTTCGCCCTTATCCTTTGGCCAGACGTGCCTCTCTGCCGGCTGCCTCGGCAACGATATCTTCGGCACGGTCCCTGTTGGCCCGATCCCAGGTCTCCTTGTCCGCATCCCTTATGGCCTGGAAGGCATCCGGCCGATCAATGCCTGCAACCGGTCGTCCGACTTATGGGTCTCCTTGACCAGTTGCAGGGCCGCCCACACTGTCCAAACACTCTTTCTGCCCAACGACTTTTTCCTCATAACGATTCCCCTACACGATTCTTTTATTTATTGCCCAAGCCTAAACTAAATTTTAGGCGAAACCACCGCCAGATGTCAAGACAAATAAACAAATAAACCCAATTTACCGCAGGATGTTGAGCCAAAAGGGGGGAAGAGGGAACAAACGGGGCAGGCGGGAATTTTGGGGCAGGGAAACGGAGGGGATGGCGGTTAATTGACCGGTAGGCCTATCTGGCGGAGCGGAGTATGGGGCGGCGTGATTAGCGAGTTCTGTAACTTTTCTATAAGAGACTCGAGGGGATGGGCGGACATCAACAGGAAGAGGCTGGCGGCGTGGTTCTTAAAGTCTTTTAGAAACACCTCTTTGACCGGTCTTTTGGTGGGAGATTTGAGGCGCAGGGGATTGATATAACGGTTATCTTTCTGAAGTCCGTAGTGGAGGTGGGGCCCCGTGGTCCTGCCGGTACTGCCCACATAGCCGATGACCTGGGCCTGCTGCACCCGCACGCCCGGCGTGACGCCCCCTTTGATGCCGGTAAGGTGATAATAGTGACTAACATAGCCGTTGCTGTGCCGCAGGATGATGTGCCTTCCCTTGACAGGACCATAACCCGTCTTTCTCACCACCCCGCTGGCGGTGGCCCGCACCTTCGTGCCCACCGGCGCCCCTAAATCGACACCATAGTGACGGGCGGAAAACCCCCGGACCGGGTGCCGCCGCAAACCATACCCGGAGGTCACCTGCATGAAGGGCAGAGGACAACGCAGAAACATCTTTCTGACCGAGCGGCCGTCGGGATGGTAATAGGCGACCCGGCCCTCCGGGTCGGTATAGCGCACCACCCGGATGGGCTTACCCCTATTCACAAATTCCGCAGCCAGTATGTTGCCATACCGGAAAAACAGGCCCCGTAAATATTTCTTTTCCACCAGCACCATAAAGGAGTCGTCTTCCCATATATCCCGGTTAAAATCGATATCGTACTCGTAAAGAGAGGCCAGGAGTTCGGCCAGCTCCGGGTGTTCCCCGGCCGCGGTGACGGCCTCAAACAGGGAAAGGCGAATCTGCCCCTTAACCACTGCCAATTCCGTTCGGTAGGGAATCTTTACAATCTGCCCGGCAAATCCCCCCTCATGCTCCCGCACCAGGAGATATTGATCCGCATCGATTTCATAGGTAAATTCCTTAATCTTGCCGTCCTCAATCGTCAGCGCGTACTCCTGACCTGCCCGGATCTTCCGTAAGTTGTAGATCGGCTTAATATTGGTGACCAGTAAAAAAGCCTTCCTATAATCGATACCCTCCCGCTGTAATACCGACATAATCGTATCGCCCCGTTGAAACGGCCCGCCGATTTTAACAACAGTCGGCTGTTCTTCCTGCTTTGGCCCACTCTCTTTCCGGGGTAATTCATTTGGGGTCTTTACCTGTCTATCTATCGCCTCCCCCGGGCCGATAAACGAAACAAACCATACCACCGCCGCTGTCAGCAGCAGGGAAATGCCGCCCAAAAACAATATGGCTTCTTTCTTCTCTAAAAAGAGCCGCCGCAACGAATGCATAAAACGCATGCAATATTTTAAACCATATGGCATCTACATGCAAGTGTATAAAATTTCTTCATTCCTCCAACAATTCAAAATGGGGAAGATCGTGAAAATTTTGATCTTTGAGATCCATATCTCCATCCCAGTCCGCTCCACATCGAATAGGAATATCCATCATAGCGGCAATCCCCCTGACAATACCCACAAACATATAGAATCGGTTGTGATCATACCAATCAAGGGGATATGGTACTACATCGGCAGCCAGGGAAGGCGTTTTGTTGTGTTTACTGTTGGGGAATTTTAATTTTGAATGGCCCTTGTGATAAGCCTCGTCCTGCTCCTCCTGTCCCCTGTGACCACATATCACACTGCAATCATAATGCTTAATCACTTCATTAAATAGTTTTTGCAGTTTCTTATGACATGTCTCCAAATTTTTTTTTGATCTCTCTCCAAATTTATACATTTTTACCTCCTATGTTTGCTTTTATCAAATATTTATCATTAATCATTTTTGTCCTTATCTTCCACATAGCGGCTTCAATTGAAATTATATCCTAAAAAAAACTATTTTTCCAGAAAATAATTCCCCCCTCTTCCCCGACAGAAACAACCTTAGCAGAAAACGCATAAAACTCACGGGCCGTTTACAGACATGAAGACTTTTCAGAGATTTGCCGACAACTTGAAGTATCTGCGCAGAGAGGTAATGGCCGCTGCCGGATTGGCAGGATATAGAACCGTTTCTTTACAAGAAGAGTTGTATCGGCTGGCTCTACGACGAACTCACCCGGAAATAGTTGGGAATTAACAAAAACAGGTCTTATAACAGGTTCCCCTCTAATCCTGAAAAAATCAAGAAAAATACCGCGAATCTATTGAAATATCTCCATATTTCTTTTAGAATATCTTTTCAGTAGTTTAGAATTTGTAAAAGAGTGATGATGGACAATAAAAAGCTAAATGAGTGGATTGAAATTATAAAGAGAACAAGTATGCATGAAAGGCGGACCATTGAAGGTAAAATTGAATCTTAAATCTGGTTTTCGAGGGAGAGAAATTAATAATGGCGATAGAGCTAAATGATTATTTAGTAAATAGCTGGACCCATAAAAGGGAACTAAACGACAAAATAAAACTTACTATTCTGGCTGCCGGTTTAGGAAAGAGAATGGATCCGCTCACCGCTTACCACCTTCCTAAGCCTATGTTTCCTATTGGGGGCAGTGTACCTATGACAGAAATTTGGGTTAGAAGAGCTGTGAAATCCGGCATTACCGATATCTCCATGAATTTATGCGTGCTTAGTAATACTATTAAGAATCATTTTAAAAACGGGGCCAGGTTTGGCGCCCATATAAATTATGTAGAAGAAGATATTCCATCCGGAACTCTTGGAGGCGTTTGCAAACAAGCATTGGGAAATAAAGCCAGGCAAGCCTTTGAAAACGAAAGGATGCCTGAAATAGAGGCATTTAAGGGGACAACGATCATTGCGCCCAGCGGTGATATTATCACCAATTTTGAATCTGAATTGTTAGAGGAAATGTATGAGATTCATAAAAAAAAGGGATCTGCATTTACTATGGTCCTGACCCCTATTCCCTGGGAAAAAAGAGGTGAATTCGGAACAGTAGAGCTTGAATCCCCTGGAAATTTAAAAGGTGCTATCTCAAAATCAGGAAAAATCGTAAATTTCAGGGAAAAAGATCCTGATTCTCCCAGCAATTTAAACAATGCATCTATTTATATGATAGAAATGGACTTATTAAAAGCTCTTGACCCCCTTCGCACCCCGGCAAATCTCCAGAGCCGGGAGCCATTTTACGATTTTGGTAAACATGTTTTCCCGGCAATGTTAAACCGGCTTAAATATGTACAGTTGCCAAAAGACTTTTTATTGTGGGGCATCCAGTATGATGGATTATGGTTTGACGTGGGTAGAAAACGGGATTACCTGAATGTGAATAAATCCTTCCTGGATGGAGATTTCGATCTGGAAATCCCTTACGAAAAACTACCCTGGGGATACCTGGGCACCAATGTAGCCATCGACTTTTCTAAGGTTACCATTATCCCGCCGGTAATCATTGGTAACGACTGTATTATCGCACCAGAGACAAGAATTGGACCATACGCGATTATCGGGGACGGCTGGACAATAGAACGAAAAGCCTGCATCAGCAACTCCGTTTTATGGAAACGCTATGCGTATTTTCCCAATAAGGGAGATCAAATATCGGTTAATGAAAGAAAAGTGGATGACATGCACCAGGTACGGAGAGGCGTGACGATCGATGAATGTATTATCGTGGGCGGAACGATTGAAAGTGATTTGCGGGAAAAAACGGTAGATGTCCTCCAGGACGGCCAAACAGAAATCATTCCCATCGACTGGATACCCAACGAAACAAGAGCTTAAATGAAAGACAATTTAAAAAAAATAAAATTCTCGTGAATTATTACATTTTTGATAAGGGGAGTGTTTATCCTATTTGTTTACCTGGAAGGTGGTGTCGCCTTGCTCGAAGTAGCCGATGATCTGGTTGATGGCGGCAATGCCGGCATTGATGTTGGCCTCTGCGGTCTGGGCCCCCATCTTCTTGGGAGTGAAATAGGAGCGGCCCGGGTAGTTGGATTCGATCTCTTCCCGGCAGTCGGGGGCAACGTCGGCAATGTACTTAAAATCCTGTCTTTGGGCAAACATCTTTAACAGGGAGCCCTCACAGATAATCTCCTTTCTGGCCGGGTTGACCAGTACCGGGTTTTCCGGCATCTTCGACATCAGGTCGTAGTTGATGGAGCCTTTGGTCTCATCGTTGGCGGGAATGTGCAGCGAAACATACTGGCAGGTCTCAAAAAGCTCCTCCACCAAGTCGACGCAGGTAACCCCGGCCTCCTCGATGACTGCTCGGTCGATATAGGGATCGAAGGCATACACCTCCATGCCGAAGCCTCCGGCGATGCGGGCCACCTGTTTGCCCACGTTGCCGAAGGCATGGAGTCCCAACTTTTTGCCCTTCAATTCGGTGCCCGGTTTGCCGTTAAAACAGCCCCTGGCCAGGTAGACCATCATGCCCAGGGCCAGTTCGGCCACGGCATTGGCGTTCTGACCCGGGGTATTCATCACCACCACACCATTGTGGCTGGCCGTCTCCAGGTCGATGTTGTCGTAGCCCGCCCCGGCCCGCACCACGATCTTCAGATTTTGGGCGGCCTCCAGTACCTCTTTGTCCACCTGATCGCTGCGCACGATCAAGGCATCGGCATCGGCCACCGCCTTGACCAGATCGGCCTGCCCGGCATACTTTTCCAGCAAGACCATTTCATAGTCGGCCCTGTCGATGATCTCTTTAATATTATCCACCGCCTTTTTGGCGAACGGTTTAACGGTTGCTACCAATACTTTTTTGGCCATGTGTCACCCCTGTTGTTATAATTAAAAATATATTCATATGTGATTTTAGCATGGGGCAGACAAAAGTCAACACTCCATACAAAAAATTTTCAGGAACAGTTAACCGGAATTCTTCAGCGGATATTTAGACGTTTTAGCGAATGGTAAAATGTGCCGGCAAAAAGGTCATCCCCATTAACAGTCAGGCAGCTAACAGGAACCGCCAGATCTCCAACCTGTTCCCAGCCGGTGCCGATAAGGCGATAGACTGCGCCGCTGTTGGGTAGAGGTCCATGGGTGATGCCCAAATACAGACAGCCGGTTTCGGGATCCATCGTAATGCCTTCGCCATTATAGTAATCCCAATTCAGTTGTGGGGGCAGCCCCTCTGACATTGGAAACCAGTTCTCGCCCCGGTCCGTACTTTTATAAACAGGTGATGGGGCAGGAAATTCGGGGTTTTCTGATTGAACACCGATATAAACAATATCAGGCTCAAAAAGATCACCAAAAATCGGTCCTAAATGACTGTTGGCAGGGTTATTCCAGGTCCTCATCCAGGTTTCACCGCCATCGCTGCTCCGATAAAATCCATACCCCTGACCGGCGGACACACAGGCATAAACGATTTCAGGGTCTAGCGGATCTAAAGCCAGTTCCAGTTCAGAAGCGATGATGGAGCTAAAGTTGAGGCCCTCAAGCCTGGCCCACGATGTACCATGATCGACGCTTTTATAGATCCTGGCCTGTCCCTGGCCATATGGTGTTGAGCCGCTGATGGCAACGTAAATTTCCCCCGCTCCGTGAACCACATCGGTTACCTGGACGTAAGCGGTATCGGGAAGCAGATGACTGATATCTTCCCAGTAATATGCGCCATCGCCGCTTCTAAAGAGTCCCTGCTCCGGCTGCAAATTGTAATTGGCCCCGGCATAAATAGTATTGGCATCGTGGGGATCAATGGCCAATGAGGTTACCCACAGATTCTTTAACCCTTCGAGGCGTCCCTGCCATTGGGAGCCCGATACTCTTTTGAATACGCCGCTGTGACTGCCGGAGGCATAGATGACATCAGGTCGAAGTGGATCAGCCACAATGTCGGATATGGGAATACCGGTAATGCCCAGGTTTTTTTCTTTCCAGGAATCACCCTTGTCTACGCTCTTGTAAACGCCATTGTATTCGTTGCCGTAATAACAGGCGGCATATACACATCTATCCTGGTCTACCAGCACATCCCGGATGTATCCCTTTTCAAGACCTATATTTCTCAATTCCCACCATTCGCCCGCATCGATGCTCCGGTACAAATTCCTGAAATCACCATGGACACTATGATAGCCCCCTGCATAAACAATATTCGTATCTTCCGGATCGATTGCGATTGAAACGACGTAGTCTCCTTTATGGCCGGCATCGTATTGGAACCAGTAATCTCCGCCATCCTTTGTTTTATAAATCTGGGGCTGCTCATAGAGGTGAAAACCGGCATACAGGATCTTTGGATTCCCGGGCTCCATCGCGATGTCCCGGGGCGTGCCGGGAAGACCATTACCGATTTGTGTCCAGGTCTGTCCGCCGTCATTACTCCTATGTACGAGGTCGCCGGAAACATAGAACGTATAGTGGGTAAGACCCGGTGCGATTTCAATATCGGTGGCGCTGCGATAGCCGTAAGACTCTACCGGCGTCCAATGCTGGCCATTATCCCCGCTCTTAAAGAGGCCGTGTGTTCTACTCCACTCCATTCCAGCCTGACCATAATATACAAAACCGCTGGCCGGATCGACCACGAGGCAGTAGGCGGTAGTGAGCGGTATAGCCGAGGCGATAAATTCCCAGGTGTCCCCCGAATCGGTGGAACGCCAGACCCCGCCCGGCACCTGGCTTACGGCATAGACCAGTTCCGGGTGATGGGGATCGACGGCCATATCCTTTATCCAGAGGGGCATTTCCTCTCCGAGACCATAATTAACCTGCTTCCAGCTTTCCCCGCCATCGATGGTGCGATATATCCCACTTCCATAGGTGCCTAAAAATAATCTGCCCGGGTTTTGAGGGTCCACCGCCAGGCAGACGCCGTCACAGCCCCAGGGGCCTTCAGCCTGCCAATACTCATCTTTAATGTCCGATTCCCTGTCACTTTTTTCCTGGGGTAAACGAATCACTGCGGCATTTGACCACACAATTGTTAGAATAAAAATGACTCCGATTAAACCGGTAAAAAAGATTTTTTTCTTCATGTTGCCTCCTTTTTTTATTACCATTAATAAAATCCTCTGATTAAAATATTATATTAATTTAACAAGAATTTCAAGCCCCCAAAATGGTGTCGAGGAGTTATCCCGAAATTTTAAATAGGATTAAAAATCTTTGCCTGGCCTCAATCGCCAGGCTGTCTCATTAATTTTCCGGGCTGCCGTCTCCGTCCCCGGTTCTCCTCCCTTTTAACCCCAATGACGACTTGAGGGTGATGGAGGCCTCCTTAACGATGTTAATGATAACCCGAATGAAACGGCTGATTACTCCCACTTCCTCTGTCCTGCTTCCCGCTATTTCTCTTAATTCTTTGGGCTTAACACTATCTTTTTTCTCTCTCTCTTTAAAAGTAGACATTGTATATCCTCCATTTTATCACTTTATCTTATAAGTTAAAGTGAAACGGATTAGGGCCAGGCAAAAATCTTTAATCCTATTTAAAATTTCGGGGTAACTCCTGGGAAGGAAATTTCTTCTTGACTTTTGAACCTAAAACTCTTAATATGAAAACAGATTTCCAGATAAGGAGAAAAAAGGATGAAGCGAGTCTTAATCTTTACAACGATATTGATACTGTTTTTTTCTTTCTCCACTTTATTGGCGGCAAAGAAGAAGACCTATTATGTAAATATTTTACTGGATAAGGTGACCCGGGAATCGCTGTTGACAGAAGAGTCCCAGGTGCCAACCGGGCAATCGTACCGCGATGATTTGATTCAGATCACCTGGAAGCCGGAACCCAAAAAAATCGAATTCGAACTCAAGAATCATTCGGATAAGCCCATTTCTATTATCTGGCAGGATAGTTATTTCATCGGCCGGGACAACGTTCAGCAGAAGATTGTTCCTGCCAACGTTAAACCGGACGATATGCAAAAGCTGCTCCCGCCCCTGGAGATTCCCGCCGGGGGAGAGATCGCCGACTGGTTTTTCCCCGAGCGATATTACTCAAAGGAAAGCAAGCTGGAGGCCCGGCGGGATCTATCCGGTCGGATGACCCACTCGTTTACCGTCAGCGAATGGGTCAAAAAGCCCCTCTACACGAAAAAAGAGAAATTAAAAAAACCGGCTGACTTTGATTTTGCCGTTTATAAGACCGACCTGGAAAAGAATACTTTCGAGGTCTTTTTATTGATAAGGTCGGGCTTAGATAATTATGAATATCATTTCTTTTTCAAGCCCGACGTAAAAGAAAAATAGAGACAATTTAGAGTACTCCTGATATCTTCCATTCTGACCTCATCATTCCGTATATATCATATTTAGCTTAAAAATTTAACAAAAAAAGGAGTACCTATGTCACTAAGGAGATCTGTCTTTACAAGTCTTTTGATTTTAGTATTGGCCCTTGCCCTGATGGCCCAGGAACAGACGGGTAATGTAATGGGTAAGGTGGTACTGGGAGACGGCACCGGTATCCCGGGAGTAAAAATCGCGGCGAAAGGCTCCGCTCTGGTGGGCAAACTGGAGACGGTCTCCCGAAAAAACGGCGATTTTAAGCTGTTTAATCTGCCCTCGGGAATCTACGACATTACGTTTAGCTGCGAGGGCTTTAAGACCGTTAAGAGAGAAAAAATCAATGTGGAATTGGGCAGGATGTACAGGCTTCGGGTCGCCATGGAGCCCGGTCTCATCCGGGAAGAAATTGTCATTTCAGGGGATTCCCCGGCCCTCGATGTTCGCAGTACTGCCACAAGCGTCGTTATCCCCAAAAAAAACTTTGAAAAATTACCCAGGGACCGTGATTTTACCTCCATCGTGGGCCTGGCACCGGGGGTGAACCAGGAGCACGCCTTTGACGGCGGCCTTTCGATCGACGGTGCCAGCAGCGCAGAAAATGTATTTTACATAGACGGGGTCGATACCACCACCCTGTTTGAGGGTATCTCCGGCCAGAATGTGAACTTTGATTTTATCGAGGAGATCCAGGTGAAGACAACCGGCATTTCGGCAGAATACAGCGGCTCGATGGGAGGGGTAATCAATGTCATTACCCGCAGCGGCGGCAACGAATTTCACGGTTCGGCCTCCCTCTATTTCGACGGCAGCAGCCTGGGCGCCGATCCGATACCCACGCTGCGGATCGACCCCTATGACGACAGCAAGGCCGAATATGTAACGTTCCCCGAAGACAACTGGAACCGATTCGAGGTGGGGCTCGGTGTGGGGGGCTATATTATTAAAGATAAATTATGGTTTTTTGCCAGCCTGATGCCAAAGTTTACCACCAGTAAAAGGGATGCACTTTTTTTACTGGATGAAACGTACAATGCCCGGTTCAGTCGCAGCGACAGCGATGTGGCCGGTTCTCTAAAGTTAACCGGCAGGCTGGCCAATCGTCTCACCATCTCCTTGAGCGGCACCCTGGACAATCAAAAGTGGGAAGGTGAATTGCCCCCCTTAGATGGTTCCGGTGATCCCACCGTAAAATGGGCCCGGAATGGTTTTGAGTATCCCGGTCTCACCTTGAGCGGCAGCCTGTACTATACCCTGGGCAACAACCTGAGGCTGAACGTGACCGGCGGGTACTGGAAGGTGAATACCCACCAACTAATGGGGCCCAAAGGTCCCCGTTACGTTCACATCCGCTCCAACATCGATGTGCCGGGGGCCACCACCATCGTGCCCAGGTACTTTTCCAATTACAGCGCCAACGACGGTTACCAGGTCAGCCAGAACTTCAATTACCGCCTCACCGGCAGCGCAGATTTAACGTACTATTTCAATCTCGGCGGCGAGCACGAATTGAAACTGGGCTTCCAGTACGTCAAAATCGGCGTAGATATTGACGAGGGCTATCCGTTCAATTACAACCGCTTCTACTGGGGCGATGATTTCTTCCATTTCCAGGGGTATCTTGTGGACACCACCCTGGGTTATGTGGAGGTCAGGTGGCCGTATGGAACCGTGGCCGATGTGGGTAGTACCCGTAACGCCTTCTATATCCAGGATAACTGGGCCATTGGCAAACGATTGACCCTGAATGCCGGTGTCCGTTTTGAGACCGAGGATATCCCCTCTTTTTCTGACCTGCCGGAATACAGCGATTCGCCGGTTCACTTTGAACTCGGGGATAAAATTGCCCCTCGATTGGGTTTTGTCTACGATGTGTTCGGCAATTCCGATCTGAAGATTTTCGGCAGCTACGGCATCTATTATGATGCCATGAAATTGCAGATGGCCATTGTCAACTACGGCGGGTTCAAGTGGGTCTCCACCTTTTACGATCTAACCAATCCCGACTGGGAAAATTTTTTCCACCTCGACTCCCATCCAATGGATTATTACCACGGCGGTGAATATCTTTACCATTGGAATTGGCGCATCCCCAATTTTGAAACCACCCAACCGGACCTAAAGCCCTTCAGCAAATATGAATACACCTTTGGCATTCAGAAACGACTGTCGGCAGACATTGTGCTGGGCGCCAGATTCCTGCACAGTGCCCTGCTCAACGCCATCGATGACGTCGGTATTCGCGGCCTGTACGGCACGATGTATTACAACGGCAATCCCGGTTCCGAATGGATACAGCAAAAGTTTGCCGAGGCAAAGGCAGCCGGGTTACTCCCCCCGGATGCCCAATCCACTAAGGCGGAACGCAATTATACGTCGGTTCAGGTGTATCTTGATAAAAAATTCAACCACAACTGGTTGGCCGGCATCTCCCTGACCTGGAGCCGTCTTAAAGGGAATTATGCGGGACTGGCCAGTTCCGACGATCCCGGCCTTATCACGCCCAATATGGGCGGCTATTTTGACGCCTGGTTCCTGAACTATGACCAGTATGGTCAGGTCTCTTCGGGTCTGCTGCCTACCGACCGCCCCCTCCAGTTTAAGCTCTACGGTGCCTATTCGTTTGACTGGGGACTCACCGTTGGTGTGAGTGGTTACGGCATGAGCGGAACGCCGGTCTCCACCACGGTGAATGTGAATTACAGCGACTGGTATCCGCGGGGCAGGGGTGACCTGGGCCGGACACCCTTCCTGTGGGGAGCCGACCTCTATGCCGAATACAACCTGAAATTGAGCGATAAATATACACTGCAGTTCAATATCAATGTCTCCAACATCACCAATAATAAAATTGCCCGGCGCATCTACTCCCTATACAATATGCAGCCCCTGATTGTCAATGAGCAGCAAATCCTGGATGGTTTCGATGCCGTGGCCGAGGTGGATGCCCTGGGCCTGCGCTTAGATCCCCGCTTCTTGCAGGAAATAGGTTATACCGGTTCCCTTGCCGCCCGACTTGGCGCCAAACTGTATTTTTGAAGCCACGGTGGTAGAGTAGAGAGGGGTATTACCCCCTTCCCCTCGTCAAACGCAGCCTGCGGATTTCCCGCACTGCGCTTTCCTGGCCCCGTTGTCATTGGCTTGCACGTTTCCTAATTGTCCGGGTCTTCTCTAAATTGAGTGTTAGAACCATCCAATTTTCCAACTTATCCTGAATAAATCACGGTAATTCCTTTTCCTGATAACGCGCAAGTACCACAAAATCATCCGCGTACCTCACTAATCTCGCATTGGCCCAGTAAGCTGGGCCATTAGGTCTATGAAATACCACATCAAACCAATGGACGATATTTCCGCGCCTTCAACTCTTCCTACAGGAGATTTATAACACTACTTAAATTAAAAGGTAGGGAAAACCGACTTTTTTACCCGGGGTGGGAGAAACTTTATTTTAACTGGGATCTGCGGGAGGCGCGTGATGGGTATAGAGAAGATCCCTATTTCTTTGAAACCGCCATGCACGATTCAAAGGGAGGAGAGGCAAAGCTCCCCTGGGCCTGCCACGATGAAGTTCATAAGATGCCCAAATGGAAAAACATCCTGAAAGATTATTTCGATAAATTCGAGAATGACTGCCGCTTTATCATCACCGGCAGCGCCCGGTTGGACTGGTTCAGGAAATCCGGCGATTCTCTGGCGGGGCGATATTTCATATTCAAATTTTTCCCCCTTTCTCTTTCCGAAATTGTCAGGACAGACATCCCGGACCCCGCCGAAGGCGAACCGGCGGAAGCGTACATCGAAAGAAAGATAGAGCAGCCGCAAGTTGATCAACTACAGCGGTTTTCCTGAGCCGTTTACCAGAGCCAATCCCCGGTTTCACCGACGCTGGAAGCAAGATTATGTGGATCGGCTGGTCAAAGAGGACATCCGGGATCTGACCCAGATCATCGAAACGGAGAGGATTGCCAACATGATTCACTTGCTGCCAGAAAGGGTGGGCTCTCCCCTATCTCTGAACTCCATGAAGGAAGATTTAGGTGTGAGTTACAACGCTGTCAAGAGCTCCGTCTCTGCTCTGAGGCTGATCTTCGCGATCTTTCTGCCCCCTCCTACAGCCAGAGGATTTTCCGGGCGATCAAGAAAGAGAAAAAATGCTATTTTTACGACTGGAGCCGCTGCCGCGATCTGGCCAGACGGTTTGAAAACTATGTGGCGGTGGAACTGAAAATCATGGTGGAGCTGTGGAACGATAAAGGGATTGGGGAATTTGATCTCTTTTACGTGCGCACTAAGGACAGCAAGGAGAGCGATTTTCTGATTACCGCAAACCAGGCCCCCTGGTGTTTGTTTGAAGTTAATACCAGAGACGGTTCTATAGCGCCCCATCACTTTAGACATTCACAGGCGCTGGAGAATATTCCGGTGGTTCAACTAACCCACCAGAACAACATCCTGAAAAAAAAAGACGGGTTATTTTACCGACTCTCCGCCAGCCGCTTCTTTTCATAAGAAGTCAGGTCGGTGCGTAAAATTTTGATGAAGAAAAATAGGGGGATTAAAAGATCCCGAATTTTTTCTTTTTCTTTTTCTTGCCCCCTGACTCCTCGCCTTCGTCCGAGGCCATCTGACTGTCGGCCATCTGGTAGTCTTTGGGGATTTCAAAGAAGGAGGCGGGGAAACTCTTCGAGTTGATCTCCAGCACCTCCATGGCAGTGATAGTGTCGCTCAGCACTTTTCCTTTTTTGCCTTTCTGAATATTATGGGTCACGGTCTTCAGGGGAAAGCCCATCTTTTTCATCTGGGCCATCTCTTTCTCGATCATCTTATCCAGCTCTTCAAAACCGGTTTTAAAATCCTTGTTTAAAAAGGACTGGCTGATCTCATTGAGATACTTCACATTTGAACTGGCCCAGATCTCCTTGACTTCATGAACCTGGAAGGTCTTCTTGATGAAGGCGATTTTCATCTTCATGGTGTAATCGGAAGTGATGCGCACATGGTTGCACAGGTGGCCCATGACCTCTTCCGGGTTCAGGGTTTCGGTGTTGACCTGGTGATCGTAGATCTGGATCTTGACCAGTTCGCCCACCACCGCGGTCATTTGCAGCAGGGCGTCCAGCGACAGGGGGGTGACGGTCTTCTCCTTGTCATTGACGAGGTACATCATGTTCTCTTTACCCTTGTAAAGCCAGTAGCCGTCCTCTATGTATACATTCCTCTTGTCTTTGGCCACATTCTTGAAGACCTGTTTCACATCACCGCCCTGGGCGTAAACGTGGGATGTCATCTCGCTGTCTTTACCTTTTTCGGCGCTGGTGGTAATTTTGCTGACCCACTCCACGCCAGCGAAGGTGGAGACCGCCATAAACAATATTAACAGCGTAACACAGAGTATTTTTTTCATTTTATCCTCCAAACTTTATCTATAGTGATACGGAATATTTTATTCCAACTTACGATAAAGTCAATAGCGAACCGGCTAAATAATTTTTTTTGTATAGATGCGATAATAAAGCTTTTACATCTCTAAAACGTCGAGAAAACCCGGAGGGCACCGGGCCGCACCGATACCTCAAATGACCCGACTTCGGTCACGATATCGCCGTCCGCCAGGATATCCACTTTTCCATCCGGTATGAGTCGAAATCCGGGGCCAGGGATGATCCGGCAATCCTGTCGCTTCAAATGGCGGCCGCGGCCGACAGCGATGGCCATCGTCATGGTAGCGAACCAGGAGACCGTCTGAATCGACACCGCCTCCAGGATGCCGTCAAAGGGAGTCGTATTCAGGCCAAGGTGCAGGCCGTGGGCGTAAAAGGGGATGTTCAGAAACGTCAACAGGGAGAAAGTGACCCTGTGGGAGGCGCCGCGGTAACAAAGGGTGGCCTGGCGGGGAACTTTTCCCTCGGCAAAGGAACGGTGCACTGCCACGGCGCCTGCCAGACCCTGGCCAAAGATATCGAATTTTGCCAGCCGCGGGTGCCGTTGACAAAAGGCTTCGATGTACCGGTTGACCGTTGTACCGAGGCCGATGCTTAAACTGCCCAAAAACAGGAGCGGTTTCGCCTCTGCTTCGATATTCAGCATCCCCACATCCATTTTCCGCGTATGTCCTTCCTTGATGGCCCGGCAAAGGCACTCTATTTTTTGAATCCCTAAGCTGCGCACAATATCGTTGGCCGAGCCGGTGCCGATCATACCCAGGGTGGGCATCGTTTGCCATTTACCACCGCCTTTATCGTTTAATAGTTCACCGGCGATAATCTTAAAGGTGGTGTCCCCGCCTACGCCGACAATAAGGCGATATCCTTCCGCTGCCTGCCGGGCCAGGCGGCAGAGATGTTCCTCACTCTCCGAAACGATCAAATCATAAGGAATCCCCGACTCCCGCAAGCAGTATTCGATTTTGCTCCTCTTCTTGATGGACCGACCCTTGCCGGCCGAAGGATTCAAAAGCACCGCTACCTTTTCCATCTTTTAATTATACCACATCTCAGGCTTTTACTTTTTCACAATTTTAATTTATAATGAAGACATGGAAAAGATATTGGTGGTCGAAGACAACAAGTCGATGCGGGAGATGCTGGAGACCATTCTCAGCGAACAGGGCTACCAGGTCAAATCCAGCGCCGATGTCGCCACCGCCATGATGCTGCTGAACAAGGAATACTTCTCCGTCATCATTTCGGACCTGCAACTGCCGGATATCGACGGTTTTACCTTCTTCAAGCGGATCAAACACCTCAACATCCCCTTCATCATATTGACCGCCTACGGTTCCATCGAGCAGGCGGTGGAGGCCATCAAAGAGGGGGCCTTCGATTTTATCGCCAAGCCGGTGGACCCGGAGTACCTGTTCTTAATCATCGAGAAATCACTGGAATCGACCCGCATCCTCAGGGAGAATATTATTTTTAAGGATGTCTACGACTCCCGGTTAAAAAAATCGGTCATCATCGGCAGTAGTGCTAAAATTCTCAACGAAGCCGATAGGCTGAAGCAGGTGGCGGTGACCGACACCCCGGTGCTGCTGTTGGGAGAGAGCGGAACCGGCAAGGAACTCTTTGCCCGGGCCATTCACAACCTCAGCCCCAGAAAGGACAAACCCTTTATCGCCATCAATTCGGCCTCCATCCCGGAGAACCTGCTGGAAAATGAGCTATTCGGCCATGAAAAAGGCTCCTACACCGACGCCTATATGCGGCAGGTGGGGAAATTGGAGCTGGCCCGGGGGGGCACATTCTTCTTAGATGAAATCGGCGATCTGTCGTTCAATCTGCAGGGCAAAATACTGCGGGTCATCGAAGATAAAAAAATCAGCCGCATCGGCAGCAGCCAGGAGATCGACCTTCAACTCCGATTTATTTTTGCCACCAACCGCGATTTAGAAAAGGCGGTTGCGGGAGGCAGATTCCGAAAGGACCTCTATTTCAGAATCAACGTCTTCCCCATCACCCTGCCTCCCCTAAGGGAGAGGGATGAAGATATTATCCTGCTGGCCGCCTATTTTTTAAAGAAGTTTTCCCTGGAGATGAACAAGCAGGAATTTAGTCTGTCGGCCAAAGCCAAAGAGAAACTCATGTCCTATCACTGGCCCGGCAACATCCGGGAATTGCAAAATACCATTGAGCGGGCGGTGATTATTAGCCGTCAGCCAACCATCAACGATACCGATATTATCCTGCCGGAACGATCCTTTGATCTCAGCGAAAATTTCAATTTTAGCGGCAGCCTGAAACAGGTCACCTCCCGGGCGGTGAAAATTATCGAAAAAAAGAAAATCTCGGATATCCTGAAGGAAGTGGATTTCAACCGTTCCCGGGCGGCCGAGCAGTTGGAGATTAGCTACAAAACATTACTGGACAAGATAAAAGAGTATGAGATTTCCCCGGAAGATTAAATTTTTCTTTTTAAGAAAAATCGCCAAACTCTTCATGCTGACCATCATCAAAACCTGCCGAATCGCCATCCGGGGGGAAGAGAGGGTAGACCCACTCAAAGCGCGAAACCGTCCCATCATCTACATCTTCTGGCACCGCCACATCTTCTTTACCATCTGTCAATTCAGGAATACGGGAGCCAGTCCCCTCATCTCCCTCTCCCGGGACGGCGAAATTGTCTCCCAGATTGCCGAAGAATTCGGTATGAAGCCCATCCGGGGGTCGTCATCACGGGGGGGCATGCGGGCCTTTTTGACACTCTTAAATACCATCAAAGACCAGAATGCCGAAATCTTAATCACCGCCGACGGCCCCAAAGGCCCGGCCGGGGAGTTGAAAGACGGTACGGTGGTGCTGGCTAAAAAAAGCAAGGCCGTAATTGTACCCATCAGTTGGTATGCCAGCCGAGTCAAGATTTTAGAGAAGACCTGGGACCGCTTTATCGTGCCCCGGCCATTCGGCAAAATTGTATTTGCCTACGGCGCCCCCTATCAGGTTGCCGACGAGCACTCGAAAAACAGCCTTGAGGCCGAAAAGCTCAACCTAAAAAAAATGCTGGACGAGCTGGAACAGGAAACGGAACGTTATTTAATATGAAATTCAAGCCCCAAAGAAAAGGCAGAGCCGACCAGTTCTCCCTCGCCGTATTCATCATAAAAATAGTATTCATCATAGTAGTAATAATCGGAATCCCCGGGATAGGAGTAGAACCGCATTTCGACGCGGACGAGAATGTTCTTCATTAACCTGATCTTGAGACCGGTATCAACGATGGCCGTGGTATCATCCGACTCACCCAGATCCTCAAAACGGGAGTAGCCGATACTGGAGACCCCGAAGCCCAGGTATACCGCCAGCGGCAATTTCGGATAGAATCGGTACTCTCCGGTAAATCGAAAATTATAAAAATTAACGTCCCGCTGGGCCGAGAAGATCTCAAAGGTGGCCCTGGAATAATCGAATTCAAAATTCAGCAGCAGTTTCCGGTTAAAATTTATCAGGGTATAGCCGGCCCCCAGGGTAAAGCCCCACTGGTTTTCCCTGTCGTAGGCATAATCAGGCCCCAGGGGGTTGATGTAAACCAATGAGCCCATAGAATAAAAATATATACTGTCAGGAGCCAGATACTTTACCCGGGAACTCTTCGGGTATGCCGCAAGAGCCAACAGCCATAAAAGCGTTAAAACCGTCAGGCATCTCTTTGTCGCCATTTTGCCCTCCTCTGCTTCGTGACCCTCTGCCGGCAAGCGGTGTCGACACTGCCGGTCAATGGGAAGTTTTTTGGGCGGTTGGTAAAGTAGTGATCGACCTGGCTTGCTGAAGGACCTGGGCAGCCGGGCCGAGCCTCGTGCCGGTCCAGTTGCCGGTATATTCAACCTCATCTAGAACAATGGTAAAGTTACCGGCCATGTTGTCGGGACCGGTAAACCGGCCGTGATATTCCAGCAGAATATTCCGATAGACAAAGTGTACGTCCCGGCCATTGACCTCGTAATCGCCGATATTATCCTCGTCATCTCTAAAGAGGCCTCGGGTTTTGGTGCCGGTAAAAGTCAGAAAATCCTTGAAGGTTTCGTTTCCCAACCTCTCGTCGATGGCCCATCGGCCGCGGATATCGAACTCCTCTTTTTTTTCATCTTTCTTGCCGCCGCTCAACAGCAGGGCCGCCACCACGCCCAGTACAACGATACCGCCGACTACCAGCAGCACGGGAAATTTTTTTTTCTTCTTCGGCGCCGGCGCCTCGATGACCTTAGCTGGTTTCTTTTTCTCTTCCTTTACTTCGAGAACCGGCTTTCCCTCCTCTTTTGGGGCCAATCTCCGGACCTCTACCTCGGCCCTGGCCTTGTCCATCCGGGCCTTAAAATCAAAATCCGCTTCCTCTTTGGCAAAGGCAGGATACGTTTCGAATACCTTCCGCAAATTCTCATCGACCTTTTCGTCCTCCCCCACTGTATAGTATACCTTTGCCAGCAGATAAAAGGCCTCGGCCACATTCTTTTTCTGGGCCACGATGGCCCTGAGCTTGGCGATAAATTCACTCAACAGCTTGATCGACCCCTCATAATCTCCATCCTGGTAGAGACTCCTGGCCTTCAAAAGTTCATCTTCCTCCTGCTGGGCAAAGCCAAAATTGGCGGTGATGGAAAACCAGAGAAAGAAAAATAGAGCGATGATGCTTGCCTGTCTTATCAATTTTCCTGAAAACATCAGATAGACCTCCTATTTAATATTATTTTGCCTGCAAACGTCCCCACCCGATACAGGAGGCGCCAGTTCTCCACTTTGACGGGCTGGCCCTGCTCATCTCTGGGGGCGGCAAGGGTAATGTCGTTCACTTTATCTAAAATCATCTTCAAAACCCTCTGTCTATTTAACTTCGGTACAACTTTAAGCCTTGGGTGGCTGAACCGTTTGAGCCCCAGGTTTCCCTTTTCATCGATTGAGAAATTGAAGCTTACCGGCCCCATTACCTTCACCCCCGACGGTAAGTCGGGGATAACGATTCGTTCCATCTTCTTATGGTAACCGGTGCTTAACTCCCTGGGCAGGTTAATCAGGTTGATCGTCCGGATGTCGGGGGTATGCCTGGTTACGGGGGGTCCCACCTTCTTTTTGGGGGGCGGCTTGACCGGGGTTTTACCGACCTGCTCGTCCCTCTTTTGGGTTTTTGCCTCCGCCTCCTTTTTCAACACTTCACCTTCCAGGAGTTCCAGTTCATCGCTCTTCTGAATCCGCTCCGCCTTCTCAATATTGTCTAAAGCCCCCCGATAATCGCCCTTCCCGGATTGTTTCCGGGCGGTCTCCACATAGCCATCGTATGCCTTCTGCTCCGCAGCCGTCAACGCTGTCTTTTGCCCCGAAGTAATACTCTCTCCAGGATCAGGTTTTCTGTTTTTTATCTCGGTGGGTTCCGGTTTCCCATCCTGAACCTTACTCAACCTTTCCTCCACCGGGGGTTCCGTTTGTTTCTCCTCTTTACTACTGCCGCCGCTGGTGAATTGGATCACCCAGAACACCACCACCACCGCCAGCACAAAGGCCGCCACTCCCAGGATTCGAGCCATCCGGGAAACGCCGGTTCCCTCCGTCTTCTTTAACGTGGGGATGGTCACCACGGCTTCGGCATCCCGATCTTTTCTTTTGGGTCGCTCTTTTACCGCAGCCTCTTTTTTCCCCCGCATTTTAGTTTGAAAGTCCTCAATCACCGGGATCAACTTCCCGGCACTCTGAACCCGGTTGGCCCGGTCCTTGGCCATCATTTTGTCAATTAAGGGCTGGTATTGAGACAGCGGAGACGGCAGCCGGGGAATTGGCTCATTCAGGTGTTTTACGGCAACCGCGATGTAGTCGGAGGCCCGGTAGGGCACTTCCCCCATTAGCATCTCATAAAACACGACCCCAAGGCTGTAGAGATCGGCCCGGCCGTCGATATCCTGACCCCGGATCTGCTCGGGGCTCATGTAGTGGGGCGTGCCCACTGACATGCCGGTGCGGGTCAATTGAGTGGTGGCATCGAGGGCCTTGGCAATACCGAAATCCACCAGAACCGGCGTGCCGTCATGCCGGAACATGATATTGTCAGGCTTGATATCCCGGTGAATAAAGCCTCTTTTGTGGGCATACTCCAGGGCGCCGCCCACCTTTTTTATGATATCCAAAGAAGCGGCGAAGTCACCCTGCCATAATCCCCGCTTGTTCCGGGAACTCTCGTTAATCATGTCCTTCAGGGTGCCATCTAAGTACTCCATCACCATATAGTAATGCTGCCCCACCTTGCCCACATCGTAGATGGTCACGATGTGGGGATGGATGAGATTGGCCGCGGTCTCGGCTTCCTTTAAAAACCGCCGGGCAAAATCTTTATCCTTCAACAACAGCGGCTCCAGCACCTTGATGGCCACCTTGCGCTTCAGCTTCTCCTGAACGCCGAAGTACACTTTGGCCATGCCGCCTTCACCGAGCGTTCGTTCGATCCGATATCCAGGTATTTCAGGCACTTCTTCCATAGCATTTCCAGTACAACTATAAAATGTATTCCATACCAATACTATCTATTTCTCCCAAAAAAGTCAATGTTTCAGAAAAAAAATTTTCAGCCGGACGATTTAAAGAATTAGGGTAGAATCCTCTCAAAACCTTGAATTCCCCTGTTAAATAGGCTATAATTCCGTTTCATAGAGGAGGACAGCGTATGGACCTAAAAAAGTTTAACGAAATTATCGATTATGCCATTGAGCGTGAGCACGAAGCCATCAAATTCTACCAGGATTTGCAAAACATGGCCAAATTTAACGCCCAGAAAGACTTACTGAAACAATTTGAAAATATGGAACGGGGACATGTGGATATCCTGGAAAGGATCCGCAGCACCGACTTTGAGGACATCAAGGTTCCCCAGGTGACAGACCTGATGATCAGCAGCTACGTGGTGGGCAGCAAACCCACTGCCGAAATGACCTACCAGGATATCATCACCATTGCCATGAAAAAAGAACAGGCCGCTCACGACTTATACACGGATATGGCCAGCAAGGTAGAAAATGACGACGTCAAATCACTGTTTTTAAGACTATCGGCCGAAGAGGCCAAACATAAACTGCATTTTGAGACGATCTACGACACGGAAATTCTAAAGGACAATTAAATCATTCGATTCCCAGCAGATCTTCTTTAAACCCTTCACCGGGGCCGGGCTCCGGCCCGATCCAGCAGGCAAATAAGGCATCGGCAAAGGCTTTGCCCGGAATTGTCCCTTTTATCTTCCCTTTGACCTTCACCTTCGTGCCTTTTTCCGGTAGATACGAAAACACGATCTGTTCGCCATCCTTCACATCTTCCATATAGGCACACAGGGTATCAAATTGTTTTTTCAATTCCGGGGAGTATTTGGGGGTATTGTCCTCCAGGCCCTCGATCCAGGCATCATTAATTTTGCCTGCCCCCACACCTCGGACAAAATGCATGATGACGTGACGGGGTTGATCCGCGGCCAGTATTTTTTTGGCGCTCTTCTCCTTGGCCGGCAGGTAGAGGCCGGCCACGTAGACCTTAAAAATAATCTTCTTACGCAGCGCCATGCCGTTAAGTACCAGTTTCTGACCCTCAACCTCGAGGGCATCGGACATGGTGACACCTTTAAAAGTGGCAGCAGAAAGATCAATCACCGGCCAAACCATCACGGCCATTACCAAAACTACAACTAATTTACGCATTATTCCTCCTTTAACCTTTAAACACGTTAATCAGATGAAATCTATAAAAACATTAGTTTATTATGTTGTGAAAAATATGTCAACCAATTTGGACATTTTCAGGAGTATAAATAAAAAAATAGAGAAAAATATGGATCAATTCAAATATTGGAGTTGAAATAGGTCTGATATTTGTTTATAATGTCCCCGGAGCTAAGGCAATAAAAGGAGGTAAAAATGTCCAAAAAAATGAGATTAAACCTGGGAAATCTCCAGGTACAGAGTTTTGTGACCTCTCTGAATCGGGACGAAAAGGGAAATGTAGTGGGAGGCGAGGATTCCGACTGCGGTACCTGTATTGTGAACACCTGTCCCGGATGTACGGATTGGGTGTGCGGCTTTACCCAACGGCCCACCGGCGATCCCTGCAAAGTCTGCGATTAGCAAAATTTTATAATTCTCTCTTCAGTTTTAAACTTAAACGGGTGGCTATCTTTTCCAGGAGGTAGAACTTTAATCAAAAAAAGGCAATAGTGTGGGGCAATTATAAATCTGTGAATTTTTAGCAAAAAAAAGCAAAATTTGTTGAAATAGCCACCGCTTTCCGCTAAAATAAAGCTTTTATGATCAGACGATTATAACTATATTGGTTAAAACGACGTGTTTAAAGAAAGCAAAATCAGATCCATTGTAAAGTCCATCTCCTGGCGCTTCTGGGCGACCGTTACCACCATGGCCCTGGTACTCATATTTACCAAAAAAGTGGAATTGGCCCTCTCGATCGGTGCCTTTGAGGTCATCCTGAAATTGATTGTCTACTTTTTCCACGAACGGGTCTGGGACAGGTTAAAGTTTGGGCGCCATGAGATCAAACCCTTTGTCCTGTGGTTCACCGGTCTATCCGGGTCCGGGAAACGCCGGATATCCCAGGCCGTGTACGACCAATTGAACCGGAATGGCTTGAAAATCGAGTATCTACACGGCGAATCGATCCGGGAACTGTTTCCCCACACCGGCTTCTCACGGGAGGAACGCATCGAGAACTACGAGCGGGTGGGCCACCTGGCCAGCAAATTGGAAAAATACGGCATATTCGTCATCGCCTCGTTTGAATCGCCCTTCAAGGAGGGGCGAAACTTTATCCGCCGACTCTGCCAGAACTACATCGAAGTTTACGTCTCTACCCCCCTGGAACACTGCGAAGCCCGGGATAAAAAGGGCCTATATGCCGCTGCCCGTAAAGGTGAAATCCGCAACATGCCGGGGGTGGATATTCCTTACGAAAAGCCGGAAAGCCCAGATGTCGAAGTGAACCTCACCAAAATGACGACTCCCCAGGCGGCAGACCGGGTCATGCAGCACATCAAAAAGTATATCTAAAAAAAACCTATTAGAAAGCCGGAAGGGAACAGACCGATTTTTTCTTCACCTCAAGTCTTGCCGCCGGCCGGATGGGGACCGGCATTGCCGTAACGGATAAAATGGTCGTCTCAGTTATACTGCAAGGTGGATCAGTGATAATGTAACATGGATCAGTCTTATTGTAAGGTGGATCAGTTATAGTGTACGATGGATCAGTGATAGTGTACCGTAGATCAGTGACATTGTACCGTGGATTAGTGATAATGTACGGTGGATCAGTTATGATGTAAGTGGTCTCACTCTCAATGTAAGATTACATTATTGTTGAGGATAGGTGCAGTGTCGTTGAGTGATGGTACAGTATGATTGAGACATGGTACAGTGTGACTGAAAAGAGGTACAGTATCGTTGAGAAACGGTACAGTGTCGTTGAGTGGTGGTACAGTGTGGTTGAGGAATGGTACGGTGTCGTTGAGAAGTGGTGCAGTGTCGTTGAGGAAGGGTGCAGTGTCACTGAGATGTGTTTGGGGATGAGGGGGGAGGGGAAAGCCGGGGGGGATCAGTCGTTGTGGTTGATGGTTTCCATGATTTTTTTGAAGCTGTCCAGTCCGGCTTCCATGTTTTCGATGATCTCATTGGCCAGGATATCGGGGTCCGGCAGGTTATCGAGGTCCGATAAGCTTTTGTCTTTGAGCCAGAAAATATCCAGGTTGGTCTTATCCCGGGCCATGATCTCCTCATAGGTAAATTTTCTCCAGCGGCCTTCGGGGTTTTCCGGGCACCAGGTCTCCTTGCGCTCCCACCGGTTTTGGGGATGGTAACAGTCGATAAAATCTTTTAAGTCCTCCAGTTTCAGCGGCGACTTCTTCAAGGTATGGTGCACATTGGTGCGGTAGTCGTAAATCCAGACCTCCCTGGTCCAGGGATCTTTGGCCGCGGCTCTGGCCTCGAAAAACAGTACATTTGCCTTCACCCCCTGGGCATAAAAAACCCCTGTCGGCAAGCGTAAGATGGTGTGCAGGTCCGTTGTTTCCATCAATTTTTTGCGCACCGTTTCCCCTGCTCCCCCTTCAAACAGGACATTATCCGGCAGTACCACTGCAGCCTGTCCGCCGGTGCGCAAGATGGTATGGATGTGCTGCAAGAAGTTGAGCTGCTTGTTGCTGGTGGTGACCCAGAAGTCCTGGCGATTGTAGGTGAAATCCTGCCTCTCCTGCTTGCCCTCGTCATTGGTGATGGTCGTGCTGCTCTTTTTGCCGAAGGGGGGATTGGTGAGTACATAATCGTAACGGGTCCCGGGGTCGGAGACTAAGGCATCGGTGTTTGAAATGGGGGGTGCGGCATCGATATCGCCTATGTTGTGAAACAACAGGTTCATCAGGCAGAGCCGCCGGGTCCCGGCTACGATTTCATTGCCCCCAAAGGTGCAATTTTTCAAAAATGCCTTTTGCTCCTTGTCCAGTTGGTGGCTTTTGGTGATATAGTCATAGGCGGCCAAAAAGAAGCCGCCGGTGCCGCAGGCGGGGTCGCCGACGGTCTTCCGGGGTTGGGGACGGATACATTGCACAATGGCCTTGATGAGGGCCCGGGGGGTGAAGTATTGACCGGCGCCTTTCTTGGTTTCGGCGTTCTTTTCCAGCAGGCCTTCGTAGATGATGCCCTTGATGTCTGACCCCATCATGATCCAGTTTTCCCTGTCTACCATGTCGATGACCTTGTAGAGCATGGCGGGGTCCGGGATTTTATTCTGGGCTTTTAAGAAGATCTGTCCCAACATGCCGGGTCTGTTTCCCAGGTCTTGCAGCAGTTGGTTGTAGTGAGCTTCCAGTTCCCTGCCCCGTTTTTGTTTTAACGTTTCCCAGGTGTACTGGGGGGGAATGCCGATGTCCCGGTTGTGAGGGGGTTTCGAGTACTCGTCGGCCATCTTGAGGAAGGTGAGGAAGGTGAGCTGCTCCAGGTAATCGCCGTAGCTTACTCCCGCATCCCGCAGGACGTGGCAGTAGCTCCAGACCTTGGAAACGATGCCGGCTATGTTTTCAGTCATGGTTGGGTCCTTTTTTTTGGTTTTTTTGTTCTGCCTGTATTCGGGCCAATAGTTTTTCTGCCGGTTCCCAGTCGGGGGAGCGGCGGATCTCTGCCAATTCCCTGTCGTTGAGCAGTTTGCCTTCAAAGGCTTTTTTCAAGATGCTCTGCCGCAGGGCCTCGGCCTTTTGCAGTACCTCTTCAAGGCCAGCCTCCACATTATCACACACCGACAACCGCCTCTCAATCTCCCCCACCACCCGCCCCTGCTCCTCATAAGAACACATCGGGATTATTAATCCCCTTAATTCATCTGAATTTATGTTATTTACACCACTTGTTGACTTTGCTTTTGATTCAATCTGATTTCTCAAAAAAATAGAAGTGAGGCTATTTAATAGATACTTTGAATTAATTAAATTTTTTAATGGTCGCAATCGAATTAAATATCCTGCAAATAAATATTTTTCTTCTTTTTTTGTTATCAATGCGCATTTGCCAACTAAATCAATACTACCATTTGACCTAATTGTAAGTAAGTCACCATGTTTCAATTCATAAGTTTTAACTTCTTTTTCATCAAATTCAGCGAATTTTAAATCAGAGTCATTAATTAAACCATCACCTATATTAGGGATTCTCAATACAGCTTTGCCCTTTAATTCATAATCACATTTTTTTGATGTTCCGTATTTAGGTTCTTCGGTTATATTCCCTAATTTTATCCAGGACCAGTTTGGGGGCAGTGGGGGGAGTTCTTCCCAACTCTTCACCGCCTTCTGCCAGCGCGCCACTTGCTCACCATGACGCTCTTGCCTCTCGGCCTTGATTTTTTCCAGCAGATCTTCTGCCCCGGGCAGACCGGTTTGCCCTTCCCGCCACTTCCGGGTCAACTCGCCCTCAAAGGCCTTTTTCAGCACTGCCTGGCGATAAACCTTAAGCTGCCGGCGTGCCTTTTTAATGTTGGCAATGCCGTTATCCAACTCGCTGAACAACTCCTCAATCCTCTCCACAATAGCCCCCTGCTCAACCACCGGAGGAAGGGCCAGTTTTATACTTCTGACAATTGTCAGATTTACTCTTGGCCTTGTGGTTCCCTTCGTAAAAGCTTTAAACTGATTCTGGACAATTTCGCTATTAATCGTATAAATTAAATATTTATCAAAAACCCTTTGTTTATTTGGCCTAACCCTAATTAAATCAGCTACGATAATTCCGTACTTATACTTTGGTGGGACTTTACAACATAATCCTAATGGGTCACCAAGTTTAGTAATTATCAAATCCCCAGACCGAAAGGAGTGACGTTCTAACTCTTTGGCTTTATTTTTACTAATGAAGTTTATATTTTTATCGAGGAATTTATTAGCTTTTATGTTCTGAATTTTAAAAATTGGAATTCCAAAATCTATAAATTCATTTGATTTCAAGTTAGATCCAAATGGGCCGTCAACTATATCCTTTTTGGGATCTTCAACCAGGTCTTTTAATTCTATCCAAGCCCAGCCATTCGGTAACTCATAATTCTTATAATTGATATTCATGTTAGGCTGCCAGGGTTTGGTTCATTTCGTTGATGATTGGTTCCATGTCGTCGCCAAACAACTGCCACATCTTACTGCGTCCCCCACGGGCATCAAAAGGCGTATAATCCAGATCCTCCACCTCCAGGTGAAAGGAACTCGCAATATGCTCCTTGATCATGCGCAGCCAGTTCATCTGCTCGTCCGTAAACTTCACCCCCGCGCCCGAATGCCTCTTAAATATCCACTCCTGGAAGTTCTTATCCACCGTCTTATCGTAAGCCGTCAACACCGCATCAATACCCGTTACCCGGCGTATCAGCGAAACCAGGGCCACCAGTTCGCTTTTCGGACTCTTCGTATCGACGCTCTCCACCTGTTCAAAGGCCAGCCACACCCGCAGCGGCGCCAGGTGGGGTTTATCCCTCGTCAACTTTTCCAGCACCTCTTTCACCATCCCGAAGGTCAGATTCCGGCGCTTGTAGGGCTGGTTGTAAAAGATTGTCAAGGCGGTGATTTCCTCCTTGTGGGCCTCCAGGTAGCCCTTAAAATCCTTGATCAGGTCCTCGGCCTTGCCGGTAGACTCTTTATCCCATCCGGCCCCGGTCACCTCATCGATATTGACGGTGTCGATGATCTGTTCATGCACCCGGCGGACATCTTCGATGTACGCATTCAACTCGCCGTTAAAGGTAGACCGGGCCGTTTCAATGAGCTGCTGCTGCCCCTGCTGCCTCGCCTCTTCGGGGGAGAGTCCCGGTTTTTCATGCCCCAGGTTCTCGGCCACCGCCTCGATGGCGTCCGGGTCATAGGCACGCAGCAGCTCGCCGACCACCAGTGGGATCGACTTCCCCCCCGCCTTTTTCTTAAACTCTTCCCGCTCCCTTTCCGTGATCTGCCTGTCCAGCCGGGCCAGCCGGTTGGCCAGCGACAGGAAGAGATCCTCCTTCTCCCCCTGGGCACCGAAAGTCACGGCAGCCAACAACTCTTTTAAGGGCACGCTTCTCTTACGCTCCAGCGGGCGGCTGTCGGTCTTCAGCGATCTGGTCACCCCCACGGCGTCGATGATTACAAAATGGGTCTTGGCCGAGCGCACCGAGGGGGTGACTTTTTTCAGGTCGTCATAGCCAAGGGTCCGGGTGCCCCGCCCTTTCATCTGTTCAAAGTAGCTGCGGCTCTTCACATCCCGCATAAAGATCAGGCACTCCAGGGGTTTGACATCCGTGCCGGTGGAGATCATGTCCACGGTCACGGTGATTCGCGGGTTATAGGCGTTGCGGAAATTGGCCAACACCGAATGGGGATCTTCTTCGATCTTATAGGTCATTTTTTTACAAAACTCATTGCTTTCGCCGAACTCCTGCCGCACCGCCTGGATAATATCGTCGGCGTGGCTGTCGGTCTTGGCAAAAATCAATGTCTTGGGCACATCCTTGCGGCCGGGGAATATGTCCGGCAGTCTCTCTTTAAAGGTGCGGATGATGCGGCGTATCTGGCTGGGATTCACCACGTCCCGGTCCAGTTGCTTTGCCGTATAGACCACATCTTCATCCAGTTGGGTCCACCTTTTTTTACGGGAGAGTTTTTCCCGCTTATCCACGTATTCCTCGGCTTCGATCCGGGCCCCCTCTGCCGTGATTTTCGTATCGATGGTGTAGACATCGTAACCCACGTTTACGCCGTCGGTTATCGCATCTTCATGGGAGTATTCGCTCACCACGTTTTCGTTAAAAAAGCCGAAGGTGCGTTTATCCGGCGTAGCGGTCAGGCCGATCAGGAAGGCATCGAAATAGTCGAGCACCTGTTTCCATAAGTTGTAAATAGAGCGGTGGCACTCGTCGATGACGATAAAATCAAACAGTTCAACCGGTATCTTTTCATTGTAAACCACCGGCAGGGGTTCTTTGGGCTGCCACTCCTTTTCCGCCGGGTTCTCCTCTTCTAAAGTCTCATCCAGTGCTTCGCCTTTTAAAATAGAGTAGAGGCGTTGTATGGTGCTGATACAAACCTGGCTGTCAGGGGCAATATAGCCGGAGCGCAGCCTCTGGACATTGTAAAGCTCGGTAAACTTGCGATTGTCGTCCTGGGGCAAATAGGCCATAAACTCCTGTTCCGCCTGTTCGCCCAGGTTCCTGGTGTCCACCAGGAACAACACCCGCCGTGCGTCCGAAAATTTGAGCAGGCGATAAATGGCCGTAATCGCCGTATAGGTCTTGCCCGCACCGGTGGCCATTTGAATCAAGGCCCTCGGCTTGTTGTCTTTAAAGGATTGCTCCAGCCTGGTAATCGCCCGCACCTGGCAGCCCCTTAAATGTTCGGTCGGCAGGTCGGGAAGATCCTGGAGCCCGGCCCTGAGGGGCTTCTCTTTTTTGAGCCATTCTCTAAAAGTCTCAGGCCGGTGAAAGGTGAATACAGGTCTTGACCGTGGTTTCGGATCCCGGTAATCGGTAAAACGGGTCAATACACCCGTGCTTTCGTAGACAAAGGGAAGGGGGTCGTTATCCAGGTATTTCAGTTTGCCCTGGGCATATTGTTTCGACTGCTCTTCCACGGTGGTGAGCAAGTGTCCGGCCGCCTCTTTTTTGGCTTCAATGATGCCGACGGGCTTTTTATCGACGAATAATACATAATCCGCCTCTTTGCCGTCTCCTGTGCGGTAGTGCCTGACGGCAATCCCCTCAGCGGCACGCCAGTCGATTCGGCTCTTTTCCTGGACGGCCCAACCGGCAGCCCCCAGTTGTCTGTCTATGTTGACCCGGGCCGCCTGCTCCGGTGCCTGGTTTAAGGTGGTCTCGCTCATCATGTTCTCTTATATCCAATCATCCGTCTTATCTGTATATTTTATTCTACCACGCCGCCCATTGCAAGCCCAACCACAACATTTTCGCCTGGCCCTGATTTTCGCTTCCAGGGGACTCAGGAGAGGAGCATCCAGGAGGTACGGTTATCGAGTGGCAGAGTGTCGAGGTGGCGGTTGGATGCGAACGGCAAAAAGATAATTATGGTTGACAGGAGGGGGGATTTGGGATATGTTTAGGGATCATGGCTAAAGTTAAAAATAAGTATTACGCAGTGGCCAGGGGCCGAAAACCGGGCATCTATACCGCCTGGGCCGGTCAGGATGGCGCCGAAGCCCAGATCAAGGGTTTTTCCAATCCCCTTTTCCGGGGATTCGGGACCCTCGAGGCAGCCGAGGCGTGGCTGCAGCAAGAAGGCCAACCAAAAGAACCGAATACCCATCAGGCTAAAGATGCCCAGGCAGACGCGGTGATTATCTATACCGACGGCGGCTGTACCGACAATCCCGGGCCCGGCGGCTACGCCGCAGTCTTACTTTACAAAGACAAACGAAAAGAGATAGCCGGCGGTTTTTGCCTGACCACCAACAACCGCATGGAGCTGTTGGCCTGCATAGAGGCCCTCAAGAGTCTTAAGGGAAAATCAAACGTGATTCTTCACAGCGACTCCCAGTATGTGGTCAACGGTATCAATAGGGGCTGGGCCAAACGCTGGCGGGCCAACAACTGGAAGCGCAGTAAAACCGCAGATGCCGAAAATGTCGATCTGTGGCAGCAACTGCTCGACCTGTGCGAGTATCAGCATGTCGAATTCGTCTGGGTTAAGGGTCATGCCGGTAACCGGGAAAACGAACGCTGCGACCGACTGGTGGCCCAGGCTCGTTCTCAACCCAATTTGCCCGCCGACACCGCCTACGAAACCGGCCAGACCACCGCCACTCCCCTGTTTAAATAAATTATTTTAACAATTAACTATTTACACATATGCTTCAATGTGGTATAAACTACAATCACGAGGAACCAGTTCTTATTTTATCATTGAAAAAATGAGAAACAAAATAAAAAAGGAGTAAACATGAAACCCAAAAATCTTCACACCAAACTTTCTTTCAAAAAATTAACCATTTCCAATCTGTGCCCTGATGACATGGGTCATTTAAAAGGCGGAGAGAACACCTATACCTGTACTATCGAGATCTGTACCCTGACCTGGTACGTCTCCTGCCGGCCCAAAAACTGTTAATCCCATAACCACATCCCGGATTGGAGAAGATCGAGAGTTGTAGGGGACGCAGATTTGCGTCTCCTGCATTTTTAAGCATAAGTATCGTCAATATTTATAGGGAACAAAAAAAATTTTTCTGTGAAAGGCGCCCTTGAAAAAAAGTTTTGTTTTAAATAAAATGGTATCAAATGATCGGGAAATACATTATTAATCTTATTGGGCGTACGGAGATACAACGATTTTGTAAAAACTATAAATAAGGAGGTAACATGAAAAAACAAAAAAAATTTAACCGTAAACTCAAACTCAACAAGGCGACCATTACCAAACTGGAGCAGGAAAAAGTTTACGGCGGCGCAACCACAGGTTGTGGTGTAACTACACCTTACGTCAAATGCCCCTGCCAGTGGCCCTTCACCTATTAATTCAAATTATTGAAAAAGTCTTGATGTTTGAGGTACGACTTTAACGAACGGGTTGGCCTCCTTCGCCTAAAGCCCAGTGGCGGGGGAGGCCCGATCCAACCGGTGATGAAAAACCGACATGACAACGAAAAACAAAAATAGTACCTGGCAGCCGATCCTCGAGGGAGCAGAGGTCAAAGAGGCGCTGGTGGTGGTGGAAGAGATCGCCGACGCCCTGCGTCAACCACCCCCGGTCTGGATTCCCCGGCCCCAGGATAGGGCGGAGCCCTATCGCACCACCCGCGGCGCGTCCCTGGCCCACGGCACCGCCGGCATCGCCCTGTTTTATGCCTACCTGGCCCAAATTACCGGGCCCGACACCATATTTGCCTCCGAAGCCGACCGGTTTGTAAACTTAGCCTGCGATGCCCTCGAAACAGTACCCATGTCAGGGGGGTTATTTCGCGGCCTGAGTGGTATCGCCTGGACCACCCAGCACCTCCAGGGGCTTATTTACGACGATGAAGCGGATGACCCCCAGACCGATGCCAACATGGATATCGACCGGATACTGCTGGATCACTGGTCGAAGCCGGAAAAATTCGACCTCTGGGAAGGCAGTGTCGGCCTGGGGGTCTATGCCCTGGAGCGCTATCCCCGTTCCCCTTCAAAGCTGCTCCTGGAGTTATTGCTGGACCGGTTGGACCAGTTGTCCACCGCCACCGATCAGGGAATCGCCTGGTTCACGCCCCCTGAAACGCTGCGGCCGCAGACGCGGCAGACCTACCCCCACGGCTTCTTTGACCTGGGCACGGCCCACGGCACCGCCGGGGTGATCGCGTTCCTCTCAAGGGTGCATCGGCTAAAAATCGCCGGGGATATCACCAAAAAATTGCTCCACGGCGCCGCCAACTGGCTGCTTGCCCAGAAGCAAGAGAGTGACCCCCACCTCATTTTCCCCCAATTCCTGCTGCCGCCGGACAACAGGCCGATCCTTACCCCCACCTTTGGCTGGTGCCATGGGGATATCGGTATAGCCGCTGCCCTGCTCTCTGCCGCCCGCGTCAGCGGCCAATCTTCATGGGAAACCAGGGCCATCAAAGCCGGCCTGGCCGCCGTCGACTACCTGGCGGCATTGCCGGGGACCCAGGCCTTCGATTCCACCCTCTGTCACGGCAGCGCCGGACTTGCCCACCTATTCAACCGCATCTACCAGGCCACCGGCATCGAGCGGTTTAAAGAAGAAGCCCTAAAATGGCTGCGCCATACCCTGCAAAACCGGAAACCCGGAACCGGCATCGCCGGTTACTACCGCTTCGGCATCAACGAGGAGGGCGAGCTCACGGAACAATACGACCCCGGTTTCATCCAGGGCGCAGCCGGCATCGGCCTGACCCTCTTAGCCGCCGCCACCCCCATCCCCCCCCACTGGGACCGCCTGCTCCTCCTCTCCGCCCCCGAAGTCACTACGCTGTAACTTTGGGTGCCAGAGTTATCACTCCAGACGTCACCGCCGACATCCCGGGTTACACCCCTATCATTTCGCCCCACACCGGTCCATAATTCTTCGGTTTCCTCTCCAGGATTTTCCGCTCACCGGGCATAGGCCAACCGCCTGTCCAGATCCCCGGCAACGGCATCGCAGCCTGATCAAATATTTGTATGTCCCCTAATATCTTATTTAGAAGATATCTTTTAGGGCGATCTCGGAGGTATCTTTTAGGGGGAGATTAATTTTATCGTTTTCGGACAGCACATCCGCCCGGCCATAACGCTTCTCTTTGTCAAGTTTATATACCATTACGGATCTTTCACCGGGATGTATGATCCAATATTCCAGCACCCCATGCTTTTCGTACAGGGTCAACTTATCGATCATGTCTTTTTTCACGGTTGCCGGTGAGACGATCTCCACCACCAGGTCCGGTGCGCCCCGGCAGCCCCACTCATCCAGTTTGTTCACATCACAGATGACGGAGATATCGGGCTGCACCACGGTGGTAATCTCTTCATCCGCTTTGTCTGTCTCGGGCAATCTTACATCGAAAGGCGCTGCATAAACTTTACATGCCTGCCCTTTCTCTTTTAAAATCCGGTTGATTTCGGTCGCCAGGTTCAACAAAATTTCCTGGTGATAGCGGGAGGGCGCCGGGGTCATATTAACGGGAACGCCTTCCAGCAGTTCCCATCGTTCAGTCTCGGGCCACTTCATATAATCGGCATAGGTAAATCGCTCATCATCTTTTCTTACCGGAATCGGCATACTTCCTCCAATACGGCTATGACATTATTTCTGTAGTGGTTTGATCGGTTTCAGGTGGTGAAGAGTACAGAGTGAAATCCAGGCACTCTTTGATTTTTTCATAATGCCTGTCTTTTTCGATTAATATCAATTGATGATGAAAACATTGAACCGCAATCATTAAATCACTAAGAGGAACGGTAATACCTTTTCGTTTTAGCTGAAAACCAACTTTAGAGGTTTCATCAAAAACATGATCGTCCAGGTTGGGGGTATGAAAACAATCAAGGCTCTCTTTTACAGAATCATACTCTTTTTGAGTTTTAGTTCCGATTAATAGTTCTGATCGGATAATTCCGTTGATATAAACCCTATCTTCACCAATTAACTGATCGATAAAATCATTCAGCTCTTTGTCTTTATCCCTGAAATAATCCACCCATACACTGGTATCAATCAAATATTTACCGCTCATATCATATCCTGGGCGCGGAATTTTTCTACATCTAAATCTAAATCAATTTTACCTCTTAACTCTTTGAACTTCTTCCGCTTTATATTTCGCAGCATCTCTTCGAGTGCCATTCGAATCAATCGGGTTTTATTCTTTTCGCCGGTTTCATGAACCAATTCTTTGACCAGGACATCAGGTATGTTTAGTGTTGCCCTCATATGATTCTCCTGAACGTATTATAAATTCATTTCTTAAATATGTCAATTATTACACACACAATCATACACCTAAAATACATTCACCCCGGGCAAAAGCAACGTCACCCTCAAAATATGCAAAGTATTCAATATACAAAGACAGGAGGCTTATCTTTTTCTCGATTTCTTGAGGATTTTGATGGTGAGGAGGGCGGCGGCAGTGATGAAGAGGGAGTCGATTTTGGAAGGTTAAAATTGGTGAAAAATGGCCTTGCATGAATTATAATAAATCAAGGAGAATTAATCATGTTAAAATATCTGGTTATATATGAAAGAACGGAGACAGGATACAGCGCCTATGTGCCCGATTTACCGGGATGCATCGCCACGGGGAAAACCAGGAGGCAGGTAGAAAAAAATATTTATGAGGCCATGAAATTTCATATCGAAGGCTTCAAGTTGGAAGGGCTGCCTATCCCGAAGCCGCAGACCGAGAGCGAAATGCTGGCCTTTGCCTGAATCCTATTTCCCTGGTGGTTCCTGGCGTTGCTGGCGGCTTCTTGATTTCTTGAGGATTTTGATGGTGATGTAGGCGGTTGTGAGGAGGGCGGCGGTGGTGATGAAGAGGGGGAGGTTGTGGAGGTGACCGTAGAGTAACCTCTCTTTGTAGGCCAGGACCAGGAGGTAGATGAGCAGGAGATTGAAGAGGGAGTCGTTCTCTTTGTAGAGGACCTTCTGGGGGTCGAAGGGGAGGGTGGGTTTCCGGTAGTGGCGGAAGCGGGGAAGGAGTCGACTCACTTCCCGGCAGTAGGATTCGTACGGAGGGCCGTGGGTGGTCTTGAGATAGTGCTCTTCGGAGTGGATGATAAAGTAATATTGGAAGAGGAGGCAGGCGTCGAAGAGGAGGAGGGCGAGGGGGTTGGCAAAGACCGCCAGCAGGCCGGTGTAGATGAGGAGGTTGCCGATATAGAGGGGGTTTCGCACCAGGGAGTAAATACCCGAGGTGTTGAGGGCATCGGCCCGCAGGTAGCTCTCCCGGCCCGACGTACCGGCCCGGGCATAACCCACGGCGATGATGCGGATGGTTTCACCCAGCAGGGCCAGCACCAGGCCGCCGACATTCAAAATGGCGTTATATTCCCCGGCATCGACGGGTCGAAAGAGGACTGTGATCAAAACGATCAACGGCAGCGGCGTAAAGCTGCGGTGCTTAAACAAAAAACGGCCGATTCCCAGCCGCCGGCTATCTAACCGATGAACCATGACTTCTCCCACTATTTACAATTTGTTTGATATAATCGAGATCAACGGGGGTGACGGGGGTGAAACAGATGCGTTTGACAGCGGGGGGAATGAGCTGCAAATATTCTTTTAGTTCGGTCAAGGGGATGCGCCTGCCGGTATCCCAATCTTTGATCTGCAGCTTGACCACCAATTTGTCGCCGCACACTTCGCTGGCACGCTTGACGATCAGTTGAAACACCTGCCTGTTGCGGACCTCATCGAACTTCATCTCTTCTTTCATCTGCCGATGATAGGTCATCAGGTAGATGTGATCGATGCCGGTCTTTACGATCTCCCCTAAATTGTGGGCATACCATTTTTCGGCCCGCCTGACATAGAGGGGCGTTTCATAGTAAATGTTCATGCCCACCCGGATTTTAGGATAAACGGCCTTGCAGGCCCCGACAATCCGGGTCAGGACATGGTTGACCTGGTTAATTTTAATACGGTTCCAGTTCTGGCTGTAGGCGGTATTTGGGCGCATGGCCAACCTGGTGCTGAGGGGCAGGTGGGTGATAATGGTAAACTTTGCCTTGCCCCAATTGGAAAATCCCTCATTGTAGCGGATAAACAGGTCGTCCTGAATCAAAATGCCCTGGATATTTTTGGCCGCCAATTCTTTATAAACCCCGACGATCCTGTCCACGGCATCGGGATTAAACAGATCAAACTTCCTGACCATTCGCCGGCCGCCGTACCCGTCTGCGCCTTCTACATATTCATAGTCAAAATACTTCGTCTCCTCTTCCCAATTAAACTTGCGGCCGATCATCCAGGACCATAGATGAAGGCCGCTGTCCCGTGACCGGAATTCCGAACCGAGCCGATCCAGATAGGGTTGAAGGACATTAAAAAATGAATTCTGGAAATAGAGCCCCCCCTGGGAAACGTCATTCTTAAAAGAGCGAACAATCACCTTGCCGATACCGATTTGGGCCAATGCTTCATGATCGATTCTGCCCCCCAAATCGGCATTCATAAACTGGAGTTCGTATTCACGATTGGTGGGAGTATTTTTAACGGAATCCCGGGGATTGAGTGGCCGGCCAGCCGCATACCAGGAGATCAGGATAGAAAAAATAATCCAGTTAAAGAATAAAATTCCACTCCTGGGATCGATACTTTTTCTCGATTTGGGCAATTTCTTTCTGCTCATCCTTGGTAAATATATACTCTTTAAAGGGTTCTTCGATAAAGGCCTGAAAACTGCTGACCATAGACCGGATTAAATCCTCCCCGCTTCGATCGGTAACGTCACTTAAGGTGGCCATACTGCGCTGGATAATGGCGGGTCTGGAATTGGTGCCGTCGGCATACAGTCGGTAATTCATCTTCAGGGGAATCGAACCGTGCTGCAATAATGCCTGATTATCGCGTTTTTGGGCTGAACCGACAATTTTTTTACCCTGGATTTCAATTTCATGGGGGGTGGGGAAAGAGAAACAGGGATTGCTGCTTTTAGAGAGGGAACTGGACGACGTGCCTCTGGAAAGATAAGCATCGACACCGATCTGCTGAAAGGCGGCTACCAGTATGCCGGAAATGAGCTTGTAGGACTGGAATAGGTCGTGGTCCCGGTGAAATATATCCTCCGAGGAGACCACCGCATAGGTAATCTCTTCATGATGCAGAACCGTCTTGCCCCCCGTGATCCGCCTGACATACCCGTAACCGTTCTTTTCAATATAATCCAGGTTAACGGCCTTGTGAATCTTCTGGGAAACTCCAAAGGAAAATGTGGGGGTCTCCCAGAAATATATTCTAAAAAATCCCGCTTTTTTTTGGTGACACCGACGAAAGAGAAATTCATCCCGGGCCATGTTTTTGGCCGCAGGCAGTGGTGCTCTGTCCAGCAGTAGAAACCATTGTCCCATACTGGCTACACGATTATGTACTACTTTTAACCTGAGGCTTCTTGTCTTTGGCTTCCTTGTCCTGGGTCTCCTTCTCGACCGATGTCTTAGCCTGGTCCCGAACCGACATGTCTATATTGCCTTTAAATACGGCACCCTCGGCCAGTACGACCCGCTGGGCAATGATATTGCCGTTCAGTACCCCTTCCGGTTCTACGGTTACCTTATGAGTACCTTTGACATTGCCGTTAATCCGCCCCCGGACGATGATTTCCCTGGCTTCCACATCGGCGGTCAGGTTGCCATTCTTGCCGATGATTACACGGTCTTTGGCCTTCAGCTTACCTTCCAGTTTTCCTTCAATAATCAGCTCTTCGTCCGAATACAATTCCCCTTTTAAAAATACAGTTTTGCCAATTAACGACTTGCCCTTACCGATTTCATCCGACATTGAAGAAACGGTGGAGGTCGCTTTAAAGTCTTCCAACTTTTTAAATACCGCCATCTTTATCCTCTTTATTTAAAAATCTAAGAAACTTAAACCGCTAAACCATTAAACCCAAAAATGATAAAAAAGCGGGCAACGGGGATCGAACCCGCAACCCCAAGCTTGGGAAGCTTGTGCTCTACCATTGAGCTATGCCCGCCTACTTTTTAGATTTTTCCTTCTTTTTGGATTTTTTCTCTTTCGCCTCGAATTTGAAATCGACAAATTCCAATATCGCCATTTCGGCGCCGTCACCTTTACGGAAGTCACTCTTAATAATACGTGTATAGCCGCCCCGGCGATCCATGAACCTCGGTGCCACCTCATCAAACAGGAGATGCACCGTCGTCCGTTTATACAGAAAGGCAAAGGCCCGTCTCTTAGCGGCCAGGCCTCCGGATTTTCCCAGAGTTACCAGCTTTTCAACCACTGGTTTCACCGCCCTGGCCTTGGCCAATGTAGTTTCTATCCTATTCTTTTCGATCAAACTGGCAGCTAAATTTCGCAGCAAAGATTTCCGGTGTGAGGGATTGCGCCGTAATTTAAAACCACCTTTCAAATGCCTCATCTTTTACTCCTTTTCGTCTTCATTTTCCACGAGTTGGGCCCTTTTTAATTTCTCGTCCAGGTCACTTCTCATATTATCCGGTACCTTCTGCCCCAAAGCCAGATCATAATCACGTAACTTTAAAATAATCTCCTCTAAGGACTTCTTACCGAAATTTTTCGAATTCAAGAGCTCGTGCTCAGTCTTTTCGATGAGTTCATAAATATAATCCACTCCCAATCTTTTCAAACATTTGAGTGCCCGGACCGACAATCCCATGGCCTCGACACTTTTTTCCAGAATGTCGGTTTTGTTTTCAATGCCAAATCCCGCTTCCTGTTCCACGGTGGGAGTCAATGTCTCTTTATCCTGGTAATTCAAAAAGATGCTCAGATGATCTCTTAAAATCTTTCCGGCTCTGGAAACCGTTTCTTTGGGCGAAATACTCCCATTGGTCCAGACCTCTAAAATCAATCTTTCATAATCCGTCCGTTTTCCTACCCTTGCCGGGATAACTGTATATTTAACCTTCTCAACCGGATTAAAATTGGCATCCATCGGGATAAAATCAACCCCCAGGCTCTCATCATAATTCTGCTCTGCCAATTTAAACCCCAGGTCTTTCTTAATAACGATTTCCGCTCTAAATGATCCGCCCTCCTCCAGATAGGCAATATGGATATTCTTGTCCAGCAACTCAACATCACTGTCGCTGATGATATCGCCGGATAAAATTTCCCCTGCCTCCGTTTTCTCTATTTTCACAATCCTGGGTTCATTGACATTGAGCTTAAAAGGTATGGTCTTCAAATTGAGAATAACATTTAAAACATCCTCATAGACAGCGGGAATGACTGAAAATTCATGCAATACCCCGTCGAGCCTGATAGCGGTAATCGCGTCCCCCTCGATCATGGATAACAGAACTCGCCTCAAGGCAATTCCGATGGTATTGCCATATCCCCTCTCGAAAGGTTCGGCCACAAACTTACCATAGTTGGCCGTTAATTCTTCAACCTCTAATCTCCGGGGCCTCTGATAATTGTTAGACATCCTTTCCTCCTTATTTGGAATACAGCTCAACGACAAGATGCTCTTCAACAGGCAGCGATACATCTTCTCTGGTGGGGAGGGCATGAACTTTACCTGAATTTTTTTCTTCTTCCACAATGAGCCAGCCGGGAATATCGACCAACCCCTTTACAGCCTCCAGCATAGTCTTAATACTCTCATTACTCTTTGCTTTCTCAGCAAAAGACACCTCATCGTTTTTTCTCAAAATATAGGAAGGAATCGACACTCTCTTACCGTTTACTACGATATGCCCGTGACGAATAAGCTGTCTGGCATGGGTCCTGGAATATGCCATATTCATGCGATACAGTATATTATCCAATCTCAATTCCAGTGAACACAAAAGGTTCTCACCGGTGATTCCCCTTTTCCTGGCTGCCTTTTGGAAGAACACTCTAAATTGTCGTTCACCTACACCGTAAAACCGCTTGACTTTTTGTTTCTCTCTCAACTGTAATTTATAGTTGGATTTTCTAAACCTGATCCGTGACCCCCTTTGACCGGGAGGATAATTCCTGCGCTCTACGGAGCATTTATCTGTCAGGCATCTTTTACCTTTTAAAAAAAGTTTCGTTCCCTCTGCTCTGCACAATCTGCATAATGGACCGTTATATCTACCCATTGGTCTCTCCTTACAATTTACACTCTTCTCTTCTTTCGAGGACGGCAGCCGTTGTGGGGTATGGGGGTAACGTCTTTTATAGACTTCACCTTGAAGGGAGTTCCCCCTACCGTGCGAATTGCACTCTCTCGGCCAGCCCCGGGACCTTTCACCCGAATATCCAGGGTTTTAATACCGAAATTTTCCGCATCCCTTAAGGCCTTCTCCGCTGCCAACTGGGCCGCGAAAGGGGTGGATTTCCTGGATCCCTTAAATCCGATAACCCCTCCGGATGACCACGCCAGCACATTGCCCTCTCTATCGGTAATCGTAATAATCGTGTTATTAAACGTCGAATGGACGTACATGACGCCGTGGGATACAAACTTCTTTTCCTTTTTTTTCGTTTTCCGTTTAACCTGTCTTTTAGCCATTATCTTCCTCCGCTACTTCCTTTTCTTTATCATCGAACCACGGGGCCCCTTCCGGGTACGGGCATTGGTTTTTGTCCGCTGCCCCCGAACCGGAAGTCCCATCTTGTGCCGTCTACCTCGATAGTTATTAATATCCATCAAACGCTTAATATCTTGATTGACCCTCTTGCGAAGATCACCCTCAACTACTTCATCGCTCTCGATGTGTTTACGGATCCTGGATAATTCATCCGCATTCAAGTCCTTTACTTTTTTATTCAAATCAACTTTAACTAAATCCAATATATGATTGGATTTAGATCGACCGATACCAAAGATATAGGTAAGTCCGACTTCAACTCTTTTGTTATTCGGTACTTCCACACCTGCTATTCGTGCCAAATTAACCTCCTTATCCCTGTCTTTGTTTGTGTTTCGGATCTTTGCAAATGACCCTTACCACACCTTTTCTCTTAATAACTTTACATTTGTTGCATATTTTCTTGACCGAAGCTCTCACTTTCATCTGTTCCTCCTACATCGCTGCGAACCTACTTAAACCGGTATATAATTCTGCCTCTGGAAATATCATAGGGAGAAATCTCCATTAATATCTTATCACCCGGTAGGATTCGAATATTATTTTTGCGCATTTTCCCCGATGGCTGGGCTAAAATACGGTGATGATTCTGCTCCAATTCCACCAAAAACATGGCGTTGGGCAAGGACTCAATAATAACGCCCCGAACCTCTATAACATCTTTATTTCTTGCTGCCATTATAACCTCATAACCTCGTTAATATTTCGGGTCCATTTTGAGTAATGACAATGGTATGCTCATAGTGTGAGGACCAACTCCCATCTGTCGTTACTACCGTCCAATTATCATTCAATGTCTTCACCTCATAGGTGCCATCGGTTATCATCGGTTCGATGGCCAGGGTCATGTTAACCTTCAATTTCGGTCCCTTTTTACCATTATCATAATTTAAAATCTGGGGATCTTCATGCAATTTTCTACCGATGCCATGACCAGTTAAATCCCGCACGATCTCATAACCCAGAGGGCGGACAAAACGGTCGATGGCAATAGAAATATCGGTAACCCGGTTTCCCTTTCTTGCCTTTTCAACACCAATGTCAAGGGCCTTTTGGCAAGTATATAGCAACTGATGGGTATCTTCCGAAATCTGTCCCACCGGATAGGTATAGGCGCCGTCTCCCCAAAAACCCTTGTAGATGCAGCCCACATCGATTCCGACAATGTCGCCCTCCTCCAGAATCCTATCCCTGGAGGGGATGCCGTGAACCACCTCATCATTGACCGAGGTACACAGCGTTGCCGGGTAGCCGTTGTAACCTTTAAAACCGGGTTTGGCGTCCATTTTTAGAATTTTTTCCTCGGCCCATTGATCCAGTTCATAAGTCGTCACCCCGGGCTTTACTCTTTCTCCGATTTCCTCCAAAACAACGGCAATAATCCGGTTGGCTTCCCGCATCAGCTTTAATTCCCTGTCGGTCTTCAAAGGTATCAATTTAACAATCCCTCAATCTTTGCGAACACATCCTCAACAGCCAGAGAGGCATCTACCTCATGCAAAACACCCTCTTGACGGTAAAATTCCAACACAGGCAAAGTCTGCTGTTGATAGATCCTGATTCTTTCCTTGATGGATTCCTCGTTATCATCGGTTCTTCTTTGCAGTTCCCCTCCGCAAAGGTCACAAATATCGGGTTTTTGGGAGGGATGGTTCATGGTATTAAAAATAGCGCCACACTGGCTGCAGGTCAGCCTCGACATGATGCGCCGTACCACCACGTCCTCGTTTTTTACTCTCAAGTAAATGGCAATTTCCCGGTCCGCCTCTATTCCCGACAGGGCTTTTGCCTGTTCAAATGTCCGGGGAAAACCATCCATGATATAACCGTTCTCGATATCCGGCTGATGTACTCTATTATTTACCAGTTCGATCATGATCTCGTCGGGCACATATTGACCCGCATCGACCATGGACTTGACCTTTTCTCCAATGGAAGATCTCGTCTTGATTTCGACCCGGATGAGGTCACCGGTGGAAATTTGTCGATAGCCGTACTTTTGCTCTAAAAGTTTGGCTTGAGTCCCTTTGCCACACCCCGGTGCACCAAAAAGGATCACTCTTAACATCGTTATCTTCGCCCCCTTATCCGACCTTTTCGAGAAAAGGACTCGTAATTTCGCATGGTTAATTGGGCCTCAATTTGCTGCACTGTGTCCATGGCCACACCCACGACGATCAAGATTGAAGTACCGCCAAAATAGAATTGGACCCCCAATCCCTCGTAAAACCATCTGGGCAAATTGGCCTCCAGGAAATCTCCGATAAAGGGAAGGGCACCCACTTTAAACCCGGTCATCAAAAACTCCGGGATTAAAGCGACTACCGCCAGATAGATCGCACCCACAAAAGTGAGTTTTGACAGTACATCGTCGATATAGGTCGAGGTGTTCTTCCCGGCCCGGATCCCCGGGATGAAGCCGCCGTGCTTTTGCAGGTTATCGGCCACATCCTTTGGATTGAAGATGATGGACACATAAAAATAGGTAAAAAATATGATAGAACCTATATAGAGTAAGTTGTAAAGCGGCATGCCGAATCCCAGTTGAGTGGCCACCTTTCGGGCAATGGGATGATTGATAAAACCAGCGATGGTGGCGGGAAATGTAATTACGGAAGAGGCAAATATAATGGGAATAACGCCGCCGGTATTGACTTTTAACGGTAAAAATGTACTCTGACCGCCGTACATTCGGCGTCCCTGGACCCTTTTGGCATAGGAGATGGGGATGCGGCGCTGGCCCATTTCGACAAAAACGATAAAGCCGATGACCCCCACCATTAATGCCAAAAGAAAAATGATGGTGAGGGGCATATAGTCACCCGTTTTCAAACCCTCAAATAACCCGCCGGCACCGGGCACCATGCCGACGACGATACCGGCAAAGATGATCAATGAGATGCCATTGCCGATGCCCCGTTCGGAAATCTGCTCCCCCAGCCACATGATAAAAACCGTTCCGGTGGTCAGTGTCAATATGGTGAGGAAACGGAATCCCCAGCCCGGGCTCAACACCACCGGCAGACCACCGGGATTCATTTTTTCCAACCCCAGGGCAATACCAAAGGCCTGGACTATACAAATCCCCACCGTACCGTAACGGGTATACTGGGTGATCTTCCTTTTTCCCAGATCACCCTCCTTGGAAATCCTCTCCAGGTAAGGCCAGACCACCTGTAACAACTGGAGGATAATGGAAGCGCTGATATAGGGCATAATCCCCAAAGCAAAAATCGTCATCCTGGACATATTTCTGCCGGAAAACAAATCCAAAAAACCCAGGAAGGTACCCCGCGCCTGTTCAAAAAATTGTTCAAGGGCCTCAATATTGATACCGGGAATCACGATCTGAGAACCGATTCTATAGACTGCCAGCATTAAAAAGGTAAAGATCACCCTCTTCCGCAATTCAGGAATGATGAAAATATTTCTTAAAAAGGTAAACAATTTCTTTCTCCTTCTATAATTCTAAAAAAATGGCTTTGCCTCCAACTTTCTCTATTTTTTCGAGTGCCGTCTTTGAAAATCTGTGGGCATGAATCTTAACTTTTCGTTTCAATTCACCGTCACCTAAAATTTTGATCTTAGCTCTTTTATTCCTAACCAACCTCTTTTCAAAAAAATCTTCCGGCTTAATTTCATCTAATCCACTTCTTTCTATTGAGTCTAGATTTACAATATTATACTCTTTTCTAAATACATTTGTAAATCCCCGCTTGGGTACACGTCGCAGCAGAGGCATTTGACCGCCCTCAAATCCCCTCTTCCGAGAATACCCACTTCTGGATTTTTGTCCGTTCATACCCTTGCCGGCAGTCTTTCCGTATCCGGACCCGGTTCCCCTGCCAACCCGCTTTCTCTTCTTCACCGCACCTTTGGCGGGCTTTAAGTTGGCCAGTGTGATCATTTTTGCACCTCCCTGCTGGCGTTGACCCCGGCGTCAGTAACGTCGGTAACCTCTAACATGAAGTCGATTTTTTTAATCATTCCTAAAATTTCCGGCCGCTTTTCCCGGATAACCTCAGAGTCAACTTTCCCCAGCCCCAGGCCCCGGACGATGGCCCTCTGCTTCTGGGTTCTGCCGATCAAACTTTTCCTTAATTTTATTTTAATCAGGGGGAATTTCGCCTTCTTCTTTACTGCCATAATTCCTCCTCGCTAATGTCTCTTCTACCCTGGACTTCTTCGGGATTATTCAATTGCCTCAAGCCATTCATCGTTGCATGAGCGACCGTCAATGTGTTTTTGCTTCTGAGACTCTTGGTAAGAATATTCTTAATCCCTGCCAGTTCCATAATCACCCGCACCGCACCGCCGGCGATCACGCCTGTACCGGGAGAAGCAGGTCTGAGAACTACCCGGGCCGCCCCGAATTTCCCGATCTTATAATAGGGTATGGTATCTTTGATAATGGGGATGGCAATCAGATTCTTCTTGGCATGGGCAACGGCCTTCTTGATGGCTAAAGGAACTTCTCTGGCTTTTCCTTTACCCAGGCCCACTCTTCCTTTTTTGTCACCCACCACTACAGCCGCCGAAAATCTAAGATTTTTCCCACCTTTCACCACTTTGGTGACCCTTCGAATCGAAATGACTTCCTCTTCAAACAATATTTCAGTCGTTTCTATGTGCTGCACCTTATAGCTCCTTAAATTCCTAAAAAATAATGCCGCTTTCCCGGACCGAGTCGGCAAATACTTTAACCCTACCGGAATAGGCGTAAGCATTGCGGTCGAAAACCACCGATTTAACTTTTTTTTCTTTCAGCTTATCGGCAATCAATTTCCCCAACAATTTTGCCGCCTCTTTATCCTTAGTACTTTTTAACTGCGACTTCACATCTTTTTTTAGGGTTGTGGCGCAGGCCACCACTTTGCCGTCCAAATCATCGTAAACCTGCGCATATAAATACTTGTTACTTCGCACAATAATCAAGCGGGGACACTCCGGTGTTCCGTTAAGCTTTTTGCGGATCGCCTTCCGCAGCCTCTGTTTTCGTCTCTTTTTTAATTCATGCTTGGGTGTAATCATCTTATACTCCTGCTGTTTTTCTCACTTTCTGTCTCAGATACTGACCTTCAATACGAATACCCTTAAGCTTATAGGGCTCCACCGGCCGTATTCTTTGAATATTGGCACAGGTTTGGCCCAGCAGATGCTTATCATGGGAACTAAGAATAAAAGTGACTGGGTTTTCCTGCTGTACAGTGACCCCTTTGGGCAATTCAAAATCCACCGGATGAGAGAGGCCAACTTGAAAATTAATCACATCTCCCTTTACGGCGCAGCGCCAGCCCTTGCCCACGATCTCCATTTTTTTGGAGAATCCCTGGGTAACCCCCATGACTGCATTGCGAATCAGACTCCAGACCAGCCCCTGAAAGGCGCCTTTTGAATCATCAACCTTGTTGACAAAGATTTGATTGTCCTCTATCTTGACCGAAACGCCGTCTTCAATTTTAATATCCAGTTCACCTTTGGGGCCCTTCACATGAAACATATTATCCTTTATCTCAACTTTAACCGAACTGTCAAACTTAATAGGTTTCGTTGCCAATCTTGACATTGTATCCTCCTGCCACTCCCGACTACCAGATATGAAGTAAAACCTCACCACCCACGCGGTTCTTCAGGCAATCTTTACCCGACATAATGCCTCTTGAGGTAGACAACACAGAGACACCAAGGCCCCCTAAAACTTTGGGGATATGATCGACATCGGCATAAAAACGGCGACCGGGTCTGGATATTCGCTTGAGACCTTCGATGGTACTAAGCTTATCCTTATATTTTAATTCAACCATGAGCTGCGGTGGAAATTCACTGCTGTTGACTTTAAAATTAGAAATGTACCCTTCTTGCTTGAAAATCTTGGCAATCTCAAGCTTCACCTTCGAAAGAGGAATGGCGACCTCTTTTTTCTCGACCAGAATCGCATTCCTGACTCGTGTTAACATATCGGCAATGGGATCTGTAAGATTCATATTGTCTCCTTAAACCTTCAATTCTTTACCTTTTACCACGATGCTTTTGTGACGCCCGGAACTTCTCCTCTCAATGAAAATTCCCGAAAGCACAATCGACACAACTCAAACTTTCTGAAAACAGCCCGGGGTCTTCCGCAAATCCGACATCGGGTTTGTTCCCTAACCCTGAATTTTCGGGGTCTCCGGGAACGAGCAATAACCGATTTTTTTGCCACCTTAAGCCTCCTACACGTTTACATTTTACACTATAGGCATGCCTAAATGCTTCAACAACGCCTTGCCTTCGGCATTCGTCTTAGCCGAAGTTACCATGGTGATAGACATACCCTTTAATTTCTCGACTTTGCTGTAATTGATCTCTGGAAAAACCAATTGATCCTTTATGGCCAGGGTATAATTACCACTGCTATCAAAGGATCTTGGGGATAGGCCGCGAAAATCCTTTATTCGGGGAATAACGACCGAGACCAAACGATCAAAAAACTCATACATCCGTTTCCCCCGCAGGGTTACGGTTGCCGCCACCGGCATACCGGCTCTGAGCCTGAAAGAGGCAATCGACTTCTTTGCCCTGCGGATGGCTGGTTTTTGGCCAGTAATTGTGGCCAGTTCTTCCATAACCTTGTCCAAAATCTTGATATTCTGTGTGGCCTCTCCCACCCCAGAATTGATCACGATTTTTTCGAGCCGGGGAACTTGCATAATATTTTTAAAATTCAACTCCTTCTGCAACTCTAATCGAACTTCATTTTTATATTTCTCATAAATTTTACTCATTTCCCTCTCCTATTCTCCTATTCGAGAGCCATCCCGCACTTTTTACAAATCCTCTGCTTCTGCTCGTTGATAAACTTATAGCCAACGCGTACTCCTTGTTCACATTCTTTACAATAATACATGACACTGGCCAGAGGAAGGGAACCTTCTCTTTCAACGATCCCGCCCTGTATATTTTTCTGGGGGTTGGGCCGCACATACTCTTTAACAATATGAACTTTTTCTACAACTACCCTGTTTTTTTCGGCCAAAATTCGGAGAATCTTGCCGACCTTACCCCTCTCTTTCCTTTTGCCTCTAACCACAATTACAGGATCGTTTTTCTTTAATTTCAACTTTGTTAGCATTTAAATCACCTCTGGAGCCAACGATACAATTTTCATAAATTTCTTCTCCCGGAGTTCTCGGGCCACAGGGCCGAAAACGCGGGTGCCGATGGGTTCTCCCTGCCTATCAATCACCACTGCCGCATTATCGGAAAAACGAATATAGGAGCCATCGTTTCGTCGGACCTCCTTTCTGGTCCTGACAATCACCGCCCTGACCACATCACCCTTTTTTATTTTCGAATTCGGTTCCGCTACCTTAACACTGCCCACGAAAACGTCACCCACATGAGCGACCTTGCCAATTCCACCGCCCAAGGCACGAATGAACATCAATTCTTTGGCACCCGAATTATCTGCTACCTTTAAACGGGATTGCATTTGTATCATTTAGCCACCTCATTAAGCTCAGATAACATATCCTTCTGCGGGGCAACAGAAACAATATCTACTACCAGCCATCGTTTCCGTTTACTGATGGGTCGGACCAGCTTCAATTTTACCTGATCACCGACTTTGCATTTATTCTTTTCGTCATGGGCTAAGTACTTCTTTTTACGTCGCACGATCTTTTTATAAACCCGGTGTTTGAAAATCCGCTCAACACTTACCGTCACAGTCTTATCGGCCTTTACGGAAACCACAACACCATTCATCGTAATAGTGCGCTTTTTGACACTTTTTTCTTTCATCGTCTCAACCATTTTTAGACCTCATCTCGCTCAATATCGTTAATATCTTGGCGATATCCTTCCGGGTATTCTTGATTTTAAAAGGATTATCAGCCTGCCCCAGTGACTTCTGTATCTTCTGCTTGAAGAGTTTATCCTTCAATTCAGCCAACTTATTCTCCATTTCATCGACTGTCATAGATCGAATCTCTTTGGCTTTCATTTGGGCTGCTCCTAATGTTTTCTCGTTATAAATCTTGTTTTTATGGGGAACTTGGCCTGGGCCAACCGCATGGCTCTTTTAGCCACTTCTTCACTCACCCCTTCTAATTCGTAGATAATTCGGCCCCTCTTAACCACATCTACCCAAAATTCCGGATCGCCTTTTCCCTTTCCCATCCTGACTTCAATGGGCTTAGCCGTCACCGGTTTGTAGGGGAAAAGTCGGATCCACAGCTTCCCACCCCTCTTAATATACCTGTTGATAGCCACCCTGCCAGCCTCGATTTGTCGGGCGGTGATCCAGGCATTCTCAAGGACCTGGAGACCATAATCACCGAACTCCAGGGTATTGCCTTTGGTGGCGACGCCTCTGCGCTTGCCTCTAAAAACCTTTCTATGTTTTACTTTTGCTGGCATTAACATTTTTAATCTCCTTTTTCCTCGATCTCGATCTCCGGTCTCTTAAACCTCTCTTTCTCTTTATCAGATGTATATACCCAGACTTTTATGCCAATCTGACCATAATCGGTAAAGGCTTCAATAAAACCATAATCGATGTCTGCCTTTAACGTCTGCAGGGGGATTTTCCCCACCAGATACCATTCGGATCGGGCAATTTCAGCCCCCCCCAACCTACCGGACACCTTAATTTTTATACCGGTGGCCCCGGCCCGCAAAGAAGAATCCACTGCCTTTCGCATAGCCCGGCGAAACGAAATGCGTCTCTCGATTTGATAGGCCACTCCCTCGGCAATCAATTGGGCCACCAGTTCGGGATATTTTATCTCGATCACATCGACCAGAATCTTGTCCATAGTCATTCCAGTCAATTCTTTAATATAGACCTTCATTTGCTGAATACCGGCCCCCCCCTTGCCGATGATAATACCAGGACGGGCCGTATTTATTTGTACTCGTATGGTATCGGAAATCCGTTTCACTTCAATGACGGCAATGCCGGCATGTTTGTACTTCTTTTTAATTAACTTCCTGATCTTAATATCCGAGTGAAACAGATCAATATAGTTTCGACCTTTACTGTACCATAAGGATAACCAGCCTTTGTTAAATCCCAATCTAAAACCATATGGATGCGTTTTTTGCCCCATTATTTCTCCTCTCTTTCGTCTAAATATATCGTCACATGTGCATATCTTTTTAATATTTTGACCCCTCGCCCACGGGGAGCGGCTCTGAATCTCTTCAGATAAGGTGCTTTGTCGGCAAAAATCCTTGAAATAAATAGATTATCCACATCAACATTGGGATATTTGACCTGAGCATTGGCGATTGCCGAGTTCAGCACTTTAGCAATCATCCCGGCAGCCTTTTTCTTTCTCGAAAATCTTAAAATTGTAAGTGCCTCACCGGCATCTTTCCCTCGAATGAGATCCGCCATTAATCGAATTTTTCTCGGCGATATCTTCAAATACTTACCTTTGGCTACGGCAACTTGACCCATCAGAACCTCCTATCTTTTGGCTTTGCTGTCTTTCGAGGTATGACCTTTATAATTTCTCGTCTCGGCAAACTCGCCCAATTTATATCCCACCATATTTTCTGTGATAAATACCGGAATAAACTTCTTACCGTTGTGCACGGCCATGGTGAGTCCTACCATTTCAGGTACCACAGTCGATCTTCTGGACCAGGTCTTGATGACTTCTTTTTTTTGCGACCTTTTGGTAGCCAGAACTTTTTCCATTAATTTTTCATCGATATACACACCTTTTTTTAATGAGCGTCCCATTCGTTTACTTTCTCCTCTTTACAATGAACTTTTGAGTCTTCTTGTTCCTTCTGGTTTTATATCCCTTTGTGGGTTTACCCCAGGGGGTCACCGGGATTCGTCCGCCCTTGGTCTTACCTTCTCCGCCGCCGTGGGGATGATCCACCGGATTCATCACCGTACCTCTGACATGGGGGCGCTTACCCAGCCAGCGGCTGCGGCCAGCCTTACCTATCTTGATATTGCTGTGTTCAATATTGCCCAATTGCCCGACGGTGGCTCGACAATTCAGATGAATTTTTCTTAATTCCCCAGAAGGCATTTTGATCAGGGCGTACTTTCCCTCTTTGGCCATTAAGGTAACAGACGTTCCGGCGGATCTGGCGATTTGACCGCCTCGGCCTTGCTGCAGCTCAATATTATGAAGTACAGTGCCCACCGGAATGTTCTTAAGAAGTAAAGAATTCCCCGGCAGAATTTCCGCTTCCTGGTTGGTGGAAATCACCCTGCCTCCTACTTTAATGCCCAGGGGAGCCAAAATATAGGCTCTATCGCCATCTTCATATTTCACCAGAGCGATTCGGGCGGTCCGGTTGGGATCATATTCAATGGTTTCAACCGTCCCCCATACATCAAACTTTTTCCGCTTAAAATCAATAATGCGATACTTCCTTTTGTGTCCACCGCCCCTAAAGCGAATGGTAATTCGCCCCTGGCTGTTTCGTCCGCCAGATTTCTTCAGTGCTGTCACCAGCTTTTTATAAGGCTTGTTAGTGGTAATCTCTTCAAACGTATAACCGGTCTTGCCCCGTTGGCCCGGCGTAACAGGATTGTATGTCTTCATGCCCATTATCCCACCTCAAAATATTCGATCATCTTGGCATCCGCTTTCAACTTGACATATGCCTTTTTCCAGGAAGGTCTCTTACCGGTGAACCTTCCGTAACGCTTCGTTTTCCCTTTAAAGCTCGCGACCTTTACCCAAAGGATTTTTGTTTTGAACAACTCCTCCACCGCCTTCTTAATCATGATTTTGTTGGCATCCCGGTGCACCTTGAAACAAAGAATCCTGTCTCTATCTTTTAAGTCCGTCGACTTTTCGGTTATAAAGGGCGCAATGATGATATCGGTATGTTCCAATTTCATTTCAGTACCTCCACCAGTTGATTCACCGCGTCTACCGAGAACATAATATAGCTGAAGTCCAGAGAATCGTATATGTTCATCTCGGTGAAGTCAATAGCCTTGATGTTGGGGATATTCCGGGTCGCGAGAATCAACTCCTGGTTTTCTTTCTTATCCACAATCAGCAGTTTATCAAAATCAAAGTTATTTAAAAGGGAAAGGCTATCTCTGGTTTTGTTGGATTTCATTTTAAATTCATCGATGACGTAAATTCGATTATGCCTGATTTTGTCGGAGAGTACCGATTTTAGCGCATTCCTCTTAGCCTTTTTTGGCATGTGATAGGAATAATCCCTGGGCTGGGGACCAAAAGTAGTACCACCTGATCGCCACAAAGGGCTGCGTGTAGAGCCTGCCCTCGCCCGGCCGGTTCCCTTTTGCCGCCAGGGTTTTCGCCCACTTCCAGCAACCTTTCCTCTAGTTTTGGTAGAAGCGGTACCCTGTCTCTGGTTGGCTCTAAAATTTTTAACCGCCTCATAAATAAGATGCTCTTTTAAGGGATAGTCAAATATTTCCTCCGGCAGGCGGATCTCACTCACATCTTTGTTCTGCAAATCCTTTACCTTCAGCTTAATCATCTTCCTCTCCTTTTAAAGGAATCCTTCATGATATAAACATAATTTCCGCTATAACCCGGTACAGCACCTTTAACCAAAATCAAATTGTTTTCAAGATCCACCTTGACCACGCTGAGACCACGCACGGTTTTCCGTTTTCCGCCCATCCTGCCGGGCAGTTTTTTTCCTTTAATCATCTTACCTGGGAAAGCGCACATCCCGGTTGAACCCGGTCTGCGGTGGAACATCGATCCATGGGTGGCCCGGCCACCGGCAAAATTCCACCTTTTGACGACCCCCTGGAAACCTTTTCCCTTGGTGAGGCCCACCACATTGATGGCCTCTTTCTCCGAAAAGATGTCGGCTTTCACGGTATCACCGATATTTAAAACATCATCGTCCACAAAAAATTCCCTGAGTACCCGGGTAGGGGGTACACCAGCCTTCTGGAAATGACCTGCCATCGGCTTGTTCACATTTTTTACTTTTTTATCTTCCACAAAGCCCAATTGGATTTTTTTCTCTTCGGTGTGTTCCAATACTTTTTTTTGTACCACCAGGCACGGCCCGGCCTTCAGTACAGTTACGGGAAGCACTCTTCCCTCATCATCAAAAACCTGAGTCGTTCCCAATTTCTTGCCAATTAATCCCTGAATCATTTTGTTCACCTTCTATATATTAAAATCGGCATCATCATCTGCCATTGAGAGGGTTCCTCATTGTCAGTTAGACTTTACCTCAACCTCTACACCGGCGGGTAAATCCATTTTCTTTAATTCGGCAATGGTATCATCATTGTGCTCTAAGATTTCAATTAACCTGCTGTGGGTTCTCCGCTCAAAATGTTCACGAGACTTTTTATCCGTATGGGGAGATCTCAAAACACAAAACCGCTCAATCCGTGTGGGAATAGGAATAGGCCCGGCTACCCTGGCGCCGGTCCTTCTGGCCTTGGCCACAATTTCCGCAGATGACTTATCCAGTATCCGACTATCAAAGGATTTTAACTTAATTCTAATCTTTGTCGTCATTTTATTCCCTAATTATTCGACAATATCCGTTACCGAACCGGCTCCGATGGTTCTGCCGCCCTCGCGAATCGCAAAC